>CAYQEC010000082.1:0-1678 GCA_964416425.1 uncultured Acidimicrobiaceae bacterium | reverse complement strand
CCGACGAGGACTGGATCAAGATCAAGAGCTTCTGGTTCGACGTCTACTACGGCGGCGACCCGTCGGCGGTGGCCAACGAGATCCAGTTCGACTCGCTCGCCTTCGGCCCGGAGCGCATCGGCTGTGACGACGGCGGGATCTTCAACCCGCCGTTCCGGGACGACGACGATTCGGTGTTCGAGGACGACATCGTTTGGCTGGCGGACGCCGGCGTCACCCGCGGCTGCAACCCGCCGACCAACGACCGCTACTGCCCCGACGACCCGGTCACTCGGGGCCAGATGGCCGCCTTCCTCGTCCGGGCCCTCGACCTCCCCGCCGGCACCGCCAACCGCTTCATCGACGACAACGACTCCACTTTCCGGCTCGACATCGAAGCCCTCGCCGCCGCCGACGTCACCCGAGGCTGCAACCCACCGGCCAACGACCGCTACTGCCCCGACCAGCCCGTCACTCGCGGCCAGATGGCCGCCTTCCTCGTCCGGGCCCTCGACCTCCCCGCCGGCCCCGCCAACCGCTTCGTCGACGACGATTCCGAGTTCCGGCACGACATCGAAGCCCTCGCCGGAGCCGACGTCACCCGAGGCTGCAACCCGCCGGCCAACGACCGCTACTGCCCCGCCGAGGTCGTGACCCGGGGCCAGATGGCCGCCTTCCTCTACCGCGCCCTCGGCTGAGAGCCGGCCGTCAAGCCCGGGCGCCCTGATCGATTCCGGGCCGGAGGTGCGTGCCGGCCCGTCTCCGCCGGGTACACGATCCGACGGCGAACCCCGGCCCTGATCGCGTCCTATGCTGCGCGCGCCGGACGAAAGGACACGATGGCCGGGACCCGATCCGATCTCCGCCAATGGGCCGCTCGGCTCGCAGCCTCTGTCGGCAGTGTGCTCCTCCTCTACTGGGCAGCCGGCTGGTTCGAGAGTTTCAGCGACCACCTGAGCGCCACATTCAACTGGGAGCTGTGGCGCTGGTTCGTCGGGGCGGCGCTGCTCGTCTTGGCCGGGACGATTGTGGGCGTGGCGATGGGGAACCGTGTGCCGCGGGGCCGGTTCGATTGGAAGGCGCCGGTCGCGTTGGGAATCGTCCCGCTCTTCCTGGCGATGACGCTGCCGATGTTCTTCTGGGGCTGGCCGGGCAGCAGGACGGGATCGTGGCTCTGGTCGTTCCGCACCGAGTTCGTCAGTAGTCACCTCGATCGGCCGGCGTGGGTGCTCGTGGGATTCGCGATCGCCGCCGGTTGGGGAAGGCGCTGAAGGAGCCCTGATCGATCCCGGGTCGGAGGGTGCGTGCCGGCCCGCTGCCTCGGGTCTATCGTCATGCTCCATGTCCTCACTCGACCGACCGCCGGACTGGGTCGCCGACGCCGTCTTCTATCAGATCTTCCCGGACCGTTTCGCGGTGTCCCCCCGGGTCGCCAAGCCGTTCAACCTGGAGCCGTGGAACACCCCGCCGACGACACACGGCTACAAGGGCGGCGATCTGCTCGGCATCGTCGAGCACCTCGACTGGTTGACCGACCTCGGCGTCAACGCCGTCTACCTCAACCCTGTCTTCCAGTCGGTCGCCAACCACCGCTACCACACCCACGACTACTTCCGGGTGGACCCGATCCTCGGCGGCAACGAGGCCTTCGAGGAGATGCTCGCCGCCTGCCACCAGCACGGGATCCGAGTCGTCATCG
>CAYQEC010000081.1:0-1811 GCA_964416425.1 uncultured Acidimicrobiaceae bacterium | reverse complement strand
GGGCGGCTACTCGTGGCGCTTCGGTGGCGTCTCCCCGAGGCGCCACCAGACCAGGGCGCCGACACCGATACCGAGGAGGAGAGGAAAGACGGGTGAGAGGTCTCCCCCCGGCCATTCGATCGTCGGGGTGCCCAGCCATGAGCGGCACCGTTCCCAACTCGAGACGCCGCCCATTGCATCGCAGCCGGAGGTCATCGACGCAAGGAACGTCACGGCGCCGAAGAGCAACGCCACACCCAACCGAAGGCCGGATCGAAAGTAGTTCACGATGTCCTTTCGGTCGGTCTGGGGCGTTCGACGATCAGGTCACGGTACTTGAAGCTCCACCACTTCCTAATCTTCCCCTCATGAGCCGTGACCTCCCGCCGCCGAGCCGCCGTGGGGGCATGACCCGGAGGGAGTTCGAGCGGGTCGTCGACGAGGTGCTCGACACCCTCCCCGACTGGGTGGTCGAGCACCTCGACAACCTCGAGGTGATCGTCGAGGAGTCCCCCACCCGGGAGCAGGACCCCGGCGGCGAGGGGCTGCTCGGCCTCTACCACGGCATCTCGCTGCTCGAACGGGGCGTCGACTACTGGGGCGCCATGCCCGACACCATCACCATCTTCCGCAAGCCCCACCTCGCCCTCGGGTTGAGCCGGGACGAGCTGCGCCACGAGATCCGGCGCACCGTGCTGCACGAACTGGCCCACCACCTCGGCATCGACGACGACCGCCTCCACGAGCTCGGCTGGGACTGACCGCCGCAGCGGCGAAACCCTTGACCGCCAGGACCTGGCAGCTAGGCTGGAAATGGCAGGGATCCACCACACCGCCAACTGACCCCACTTCCCCCCGTGGCATGGCCCGGGCCGAGCTGCCCGGGCCGTGTCGCGCCCAGCATCACCTTTCGCGGGCTTCCTACACTCGTGCGGATATGGAGACCAACGTCTACGCCGTCGCCGCCCTCCCCGAGGAACCCGGCTGGCCCGAAGGTCCCGGGCCCTACCTGTTCCTGCTGGAGGCGGTCGGATCGCTCGAGCTGCGCATCCTCGACGGCTGGATCGAACGGCACCGTCCCCCCGAGGTCGACCCCGGCGACGTGCGGGTGGCGCTGCTCCCCCAGACCCGGCGCCGCCGCCGCCGCCTCGACCCCCGCCTCACCGCCTACCTCGAAGGCGACGCCGACCCGCTGCTGGTGCCGCTCCGCATCGCCTGGCTCCCCCCGCTGCGCCACGGGCGTCGCACCGCCGCCTTCCGGGACCTGGTGAGCCTCGGCGACCCCAGGGACCCGCCGCCGATCCGCCAGACCATCGTCTACCGCACCCGACCCGACCGCTGCCGCATCATCGAGGGGATCCCGAGCCGGGCCTCGGCGCTCCGCACCGCCTGGGAGGACCCCGCCGGCCGGCCCCGCCGCAGCGGCACCTCACTCCCCGAATTCGTCGCCAAACGGGCCTGGCTCACCCTGGAGCGGGCCGAGCGCAGCCTGCGAGGCAGCCGCTACAAGGTCCCCAAGTTCGTCCGGGAGAGCCTCACCGAGAGCCGCTCCTTCACCAGCGGCGTCGCCCGCCTCGCCGCCGAGCGCGGCGCCCCGGTCGGCCTGATGGGGGCCCGCTGCCGCCGCTACGTACGGGAGATCGCCGCCAGCCACAGCCCCTTCACCATCGACCTCGTCGCCAACACCATCCGCTGGCTCATCTCCAAGGCCTACGTCGGGCTGCACTACGACGACGAGGAGCTGGCCGCCATCTACACCATGAGCGAGCGCTACCCGCTGGTGTTCCTCCCCTCCCACAAGTCGAACTTCGACCACCTGGTGCTGCGCTACG
>CAYQEC010000080.1:0-1911 GCA_964416425.1 uncultured Acidimicrobiaceae bacterium | reverse complement strand
CGGGGAGCAGCGCCTTCTCGGCCAGCGCTCCGTGCCCGATCTCACGCCGCTTCGGCCCACGCATGAAGCCCGTCTCGCCGGTGGCGTACGGCGGGAAGTTGTAGTGGTGCATGTAGCGCTTGGTCTCTTCCACCGAGATGGTGTCGAGCATCTGCTCCATGCGCAACATGCCGAGGGTCGTCACGTTGAGCACCTGGGTCTCGCCGCGCTGGAACAGCGCCGAGCCGTGACCCTGGGGAACCACCCCGACCTCGATGCTGAGGGGCCGGATGTCGGTGAGGCTGCGGCCGTCCATGCGAACACCGTCGGCGACGACCCGTTCCCGCATCACCTTCTTCTGCACGGCGCGGAAGGCCTTCTTGACCGCCGCCAGTGTCTCCACGTCGTCCTCGGCGATGCCGAGCTCGGCGGTGGTGGCTTCGGCGATTCCGGCCTCCGCCTCGCGGCGCTGCTGCTTGTCGGCGACGATGCCCATCTCGACCAGCTTGGGACGGGCCACCTGCTCCACCCGGTCGTACAGTTCCTGCGAGTAGTCCTCGACCACCGGGAACTCGACCGGCTCGGGCGCACCCATTTGCTCACGGAGCTGGAGCTGGAGGTCGATGAGCTGGCCGATGTAGCCCTTGGCCTCTTCGAGACCCCGGGCGACGGTTTCCTCGTCACTGGGCGGCTGGCCCGCGGTGACGTGACGATGCCCCTGCTCGGTGGCTCCTGCCTCGACCATGGCGATGTCGACGACGCCGTCGGCGTTGCGCTTGCCGGCGATGATGAGTTCAAACACCGACTCCTCGAGCTCCTCGAAGGTCGGGAACGGGATCCACTCCCCGTTGCGTAGCGCCACGCGCACCGCCCCGATCGGTCCCAGAAACGGGATCGGGCTGAGGGTGAGCGCCGCCGAAGCGGCGTTGAGGGCGGGGGCGTCGTAGGGGTTGACCAGGTCGGCCGAAAGCACGGTCGCCACGATGTGGGTCTCGGAGCGGAAGCCCTCCTGGAACGAGGGACGAAGCGGGCGGTCGATGAGGCGGGCGGTCAGCGTCGCCTTCTCGGTGGCGCGTCCCTCCCTGCGGAAGAAGGAGCCGGGGATCCGCCCCACGGCGTACATCCGCTCCTCGACGTCGACGGTGAGCGGGAAGAAGTCGGTGCCTTCCCGCAGGCCCCTGCTCGCGGTCGCCGTCACCAGCACCTCGGTGCCGCCGACGTGGATCACAACGGATCCGTCCGCGAGTTGGGCGAGTTTGCCGGCCGTGAAGACGATCTCTCGGTCGCCTATCTGGCCTCGTACGGTGGTCTCTGCCACGCGCATCTCCTTTTTGACTGTGGGAGGAGAGCGCTCAATTGGCAGTGGTCGATCCTCGAAGCGGGTCGAACATCGACCACTGACAACTGAACCGCCTCTCCCCCGTTGATTTGGTTCCGGCTACAACAAAAGGCGGCCCGGAGAGGCCGCCTCCTAGTGCCTAACGCCGCAGCCCGAGACGGGCAATCAGCGTCCGGTACCTCTCGACATCTTGGTCTCTGAGGTAGCCGAGGAGCCGTCGGCGCTTACCGACCATCATCAACAGTCCTCGCCGTCCGTGGTGATCCTTCTTGTGGAACCGCAGATGCTCGGTGAGGTGGTTGATCCGTTCGGTGAGCAGCGCGACCTGCACCTCGGGCGAACCCGTGTCGGTCCCATGCGTACCAAACTCTTCGATGACCGTCTTCGTGTCTTTCACGCAGACTTTCCCTCGCGGATGAACGAAAGCGCGGACGAACGTCCGAGGGGGAGTGTAACAGGTTCCGTTCGCCTGCCAATCCCGGTTCCCTCTCTCGTCCCCCCTGTCCCCTCTCGTTCCCCCTGTCCTCTCTCGTCCCCCCTGGAATCAGGGGGGACCGGCGAAGCGCCAGCGGAGCTGGCGTTGAGCCGAGGGG
>CAYQEC010000079.1:0-1935 GCA_964416425.1 uncultured Acidimicrobiaceae bacterium | reverse complement strand
GCGAGCGGAGTGAGCTGAGGGGGGTCGCGGCGAGGGACTGCACAGTGACCTCCCAACGAGCCGCCCCGCCTCAGTCGCTCGACAGGTCGATCCGGCGCAGCAGCATGGCGTTGACGGCGACGATGACAGTCGAGACGCTCATCAGCAGCGCCCCCACCGCCGGGGACATCACGATCCCGGCCGAGATCGCCACGCCGGCGGCGAGCGGGATCGCAATGGTGTTGTAGCCGGTCGCCCAGGCGAGGTTCTGGATCATCTTGCGGTGGGTGGCGCGCGACAGCGTGAGGGCCCCGGCCGCGTCGTCGGGGTCGTCCTCGACCAGCACCAGATCGGCGGATTCGATGGCGACGTTGGTCCCGGCGCCGATGGCGACGCCGAGGTCGGCGGCGAGCAGGGCCGGGGCGTCGTTGATGCCGTCACCCACGAATGCGGTCGGTCCTTCCCGCCGCAGCTGCTCGACGATCTCGGCCTTCTCCTGGGGAAGGACGCGGGCGTAGTAGCGATCGATGCCGAGCTCGCCGGCGACGGTGGCGGCGACGGCTTCGGCGTCGCCGGTGACCATCACCGTTGTGATGCCGACCCGGCGGAGGCGTTCCACCGTGTCACGGGCGGAGGCGCGGATCTTGTCGGCGAGGGAGATCACCGCCGCCACCTTCTGAGCGTCCATGAGCACGATGGCGCTCTCACCGCGCCGGTCGGCCGCGGCCAGCGCCTCGGTCACCTCCGGGCCGGTGTCGACCCCGAGCTCCGCCGCCCACTCCGGCCGCCCGATTCGCATTGACCGTCCCTGCACGGTGCCTTCGACCCCGCGGCCCGGCACTGCCGAGACCGACTCCGCGTTGCCGTGGCCGACTCCCGCCTCTTCGGCTGCCTCCACGATGGCGGCCGCCAGCGGATGCTCCGACGCCTGCTCCAGGGCACCGGCGGCGGCAAGGGCCCCCTGCTCGTCGATACCGTCGGTCACGATCGAGGAGACGGCAAACCGGCCTTCGGTGAGGGTGCCGGTCTTGTCGAACGCGACGAACCGGATGTTGCGGCCCCGCTCGAACGCCTCCCGGTTGCGGACCAGGATGCCGTTACGGGCCGAGACCCCGGTGGCGTTCATGTTCACCAACGGGATGGCGAGCCCGAGGGCGTGGGGGCAGGCGATCACCAGCACGGTCACGGTCCGGGACACCGCGAACCCGGTGCTCTCGGTGCTGAACACCACCCAGGCCGCCATCGTCACCGCCGCCGACCCGACCGCGATCACGGTGAGCCAGAAGGCGGCCCGATCGGCGAGGGTCTGGAAGCGACTGCGGGAGGCCTGGGCCTCCTCGACGAGGCGCATGATCTGGCTGAGGGTGGTGGCCTCGCCGATGCGGGTCAGCTCCACCCGCAACGCCCCGTCGCCGTTGACGGCGCCGGCGATGACCTCGTCCCCGGCTTCCTTGGCGACCGGGCGCGACTCGCCGGTGAGGAACGCCTCGTTCATAGACGACGTTCCCTCGGTGATGTTCCCGTCGGCCGGCACCTGCTCGCCGGGACGGATCAGGATCACGTCACCGTCGGCGAGGTCGGCGACGTCGACGTCCTCGATCGACCCGTCCGCCGCGACCCGATGCGCCACCGAGGGCACCATTTCCGCCAGATGCTCGAGGGCGTTGGAGGCCGATCGCACGCTGCGCATCTCCATCCAGTGCCCCAGCAGCATCACGTCCAGCAGGGTGGCCAGCTCCCAGTAGAAGGGCTTGCCCTGGACCCCGAGCGAGACCGCAAGGCTGTAGAAGTAGGAGACGGAGATGGCGACCGAGATCAGCGTCATCATCCCCGGTTGCCGGGCCTGGATCTCCCGCTGCCCACCCCGGAGGAAGACGCCGCCCGCGTAGACGAACAGCACCGTCGCCAGGATCGGGCTCACCCAGTCGCTCCCGGTGAAGGTCGGTGCCTCGTAGT
>CAYQEC010000078.1:0-2085 GCA_964416425.1 uncultured Acidimicrobiaceae bacterium | reverse complement strand
GCAGCAGCGGATCCGGGACCACATCCTCACCGACCTGCAGCCGGGCCAGTCACTGGACTCCGAGCGGCGCCTCGCCGAGCAACTCGGGGTGAGCAGGGTGACGATCAGGCGGGCCCTCACCCGGCTCGAAGAGGAGGGTCTCGTCACCCGTGTCCACGGGTCGGGGACGTACAAGGCCGATTCGGTGCTGGTGGGCAAGGTGTTGCAGCCGACGTCGTTCTCCGACGACATGCGGCAACGCGGGCTGGTCCCCTCCTACCGGGTGCTCGAGGTCGAGACCCGGGAGGCGGGGGAGGAAATCGCCTCCGCCCTCAGTATCGAGCCCGGCGACGAGGTCCTGTCGCTGCGCCGTCTCCTCCTGGCCGACGGCGAGCCGATGGCGCTCGAGCAGGCGTACCTGCCGCTGGAGCGATTCCCCGGCATCGCCCACGAGGACTTCACGGTCTCGCTCTACGAGATCCTCAGAGCTCAGTTCGGCCGCTACATGAGAAGCACCCGGCGGAAGATCCGGGCCGTGACGCTGCCGCCGCAGGAGGCCGACCTGCTCGAGACGGAGGACGGGGCCGCCGCCCTTGTGGTCGTCGGCACCACCTCCGACCCGTACGGGATGCCCATGGAGCACTTCACGACCACGTTCCGGGCCGACCGCTATGAGTTCGACCTGACCGTCCGGGCCGACCGATGACACGCTCCCGGATCGAAGATCGACGGTGAAGGACCTCGGCCTGCCGTGACCTCGCCTCCGGACGAATCGGGCTCCTCACTGGTCGCCATCGACGTCGGCCAGACCGGGACCCGGGCGGCCATCGTCGCCGCCGGGGTGCGGACGACACGCCGCTTCGGGTACCGGGCCCGGCCCGAAGCCGACGGCCCCCAGGACGTGGTGGGAGTGCGCGCCGTCGCCGAAGAGCTGGCGGCGGCGGCGGCCGAGCCATCGACCGTCGCGGTGTCCCTGTCGGGTTTCGACCCCCGGCGCGACTACGGCGAGCTGAGTCGGGCCATCGCCACCCCGCTGCGGTGCCCGGTGGTGCAGGTGGCGTGGGACGCGGCCGCCGGGCTCGCGGGATCCATCGGAGCGGCGGCCGGGGTCTGCGTCACGTGGGGCACCGGAGTCGTCGCCCTCGCCAGCGACGGAGCAGGTGGCTGGTGGCGGGTCGACGGGCGCGGGTTTCTGCTCGGGGATGCCGGCGGAGGCGGCTGGGTGGGGCGCCGCGGCATCCGGGCCGGGCTGGACCATCTCGAGGGGAGAGGCGGGTCGGCGGCGCTCGCCGCGGCCGTCCTCTCCCGGTTCGGGAGCCCCGAAGCGCTCCACGATCAGGTCTACGGGTCCCGCCCGCCCGCCTCGCTGTTCGCCGCCTTCGCCCCCGAAGTCCTCCACGCCGCCGCCACCGGGGACGGCGCCGCCACGCTCGTCGTCGCCGCCGCCGCCGCCGAGGTGGCGCACTCCGTCGTCGCCGCCGCCAGCCACCTCGGAGCGGCACCGGATCTGCGCGTCGCCCTCACCGGCGGGATGGCGGCGCCCGGATCGCCGCAGGTCGCCACGCTACGGCGGCTCCTCGAGATGTCCCTCCCGGCGGCGACCACGGTCGACGTGTTCCCCGATGCTCCGCTCGAGGGGGCGCTGCGCATCGCCGGCGGCGATTACGCCCCGGCCCTCATCGAGGGCCTCGTTCACACCTGGAGGCGAGAACCGTGAACGCGACGCTGCGGCTCCTCCAGGGCGGGATCATCGTCTCGTGCCAAGCCCGCCGGGGGAGTCCCATGCGCGACGCCCGGGTGATGACGGCGGTGGCCGCGGCGGCGGTGGCCGGTGGCGCCTGTGGGATCCGGGTCAGCAGCGCCGAGCACGTGCGGTCGGTCAAGGCCGCCCTCGGCGTGCCGGTCATCGGCCTGGTGAAATGGCTCGACGACCAGGGGAGCCAGTGGATCACCCCGCGGCGCTCCCACGCCGCCGACCTCGCCGCGGCCGGAGCCGACCTCATCGCCACCGACGCCACCCTGCGGGCCCGGCCCGGCGGGGAGACGGTCGGGGCCTTCATCGACTACGTGCACACCGACCTCGGGCGCCTGGTCATGGCCGACGTC
>CAYQEC010000077.1:1163-2224 GCA_964416425.1 uncultured Acidimicrobiaceae bacterium | reverse complement strand
GGCGGCGAGCCGGTCGAGGCTCGGGGAGCCGGTGCAGGGCCGGATCTCCTCGATGAGGCCGCCGGCGACAACGATGTCGACCGGGTCTCCCGCCGGATCCGTCCAGAGCCTCACCCCGCTCATCACCGTTGCGACCCCGGAGGAGGGATCGGCGGGCGTGGTGGGCTCAGGCATGCTCCTGCTGCCCACGGACGATGGCGAGCTGCTGCTCCATGTCACGCCGCATCGCGGACACGTCGGTGGCGATGGAGGTCACCGAGAAGCCGTTGGCCTCGGCCACCAGCCCGGCCCGTCCCGCGGCGCAGTGGAGCCCGGCGAGCTTGCCCGCCTCCCGGGCCGCGGCGATGACGGTCGCCAGTGCTTCGGTCATCTCGGCGGAGAGGGGATGGGAGCCGTCGAAGATCGACACGACGTCGTAGGCGGGCTGGCCGCCGAGCGACATGCCGAGGTCGGAGGGGCCGACGTAGAGCCAGTCGACGCCGTCGACGGCGATGATCTCCCGCACGTTGCCGAGCGCCTCCCTGGTCTCGATCTGGACGACGCAGAGTGCCCCGTCGACCCCGGCCGGGATCCGCGGGGTCTGCAAGCCGTAGGAGCGCATCCCGGCCGGGGGGTAGCGGCAGGCGGCCACGGCGGCCGCTGCCTCTTCGGCGGTGTTGACGAGCGGGACGATGACCCCGGCGGCGCCGAGGTCGAGGCTGCGGCCGATCGGCGCCGGATCGTTGGCCGGGACCCGGACGAGGGTGGGCACGCCGTAGCGATCGAGCGCCGTGAACGTACTGGCGCTGATCTGTGCCCAATCCGCTCCGTGTTGGAGGTCGATGCAGATGAAGTCGGGCTCGAGGGTGGCGGCGAGCTCGAGCGCGACGGGGTGGGCGGTCACGGACCAGAAGCCTCGGTAGGGGCCGGGTCCTCGGAGTTGCTCGTTCAAGCTGGTGCTCCCTCGATTGGCTGGCGGGCAGGGGTGTTCGATTTCGTGGCTGCGGTGGCGGCGAGTGCTCGTTCGACGATTGCCGGGACCGCGGCGCGGGCCCGGGCGGCGACCTCGGCGACCTCGATCG
>CAYQEC010000077.1:0-1153 GCA_964416425.1 uncultured Acidimicrobiaceae bacterium | reverse complement strand
GTGTAGATCTCCCCGGTCTCCCCGGCTGCCACCGGTTGCCGTTCCTCCAGGAAGAAGGAGGCGATGCGCTCGACGAGGGGTTCGAATCCCTCGAAGCCCCCGAGGGTGTGGGGGCCGTCCGGCAGGTGGGCGGTGCCGCCGTGCACCGGAGGGGCGTCGCGCAGGCCCCGGTAGACCCCGATGCGCCCGTCGTCCCACTCGCAGACGACGACGTCGGAGGAGGCGCCGCCGGTGCGGGTGACCGAGCGGCACCCGTGCCCGAGTACGGCGTGCAGCATCTCGATGCCGTGGACGCCGTACCAGAACAGGTCGGAGTGGTGGGGCTCGAGCAGGAGGGGACCGAACGTGTCGCACCCGGTGGGCCCGGCGGCCCGGGCGTCCGCGACGCCGGCGACGTAGCGCAGCACCGAGGAGGTGAAGACCCGCACCTCCATGCGGCGCGCCAGCTCGAACAGCGCGTAGACGTCGGGGAGGGCCGCGGCGAAGGGCTTGTCGACGAAGACGGGCAGCCCGGCCCGGTACACCTCGAGCGCCTGGGCGAGGTGCACGGTACCGTCGTTGCTCTCGAGGAGCACGCCGTCGACCTCGGCCAGCAGCTCGGGGATCGACGCCGCCTCCGGGATCCCGAGGTCGCGGATCAGCCGGCGTTGCTTCGGGAGCCGGAGCCCCGACGTCGCCACGGCCGAGCTGGCCCACGGGTAGGCGATCGTGACGCCGATCCGGTCCGCGTCGGGCCCCTGCCGGAGGCAACGGGCGAACTCGGCGGCGTGGGTGGTGTCCAGCCCGATGATGCCGAGCCGGAACAGGCGGCCGCTCTGGTCCGCGGCGGGGTGACTGGTGCCGTTCATGGGACTCCGGCGGAGACGCCACCGGGATCGGGCTGGCGGTGGGGGACGGCGACCTCTCGATCCTCGGCCGACGACTGCTCGGCGGCGAAGACCGCCGCCATGGTCTCCCGGCCTTCCTCCCCGTTCGGGTGCAGGGGGCGGCCCTGCGTGATGCCGTCCCGGAATGCGCTCCACTGGTTGCGGAGTGCGATGGTCGACCACGGTTCCGAGGTGTCGTAGGGGACCTGGGTCCAGGTCTCGTCGCGGCCGATCATGACGCCGGCCAGGTCGTCGATCACTAGCCTGCCCCCGGTGAGGGTGATCTC
>CAYQEC010000076.1:0-2255 GCA_964416425.1 uncultured Acidimicrobiaceae bacterium | reverse complement strand
CCGCTACTGGGCTCCGAAGCCGCTCAGCACCGTCCACAGGCTGCGGCCGAGGATCTGGAAGTCGAGCCACGGGGACATGTGCTTGATGTAGTAGAGGTCGTAGGTCAGCTTCTCGATGGTGTCGCGCTCGTTGTCGGCGTAGCCGAAGTTGACCTGCGCCCACCCGGTCAACCCGGGACGCACGAGATGCCGGTAGCCGTAGAACGGGATGGAGTGCTCGTACTGCTCGGTGAAGACCGGGCGCTCCGGCCGGGGCCCCACCAGGCTCACCTCTCCCTTCAACACGTTCCACAACTGCGGGATCTCGTCGATGCGGAACCGGCGCAGCACGCGTCCGGACCGGGTGAGCCGCGAGTCGCCCACGGTGGTGAACTGGGGGCCGTCGTTCTCGGCGTCGTTGACCATCGTGCGGAACTTGTAGAGGGTGAACAGATCACCGTTCCGGCCCACCCGCTCCTGCCGGTAGATGGCGGGCCCCTTCGAGTCGAGCCACACCACCACCCACAGCAACGCGGCCAGTGCGATCCAGATGGGTGCCGTGGCGATGACCAACACCACGTCGACCCCCCGCTTCACCGCGGCGTATTCGTTCCTCGCCACCGGGGCCGACAGCTCCCACCCCTCGGCGAGGTGCACCATGGGAAGGCGTCCGGTGTGCTCCTCGTACACGGTCGACAACGCCCGCACCGGATATCCGGCGAGGTTCCACGACGAGATGTACTGGGCCATACGATCCGCCATCACCGGCCGCAGATCGGGCACCAACGTGCAGCCGAACACCGGCTCGCTCGGCGGCTCGTCGGACGGGTCGAACACCCCGATCACGTCGGCGTGGGCTGCGTCGCGCAGGTCGTCGATGAGCCCCTTCTCGGGGGTGATGAGCAGCAGCGCCTCCGTCCACGGCCGGCGCCGCCGGACCGCCCGATGCACGCTCGCCCCCGCCAGCCACACCACGAGCGTCACCGCCAGGAACGACCGGGAGAAGTAGGGGCGAAACAGCACCACGCCCACCGCGGCGAACATCGCCTCGAACCCGAGGATCGTCAGCGCCCGCCCGTAGGAGGGGCGAGGCGCCCCCTGGGCCCACATCTGGACGCTCAGGTAGGAACCGATCAGCAGTCCGGCGGTCACCAGGCCGATGAGCGGCCCCAGCGACGCGTTCGGGCCGGGGTGGGCGTCCCATGGCAGCGGCTTGCCGAACACGATCGCGCCTGCGATGACGAAGGCCACCGCCAGAGCCAGCAGATCACTTACGAGAACCGAGAGCAGGAAACGCCGTCGCATGAGCTGCGACAGGATACCCCGGGAGAGCCTGCATCACCTCGGCGACGGGCCATGCCGCGGGCGCCCACTATGCTCCCGGGACCGATGCCGAAGTCGCGCTTCACCCACCGAGCCGTTGCCGCGGCGCCCGCCCACACCGTCTGGCAGCGCCTCCAGGACGCCGCGACGTGGGCCGCCATCGGTCCGATCGAGGAAGTGTGGGATCCGCAGCACGACGAGGACGGCCGGCTCCGCTCCTACCGCTGGAAGACGGTGATCGGGCCCCGCAGTTTCCTCGGCTCGGCCACCGTGGTGCAGTCGGAACCCGACCGGATGATGCGGTTCCGGCTCGACGGCAGCGAGGTCGCCGGGGACCTCACCGCCGAACTCGCCGCCGAGCCCGACGGCTCGACGTCGGTCACGGTGACCCTCGCCATCGAATCGGTCGGGGTGCTCTCCACCCTGTTCTTCACGATCGTCTCCGATGCCGTCGGCCGTGGGCTGTCCGCCCAGGTCGACGCCTTCGTGCTCTCCCTCAACGGCAGCAACTAGCCAGTGACTAGCCCGCCGGAGAGCCTGAAAACACTCCCCGTTTGCCGTTGACTACTGAGAGTGGCAGCACCACGATAGCCCCATGAACCTCACCGTCCCCGGCCGCCGCCCCATCGTCGCGATCGTCGCCATCCTGGCGATGCTCACGATCGATGGCACACCCGCGACCGGCCAGACACCGAACCTGTCCGACACGGAACCCTCCGTCGTCATCGCCTCCTCCACCCGGCTTGGGCCGGGTGACGTTGGGGGCCGGTATACGGTGACGGTCACCAATGAGGGCAACGCCCCGGTCTCGGGCTTGACCGTGCGCTACCCGACCGGCGATCCGATTCTCGAGGCGTCCACCGACTCCGGGATCGCCGCGGCCGACGGCTGGGAGCTCAGGCAGCTCCCAGCCGGCGCGACCGCAACGCTCGAACTCGTGACGGTCCGCTAAC
>CAYQEC010000075.1:0-2536 GCA_964416425.1 uncultured Acidimicrobiaceae bacterium | reverse complement strand
GACCCATCGACTGCGCAGGACGGTCGAGACCCCGGAGGAGCGGCGCCGGCTGTGGGAAGCCCTCGAGAAGCTGGCGGGTTCGGAGCACGGCGAATCGTGACGAGACCGCCGACCGGCCGGCACGTCGCAGCGCCGGCCGGTCCTCGGGACGGATCGGCAGTCAGCGGATCAGCGGAGCTGCACCGGTCGGCTCTCCACCGGTCGCCGGTGGTGGACCCTCGACCGGTTCCCGGCCACCGAGGTCGAGCCGGAACGGCGGGTACTCGTCCCGCATCAACGTGGCATACGCCGCAACCCGGAACGTCCACCGGTTGAGGCCCATGAGCAGGTCGAAGATGCCCTTCGGGTAGCGGCCGGTGAACAGGAGCATGATCACCGCGATCAGGGTGAGCAGCCCGATGAGGCCCCCACCGAACTCGAGCGCTCGCCCGTTCCCGCCGAGGTTGGTGGTCCACCACACCAAGCCGCTGGTGAAGAACCCGACGATGATGTAGTGGGGGATGGCGAGCAGCCACCACTTCACCAGGACCAGGCCCCGCGACAGCTGCTCGGGGTAGGCGACGTCGAAGTGGGCCGGATAGTCGGTGTCCTCCAGCGTGAACGGCGGGTACTTGTCGGTGGCGGCGGCACTGAAGGTGTAGAAGCCGACCCGCCATCCCCAGCGCAGCACCCCGACGTTGAAATCGAAGATCCCCCGCGGGTAGCGCCCGGTGAAGAGGATGGAGAAGAAGGCGACGATCGACAGCAGCACGAACGCCACCCACAGGAAGGCGAGCACCACGTAGTGGGGGATCGCCAGGAGCCACTTGATGAGCCACATGCCGCGGCTCACATCCGGGTCGATCGATCCCTCCAGCGTCACCGGGTAGGAGCCGGCTCCGGCCGGGGTGACCGGTGCCGCGGCCACCGCGGCCGCTTCGGCGGCAGTCTCTGGCTCGGCCACCTTGGCGGAGCGGGTGGCCCACACCAACACGAAGGCCGCGGCGGCGCCGAGGAGGAGACCTCCGATGAGCATGCCGATGGCGAGACCGAGCAGGATGCTGATGCGGACCCCGGCCTCGAGGTCGACGTTGACGCCGGAGGAGGCGTCGGCGTTCATCACCACCACGCTCCAGCTGCCCTGATCGACGTCCCAGGTGAGGCTCTGCATCCCAGCGCCCGACCCGGAGGCGACCCAGAACGTCTCGTGCCCCGGTGCGGCGGACGGGGCGCTGCCGTCGTGGTGGCGGTAGGAGATGTCGCCACTCCGCGCCCCGAGATGGGTCACCTCGTCGCGGGCGACGCTCCCCAGGTAGGCGTCGACGTCACTCGACGGGCCGATGCCGACGAAGACGTCGTTGCCCTGATTGGACTGCACGTCGAACCGGACGTCGGCGAGGCCCGACGGCCACCAGTCGCCCGGATGCGACGCGAGGTCGACGTCGCCCGACACCAGGGCGTAGTCCGATGTGACGAGGTCGTAGTTGGGACTCGTGAGGAACCCGTCGGCGTCGCGCTGGGTCCCGTATGCCCAGCTGAGGGCGATACCGCCGACGATGAGGCCCATGGCCACGATCCCGATGAGGGCACTCAAGATCCCGACGATGATCTTCCCGGCTTTCATCCTCCACCCCTTCTCCGTTGCGTGACTCGCGGGCGCATTCTGCCCCGCCGGGATCGGGCGGGTCCAATGGCACTTGTTGCGCTGCGTTGGCGGCTGATCCGGCGGTGCGGCGCAGCGACGCCGATGCGGTCAGCATGGAGGAGTTGGCGGATCGTGTCGAGCATCCGCGGCCGAGGTCGCAGTGGCTGGCCGACCAGGATTTCGACCTGCTCGATACAGAGCCGGTGACCGACCCCGATGCGGAGTTGATCGTTCCGTAGCCGGCCGGTCCGTTGCGACGGCTACGAGGCCCAGTACCAATCGGCGAAGCGCAGGGTACGGGTGCGGTGGGCGCGGCTGCGGGCCGTGGCCGGGAACCAAGCCAGCTCACGGCCGTCGCCGGAGGCGGCGGAGCGGGCACGGACGCCCCGCAGCCCGGTTTCCCTCGCCTCGACCCCAATCCCTTGGCACCGCTCCCTTGGCACCGGGGTGCCGTCGTCGTCTCTCGGGTAGTCCGCGGGGAGCCCGGCGGCGGCGACCCCGGCGGGGGAGTGGATATCGGCGACCCGCTGGCGGCGCGGCAGGGTGGCCCCCACCAGCACCGGGCCGGTGTCGTTGCGGAGATCCTCCGGCTCGTAGGGCCAGGCGGCGACGAACGCCCGCAGGTTGGCGCGGGCGGTCTCCAAATCCTCGTTGAGGTAGAGGGTGGGGAAGCTGTCTGGCGGGTTCCAGCGCCCACCCCGGACGGCGGCGTAGGCGGGATCGAGGGGGTCACGCCACCTGCGGTCGGCGACGCGCAGCCACTCGTGACCGTCGCGGAGCCATTCGGTCCTCACGACTGGACCCGGCGGAAGTCGAACATGGCGCGGCAGGCTTCGAGGACGTCACAGTGCCGACCCTCGCCGAGCAGGTCGAGGAGGGAGACGCCGTCGAGAGCGGGGATGGGACGCTGCA
>CAYQEC010000074.1:0-2613 GCA_964416425.1 uncultured Acidimicrobiaceae bacterium | reverse complement strand
TCCTCGCCGATCTGATCGCCGCCGAGACCGTCTACGTCCTCGAGTCGTTCTACGACGTGCCGCGCCTCGAGGTGGCACGACTGGTGCGCGCGATCCTCGCCTTCCCGGCGATCCGGACGCTCGATCCGGCGCTGCTGCTGCGGGCTCTCGAGGTGTACGAGACGCTTCACATCGACTTCGCCGAGGCGTACCTCGTCGCCTCGGCCGAGTCCGCCGGAGTCGACGACATCGCCTCCTTCGATCACGACCTCGATCGCGTCCCCAGCGTCACCTGCATCGAGCCCTGAGGCGTCGCCGACCGCCGGCTCAACTGCCGGGAGTGAGTCCCGGGTGGCCAGGCGAGCCGGAGGTCGGGGCCGATGAGCACGGAGGGCTCGACCTACACTCCGCCCTGATGCACTCGATGGGGAGTCCGGCTCGATGCTTGCTGACTCTCTGGCTCGTGGTGACCGTCACTTCTGCCGGGTGCAGCGACTCATCGGGACCGATTCGGCGGCTCGACGGGGTCGACAACGGCCCCGCCTATGACGTCGCCATCGCTCGCGGTCATGCCTATGTGGCCGACAACGACGGGGTCGCCATCTTCGACGTCGAGGACCCCGAGCATCTCGTCCGGACCGGGGCCGTCGCACAGGACGAAGCGGCCTTCTCCGTGCACGTCGAGGGAGACCTCGCCTTCGTCGGCGGCGGCGGACGGGCCCTCACCGTGGTCGATGTCGCCGATCCATCGCAACCGGTGGTGCTGGGAGCGGTCGACGGCGCAGCCGCCGAGGGCATCTGCACCCAAGGCGACGACGTCTTCATCGGCGGCTTGGACGGCGAACTGGCGGCGATCGATGTCGCCGACCCGGCGGCGCCGCGTCGTGTCGGGGAGCTGGTGGGGCTCGGCATGATCAGGGACCTGTGGTGCGGCGGCGACGTGGTGTACGCCGCGGTGCCCGATGAGGGATTGCGGGTGATCGACGCGTCCGACCCGGGATCACCCGTGCTGTTGACGACCGTTCCGGGGACGGAGGGAGCGTTCGACCTCGACATCGACGGGGATCTCATGTTCCTCGGCTGTCACGGCGCCGGGGTGAGGATTCTTGACGTCTCCGAGGCCGAGGTGCCTCAGGTGCTCAGTGTCTTCGGGAGGGAGGGCGAGGCCTGGGGCGTCGCCGCCGAAGGACCTCTCCTCTGGGTGGCGAATCTCCAGACGGGGGTGGAGGTCTACGACGTGTCCGACCCGAAGCATCCGGCGCTGGTCGCCTCAGACGATCGGTTCGCTCCGCACGACGTCGCGTTCGACGGCCACGTCGCGTATCTCGCCGACCAGGACGACGGCTTCGTCGCTCTCGAGCTCGTTGCCTCCGGTTGACGAGCGTGCTCGTCGAGGCCCGGCCCCGGGGCCGCTCGCTAGCCTTGGTGCAGCGGTCTCGGAAGGGGTGTCTCTCATGTCAGACGAGCGCAAATCGCGAGCGAAGCTCCCCCCACGGTGGTTCGTTCGCCTCGCCTGGAAGGTGCACCGGGGCCTGTACCGGATCACCGGTGGCAGGCTCGGGTTGCGGCGTGCCAAACCCGGCCGCTGGGGCATGATGCGCCTCACCACCATCGGGCGTCGCAGCGGCGAGGAGCGGCCCGTGATCCTCGGCTACTTCGACGACGGCCCGAACCTGGTCACGATGGCGATGAACGGCTGGGCCAAACCCGAGCCCGCCTGGTGGCTCAACCTGCAAGCCCACCCGGAGGTCAGCGTCGAGACCCCCGAAGGGCAGCGTAAGGTGCGGGCCCGGGCCGCCGACGGCGAGGAACGGGCCCGCCTGTGGGACCGCTGGCGGGAGCTCGACAAGAACCTGGACGAGTACGCGGCGCGGCGCTCGGTGGAGACCGCCGTGGTGGTGCTGGAGCCGGTGGACTGATCGCGACGCGTGATACATCGGCGGCTGACGAGACCGCATTCACGCTCATCCTCCACTGACCTCAACGGTGGTCTCACCAGTCGGCTGAGCAGCACATCCAGCAAGGGAACCTCCCCGCCGGAGCCCCCTACACTCCGCACGAGGCCAGTGTGAACGTTCGAGGTCCACTGGGAGGAGTACATGGCCAAGGTGCTCGTGGCCTACGCCACGAAGAATGGCTCCACCGCTGAGGTGGCCGACGCTGTCGCCGATGTCTTGCGGCAGGGTGGTCACACCGTCACCGTCGCTCCCGCCGGGCATGTCCGGCGCCGTGTTGATGATTTCGACCTCATCGTTCTGGGCGGAGCACTGTATTCCGGGCGGTGGCACAGTCGGGCCCACCGGTTTTTGCGACGGCACCGCGGTGAGTTGGATGGCCCTGCAGTGGCCATCTTCGGCATGGGTCCCCGCAACGACACTGCCGACGCCTGGCAGCGCTCCCGTGCTCAGCTGGACCGGGCCCTGGGGAAGCGTCCTTGGCTCCACCCTGTCGCAGTGACCGTGTTCGGCGGCGTCGATCCCCCGAAGAAGCGGGAGCGCCGCGACCTCCGCGACTGGGCGGCGATCACCGAATGGACCCACGCCCTCGTCGGCTAGGTGAGTTCAGTCGTGTGGTGCGATCACACACCGTGAACCGGTGTTCATGTCTCTCGGACGCACACGGCACTCGTTGGGT
>CAYQEC010000073.1:0-2627 GCA_964416425.1 uncultured Acidimicrobiaceae bacterium | reverse complement strand
TTCACCCGGTCGTTCACCACGAACCAGGCCAGGGCGTACACCCACACCAACCCGGCGTAGCTCCACCCGAGCGGCGTCATGAACACCCCGTACACCGCGATGAGGGTGGCGACCGCCTGGGTGCCGATCACCGCTCCCAGCAACACCCGAGCCGGCCGGATCGACCAGAAGGGGCCACGGGTGCGGGTCACGAAGATCGTGAGATGGCCCGCCACCGACAGCTTCAGGTAGATGAGGGTCTGGATGACGTCCTGGTTCAGGTCGAAGACCCGCTCGGCCAGGTAGAAGAGCCCGAACGACGCCACCACGCCGATCAGGCCCAGCACCGTGGAGATGCCGAGCACCCGCCGCATGTTCCACCCCTCCGGCTCCTGGGAGTAGTAGACGCGGTCGTAGGCGATCGAGAGGATGGCGCCGTCGTTGAGGAGGGCCAGCAGCACGATCATGACAGCGGTGACCGGGTAGAAGTTGAACACCAGGATCGCCAGCGTCATGAACGACAGCACCCGGATGGTCTCGGCGATCCGGTAGATGGCGTAGCTGTTCATCCGCTGGAAGATCTTGCGGCTCTCTTTGACGGCGTCGATGATCACCGACAGGCCCGGGGTCAACAGGACGATGTCGGCGGCGGAGCGGGCGGCGTCGGTGGCCCCCGACACCGCGATCCCGGCGTCGGCCTTCTTCAGCGCCGGGGCGTCGTTCACGCCGTCGCCGGTCATGCCGACGATGTGGCCGTGGTGCTGCAGCACGTCGACGATGTGGTACTTGTGCTCCGGGAACACCTGGGCGAACCCGTCGGCGTGCTCGATGACGTCGTCGAGGCCTGCGCCCTCGTGATGCTCGGCCGTGGCGAAGAGCCCGGCGTCGAGGATCGAGCTGCCCATGTCGAGCTGGGTGGCGGTCTCCTGGGCGATCGCCACCTGATCACCGGTGACCATCTTGACCTCGATCCCCATGTCACGAGCCGCCGCGATCGTCTCCTTCGAATCCTCCCGTGGTGGGTCGAAGAGGGAGAGGATGCCGAGCAGGTGCCAGGTCCCGTCGCCGTCGGTGCGAGCCACCCCCAACGCCCGGTAGCCGCGGGTGGCGAACCCGTCGATCGCCTGCTGTACCTGATCCCCCAGGGTGGCGGCGTCGGGAACCAGCGCCATGATGACCTGCGGCGCCCCCTTGCTCACCAGGAAGCTCTCGCCGTCGGGGCCGTGCACCTCCGCCTCGGTACGCTTGATCACCGGATCGAACGGCCGGAAATGGGTGACCGTGTAGCCGTCCATCCGGGCCGGCTCCACCCCGCCGAGCACCGCCTGATCGATCGGGTCCTTGTTCTCGGCCCGTGACGCCAGCGCCGCGCTCAGCAACACGTCGTCCACCGGTGTGCCGCCGATGGCGAACGGGTCTCCCAGGGTGAGGGCGTTCTGGGTGATCGTGCCCGTCTTGTCCGAGCAGAGCACGTCCATGCCCGCCAGCTCCTCGATCGAGGCGAGGCGGCTCACGATGGCGCGGCGTTTGGCGAGCAGGTGGGAACCGACCGCCATCGTCACCGACAGCACCGTCGGCATCGCCACCGGGATCGCCGCCACCGTCAGCACCAGCGCGAATTGAACGGTGGTCGCCACCCCGTCGCCGCGGAACAACGCCACGGTGAGGATCACCGCCACCAGGGCGACCGCCAGCACGATCAGGTAGTCGCCGATCTTGAGCACCGCCTGCTGGAAATGGCTCGGCGCCTCCGGGCCCTCCACCAGGCGGGCCGTCTTCCCGAAGTAGGTGTTTGCCCCGGTGGAGTACACCAGGGCCTCCAACTCGCCCCGGCGCACGATCGAACCCGAGTAGAGCTGCTGGCCCGCCTCGCGCTGCACCGGCAGCGACTCGCCGGTCAGCGCCGACTGGTCCACCTCGACGGGGTCACCGTCGACGAACTCGACGTCGGCGGGGACGATGTCCCCGGCCCGGATCCGCACCAGGTCGCCCGGTACCAGCTCCCGGGCCGGCACCGTCGTCCAGGCACCGTCCCGCTTGGCTCGGGCCTCGAGGGCGAGGCTCGCCTGCAGCGCGGCGATGGCGTCCTCCGCCCGGTACTCCTCCCAGAAGCCGACGCCGGCGTTCGCCAGCAGCAGGGCCGTGATGATGCCGAAGTCCTCCCAGCGTCCGATGCCCGCCGACAGGATGGCGGCCACCTCGATCATCCACGGGATCGGGCCCCAGAAGTAGGAGAGGAACTTGAGGACCGGGTTCTGCTTCTCCTTGGGCAGCTCGTTGGGGCCGACGGTGTCGAGGCGGTGCTGCGCCTCGGCGCCGCTGAGACCGTCCGGGGAGGACTGGAGGCGGCTGCGGAGCTCGTCGACCGACAACTCGGCGACGTCCTGGACGTTCCCCAACGACGGTGCGTCCCGCTGGTCGACTCGGTCGCTCAAAGCTGCCTCCCATCAGTCGCCGGCACCTCCTCTCAGCCTAGAAGTGTCCATGTTCCGACGCTTCCGGGGAGGGAAATCGCGGCTGTCGTCCCCCGGGAGATCAGCGGGGACCAGGGAACGAAGTGAGTTGAGGGGGGTCGCGGTGCGTCGACTGCACGGTGACCCTCCCCGGATCGCCGCCACCTTCGGCGACGGCTCTCCGACCCTCCCTGC
>CAYQEC010000072.1:0-2743 GCA_964416425.1 uncultured Acidimicrobiaceae bacterium | reverse complement strand
TCGATTCACTCCTCTGAGGCCGGGTTGGCAGGGCCTATCCGGCCGTCCCACATGGTCAGTACGCGATCGGTGAGGTCGAGGATGCTTCGGTCGTGGGTGACCATCACCGTGCCGATGCGGCGGCGATGAGTTTCCTCACGCAACAGTCCGACGATCTCCCGGGCGCGGTTGTGGTCGAGGGAGGAGGTCGGTTCGTCGACCAGCAGCAGGGAGGGTTCGTTGATGAGGGCCCGGGCGATCCCGACCCGCTGGCGTTCTCCTCCGGAGAGTTCGCCGGGTCGCCTGCCGCTCTTGGCTGCCAGCCCGACCTCTTGGAGCAGCTCATCCGCCGCGGCTTCGACGTCCTTGCCCTTGCGGCCTGCGATCCGGGCGGCATAGATGAGCTGCTCCCGGGCGGTGAGCGCCTCGAAGAGGTTGGAGGATTGGAAGACGAATCCGATGTGGTCGCGCCGGATCTGGGCTTGCCGGGGCGAGGTGGCGTTGGTGATGTCGGTGCCGTTGATCGACACGCTGCCTGAGGTGGGGGAGCGCAGCGCCCCGGCGACCGCGAGCAGGCTCGACTTGCCGGCTCCGGACACTCCGACGACCGCAACCAGCTCGCCCGGTTCTGCGGCGAGCGAGACGTGGTCGATGGCGACCACCTCTTCGTCGCCGTCGCCGTAGGACAGATAGAGGTCGGTGAGGAGGAGGGAGCTCACTCGGCACCTCCGAGGGCGATGATCGGGTCGACCCGGGTGATACGTCGCACCCCGACGAGGACTCCTGCCATACCAGTGACGATCAGGGTGGCTGACGCGGCGAGGACCGGCCCCGGCTGGAGGGAGAAGGGTACGGTGCCGCCGGTCACCAGCAGGCCGAGGCCGTAGCCAATGGCGGCCCCGGCCACGGTCGCCGCACTCAGGACGAGGAAGACTTGGCCCAGGGACTCCTTCAGGACCGCCCAGGTGGATGCCCCGAGGGCCTTCTGGAGACCGATCTCCTGACGGCGCTGGATGGTCCAGACCGTGAAGAACGCTCCCAGGATCATGGCGGCGATGACGTAGAGGAAGCCCCGGATGAGCGTCATCGTCGACGTCTCGGCGGCGTAGCCGGGGGAGCCGCTGTAGGCCTCGGCTTTGGTGACGACGCCGACCCCAGCCCGAGCTGCGGTGGTTGCCAGATCGGCGCCGGGTGGGGCATTGAGCGCCACCGCCGAGGCGAGATCGCCCGAGGTGGTGGACGAGCCGTATGCGGCGCGACGCCAGAGATCGATCGGCACGTAGACGATGTCGACGTGGCCGTAGGTGGCTTCGGAGGCCACTGCGGCGACGGCCATGTCGAGGCCGGAGCGGTCGAGAATGAGGTGGTCCCCGACCGCCACACCGGAGTCGGCCAGACCCTGGCTGATCACCACCGAGTCGGGTCCCGACCCGAGCCGGTCCCCGTTGGCGACCGAGGAGGCGAGAAAGCCATTGGGCACCAGGCCGAACATCGTCATCTCGACTGCGGTGCCGTCGGCCAGCTTGGCGTTGAATATCCCAACTCCGAGCGGTTCTGCTTCGACTCCGCCGACTGCGGCGAACGCTGCAACGGTGCCGGCATCGATCGTTGAGCGGGAGAAGGTGCTGTGGCTGTTGGGGCCGAAGGCGAGATTGGTGACCGGCAGCGCTCGGAGCCCCGAGATGCCGTCGTTGACCAGCCCGTTGGCGAGGCCGGAGAGCATCACGGTGAGGATGGCGACGAGGCCGATGACCGACCCGACAAGGGAGAAGCGGCCCCAGGCGAACTTGAGTTCTCTCAGTGCGAGGTACATGCGGCTCCTCGAGAGGCAGTGGGTTTCGAAGGTATCGACGGGCCGTAGGTAAGTCAAGTTGGCGACGCACCGTAGGAAAGTTCGGTACCATGTTCCCATGCCGCGCATCGATGCCCCCACCGTGGCCGAGCATCACGCAGCCCGGGCGGCGGAGTTGTCGCGCCTTGCCATCGAGATCGTCGAGGACGAGGGTGCCGCCGCTCTGACCCTTGCCGAGTTGGCGCGCCGCGCCGGGCTGTCGCGCCCTTCGCTCTACAGCTACTTCGACTCTCGGGAGGATCTGGTGGCAACGATCTGCGAGCAGGCGGTGACGGTGTGGGCCGACGAGGTGATCGCCACCATGGAGGCGGAGAGCGACCCGCTGTTGCGGCTCCAGGCGTTTGTCATCGCACAGCTTGAGGCCGCGGCCGCCAGCCGGCACCAGGCGGCATTTGCGCTGTTGGAGTCGGGCCTCAGCCCCGAGGGCCACGCGCGGGTCATGGCCGCTCACGCCCCGCTGCAGGCCGCGCTGCGGGAAGCGGTCGAGCAGATCGGGCTCGACACCGCCGCGGCGGTGGTTCCCATGGTGCAGGCGGTGGTGTCGTCCGCATACGGCCAGATCCAGGCCGGCGCCGATGCGGACAGCGTGATGCAGGGTGCGCGCCGGTTTGTGGAGGGCGGGCTGGAGGCCCTGACTGGGTCCGATTGAGGTCACCACGTCCATACGGCGCGTTGCCAGGAGGCCGTCCCAATGGGCGCGACCGATGTCGGGACCGGCATCGCGCTGGTACGGCTCAATCGAACGGGCGCCGACTCCGGGGGGGACCGATGGAACCCAACGGATGCGTCAACGCGTGTTGGCGAGGAGGATGCTTGCGGAAGGGGAGCAGGGAATCCGCACGCTGTCCGGCTAGAGGCTCCCGCCACCCGCCTCATGGGTGGCGCGATAGCCGGCCTGGTCTGCGTCGGCGA
>CAYQEC010000071.1:0-3279 GCA_964416425.1 uncultured Acidimicrobiaceae bacterium | reverse complement strand
CCCTAGGAGGGATCGCATAGTCTGGCCTAGTGCGCACGCCTGGAAAGCGTGTAGGTGGTTTGCGCCGCCTCGTGGGTTCAAATCCCACTCCCTCCGCCGAACCGTTGGCTGAGAGGCCGGGCTTTCCTGTACTCAACCCTGGGTTGGGAGCAGGGGGTCAGGCGGGGACGTCGCGGCGGTCGAACAACGGCAGCGACACCACCAGCGCCACGGCACCCACTACCAGGGTCCACAGGAAGGCGGTGCGGAAGCCGCCGCCCATCGGGCCGGCGTCGAGGGTCTGGTAGAACGGCGACAGGACCTCGTAGGGCTGGACACCCGCGACGATCTTGGCGATGGCGTACAGCATGTACGTCCCGAAGGCGAGGGCGGCACTCGTCGCCAGCGCCCAGGTCCGGTTCCCGGTCGCCGCCCCGATGGCGAGCGACAGCAACCCGAACTCGATCCCGAGCAGGGTCACCGCGGTGGCGCCGACCAGGGTCTCGGACAGCGCGGTGTCGGCCCCGAAGGCGGCCAGCACCACGGCGGTCGAGACGAACATCACGACCCCGAGGATGACGACCGAGACCACCAGCGCCGCCGCCTTCTGCAGCAGCACCCGCCGCCGCGGAACCGGCGTCGTCAGCAGCACCTCGAGGGTGCCCTGCGCCTCCTCGCCGGCCACCAGCCGGGCCCCCCGCATGATCCCGAACACGAGGAACAGCGCCGGCACCATGAAGCTGAACAGCTCGGCGTTGAAGTATCCCGAGGCGGTCATGAAGTCGTCGATGTTGAACAGCTCCCGCAACACCTCCGGGTAGTTGTTCAGGAACGACTCCAAGTCCGGCATGTCCCGCACCGACGGCCAGAAGGCGCCCATCATGGCGATCATCACGAAGATGCCGATGCCCCAGCCGATCAGGCTGCGCCGTTGGTCCCGCAGTGTCTTGACGAAGACGTTGTCCAGCATCACTCCGTCTCCTGGTTGTAGTAGCTGAGGAAGATCTCCTCCAGGTCGGCCTCGTAGCTCACCACGTTCTCGATCCCGTACGGGGCCGCCACTGCCAGCAGCTCCCGGGTCGATCCCTCGATCACCAGATGCGCCGTCGTCTCGTTGGTACGCAGCTCCCGGATCCCGGCCACCCGTTGCAGCTCGACCACCGGCGGCGCCTGGGAGAACACGAGGTCGATGCGGCGCAGCGCCTTGGCCTTGAGGGAGTCGACCTGCTCGACGACGAGCAGCTTCCCGCGGCGCAGGATGCCGACGACGTCGGCCACCTCCTCCACCTCGGTGAGGATGTGAGAGGAGAGGAACACGGTCCGCCCCGCGACCCGTGCCTCCCGCACCAGCGCCAGGAACTCCCGCTGCACCAGGGGATCGAGCCCCAGGGTCGGTTCGTCGAGCACCAGCAGGTCGGCCTGGTGCATGAACGCCTGGACCAGGCCCGCCTTCTGCCGGTTGCCGTGCGACAGGGCCCCGAGCCGCCGATCCAGGTCGAGGTCGAGGCGTTCCACCAAGGACGCCACGTACGACCAGTCGACCCCACCACGCAGCGACGCCAGGTAGCGCAGGTACTGCTCGCCGGTGAGGTCCTCGTAGCCGACGAACTCCCCCGGCAGGTAGCCGATCCGGCGGTGTATCTCGTCCCGTTCGGATTGGGTGTCGAGGCCGAGAATCTCGGCCCGCCCGGCGCTGGGACGCAGCAGCCCCATCAGGAGCCGGATCGTCGTGGTCTTCCCGGCCCCGTTGGGGCCGAGATACCCGAACACCACCCCTTCCGGCACTTCGAGATCGACTGCATCGAGTGCGACCAGGCGCCCGAAGGTCTTGGTGAGGCCCGTCGTTTGGATTGCCGCCACCGGCACCTCCCGCGTCGCCCAACCCTTCGATTCTGGTCGTCCCTGCCCATCGGCCACAAGGGCCCATGGGCCTTTCCGGTGGGGTCGGGAGGCGTCTTGTGGTGCGACGGGCGCTGTGAACACCGCGCCGGGTACCATGCAGCGAACCGTGCTAGGTGGGGCGCTAGGGGTGCCCTGAACCCGAAACCCTCTTCATGCGGGGCTGAACTCCCGCCCGAGGGTGAGCGATTTTTGGGTCTAGCGCCGGGAGACGTCGACGGTGATGGTCGGGTCCTACGCAGCGGGGCGCTGTGAACCGGGTCAGGTCCGGAAGGAAGCAGCCCTAAGCAGGTCGGTCCTGGGTGCCGTAGGAGTGCCTGTCCGGAGTCGACGGCCCGGAACGCGCCAGGGGTCGCGCATCCGACGGCGGGTGCACGGTTCTCTCCGGCGCCCGGGAGGGCGCCGGTACTCGAGAGGCGAGCCATGACCGACGACGGCGACGATCTCCAATACCTGCGGCCGGTCTTCGCCCGCATGAACCGGGTCCTCATGATCCCGATGTGGCGTCTCGGCATGGGGCGAATCCTCAACGCCTGGCCCGCCGTCGGGGGCCGCATCCTGGTGCTGGCCCACCGCGGTCGGCGCAGCGGGACCCGCTACCTGGCGCCGCTCAACTACGCCGCGGTCGGCGACGACCTCTACGTCACCGCCGGGTTCGGCCCCCGCACCGACTGGTACCGCAACGTGCTCGCCGAACCGGACGTGACGGTGTGGCTGCCGGGGGGCCGCTGGTACGCCGAGGTGACCGACGTGACCGATTCGCCCGACCGCATCGACCTACTGCGGGAGGTCCTGGTCGGCTCCGGGGCGGTGGCGCCGATGCTCGGCATCCACCCTGCCACGATGAGCGACGACGAGCTCGACGCCGCATGCCCCGACTACCAGGTGCTCCGGATCACCCCCTACGCCCGGGTGCGTGGGCCCGAGGGGCGGGCCGACCTGGTGTGGGTGTGGGCGGTGGTCGGCGGTGCCGTGCTGGCGCGGTACGGGCTGCGGCGGCTCCGTTCGACCTGCCGTCAATCGGCGACGAGCACCGCCCCGTAGACGAACCCGAGCAGCCCCATCCGCCACACCGCCTCGAGCCGAAGCGGCCCGCCGGCGAGCAACTCCTCGGCCGGGGGCAGGGCGTCGAGCGAACGATGCAGGTAGGTGTACTCCTCCCGGGCCCCGGCGAGCAGACCGACCACCGGCAGAAACGCAGCGGTCCCCAGCCGGTGAAGGCGGCGGGCCGCCGCCCCGCGAGGCCGGCCCAGCCCCACCACCCCCGCCTTTCCATCGGGGCGCAGCACCCGGGCGATCTCCTGCAGCGTGGCCGGCGTGTGGAGCATCGACTCTGGCAGACCCGTAGGGATGCCGGCATCCGGGTTCCAGGGGAACCACGCCTCGAAAGCAGGGGAGGGG
>CAYQEC010000070.1:0-3570 GCA_964416425.1 uncultured Acidimicrobiaceae bacterium | reverse complement strand
GTGACCACCGTTGGGTGAGCCGCCTCGGCCACACCTACACCACCAGCGGCCGCTCACCCTGATCGCTGGCGGTTGGGCACCTCGCCACCGGCGTTGACTCGCCGCGGCTGCCGCGGCCCCTTGGTTCCGAGTGGGTCACTGCCATGCTCACGATCGCGGAGCCTCGGCTTTCCTGCCGCGCAGCGGGCGGTGGCGGCGCGTGGCGGCGCGTGGCAGTGGCGGCGGGCGGTGGGGCAACGCGCCGGCGTACCGCGATGTTGGATCCCGGTTTCGATCACCATTGGTGGTTGACGCGGGTATCGTTCCGATCACGCCGAATCCGGCTCGAACGAGCCGGGGCGGGGGACCCGAATCATTGGGGCGAATCCCGGCCGGTGCCGGGTAGGGCAGCCTTCCAGCCCGAGTCCGTCAGCTAACCCCGGAGGCGCTTAGGAAGGAGAGCCTTCGTGGACGTTCCGTTCGCGCCTCCCTCTCATGGCGACGTGCTGCAACTGCTGCTCCAGCTGGCGCTGCTGCTCGCATCGGCCCGGCTGCTCGGCGAGTTGGCCCGCCGTATCGGTCAACCTGCGGTGGTCGGCGAGATCGTGGCCGGGGTCATTCTGGGCCCGTCGGTGTTGGGAGCGCTGATCCCCGGGATCGCCGACGCCTGGCTTCCGAGCACGCCCGCCGAGGCCGAGCTGCTCGAGACCGTGGCGATGATCGGGGCCATGCTGCTGCTGGTCGTCACCGGGTTGGAGACGGACCTGGGATTGATCCGCCGGAGGGCGGGTACCGCAGTGGGAGTCGCCATCGGCGGCTTGGCGCTCCCGTTCGTCGCCGGGCTGGCATTGGGCTGGTGGTTCCCCCGCGACCTGATCGGTCACCCCGACCAGCGACTGGTGTTCGCCCTATTTCTGGCCACTGCCATGGCGGTGTCGGCGATCCCGGTGCTGGCCGCCATCCTGCTCGACCTGCGGCTGATGCGGCGTGACATCGGCCAGACGATGCTGGCGGCGGGAATGGTCGACGACCTCGCCGGGTGGGCGGTGCTCGGAATGGTGATCGCGCTCGCCGACGGGGGCGGAGGACTGGCGGCGGTGGCGGCGACCGTGCTCACCGTAGGCCTCTTCCTTGCCGTAACCGTCACCATCGGGCCCTTCATCGTGAAGCGCACGGTTCGCTTCGTCCACGGGTTCTCGGGCACCTCGCATCGGTTCCTCACCGTGATCCTCGTGCTCGTCTTCGGCTGGGCGGCCTTCAGCCAGGCGCTGCACCTGGAGCCGGTGATCGGTGCCTTCGCCATGGGCATACTGCTCGGCAGGGTCCGGCGCCTGCCCGGGGCGGCGGTGGAGTCATTGGAGGGCCTGGCGCTCGGAGTGTTCGCACCGATCTTCTTCGCCGTGGCAGGGCTGAAGGTCGACATCGGGGCGCTCGCCCACCCGCGTCTCGCCGGCATCACCTTGGCCGTGATCACGGTCGCCGTGATCGGAAAGTTGGGCGGAGCCTATGCCGGGGCGCGGTGGCTGGTGGGAGCAGACCACTGGACCAGCCTCTCGTACGGGATCGGCCTCACGGCCAGGGGAGCAATCGGGATCGTGGTGGCCACGGTCGGCCGCTCCCTCGGGATCCTCACCCAGGATGTCTTCTCGATGGTGGTGGTGATGGCGGTGGTCACGTCACTCTTGACCCCGCCTGCCCTCAAGGCGGCCCTGCGACGGGTCGCTCCGTCGGCCGACGAGTCGGCCCGGCTCCGCCGGGAGCATGCCATCGACGGAAGTCCGGCCGGGCGGATCGGGCGGGTGCTGGTGCCGATCCGTCCCCGCCGGGAACCCGGTGACGGATCGGAGGTGAAGGCGGCTCTACTCCGCCGCCTGGCCGGCTCCGGAGACTTGGCGGTCACCTTCATGTCGGTGGCAGGGGGGTCGCAGCGCGAGGTTGCCGGAGAGACAGTTCGCAACGCCGTGCGCGAGATCGCTTCACATGCGGATGTCACCAGCCGGGTGGTCTCCGGGGAACCGGTGCGGGCGATTCTCGAGGAAGCCGCCAAAGGCTATGACCTGGTGGTGCTCGGTGCCACCGAGGTTGCCGCCGATCTGAATGCGCTCTTCGGGAGCGTCGTAGACGAGATCGTACGCATGGTGGCGACCACCACGCTGGTGGTACGCGGCTCGCCGATTCCCGAAGGCTGGCAACCGCAACGGATCCTGGTGCCCACCGACGGAACACCGGCGGCCCGGCGGGCTGCCGACCTCGCTTTCAGTCTCGCCGGACCCGACACGACCGTCACCGCCCTGCACGTGGTGGAGTCCGAGCTGAGCCCGGTGGTCTCCGTCACCGACACCGGGCCGATCAAGCGGCTCGATCTCGCCCACCAGATCGTCAGCGAGCTGCGCGACCGGGGGGAAGAGCTGGGTGTGGCAACGGCCACCATGGTGGAGATGGGCCCCAGGGTGGAGCCGGCCATCCTGGCGGCGGCCCGGAAGACCAGCGCCGACCTGGTCGTACTCGGCACGTCGACCCGGACCGGCACTCGCCGCCTCTACCTCGGACCCGGGATCGAACAGGTGCTGACGACATGCCCCTGCTCCGTGGCCGTTCTCAACAGCTGACATCGGGCAGGGCGGCGACGTGCCGGACCGTTGCCCCTACCCGCCCGAGTATCGGGCGGCAAGCTGTGTGCCGGCGAGGTTGATCGTGAGCGAATCCTCGAGTTCCACGTCGAGGTCGAGCGCCTCGGCAAAGAGCCGGGCCACCGCCTCCCGGTAGGTGTCGGCATCGCCCTCGGTGATGTGGGTGATGCCTTGGCGGGAACAAGGCCGAACGACCACGATTGGGCACGCTCTCGGAACTGATCCTGGGTCGCTACGGTATCCGTATGCGTCAGAAGGCCGCCATCAGGATCGAAGATGCCGAGGCCGGGAAGTTCCCCGAGATCTGCGTCAAGACGGGGCTGCCGGCGACCGGCACCCGGCGCAGGACGTTCACGACCTCGCCCGATTGACGTGGCTCCTACTGCTGTGGGGATTGCTGCCGTGGTTGCTGTCGCTGTTCGCGTCCTCACGATCGGTGACGGTGCATCTGCCGGTCTCGGAGGCTGCAGGTAGCCTCTGGACGGTGACGGGACGCCTCGACGGGACGTGGCTCTGGCTGGGAGGCGTGCACGAGGAGTTCGCCCGGGAGCTCGGTCACATGTATGCCGATCTCCCGAAGGACCAGCTGCCGTTCTCGTAGCCGGGAAACGCTCGGAGTGGCGAACGAGACGCGGCTCCTTCCTGTCGTCCCCCCTGAGATTCTTGTCGTCCCCCCTGGGATCAGGGGGGACCTGGCGAGGCGCCACCTTCGGTGCCGTGTGAGCCGAGGGGGGTCGCGGTTCCTGTTGATGTGAGAGACGTCACGGTGACCCTCCCCGAATCAGACGCCACCTGCGGTGGCGCTTCTTCGACCCTCCCTGCACAGCAGGGAGGGTGACAGAACCGGCACCGGCGAAGGCAGTGGGCGAGCCGAGGGGGTCCCTGGTCTTTCGTCTCCCCTGGGATTCTTATCGTCCCCCCTGGGATCAGGGGGGACCGGCGAGGCGGCTCCGAAGGAGCC
>CAYQEC010000069.1:0-3592 GCA_964416425.1 uncultured Acidimicrobiaceae bacterium | reverse complement strand
CAGGGTCACGATCGACCATGCGGCAACGAGCGCCGGATAGAACCAGCCGACCGAATGGCGGATCAGGCTCAGCAGGGCGACGGCGAGCACCACTGCGCCGAGTCCGACGGAGACCGCGGCCGGGTCGGCGGCTCCTCGCAGCCCGACGAGCAACACCGCCGGAGCGAGGGCGGCGACACCGGTCACGACCCAGTCGGTCACCTCGTCGATCCGTCGCAGCCTCCGCAGGTGTGACCACACCAGCAGCACCGAGCCGGAGGCGATGGCTGCCGCCGGCACCCCTCCGACTCCGCCGAGGGCCAGGCCGACGAGCCCGGCCGCCCCGATGGTGTGGGCGGCACCGACCGGTGCGCCCCGGCGCAGCCACAGTTCGGCGAGGGCGAGCAGGGCGAGGCCCGCCCCCATCAGCACCCATTCCGGCTGGTAGGTGGGGAGGACCCCGAGGGCGCCCGCCACCACCGCCAGCGGCTGGATCGCCCAGGCGACCCGGCGGGCGATGCTGAAGAACTCGGCGAGGGCGACGGCGGCGGCAGCAGCCGCGAGCACCGGGACGGGCGGCCCCCCCTCGGCGATGGCGAAGACGACCACGAGAGCCGAGACGACACCGAAGGCGGGCAACACGATGAGGCGGGTCGCCTCGGCCGCCTTGCCGCCGACGCGGTCGACGGCGGCCCCGGTGACGGCCACGGCGCCGAGGACCAGGGCGAACTGTGCCGCCGAAGGCTCCTCGTGGAAGACCAGACCCACCATGCCCACCGCCGTCCACACCAGGGGAGCGACCAGGAAGCGCAGCGGGGTGGAGGGACGCCTGCGGGCGACGAAGGCGTAGACGGCAGCCAGGACCAACGCCACCAGGGACAGACCGACAACGAGTGGCCCGCGCTCGAGGTCGGGTGGCACGGCGGCGCCGTCGCTGAAGGCGGCGAACGCAACGATTGCGGCGACGGCGCCGCCGAGCGCTTCGAGGGCGGTGCCCACGAAGGGGGCACCGCGGTGATGCAGGAAGAAGGCGGCGCCGAAGAGGCTGGCCGGGATCGCCAGCTCCGCCAGCGGCCGGTAATTGACCCCGATGTCGGAGAAGGCGAACACCACGAAGCCGAGGGTGGCGGTGAAGACGAGCAGGACGCCGAGGTAGGTGAGGCCGTGGACGGCGAAGTCGGAGGCGAGGGCCTTCCACAGGGCCCGCGCCGGCGCCAGCCAGTCACGCCGCGGCGCCAGGGGCGGCGCCGGCCGTGAAGGGCGCGGGACGGGTGTGGAAGCCGGCGGGGGCGTAGCCGGAGCCGACGGCACGGGTGGCGCCGGGACCGTCACGGCAGCCGGCTGGGTGACGGCTGCGGCCGGGCGGGCCGGTTCCGTCCCGACAGGCGCAGGGACGATCGTGGCGGAGAACGACGGAGCTCCGGCGGCACCGAGCAGGGCGTCGCGGGTCGCCTCGTCGATGAGGCCACGCCGGTAGGCGTCGGTGACGAAGCGCACCGACGATCCGCCCTCGTAGGTGCTGCTCTGGATGGCGACGCCGAGGACGGCACCGGCCACCGCTCCGATGACGAGGCCGGCGATGGTTCCCGCCGGGGATCCGATCCGGTTGTGGCCGATCGATGCCCCGAAAGCGGCTCCGCCGATCACGAATACCGTACTCACCAGCACGAGGACGGTCCGCAGCACCATCTTGCCGCGATCGATCTGGTTCGCCGCCATGTCGACCTCCTTGGTCCCCGCCATCGTCGACCGACGAGCCGCTTCCGCCTATGGGGGGAACCCCCCATTCCTCCGTCGGGGTACCCGGAGACCACATGCGCCGATGCCCCGATGGCTCGACGTCGCGGAGTGTGGCAGACGCAGGCAAGCCCCGCTCGGTTTCCCCACCGCGGTGACGACGTGCCGCCCGGTACGCTGACCTGGTGACCACGATTCCCGGGCCGCGGCGTGTCGACATCGAGCTGTCGCTGCTGCGGGTCGTGGTGGGCTACCGGGTCTTCGCCGCTGTCTGGTTGACGGTGCTGGCCCTGATCACGCTCGCCGGTGGGCGGTCGCGGGCCGACCGGCCCTCGGTGGTGGTGGCCATGGTGGTGGTGACGGCGTTGTGGACGGGGCTGACGGGCTACCTCAGCTTTCGCTCGACCCGTGCGCTCCGTTCGTGGGGGTTCCTGCTGGCGGACGTCGCCATCGCCATCCTGACGCTGCTGTCGGCCGACCTCGCCGGCAGCGAGGCGTTCTCCGGCGGCTACCCGCTGACGGCGGTGTTCCACTCGATCTATGCCCGCGGCACCTGGGCCGGGATGACCGCGGCGGCGGCGCTCACGGTCGCCGCCGTCTACCGGGTGATCCAAACCGAAGGAGCCGATCTCACCGCGGCGACCGGCTCGATGATCGTGTTCCTGTTCGCCGGCGCCGCTGCGGCGTGGGGGGTGCGGGTGATCCGCTCCAATGATCGGCGCACCCGGCAGATGGAGGCGGCTCTCGCCGCCGAACACACCGAACGGGCCCGGGCCGAGGAGCGGGCCGAGATGGCAGCCCACCTGCACGACTCTGTGCTGCAGACCCTGGCGCTGATCCAGCGGCGGAGTGGCGAGCCGGCCGAGGTGACCACGCTGGCCCGCAGCCAGGAGCGGGAGCTGCGGCAGTGGCTCTACGACAGCGGCGACCGTGTGGAGGAGGCCGGATTCCGGGAGGCGATCGAGGAGGTGGCCGCCGAGGTGGAGGCGCTGGCCGGGGTTCCGATCGACGTGGTCGTGGTGGGAACGACCGGGTGTGACGGCGACGTGGCGGCGCTGGTGCGGGCGGCCCGGGAGGCGATGCTGAACGCGGCGAAACACTCGGGAGCGGACCGGGTGGCGGTGTACGGTGAGGTGGAAGGCGGCCGGATCTCGGTCTTCGTGCGGGACCGTGGCTGCGGCTTCGATCCCGAGGCGGTGCCGGCCGACCGCAGGGGGATCCGGGAGTCGATCATGGCGCGGGTGGAACGCCACGGGGGGACGGCGACCATCGTGTCGGCGCCGGGGAGCGGCACCGAGGTGAGGATCGAGATGACGAGGGGACTCCGTGGTGAGTGAACGGCGAGCGCTGACCGTGTTCCTGGTGGACGACCACGACCTGTTCCGCGCCGGGGTCAAGAGCGAGCTGCCGGAGCGGATCGAGGTGATCGGCGACGCCTCCCAGGTGGAGGCCGCCATCGAGATGATCCGGGAGCGGCAGCCCGACGTGGTGCTGCTCGACGTGCACATGCCCGAAGGCGGGGGCCGGGCGGTGATCGAGGCGGTGCACCAGACCCATCCCGAGGTGCGGTTCCTCGCCATCTCGGCGTCGGATGCGCCCGAGGACGTCGTCGCCACGATCCGGGCCGGGGCCCGCGGCTACGTGACGAAGACGATCTCGGCCGAGGAGCTGGCCGACGCGGTGGAGCGGGTCGCCGACGGCGACGCCGTGTTCTCCCCCAAGCTGGCCGGGTTCGTGCTCGACGCCTTCGCCGCCATCCCGGCCGACATCGACCCGGAGCTGGACCAGCTCACCGACCGGGAGCGTGAGGTGCTGCGCTTCATCGCCCGCGGCTACACCTACCGGGAGGTGGGCGAGGAGCTGTTCATCTCGGTGA
>CAYQEC010000068.1:0-3698 GCA_964416425.1 uncultured Acidimicrobiaceae bacterium | reverse complement strand
GAACCCAGGACCTCCGCCTTACCATGGCGGCGCTCTACCACTGAGCTAAGAGGGCGTGCGTGTGGTGGAGACTACTCCACGGTGCTGGGAGAAGGATTCGAACCTCCGTAGGCGTCAGCCGGCAGATTTACAGTCTGCTCCCTTTGGCCGCTCGGGCATCCCAGCGTCTCGCTCGCCGTAGCGGGACCGTACGTTAGCCCAACCACACCACCATCAGACAAGCCGGAAACCCGCCGTGGAACCGGCCATGGGGTCGGCTCAGGATCCGGAGCCGGCCACCTTCGCCGGCCGGGGCACCTCGGGGGTTCGCGGACTCGGCGCCGCCGTCATCACCGCCCGGTGCAGGAACGCCGCCATCTGGCCCCGGGTCACGGGCTGGTCGGGACAGTACCGATCGTTGGCGGGCGGGTTGCAGCCGTAGGTGATCCCCGCCGTCGCCAACCGATCGATGTCGGCCTCGAAGACCGAGGCGTCGTCATCGACGAACAGATCCGAAGGCCCCGGCGCCAATCCGAACGCTCGCACCAAGAAGGCGGCCATCTGGCCCCGGGTCACGGGCTGGTCGGGACAGAAACGATCGTTGGCCGGCGGATCACACCCGTAGGTGATCCCCGCCGCCGCCAGCTTCTCGATGTCGACTTCGAAGATCGAATCGTCATCGTCGACGAAGTGGTGGTTGCCACGATCGGTCAGGGCGAGCGTTCTCACCAGGAACGCCGCCATCTGGCCTCGGCTGACCTTCAGATTGGGGCAGTAGAGGTGGTTCAACGGCGGATCGCACCCGTAGGTGATCCCCGCATTCCCCATCCAGTAGATGTCATCCTCGAAGACGTGATCGAACATGTCGTCATACAGCCACCGCAACCGAGCGTCGATGCCGGTGAGGTGCGCCCCGGGCCCCACCACGAGCGGCGTCGCCACCTCGGTCCGGAGCAGCGGCTGCTCCCGATACAGCTCGACGAAGTAGTCCCAGATGAACTCGGTGTCCCCGTTCCAGAACACCAGGTAGTAGGTGCCCTGGTAGAGAGCGTCGATCGAATACGCACCGCCGGGCGAGGCATCCACCGTCCACAGGTACGAGAAGGTCTCGTCGAACACGTCGACGTGCCCCAGACTCACCGAATGGCCCTCGATGTCGCGAATCGTCCCGCTGATGCTGCCCGATGCACCGGTCTGCAAGATCGCTTCCGGTCCGGTCGTCGACTCGTTCCCGACCGCGTCGACCGCCTCGATCCGCACCGTGTAGCCCACACCCGGAGAGAAGCCGGCAAGGTTCACGAAGGTCGCCGCGGTGGTGGTCCGCAGCACGTCGTCGAGGTAGACCCGGTACCCGGTGATTCCGACGTTGTCGGTGGCGGCGTTCCACGAGGCGCGAGCTCCCGTCTCGGTCACGTTGCTGAAGGTGACGGCGCTGCCACCCGGCCAGGACGGCGCCGCAGTGTCCAGCGTACCGAGCCCGGCAAGGGCGTCGCGGGCATCGATGAGCCCGTCACCGGAGAGATCGTCCTGCCCGGAACTCTCGATGTCGACCGCGGTGTTGCGCAGGTCGTAGAGGATCTGCGCCGGGGCGAGCGAGGGATCGAGGTCCAGCATCAGAGCCGCCACGGCGGCGGCATGCGGCGCCGCCGCCGATGTCCCGAAGAAGTTGGGGTAGGAATCCGGGTCGCCGGTGTCGGACCCGAAGAACGAGGTGTCGGTGCCGTCCGGCGCCGCGATCTCCGGCTTGAACCGGGTGACCGGCCCTGCCGAAAACCGATTGCCGACGGCGTCGAAGACGATGGGTATCTCTCCACCGCCCTCGCTGAATGGCTCGACGTTGATCTCGGGACCACCGGTCGCCGCCCCGCCGGCGTCGATCTCCTCGAAGTACACGGCGGCGACGGCGGCGACGCCCCCGGCGGCGGGATGCCCGTAGATCTGCGGGTCCTCGAAGATCCCACTCTCGAAACCGAGGGCGGTGATGCTGTTGCCGTTGCCGAAGCTCGCCACCCGGAAATCGACGTCTTCCGATCCGCAGTAGTGGCCGACGGCGAGGTAGAGAGTCCGGGTCGACCCCGAGGTGTTGGCATAAGTGATGATCTCGAGCGGATCGCCGGAGCGGGTCTCGTCCGAGCACCCCTGGTAGTCGACCGACGACGTGGCTACCGCGGCAGCCGGGCTCGGCGAGGAGAGCAGGTAGAGATCCAGGTCGACTGCGGCACCCTCGCCCAGCATCCCGGTGAAAGGCTGGTCCCATTGCAGCACGAAGCGAACACCGGCTCCGTTGGGGATCGTCACCGCGGCGAAGCCGTCCCCTCCGAAATCGTGGAGGTCGGGGCCGAGAGCAGTGCCGTCGGTGCCGGGGTCGGAGTCGACGTAGCCGGCCTCGATGCCGTAGGTCGCCTGATTGCCCGCCGAGGAGAAGAACGGAACCCCGGCGTCGACGGCATCCTGAGCCGCCTGGGCGACCGGACCGTCCTGGAACATCGGCTCGGCGAAGTAGGTGACGTCGTCGACGATGACGTCGGCGCCGCAGGCAACCAGGTCGTCGATCCCAGCAGCGAACCCCGCCTCGCCCCCGTAGGCGGTGTGGAACATGAGGTCGGCTCCGGGAGCGAGATCGGCGATCAGCTCGGCCATGCCGGCACCCTCGTCGGTGCCCGCGCCCCCGTTGTTGAGCAGCGTGACCGAAGCAGGCAGGTCACCGGTTGCCTGGTTCGACATGCCGGACACCGTGGCGGCGCACCCCGAGCCGGAGACCACGCCCCCCAGGGTGCTGTTGAAGGAATCGGAGAGCACTCCGACCGTCACGCCGCTGCCGTCCACCCCGAACTCGGAACGCGCATCGTCGGCGTTGATCGACACGTCAGCTTGGCTGGTGGCAACGCCAACCGTGGTGGTGGCGCCGTACTCGGGGCGAATCGCCACCACCTCGGAGAAGGCGGCGAGGTCGTCGAGGAGGTCGAATCCGGCGTACCCGACCATGACCCCATACTTGGGATACGAGCCGACGGTGCGGAATCCGGCTGCCTCGACTGCGGCGATCGTGGCATCGTCCAGCTCGTCGAAGCGAATCTCCACGAGAGGCGCCCCGGCCGTGTAGGTCACCTCTGGGGTGGCGGCGGCAATGGCGGACGCGCTGGCACCGATCGTATCGAGCTGCCGGGCCCGCAACAGGTGCATCGACACCTTGGCGAGATCGGGAATGCCCTCCCACGCAGCCGTCTTGTCGGCCCGCGTTCCGCCCGGGCGGGGCTCCTCGGCGGCCGCGACGGTGGCGATCGCGATCAACGAGACGACCAGGAGCCCACTGCCGAACAGTCGAGCCCTCATGTCTGGCCTTTCCGAAGGTAGGTCTAACCCAGCGTATACAAGGTATACAAGCGAGATGGGGGAATGTCGGCAGGAGGTCCCGGCTCAGCGGATCCCCATCGCCATCTTCTCGAGCCGGTCGACCCGCTCGGGGATGGGAGGGTGGGTGCTGAACATGCGGGTCCAGCCTCCGGCGCCGCCGCGCTCACGGTTGCCGAACCCCTTCAATGGGTCGGCGATGAAGAGCTGGGACACCGCCGGGTTGACCTGCATCGGGGACTGGCGGGTTCCGGCCTCCAGCTTCTCCAGGGCGCTGGCGAGGGCCAGGGGTGACCCGGTGGTCTGCGCCCCACTGCGGTCCGCCTGGAACTCGCGGGACCGGCTGATCGCCATCTGGATCACCATGG
>CAYQEC010000067.1:0-3777 GCA_964416425.1 uncultured Acidimicrobiaceae bacterium | reverse complement strand
TGCCCTACTACCAGCACGGCAACGACAGTGGATGGGACAACTCCACGACGTTCGACGCGGACCGGGTGATCGAGGCGCCGGATCTGGCCGGCTTTCTCGTCATCCAGCTCGATGTCCTGGCGGAGTTGTCGGCGGAACTCGGCCGACCGTCGCAGCCGTGGAGCGCGGCACGCGACCGGATCTCGCAGGCGCTCATCGACGAGCTGTGGACCGGGGAGTCGTTCGTCGCGCTCGGTGTGCGGTCCGGCCGGTCGAGTTCCTCCACCAGCCTGCTCAATCTCCTGCCGCTGGTGATCGGTGATCGGCTTCCCACCGACGTGCGCGATTCCCTGGCGGCGCGGGTCGTCGAGCACCTGACTGACTTCGGGCTCGCCACCGAACCGGTCGATTCGCCGCACTACGAACCGGACGGCTATTGGCGTGGGCCGATTTGGGCTCCGGCGACGGCCCTGATCGAGGACGGGCTCCGCTCCTCGGGTTACCCGGAGCTGGCCGACGACGTCAGCGCTCGCTTTCGCGCCCTTTGCGAGCGCTCGGGATTCGCAGAGAACTTCGAGGCGACCACGGGGCGCGGTCTCCGGGACGGCGCGTACACCTGGACGGCCTCCGTCTACCTCATCCTCGCGGCGGCGTACGTCGAGCGTGCCGGGAACCTCACCTGATCGGGGCCGCGACGAAGCCCCCTCTCTTCGGGAGCGCGGTCGCCGACTGGTCGTGGTCGTCGTTGTATGCCTCGTCCTGGCCGCGTGGCTCATCGCCAAGGGAGGAGCACGGGGCGGGTATCATCCCCCGACCTGCGCCGACACGATCGGCCGACGCCGTGGAGGAGGATTCATGGCGACGTCGGCCGGCACCTTCCTCGCCCCATTCGCCGGGGCTCGCAGGTCGCCAACTGCGGTTGGTTCCCGTCCTTCTGCCATCAGGCCCGAAAGGTACGACTCGTGACCCCACTTCCGCGCACCGACGAGCAGCGCCACAACATCGAGACGTTCACCGCCGTCATCCAGGCGGGATTCAACGAAGGCGACTTCGAGGCCCTCGACGATCTCTTCACGAGCGATTTCGTGGAGCATCAGCGGGGCTTCCCGACACCGGACCTCGCCGGGCTGAAACGCGGCATCGCCGGCTTGCGCCGCTCCATCCCCGACCTCCATCTCGAGATCGTCGACACGATCGTGGAGGGCGCCAAGATCTGCTTCGTCCTCCACGGTCAGGGGACCCACGGCGGCCCGCTTGGGCCGCTTCCCGCCTCGGGCACTCCCCTGACGATCGACGTGGTCGACGTATGCCGTTTCCAGGACGGCAAGGTCGCCGAGCACTGGGGCGTCGCCGACCGCATGGGGATCATGGAGCAGATCGGCATGCCCCAACCCCCGAGATGGCTCATGGGGTTGCTCGTGAAGGCGAGGCGCCGCCGCACAGGTCGTTGAGTTCCGGGCGCGTCAGATGACCTGGTCGATCAGGACTGTGGTGACGATGGCGGCGGCGAGGACCAGCAGCGGGAACAGGGAGGCGTGACGGGACCGGATGCGGCCGCGCCGGAGGGCCCACAGCAGGATGCCGGTGGAGGCGACGAAGAAGCCGGCGGTGAGCCCGTAGGCCAGCGCCCGGTTGGCGTCCTGGGGTAGGTCGTCGAGTCCGATCGAGAGCAGGGCCCGGGTCACCAGCAGCACCGTGATGACCGCCGTCGCCCCGATCTCGGCGATGAAGGCGCCGCGGCCACGCCCGGTCCACGTCGGGCCGGAGGCCGGGGAGGCGGGGGCGGCGGCGGGCCATCGCCGCAGACCCCACACCGCCGCGCCGGCCATCACCATCGCGGCCAGCAGCGACGCCAGCCACAGTCCGGCCGCCTCGAGGGGGAACTCGCTCTGGGGGAGGTAGGCGTCCATGAGGGCGAAGAACCGGGTCTCGTAGTCGGCCTGGCTGATGCCCATGTGGCGCTCGAACGCCTCGGCGAAGGGGACGTCGTCGCCCATGTCCCGCATCACGGCGGCGAGGTCGGCGGGGGTCTTGTCCATGCCGCGGGGATCGAGCAGGTACTCGACGGCGAGCTGGGCCATCGGGTAGTAGTAGTTGGAGTACGCCCCGGGGGCCAGGTCCGAGAAGGGTATGTCGACCTGCCACGAGATCGGGTTGATCCGCCCGTATTCGGCGATCAACTCGTCGACCTGGTGGAGGGTCCGCGGCGCCCCGCCGGTCGAGCCGCCCGAGACGGCTTCGGCCGTCCCTTCGCTGAACCACACCGGCATGCGCCGCGGGTCGCCGACCGGCACGTCGCCCACGAACCGGCCCTTCAGCAGCGCCTCGGCGACGTGGACCAGCTCGTGCTTCAGGTTGATCCGCACCGTTGCGGTGCTGGTGGGCTCCCCGATCTCGTTGTCGAACGACGCGATGATCACCCCGGCGTAGTAGCCACGGGCCCCGCCGCCCTCGATGACGTGGGAGCGGTTGGCGTACAGGTCGATCTTGTCCTGACCGGCGGGGAAGGTGAACATCGTGACCGGATCGAGGCTCATCTCGTCGATGATCTCGCCCCAGACCTCTTCGGCAAGGGTTCCGAGACGCTGTCGTGCCTCCTGGCCGGCGCCGTCGCTGTAGACGACGAAGTGCGCCGTCTCGTAGGGGTGCCCGTCGTGGGGCCATGCCTCGCGGACGTACCACGACCCGCTGTCCACCATCTGTGCCGCATCGGGAGGTTCGGATTGCGGCGCCGACTCGGAGCACCCGGCGACGGCCCCGATCAGGAGGACCCCACCGACCAGCATCGCCCGCGCCCGGAGGCGGCGGGACCCGATCCCGGACCCCGCGGCGCCGCTCGGTCGCTCGGCGTGTCCCATCCGCGCTCCTTCGCTGCCTTCATCGGCTCGCCGGGCGGCCGTGGTGCCAACCTCCCCAACTCGCCTGACGATGCGGGTGCCGCACGACACGGCGGACCGGTTCCAGCCGAGAACCGCCGCCAGCATCGAGGGTATCTCCGGATTGGTCAGCCGGTGGGTCGTACTGCGTCTGCCGGGTTCATGGTGGCGGCCCGAACCGCAGGGTAGAGGCCGGCGACGATGCCGAGCAGAAGCGCGACGCCAATGGCAGCGGCGAGAATGCCGGACGGTATCGCCACAGTCCAGCCCTGACGGTGGGCGTATGCGTACGTGATGGCGGCGCCCAGCGTGGTGCCGGTCATCCCGCCGATGGTGGTGAGGGTTGCCGCCTCGACGACGAACAGGAGCCCGATGTGATGACGGGTGGCTCCCAGGGAGCGGCGGAGGCCGATCTCGGTGCGGCGCTCCAGCACGGAGATGACCATGACGTTGGCGACCCCGACTGCGCCGACACCGAGCGCAACCAGCCCCAGGCCGATGAGGAGACGCTGGAGCCCCTCGTCGACACGGGCCCGCTGATCGCCAACCGATTGAACGACCGGGCGCACGAGTTCATGCCGCCGAGTCTGCTGGCATCCCAATTCGATGCACTGGAACGACCCGCCGCCGAAGACGATGTCGTCGTCGCCGACATCGAACTGCCCGTCGCCGACCTGGTGGCGTTCGCCACGGCGCGGCTCGGAAGGGATTGAGCTCCTTCCACAACGAGGGATCCGTCGGATCAGGACGCGTCATCGCGTGTCCCTGCTGGGATCGAGCCAGCCCCTCGACAACCGTCCTCGAGACGAGCAGCGACAGCTGCCCTTCAGGGGCTTCTGCGCTGTAGGCGCTCCCAGGATCGAACCGGTGACCTCTGCCGTGTGAACGCGAAACCGATACCACCGGTCATCAACGGCCGCCC
>CAYQEC010000066.1:0-3902 GCA_964416425.1 uncultured Acidimicrobiaceae bacterium | reverse complement strand
CTGGGCAGGGAGGGTGAGAGAGGGAGCCGGAGGCGACTGATCCGGGGAGGGTTACCTGCAGTCCTGCCGGCCCGCACTCCTGCCGTGTTGCCGCGCGGGCTCAGCGCCGGATCGCCGCCATCTGCGCCTCCCACTGCTGCCGGGTGACGCGGGCGCAGGTGCCCTGGACCTCGTCCCAGAAGGCGTCGCAGCTCCCGTTGAGCCGGTATTCCACCGACGAGATCGTGGAGAACTGGAACACGTTGGCGTTGAGGGTCGACACCAGCGCCTGGGCGCCGGCGTCGGTGGCGGCAGAGGGACCGAAGAGCCCCTCGCCGAGGTCGACGATGGCGTCACCGGCGTTGAGGCTGACGCTGAGGAACGAGTCCTCCGAATCGGCACCGAACGGTGTGCGGAAACCCTCACCCTGCTCCTCGGCGTCGGGTCCCTTCACCATCTCGGTCAACGTCGACGTCAGCACCAGCTCGGTCTCCGGCACCGCCCGGTACGCCCAGGCCCGATCGGTGGCGATGGGGCTGAGCCCGCACGGGTAGTAGACCCGGAGCACGGTGTTGCCCTCCGTCGCGGGCCGGGCGTCGGTGCAGGGGGCGTCCTCCAGCACCGTGGTGGAGGTGCTGGTGCTGGAGGTGGAGCCGGCGCTGGTCGTGGTGGTCTCTGCGCCCGGGAGGGTGGTCGAGGTGTCGGCTCCCGGGATGGTGAGGGAGGGCCCGGCGACGGTGTCGGAGGTTCCCTCCTCAGGGGCCGCCAGCACCTTGAGGAAGGCCGTCACGACGACGAGGGCCAGCACCACCGACACCAGGGCGATCAGGATGCGTTGGATCAGTTCCAGCGTCCGCGGCGACACGACACCCCTTCGATCATCTCTCGGCGGGGACGGCCCACCCTACCGTGATCTGGAGGCAGCGACGGGCTTTGCTCCCTGTGCTGCAACGCCGCCGGGCGGTCGTGAGGTTCCCGCCGATCGGCTACACCCAGGCCTCCGCCTCGTAGCGGCGGCGCTCCACCCGCCACTCGTTGTCGAGCAGCCCCCACACCGTGTGATCCAGCCACCGTTCCCCGACCTTCACCTCGCCGCGGAGGGTTCCCTCGAGCAGGAAGCCGAGCTTCTCGGCGACCCGTTCCGACGCCCGGTTCCCGACCGCGATGCGCATGGTGACCCGGTGCAGCCGCAGCTCCTGGAAGGCGATCGCCAGCACGTGGGCGGTGGCCTCGGTGCAGATGCCGCGGCTCGTCTCGTCGCTGCGTACCCAGTAGCCGATCTCGGCGACGAGGTTGGGTTTGGACGTGTACCAGACCGAGACGTTGCCGAGATGGCGATTCGGTACCTCGGGGCGCCGGATAGCAAAATCGAAGGCCCTGCCCTCGGCCCAGGCCGCCAGCGAGTCCCGGACGAACTGCTGGGAGACGGTCTTCGAGTAGTGGACGTTGGCCCACGGCAGCCAGCGGGCCAGCTCCGGCAGCGACGCCACCACTGCCTCGTCGATCGCCGCCACGTCGCGGCGGCGGAACGGCCGCAGTTCGAGTTGGGGGGTGAACCGGGGACGCTGGCTCAGCTGGACGCTCATGGGCGGAGACTATCGCCTCCACGAGGCACCGTGTACCACTGCACGGCGGTGCCCCTATGGTGGGGCACCGGATGCCGGAGATCTGGGACTCGCTCACCGACCTTCCCCCCGTGGCGCACCCCGAGGCGGCCCGTGCCGCGGTGCTGGTGCCCCTCTACCAGGACGCCGAGGGGACGGTGCGGGTGGTGATGACGAAGCGACCCGACGACATGCCGACCCACCCCGGCGACGTGGTCTTCCCCGGCGGCTACATGAACGACGGGGAGGACCCGGTGCAGGCCGCTCTTCGTGAAGCCTCCGAGGAGGTCGGCATCCCGCTGGCGGCGGTCGAGGTGATCGGCGGGCTCACCCCGATCTCGGCCCGCAGGATCGGCACCCTCATCGTCCCAGTGGTGGCCCGCATCACCCGTCCCGCCGAGCTGCGGCCCGATCCCCGGGAGGTGGACGCCGTCCTGGAGCCCGCCCTCGACGAGCTGCTCGACGAAACCCGTTGGCGCACCGCCGACTGGGACGGCCACTCCCTCTGGTTCTTCGAGTTCCCGGAGGGGACCCTGTGGGGGGCCACCGCCTTCATGATGCGGGAGCTGCTCGGGATCATCCGGCAGGGCGCCGGCTCGGCGCGGTAACGTCGGCTCCCCGACGTTTGACCGCGACGAGAAAGGACGATCCATGTCCGGGACCCGCACCCTCGGCGTGGTGGCAGCCGCCCTGTTCCTCGCCATCGCCGCCTTCCAGATCGCCCTGGCCGCCGGCGCTCCGCTCGGCTACATGGCCTGGGGAGGCGGTCAGGACGACGTGCTTCCGGCCGGCTACCGGCTCGCCAGCGGCGCCTCCGCCGTGGTACTCGTCATCGCCGCCCTCATCGTCTTGGCACGGGCCGGATTGAACCCGCCGTGGCCGCATCCGGCGCGGTGGCTCGGGGTGGCGGCCTGGATCCTCGCCGGGTTCATGGTGCTCAACACCGCCGGGAACCTGGCCTCGAAGAGCAACTGGGAACGCTTCACCTTCGCCCCGGCCACCATCGTGCTCGCGGTGCTGTGCGTCATCCTGGCCCGCTCCGGCCCGGGCGGCAGCTGAGCGGGGCGCCTCGGAATCACCCTGAGACCGGCAACGCCAGCTCGTCGATCAGCTCCCAGAGCCGGTCGACGTGGCGCTGCTCGGTGGTGGTCTGTCCCACGGTGACCCGGATCGCCGCCGTGTCCCGCAGGGTGGTGGGGCTCACCGCCACCGCTCCACCGTCGTTGAGGGCGGTCGCCAGCGCCATGGTGGCGTCGTCGCCGGCGATGTGGCGGAAGACGACGAGGCCGAACGGGTGGGGGGCGACGAGGGCGAATCGCTCGTCGGCTTCGAGGCGCCCTGCCAGGCCCTGCGCCAGCTCGATATGGCGGCGGATGTGGTGTTGCAGGCCTTCGGCCCCGTAGTGGCGCAGCACGAACCACAGCTTGAGGGCCCGGAAGCGCCGCCCCAGCGGGACGTGCCAGTCCCGGTAGTCGATCACCTCGCCCGAGTCGCTCGCCCGGTTGCGGAGGTAGGGAGGGAGGATGCTCATCGTCTCGATGAGCGGCGCCCGATCCGCCACGAAGTAGGCGGAGCAGTCGAAGTTGGTGAACAGCCACTTGTGCGGGTTGAAGGTGTAGCTGTCGACCAGCTCGATGCCGTCCTGGTGGTGGCGGAACTCGGGGCAGATCATGGCGCTGCCGGCGTAGGCGGCGTCGACGTGGCACCACATGCCCTCGTCGCGGGCGATCCCGGCGATGGTGCGCACCGGGTCCACCGCGGTGGTGGCGGTGGTGCCCACGGTGGCGGCGACGAAGGCCGGCTTCAAGCCGTCCTCACGGTCGGCGGCGATCGCCTCCCGCAGCCGGTCGGGGCGCATGGCGTAGACGGCATCGGTCTCGATGATCCGGAGGTGGCGGTACCCGGCGACTCGGGCCCCCTTCTCCACCGACGAGTGGGTCTGATCGGAGGCGTAGGCGACCAGGTCGTCGTGGGTCCCTCCCCCGGCCGCCAGCTGGCGGGCGGTGACCAGCGCCACCAGGGCCCCGTCGGAGGCGCTCATCTGGATCACGCCCCCACCGGGGCCGGTGGTCTTCCAGGTCGCCGGGAGCCCGAGCAGGTCCACGAGCCAGTCGAGCACCGCCGATTCCAGCTCGGTGGCGGCCGGGCTCGTCGACCACAGCATGCCCTGGACCGCCAGGCCGGAGGCCACCATCTCGCCCAGGATCGACGGGGGAGAGGAGTTGGCCGGGAAGTAGGCGTACCAGTTGGGCGACTGCCAGTGAGTGATCCCGGGGAGGATGACGTCGTCGAGGTCGCGCAGCACGTCCTCGAACGGCT
>CAYQEC010000065.1:0-4111 GCA_964416425.1 uncultured Acidimicrobiaceae bacterium | reverse complement strand
ACTCGTCGCGTCCAACGTCGAGCCGTTGGCGTTGATCCGGTACAACACCGCACCGCCGGCGAGCACGTGCACGGTCCTGGTGACCGTCGTCGCCGGGTTCCCGGCGACGTCGGTGTGGTTGTAGGTGAGCGTGTAGTCACCGGGCACGTCGGTGTTGACCGACCCGGCCCCGGTGATCGTGGTGGTCGGATCGACGTTGTCGGTCACCGTCGCCCCCGGATCGGTGAAGGTCCCACCGACGATCACGTTCATCTCGGCAGCACCGTTGAGGGTGATCACCGGCGCCGTGGTGTCCGCGACAGGCCCGCCCTGGATGACCTCGATGCCGCGGATGTTGGCGACATCAGGGTCACTGATGAACTCGACGTTGAGCACGCCGTCGGTGACCTCGACTCCTTCAACGACGACCGTGATTCCCGTGAGGATGGCTCCGGCGAGGTCGACCACGTCGAGATCGCTGAGCAACACTGCGCCTTCGAACGACACGTCGAAGAGCCGATCTCCAGGCACGTAGCCATCCATCTGTTCCACCAGGTGGAGCTTGACGTCGTAGGTTCCGTTGTCGACGGCGAAGCCGAACGAGAACGAACTCTGCGAGTACAGGTTGCTCTGGAACAGTGTCTGGGCGTCGGTGTCCGAGAGCGCCAGATCCGCGTTGTCCACGTTGATGCCGTTGGTGATCGAGCGAGTGCTGCTACCCGACACCGTGACGCCACCGGAGGTGACGTCGCCGCTGATGCCGGTGTAGTCGATGCCGCCGTCGGTGGCGGACAACGTTGTCGTGCCACCGGTATTGATCCTGTAAACGGCGTCACCGGTGGCGGCGGTGGCGGGAGCCGACCCCACGGCCAGCAACGCCACCATCATCACGAATGCCGCGAGCGCGGCGATACTCCGTCGAGTTCGGTCCCCCATTGCCTTCCTCCCTGTAGCCATGGCAAGCCACGCCCCACCAAATGAGCCCATGATTCTTCCTTCCTACCTCGACGGGCCCCACGCCCGTCTCCCCGTCGATTGGCCAAGAGGGGGATATGCGAAAAATGCGGCGAAGCCGCGTCCGATGTCCCCCAACGACTTCCAACGTATCGCACCCCAGGGCACATGCAAGGCTGATCAGCCATCCATGACGTGCAACGGGTCAAATCGGGCGCTGAATCCAGGCCGGAACGGGTCGATGGAGCCCGCTCAGCGTGGTGTACCGGGAGCGGAGCGTGGTAGTCGCCGGCGGACGAGCCGCGCCGGCGGGGGTGGTCGCGAGAATGCCGCGCCGGGTGCCGGATTGCCCGGCCTGGTAGCTTCAGCGCACGATCGCCGGATTGGGGTGACAACGTGATCGAGGCATTGCTCATCGGCGGGGACTCGGTCCCCGGCGGCGGCGCCGCGATCGACATCGAGAACCCGGCGACCGGCGACGTCGTCGCCTCGCCGCGGTCGGCCAGCCGACCCCAACTCGACGCCGCGGTGGACGCGGCGGCGGCCGCACTCCCGGACTGGCGTGGCCTTGCTCAGGGCGACCGCTCCGAGGCGCTGCGAGGCATCGCCGGCGCCCTCCATGCGGAACGGGAGGACGTCGCCCGGCTCCTCACCGTCGACACCGGACGCCCCTACCGCCGCAACCTGCTCTACGTCGACTTCACCGTCGCCGTGTTCCGCCAGTACGCCGAGCTGGCCAGGGTCCACGGCGGGCGGGTCGTCCCTTCCAACGACCCCGGGCAGCTCTCGCTCGTCACCCGCATGCCGTACGGCGTCGTCGGATGCCTGGTGCCGTGGAACTACCCGCTCACCCTGCTCGCCTTCAAGGTCGCCCCGGCACTCGCCACCGGCAACACCGTCGTCGTCAAAGGTGCCCCGGAGACCACGCTCAGCACCCTCCGTCTCGGGCCGATCTTCGCCGCTCACACCCCGCCTGGGGTGGTGAACCTCGTCGCCGGCGGACGTGACGTCGGCGAAAGGCTCGTGTCCCACGACCAGGTCGACATGGTTGCCTTCACCGGCTCCACCGCGGCGGGGCGCGCCATCGGGGCGGTCTGCGCCGCCCTCACCCGCCCCACCCACCTCGAACTCGGCGGCAAGGACCCGGCGATCGTCTTCGACGACGTCGACCCCGCCCTCGCCGCCGAGGCCGTGGTGTGGGCGGCGTTCCTCAACGCCGGCCAGGTGTGCACCTCCACCGAGCGGGTGTACGTCCACCACAGCGTCCACGACGAGTTCGTGGCGAACGCCGCCCGGCTCGCTGCCACGCTGCGGGTCGGCGACCCGATGGACGACGCCACCCAGATCGGCCCGATGCGGACTGCCGCCGGCCGGGACCGGGTTCGGGGCCAACTCGACGAAGCTGTCGCCGCCGGCGCCCGGATCGTCACCGGGGGGGAGGCGATTCCCGGCCCCGGGTACTTCTTGCGGCCCACCGTCGTCACCGGCGTCGACCATTCGATGCGGCTCATGCACGACGAGACGTTCGGGCCGGTGCTGCCCGTCATGCCGTTCGACGATGACGACGAGGCGTTCCGGCTCGCTGCCGACACCCCCTACGGCCTCGGCGCCAGCCTCTACACCCACACCCCTTCCCGGGTGCAGCGCGCCGCCGCCGAGCTGGCCGTCGGCAACCTGTGGATCAATGACCCGGTCGTCGACAACCAGGCCGCCCCCTTCGGAGGCGTGCGCGCCTCCGGCAACGCCCGCGAGTTGGGGCTGGAGGGTCTCGAAGCTTTCACCACCGCCAAGCACGTGCACTGGAACATGGAGCTCCAGGAGAAATCCTGGTGGTATCCCTACGAGGAGTGAGAGTCATGGGATTGCAGGGAGACACGACCGGTGAATGGTTCCGGAGGGCGCAGCAAGTACTCGTCTCCGGGGTCTCCAGCGGCTTCCGCTACTGGGGTGACGACGACACCCTGGTGATCGACCGCGGCGAGGGCGCCCACGTCTACGACATGGACGGCGCGCGTTACATCGATTATCAGCTCGGATTCGGGCCGGTGATCCTCGGCCACGCCCAGCCGGAGGTGGTCGCGGCCGTCGCCGAGGCCTGCGCCGCAGGCACCACCTTCGCCATGACCAACGCCCGGGAGGTGATGGCCGCCGAGAAGGTGCAAGCGGCCGTCGGGTACGTCGACCGGCTTCGCTTCACCAACACCGGCACCGAGGCGACGATGCATGCCGTGCGTCTCGCCCGCGGCTACACCGGCCGCGAGCTCGTCGTGAAGTTCGAGGGCTGCTACCACGGCGTCCACGACTACGTGCTGTTCTCCACTGCCAGCGCCTCCCCCCACCATCTCGGATCGCGCCGCTCCCCGGTGCCGCTGCAGGCATCGTCGGGGATCCCGGCCGCCATCCGGGACACGATCCGGACCGTCCCCTACAACGACCTCGACGCCATGGAGAGGCTGTTCCGCAGCAATCCGGGTCGGATCGCCGCCATCCTCGCCGAACCGATGATGGGCAACTGCTTTGGGATCATGCCCGAGCCCGGCTTCTTGGAAGGGCTGCGCCGCATCTGCGACGAGCACGGCTCGCTGCTGATCTTCGACGAGGTGAAGACAGGGTTCCGCATCGCGTTCGGCGGGGCGCAGCAGGTGTTCGGCGTCACTCCCGACCTCGGCACGTTCGCCAAGTCGATGGGCAACGGCTTCCCGGTGGCCGCCATCGGGGGCCGGCGCGAGATCATGGAGGCATGGGCCCGGGGAGGCGTTTCCCAGGCCGGCACCTATTCCGGCAACGGCGTCGCGGTGGCGGCCGCCGCCGCCACCCTCGACCTGCTCGCCACCGGCGAGCCACACGCCCGGATCGAACGTACCGGGCGGGCGCTGATGGAAGGCATCGCCGGGATCTGCGCCGACGCCGGGGTAGCGGCCCACCTGCTCGGCCATCCCTCGATGTTCGGGTTGTTCTTCGCCGACGAGCCGCCCCACGACTTCCGCGACACCCCGAACCACGACGCCGACCTCTACGAGGCCGTCGTGCAGGGAATGATCCGCCGCGGGGTCATGCCGGTCGACGACGGGCTCGAGCCGTGGTTCGTGAGCGCGGCGCATTCCGAAGAGGACGTCGCCACCACGCTCACCGCCTTCGAGGAGGCGCTCGCCGCGGCGCTCGCCTAGCGGACGTCCCA
>CAYQEC010000064.1:0-4444 GCA_964416425.1 uncultured Acidimicrobiaceae bacterium | reverse complement strand
GACGGTGGGTGCCGGCCGGGTCATCAAGATCCTGAAGTAGCGAGGAAACCATGGCAGAGGAGCATCGGATCAGGATTCGCCTCAAGGCGTACGACCACTCGGTGGTCGACGAATCGGCGCGCAAGATCGCCGAGACGGTGATCCGCACCCAGGCGAGGATCAAGGGTCCGGTGCCGCTGCCGACCCGGATTCACCGCTACTGCGTGATCCGGGGACCGCACGTGGACAAGACCAGCCGGGAGCATTTCGAGATCCGCATCCACAAGCGGCTCATCGACATCCTCGATCCGACCCCAAAAACGGTCGACTCGCTGATGCGCCTCGACCTCCCGGCCGGGGTGGAAGTGGAGATCAAGACGTGAAGACGATCCTTGGCGAGAAGTTGGGCATGACCCAGATCTTCGATGACGCCTCGCGAGCGATCCCGGTGACCGTCATCAAGGCCGGGCCGGTCCACGTCACACAGATCAAGCGTCCCGAGACGGACGGCTACGCCGCGGTGCAGATCTCCTTCAAGGAGCTGGCGTCGCGCCACGTCAACCGTGCCGCCGCCGGCCACTTCGCCCGCTCCGGGGTCGCCCCCACCAAGCACCTCCTCGAGGTGCGGGTCGACGACCCGTCCCAGTTCGAGATCGGACAGGAGATCACGATCGGCGAGCTGTTCAAGGAGGGCCAGAAGGCCGACGTCACCGGCGTGTCCCGGGGCAAGGGCTTCGCCGGATCGATGAAGCGGCACAACTTCAAGGGACAGGGTGCCTCCCACGGCGCCCACAAGGTCCACCGGGCGCCCGGGTCGATCGGCGCCTGCGCCACGCCGGCCCGGGTCTTCAAGGGCAAGCGCCTTCCCGGCCGCATGGGTGGCGAGCAGCACACCGTGCTGAGCCTCGACATCGTCAAGCTCGACGCCGAGCGCCATCTGCTGATGCTGCGCGGCGCCGTGCCCGGAGCCAAGGGCGCCCTCGTGGCGATCAGGGAGGCGGTGAAGGACCGTGGCTGAGAAGCTGCTCGCCGAGCTCTACGCCTCCGACGGGACCCGCACCGGTGAGGTGGAGCTGTCACCGGAGATCTTCGGTATCGAGCCGAACGTGCCGGTGATGCACCAAGTGGTCACCGCCCAGCTCGCCGCCGCCCGCGCCGGGACCTCCTCCACCAAGACCCGCGGCGAAGTCCGCGGTGGCGGCCGCAAGCCGTGGCGCCAGAAGGGCCTGGGACGGGCTCGCCAGGGATCGATCCGTTCCCCGCAGTGGATCGGGGGCGGCGTCGCCCACGGTCCCAAGCCGCGCAGCTACGCCCAGCGGACCAACAAGAAGATGAAGCGCCTCGCGCTGCGCAGCGCCCTCTCCATCCGGGCGGCCGCCGGCCAGATCAAGGTCGTCGAGAGCTTCGAGGACTGGGAGACGCCGAAGACCAAGAACGCCGTCGCCCTGCTCGACGCCATGGGTGTCAACGGCAAGGTGCTGCTGCTCGCCGAGGATCACGAGAAGGTGGCGATCACCTCGTTCCGCAACATCGAGCGGGTCATCGCCGGCAGCCTCGGCCAGGCCAACACCTACGACGTGCTGTGGGCGGACACGGTCGTGATGAGCCGCGGCACCCTCGAGCTGGGCCAGTCGGCCCCGCGGGGGACCGAGGCGCACGCCGCCGGAGCCAACGACGAGACCGGTGACGGGGAGGACGCATCATGAAGAAGGATCCCCGTGACGTGGTGCTGGCCCCGGTCGTGTCGGAGAAGTCCTACGACCTCATCCAGGACTGCAACACCTACACCTTCGTGGTGAACCCCCGGTCCAACAAGACGGAGATCAAGCAGGCCGTGCAGAAGATCTTCGACGTGCGGGTGGTGTCGGTGAACACCTTGAACCGCGGCGGGAAGCAGAAGCGCACGGGCTGGGTGGTCGGGAAGCGCCGCAACACCAAGCGGGCGCTGGTGAAGCTCGCCATCGGCGAATCCATCGACATCTTCGAGGTTTGAGATCATGGGCGTAAAGAAACTGAAGCCGACATCGCCGGGGCGCCGGTTCCAGACCGTCTCCGATTTCGAGACGGTGACCGCCGCCAAGCCGGAGAAGACCCTGCTGGCGAAGCAGAAGCGTTCCTCGGGTCGCAACACCCAGGGGCGGATCACGTCGCGCCATCGTGGTGGGGGCCACAAGCGCCGCTACCGGATCGTCGATTTCCGCCGCAACAAGGACGGGATCCCGGCCAAGGTCGCTTCGGTGGAGTACGACCCGAACCGGAACGCCCGGATCGCATTGCTGCACTATGCCGACGGCGAGAAGCGCTACATCATCGCCCCGGTCGGGGTCTCGGTGGGCGACCGCCTCGAGTCGGGCTCGGGTGCCGACATCCGTTCCGGCAACGCCCTGCCGCTGCGCAACATCCCCACCGGCACCGTCGTCCACGCCGTGGAGCTGCGTCCCGGCGGTGGGGCGAAGATGGGCCGGGCCGCCGGCACCGCCATCCAACTCATGTCGAAGGAGGGCGACCTCGCCCTGCTCCGGCTCCCGTCGGGTGAGATGCGCCAGGTGCTGCTCGACTGCCGCGCCACGGTGGGACAGGTCGGCAACACCGAGGCCGAGCTGATCAAGGTCGGCAAGGCGGGACGCAGCCGGTGGAAGGGCAAGCGGCCCCAGACCCGGGGCGTCGCCATGAACCCGGTCGACCATCCGCTGGGCGGCGGTGAGGGCCGCAGCTCCGGCGGGCGCCATCCGGTCAGCCCGTGGGGCAAGCCGGAGGGGCGCACCCGCAAGGCAAACAACGCAAGTGACAAGTTCATCGTTCGTCGCCGTTCGAAGAAGGGTCGGAGGTAGCCGATGGCACGGAGCCTGAGAAAGGGGCCGTTCGTTGACGACCACCTCGTCCGGAAGATCGAGGCGGCGAACACGAAGGGCGAGAAGAAGGTCATCCGCACCTGGAGTCGTCGCTCGACGATCATCCCGGAGATGGTGGGCCACACCATCGCGGTCCACGACGGCCGCAAGCACGTCCCGGTGTACGTCAGCGAATCCATGGTGGGCCACAAGCTCGGAGAGTTCGCCCCGACCCGCACCTTCCGCGGCCACGCCGGGGAACGATCGGTGAGGAAGCGATGAGGACGCACGCCCAGGCCAAGTACATCCGGCAGTCGCCCTACAAGGTGCGGCGGGTGCTCGACCTCGTCCGGGGCCTCCCGGTGGCCGAGGCGCGCAGCGTGCTCGATTTCACCAACCGGCGTCCCGCCCTCACCATCCGCAAGGTGCTCGACTCGGCGGTTGCCAACGCCGAGCACAATCTGGCCCTGGACGCCGACGAGTTGTTCATCGCCGAGGCGTACGCCGACGAGGGGCCGACGCTGAAGCGCTGGCGGCCGCGGGCGCGGGGTCGCGCCACCCGGATCCGCAAGCGCACCAGCCACATCACCATCGTGGTGGCAGACGAGAACGACGACGAGGAGAACTCCTGATGGGACAGAAGATCCACCCCTACGGACTCCGCCTCGGCATCGTGACCGACTGGAAGTCCCGCTGGTACAGCGACAAGGACTACGCCGACCAGGTGAACGAGGACAACCAGATCCGCCGCTACCTGCACGGCGAGCTGAAGCGCGGCGCCGTCTCCCGGATCGACATCGAACGGATCGGCGACAAGAAGGTGCAGATCGACGTGCACACGGCCCGTCCCGGGGTGGTCATCGGCCGCTCCGGCTCGGAGGCCGAGCGCCTCCGCAGCGGCCTGGAGAACCTGACGAACCGCATGGTGAAGTTCAACGTCATCGAGGTCCAGAACCCCGAGCTGGACGCCAAGCTGCTGTCGCGCAGCGTCGCCGACCAGCTCGAGGGCCGGGTCTCGTTCCGGCGCGCCATGAAGCGCGCCGTGTCGACCGCCCTCAAGGCCGGGGCGGAAGGAGTCCGGGTCCAGGCGTCGGGCCGCCTCGGCGGCGCCGACATGGGACGGCGCGAGTGGTACCTGGAGGGACGGGTCCCTCTCCACACGCTGCGGGCCGACATCGACTTTGGTCAGTCCACCGCCAAGACCACGGTCGGCGCCATCGGCGTCAAGGTCTGGGTCTACAAGGGTGACGTGCTGCCCTCGCTGCAATCGAGCCGTGAGAAGATCGCCGCCGAGGCTCGCCTCGCCGCCGGCGGTCCGGCCAAACGGCGCCGTGCGCCCGCCAAGTCGCGGGCCGAGCAGGCAGCCGGCAGTGGCGGTGGGCGACGTCTCATCGAGGCCGGTGGCGGCAAGCGCATCGTCGAGGCCGGCGGCGGCAAGCGCCGTGAAGGTGGGCGACGTCTCATCGAGGCCGGTGGCGGTAAGCGCATCAGCACGGCCGAAGCGAAGGGCGAGTTCGAGGAGGCCCGGGTCGAGGCCGACGAGGTGCTCGAGCAGCAGGCGGCAGCGGCGGCGGCGGCCGGGGCGGAGACCCCGGCGACGGCGCCCGACACCGAGGCGGCTCCTGCTCCTGAGG
>CAYQEC010000063.1:1751-4473 GCA_964416425.1 uncultured Acidimicrobiaceae bacterium | reverse complement strand
TGTGAGGTAAAACTCGTGAGGGTTCAAGTCCCTCCTCGCCCACTCCCATGGCGTACCCCCCATTCGCGGACGATCGTCGATCGCGCCGCAGGCGCAACATCGTCGTGCTCGTCGCGATCGCCCTGCTCGTGGCCGTCGTGGCGCTGGCGGTGCGCTACCGCACGGAGCGGCGGGAGAGCGTCGACTACCTGGCGCTGGCCGACGAGGTCGCCATCGAGCACGCCGACCTGTCGGCCTCCCTCGGTGACCTGTTCTCGTCGCTGTCGGAGCTGGATCGGCCCACCATGCTGCAACGCCTCACCATGCTTTCGGAGAGGGCAACGGCGCTGGAGCGGCGGGTGGAGGAGGCCGCGGTGCCGCGGGCGGTGGCTGCGGCGCACGGGTCGCTGCTGCTGGCGGTGTCGGCGTGGGGCGACGCCCTCGGTGCTCTCGAGGAAGCGATCGTGCAGGTGCTCGACGTTCCCGCGGATGACCCTTCCGGCCAGGCGCTCCTCGATGACGTCTTCGACAATCTGCGCCTCGGGGACCACGCCTATGCCTTGTTCCTGGAGGCACTCGACCGGCTCGATCCGGAGCTGGTGACCACCGAGTTCCCGATCGTCGCCTATGCCGCGGGCCCCAACGAAGACGTGCTCAACGGGCCGACGTTCTCCGAGCAGCTCCGCAAGCTGCGGCTGCTGTCGCCGGATCGGGATGTGGCGGTGAGCCTCAAGGTCGTTCCCGAGCCGGCCAGCGAGGCCGGCGGGGTGTCGGTGGTGTCGGCCTCGGGGGACTTCGTCGTCACCGCCGTCATCTCGAACCCGGGCAACGTGGCGATCGAGCAGGTCTCGGTGAGCCTGACCCTCTCCGTCAGCTCGTCCTCGGCGGAGCCGTACGTGGAAAACCGGGCATTCCCGGCGTTGAGCGCCGGGGAGTCGACCTCGGCCGTGTTCTCGGATCTCGCCGTCGAGCCGGGAACGATCTACGAGCTGGTGGTGGAAGTATCGTTGGCCGAGCCCGACGTCGACACCAACAACAACATCGCCCGGCTGGTGTTCCAGAGGAATCCCGAATGATCGTTGCAGCCCTCGGAGTGGCCGCCGCCGCTCTGCTCGCCGCGGTGGCGGCACTGCTCCAGTCGTATCGTCTCCAGCGACGCCTCGCCTCGGTCCCCGCCGACGGCAACGTGGTGGGGATGCTCCGCAACGTCGACAACGAGCTGGGCCGTATCGACGACGTGGTCGCCCAGCTCGAGCCGCGGCTGCGGAAGGTGGAGCGCCACCTCCCACGGGCGATCGCCTACACCGGGATCATCGCCTACGACGCCTTCGGCAACATCGCCGGGAACCTTTCCCGTTCGATCGCCCTCCTCGACGCCCGGGGCAACGGGGTGGTGATCAGCCTGCTGGTGGGGCGCAACGAGACCCTGTTCTTCACCAAACAGGTGCGGGGCATGGAAGGGGTGGAGGAGTTGTCGCCGGAGGAGCAGGAAGCGATCGCCGAGGCGGTCGGCAGGTAGCATCGTTGACCTGATGCTCGATCCCAACCTGCTACGCAAGGAACCCGCGTCGTTGATGGAGTCGCTGCGGCGCCGCGGTCTCGACGTCGACGTCGCCGCCCTCGTCACCCTCGACGAAGAACGCCGCAAGGCCCGGGTGCGGGCCGAGGAGCTGCGGGCCGAACAGAAGGCGATCGGCAAGGACATCCCCCGCCTCGACGGGCAGCAACGGGAGGACGCCATTGCCCGGGCCGGGGAGCTGGCCGAGGGCTACAAGGCCGCCTTGGCGGAGGCCGACGGGCTGGACGAGGCGTTCCAGCAGCGTTGGGTGGAGTTGCCCAACCTGGTCGATTCCTCCGCGGCCGACGGGGTGACCGAGGAGGACGCCGAGGAGATCCGCCGCTGGGGCGATCCGGCGTCGGCGGACGGTGTCCGCGACCACGTCGAGCTGGGGGAGATGCACGGCTTCCTCGACATCGACCGGGCCGCCAAGGTGTCCGGGACCCGTTTCGGCTACCTCTTCGGGCCGATGGTGCGTCTCGAGTTCGCCCTGGTGCAGTTCGCTTTCGATCATCTCGAGCCTCACGGGTTCGTGCCGGTGGTTCCACCGGTGCTGGTGCGGGAGCAGGCCCTCTACGGCACCGGGTTCTTCCCCGGCGACCGGGAGCAGGTGTACTCGGTCGACGACGATCTCTACCTGGTCGGCACGTCGGAGGTGCCGCTGGCCGCGCTCCACACCGACGAGATCCTCGACGCCGCCGACCTCCCGATCCGCTACGTGGGGTTCTCGACCTGCTTCCGCCGCGAGGCCGGCACCTACGGCAAGGACACCCGGGGCATCTTCCGGGTGCACCAGTTCGACAAGGTCGAGATGTTCTCGTTCTGCGACCCGGCGCGGTCGGGGGAGGAGCACGATTTCCTGCTGGCCCGCGAGGAGGAGCTGGTGCAGGCGCTGGGGATCCCCTACCGGGTGGTGAACATCGCCGCCGGCGACCTCGGTGCGTCGGCGGCCAAGAAGTACGACATCGAGGCCTGGTTCCCGGGTCAGGGCCGCTACCGGGAGATCACCTCGACGTCGAACACGACCGACTACCAGTCCCGGCGTCTCAAGATTCGCCTGCGGGACGAGGACGGGAATCGGCTGCTCCATACCCTCAACGGGACGGCGGTGGCGGTGGGCCGCTGGCTGATCGCCATCGTGGAGAACTACCAGCGCCCCGACGGCGTCATCGAGGTGCCGGAGGC
>CAYQEC010000063.1:0-1651 GCA_964416425.1 uncultured Acidimicrobiaceae bacterium | reverse complement strand
CCGTGACCAACGCATCCGTCTTCTCCGGCATCGCCGGCAGGTACGACCGCATCAACCGTCTCCTGTCCCTGGGACGCGACCGGGCCTGGCGGGAGCGGGTAGTCGAACGCCTCCCGGAGGGACGCCTCCTCGACCTCGGCGCCGGGACCGGCGCCGCCAACCGTGGCTTCGGACCGCGGATCGTGGTGGCGCTCGACCCGGTGCGGGAGATGCTGGCCCTGAACTCGGCGCCGGCCCGGGTGGTCGGGGTCGGCGAGCACCTGCCCTTCGGGGACGGGACCTTCGACGCGGTGTTCTCGGCTTATGTCTTCCGTAATCTCGACTCGGTGCCGGCCACGCTGCAGGAGATCGCCCGGGTGCTGCGGCCGGGCGGCAAGGTGGGAGTGGTGGGCCTCGGCCGTCCCCGGGGCGCGGTGGCCCGGCGCCTCCATCGGGTGGGAACGGCGATGGTGCTGCCCCTCGTTGGCTTCCTCGCCGGAGCCCGCCACGAGTACGCCTACCTGCACCGCTCGCTCGACGCGCTCCCCCCGGCCGAGGAGCTGTTCGTCGACGGCCCGCTGCGGGTCGAGGCCGTGTGGCGCATGGGCCCGCTCGGATTCGTCTACGGGGCGGTGCTGGTTGCCCGGTGAGCCCGTCTCAACGAGCCCGCCGCAGGATCTCCTTGGTGTATCGAGCCGGCTCGACGATCCGGCGGGCGTCCTCGGCCTGCCTCAACGGTCACGTTGCCGCCAGATCCGCACCGCGACGAAGATCAGGAGCACGGCCATTGACGCGAAGAGGATTCCGGCCGCGAGCATCTGGTTGGCGTCGCCCGCGCTGAGATCGGCGAAGAACGAGGCGAGCAGCATCGCGAGGCCGCCAAGAGCGAGGACCGAAGCCGCGACCGCGACCGCCCCGACGAACCGCTGCGAGCGAGCGCGCACGGTCTCGGCGTCGGTGAACGCTTCGGGGCGCAGATCGTCGTAGCGACGGCGCCAGACGTGCGCGCTCGCCATCCGACCCAGGTGCTCCCAACCGGCGTCCTGGTACGTCGCGAGGTAGTCCGGGCGTGGCGATACCTGCGCATCGATCACGTATCGGTACGTGGCCGGCTCGCCTTTCTGGAACGTCATCAGGATCGAGCTCCACTGCCCGACGTGCTCGAGCTGCCAGCCCTCGTGCGCCTGCGCCTCGAGCCAGTCCTCGAAGTCGGCGGGCGCGACGTACCTGAACGCCGCGAACCATTCGCGCTTGGTGCTCACAGGATCTCCTTGGCGTATCGGGACATCTCGGTGATCCGGCGGGCCTCCTGGCGGAGGACCTCGGCTCCCTGGGATGTGATCAGGTAGTTGGTCCGGCGGTCACCGCGGGATGTCACCGCGATCAGGCCGTCGGCCTCGAGCTTGCCGAGGGAGGTGTAGATGGTCCCGGCGCCCAGCACGATGCGGCCCTCGGTCAGCCCTTTCACGTACTGCATGACGCCGTAGCCGTGCCGCTCGCTGCGCAGCGCGAAGAGGATGTAGAACATCGTCTCGCTCATCGGGCTGTACCTGCGGTTACGCACGAGCCTGACCATATCACGCGCTGATGCATCACGCAGGGTAATGACCATAGGCTCCCCTCCCCTGCTTTCGAGGCGTGGTTCCCCTGGAACCCGGATGCCGGCATCCCT
>CAYQEC010000062.1:0-4548 GCA_964416425.1 uncultured Acidimicrobiaceae bacterium | reverse complement strand
TGGTGGTCAGGGCCGGCATCGATCCGGCGACCTCCGGTTTTTCAGACCGGCGCTCTACCAACTGAGCTACCTGACCACAGCACCCGGACCATCGGTCCGGGTACCTGGCGGGAGCGACGGGATTTGAACCCGCGACCTCCGGCTTGACAGGCCGGCGTGAACTCCAGACTTCACCACGCCCCCACGGACGTGCCCCCAGGGGAATTCGAATCCCCGTTGCCGCCTTGAAAGGGCGGAGTCCTGGACCGCTGGACGATGGGGGCCCGAGGGACCGGGATTGTACCCCATAGCCGTCGGTCACCGACTGGGCCCGCGGAGTATAGAACCTGCCGGTTGGGGGGGGCACCGGCGGCCTCAACGCGGCGACCAGGCCACCCACGACCCGTCGCTCACCCGGCGCAGCTCGCGGTCGCCTGTCACGTGCTGAACCCAGATCCCCCGCTCGCCTTCGATGTCGCCGGGGAAGGCGAAGGCGGCGCCGTCGGGGGACCACAGCGTCATGCTCTGGGCGTACTGGTCGAAGAACGGCACCAGGTCGGCGGCGAAGGTGGTCGGCGCCACGAATCGTGTCAGCTCGGTGGTCGTGCCGTCCTCCCAGACACTCCATACCAGCTCGCCGGGCCGGTTGGTCCCGCCGAGGACGAGCAGGCGGTCGCCGCCGGGGGACCAGAAGAACGCGACCACCGGTTGCGACGTGACCGACTGCACCTCGCCGGAGGCGATGTCGAGCACGCTGAGCCGGTTGAGTGCCAGCTCCGGTACCGGCCGGTAGAGGGCCTCGATCGTTGCCGGCTGCCGGCCCACCGGCTCGACGGCGAGGCGCGACCCGGTGGGATCGGCGGTGAACACGACGGTGCCGGGGGCGACCGCCAACGGCTCGATGCCACCGTCGGTGCCGACGAGGGCGATCTGCTGCTGGTCGCCCTCCCGGATCACGGTCACGATGCCGCTCCCGATCCACTGTGGCGCCTGCGACGACCCCGGCGCTGGGCCCAGCGGAGCCGGGCCACCCCCGAGCGTCTGGATCTCGAGGCGCTCTGATCCGGCGTGGCTCACCAGCCGGTCACCCTCGGGGCTCCACGAGAAGTAGAAGGGCTGACCGCGACCGAGCTCCGCGGGAGCGCCGATGCCGGTTCCCTCGACCGTGACGTAGTCGAGGGCGAGGCCGTCGGGGCCGGCGTTGCGGAGCAGGGTGAGGCCGCTCTCGTCGGGCGACCATGCCAGGTAGAAGGGGGGAGCGGCGACGGGGAGCGCCTCCGGCGGCCCGTCGACCGGGCTCACCAGCAGGGTGCTGTCCCCGGGTCGGGAGAAGGCGAGGCGATCGGCGCTCGGCGACCACGTCGGCTGGAAGTAGGGCCGTCCCGGAGTGGCGTCGGTGGTGACGGCGACCCGGTCCGTCCCGTCCGGGGCGACGGTGGCGACGTTGCCGTCGTCGCCGACGACGACGAGCCGGTCGACCCCCTCGGAAGGCGATCCGAAGCTGCACGACGCCAGTGCCACGACGAGGCCGGCGACCAGCGATGCCCGGGGTTGACCCACTGCACTCTCCCGTCGCTCGATACCTCGTGAACCACGGGGAGGCCGCCGCTCTTCCCGACCGTTTGCGGCGAGGCGTCGCGAATTCCTAGCCTGCCGGCTCAGAGGACCGCTCTACGAAGCGAGGGAGGGCTTATGCACAGTACCCGTCTGCTGTCCCTAGTCGGTGTGATCGTCGTGACCATCAGCCTGTTCCTGATATCGCTCGCCACCGATGGTGAGTCCTATCTGGCAGGACTGCATGACGCGAACCCGGACATCCCAGGGGGCATTCCCACACTCTGGGGTGGCCTCGACGTCTGGGAGCAGGTTGTCGCCGTCGTCCTGTTGGTCGGCGCGGTCGTTCTGGCCCTGCTTCCCCCGATTCGGGCGAAGTTCAACCGGATGAGCGCCCTGCTCACCGCACTGATCGGCCTGGCGCTGCTCGCCTCTTCCGTCATCAAGTTCCTCGATGCCGGCGACAAGGCCGACGAGCTGGCTGGCGTGTTCGGCCAGCTCAACGCGGCAGGGGCCCTACCGGAGGCCTACTCGGTCGGCCGAGGCGTCGGTTTCGTCGTGTTGTTCGTCGGCTGCGCGCTGGTGATCTTCGGTGGAGCCATGGGGCTCATCGGAACCAGCGAGGAGTAATCGCGCCCGGGTTCGCACCGCCCGCAGGCTCGTTTGGAGGGAGCGCACCCCGTTCCCCGTGGTGAATCGCGTACCTGAACATCCCGTCATGCACCCGCACGCCGAGGGCTTCCGGTTGGCAGGCGGACCCGACGGGGTGCTGCTGCTCCACGCCTGGACCGCCTCACCGGCCCAGATGCGCCCGCTTGGGCTCGCCCTGCAGCAGGCGGGTTTCACCGTCGCCTGCCCGCGACTCGCCGGCCACGGCACCCGGGTCGGTGACCTCGTCGGCGTCACCTGGCGGGACTGGGTACGCGACGCCGCCACCGCCGCCCAGGAGCTGCGCGACGAAGGCTACCGGCTCCATCTCGCCGGGCTGTCCATGGGCGCGGTGCTCTCCCTGCTGCTCGCCGCGGTGTTCGACGCCGCCTCGGTGACGGCCGTCAATGCCCCCATGGTGGTGTGGGACCGGCTCGCTCCACTGGCCTGGCTGGCACGCCGCAGCCGGCGGGTCAGGCCCGACGCCGGCCCGCCGGTGACACTGCCCCCGGACATGGAGGTCTACCGGCAGGACTATCGGGGCACGCCGGAGGGGAGCGCCGCCGAGCTGCTGGACCTGATCCGGGTCACCCGCACCGCCCTTCCCCGCGTCACCTGTCCGGCCTTGATCGTGCAGTCCCTGCTCGACGAGACCGTCCGTCCCGAGAGCGCCGGTATCGTGCGCGCCGGTATCGGCTCGTCCGACGTGCAGGTACTCCGGCTCGACCATTCCGCCCATTTGGCGGTGCTCGGTCGGGACCTCGAGATCCTCACGGGGGAGATCGTTCGGCACCTGCGAAGGGCCATTCGCCTCATGTCTACCTCGGTACCTGACCCCTACCATCCGACAACGGAGCGCTAGCCATCAGGAGGAAATGTGGCTGAAAGCACCCAGGCGATCGAGAATCTCATGTCCGAGGAGCGGCTGTTCCCGCCCTCGGAGCAGTTCGTGGCGCAGGCCAACGTCGGCGCCGAGATCTACGAAAGAGCCGAGGAGGACTGGCTCGGCTTCTGGAAGGAACAGGCCCTCAGCCGCATCACCTGGTACCGGGAACCGGCGGAGGTGCTGGACGACTCCAACCCTCCCTTCTTCAAGTGGTTCGCCGACGGGGAGCTCAACATCTCCTACAACTGCCTCGATCGGCACCTCGACACGATCGGTGACAAGGTCGCCTACCACTGGGTCGGTGAGCCCGGCGACACCCGTGACGTCACCTATCGCGGCCTCTACGAGGAGGTCACGAAGTTCGCCAACGCCCTCAGATCGCTCGGCGTGCAACGGGGTGACCGGGTGGCGGTCTACCTCGGCATGATCCCGGAGCTGCCGGTGGCGATGCTGGCATGCGCCCGCATCGGCGCCATCCACTCGGTCGTCTTCGGGGGCTTCTCATCCGATTCCCTCGCCGATCGCATCAACGACGCCGAGGCCAAGGTGCTCATCACCGCCGACGGCTCGTGGCGGCGTGGCACGGTGGTCTCCCTCAAAGGCGCCGCCGACGTCGCCCTGGACCGGACCCACTCGATCGAGAAGGTCGTCGTCGTCAAGCGCACCGAGAACGAGATCGAGATGCAGGCCGGGCGTGACGTCTGGTACCACGACGTCGTGGCCGACCAGTCGACCGACTGTGATCCCGAGGTGATGAATGCCGAGGACCTCCTCTACATCCTCTACACCTCCGGCACCACCGGGAAGCCGAAGGGCATCGTGCACACCCAGGGCGGCTACCTCACGGAGGTGATGACCACCCACTCGTTGGTGTTCGACCTCAAGCCCGACGACGTGTTCTGGTGCGGCGCCGACATCGGCTGGGTGACCGGGCACTCCTACATCGTCTACGGGCCGCTCGCCAACGGGGCGACTCAGGTGATGTACGAAGGGGCCCCCAACTTCCCCGGCAACGACCGGCTGTGGCAGATCATCGACGACTACAAGGTGACGATCTTCTACACCGCCCCGACCGCCATCCGGGCGTTCATGAAGTGGGGAGACCAGTACCCCGGCGGCCACGATCTGTCGTCGCTGCGGCTGCTGGGCACGGTCGGCGAGCCGATCAACCCCGAGGCCTGGATGTGGTACCACGAGCACATCGGCCACGAGCGGTGCCCGATCGTCGACACCTGGTGGCAGACCGAGACCGGGGCCATCATGATCACGCCGCTCCCGGGCGCGGTCGCCACCAAACCCGGATCGGCCACCCGGCCCTTCCCCGGCATCGCCGCCGACGTGGTCGACGACGACGGAAACTCGGTGCCGTTGGGTGGCGGCGGGTACCTGGCGATCCGGCGTCCCTGGCCTGCGATGCTGCGCACCATCTACGGGGACGACCAGCGCTACGTCGACACGTACTGGTCGCGGTTCCCGGGCCT
>CAYQEC010000061.1:0-4621 GCA_964416425.1 uncultured Acidimicrobiaceae bacterium | reverse complement strand
AGCGGGCCAGGCCCGCCTCGACCACGACCACGTCGACCCGGTCGCCGCGGCGGAGACTCCCTGCGACCGCCCGGCCCTTGTCGACCGGGACGCTCATCGCCCGAAGGCCGTCCTCGGTTTCCACCGCCCGGACGTCGGAGACGAGGATCGGCTCGCCGGGGGCAATGGTGCGGGTGGCGACGCTTCCGATGGCGGCTTCGACCTGGTCGGCGGCGAGCAGGTGGTCGGAGAGGAGCCGGTCGGCAGGAATACGTCGCACGGTGACGAGATCGCCGGTGATCGCCATGCCGGAGCGGATCTCGCCGCCGGCGACGGCGACGTCGATCGTGGCCTGGTTGCCGCGGATCACCGCCAGGTTGAACAGGAGGGCGAGCAGTCCGGCGAGCACCATGAGCACGTGGCCCAGCTTGACCCGCGACAGCGGGTTGCGTTTTGGCGGCTCCTGCACCTCCAGCGCCGTCAGCCGGCCACCCGTTCCGGTCGGTCGCTCAACCACTTCCCCCTCCCCCACTCGGACTCATGAGTCCGCAGAGCCCATCGGAATCAGCGCTGCGGCGGACCATACCAAGCCATGGAAAACGCCACCAATCCTCAACCCCACCCTCCGTGGTCGCGTGACTCATTGTGGGATCATGTAGAACAACGTAAAAGGACGTTATCATACCTACTGTACGCCAGGCAATTCGTGGATAGCGAACGCGGGGGACCCAACACAGGCACAGAATGGGCCTTGACAAGCGTCACGCCGGCAAGTCAGATACTGGCAATGCAATCCTCGGAGATGATGCCCACACCGGTCGTCAGCCGGACACCGCCCTCGATGGCCGAATGAAGGATTCGTACGGCCCGGCGCCACGTTCATTCCGACCTGTATGGGTCGGGAGGAGCGCTGTCTGCTTCATGGCCGTGGCCCTCCTGTTCGGAGCCTGCACAACGGGAGCCTCCACGGACGGCACGACGGCTGCTTCGACCACGGTGCCTTCGACGATTCCGACAGCGACGACGAGCACGGTGACGACCACGACGAACCCCCCGCCGTCGGCGGGGCCGTTCGACGGTCTCACCTGGCCGGGCGGCACCGTCCCGGTCGACACGTTGCTGTTCGACGACGGCGCGACCCTCTCGTCGGTCACCCTCGACGGCACCGTCACCGAGGTGTGGGACCACCCCGACGTCCCGGTCCTGTGGGTCGCCGCCGGCCCCGGCGGTGCCGGAGTCGCGATCGCGGTGAACCTGAACGCCGACGACGAGTCGGACATCTCGGCGGTGCTCTACCTCCTCAACCCCGACGGGACGATCGACACGGTCGATACCGTCGACAGATTCCGCACCCTCGAGTCGCCGATCTTCATCCGGCCCCCCACCGAACCCGACACGCCCGCCCGCCTCTACTGGATCCGCTTCAGCGGAGAGATCGAGGGACTCACCGGGCGCATGCTCAACGACGTGATGGTGGCGACCGACGACGGACCCCGCCAGGTCACCGTGCCGCTCCGAGACCACGAAGGCGTCTTCACCCTCTCCGCCTACCCCGGTGCCGCCACCTTCGCCTTGTCCCTCTTCCGCCACAACGACCTTCCCGCCCGACTCGAGATCCTTCGCAACTGGGACTTCTTCGCGTCCTCCTACGATGCCTCACTGCTGCTGTGGTCCGACAACGAGCCGCTGGTCAACACCGACCTGTTCACCGGCGTGGCGTGGCTCACCCCCAACACCTACGTCATCCCCGTCAACGACGAATCGATCACCGACATCCGCCAACTCCAGCTGTTCCGGATGGGGTGCGAGTGGTACGGCGGCCGGGTCTTCTCCGAAGGGACGGACATCGGGGTCGGCTACGCCGAGTTTCCCTGGCCCCTCCTCCCCGGCGGGCCCGACCAGGTGCTGATCCTCACCACCGACGCCGAGCAGCGGCTCTTCGACGATCCCGACGCCACCGTGTTCTGGACCACCGTCAACATCGACACCGGGGCCCTGAAACCCACCACAGCGCAATGGCGACCCGGCGCCTGGGCCTGGGTCTCCCCAGCCGACCCCGCCGACCCACCACAGGAGGACTACTGCGAGAACTGAGCGGTGCACGCTCCCGCCGCGCCTACTCCCCTGCGCCCCCGAAGCGGGACTCCCAGCGCTCCAACGCCTCCGGGTTCTTCAGCAGCGGAGGCCGCCGGCCCGCCAGCGCCTCCACCACGTTCACCGCCGCCGCCCTCCCGCACGCCATGACGCTCCCCCGGGCGAACCCGGCGGCATGCGGGGTCACCACCACGTTCGGCAGCGACAGCAGCGGGTTGGCCGGATCGGGCGGCTCCTGCTCGAACACGTCGACCCCGGCCGCGGCGATCATGCCGCCCTGCAACGCCGCGATCAGGGCCGCCTCGTCCACCACCTCACCCCGCGACGTGTTCACCAGCACCGCAGTCGGCTTCATCCGCCCCAGCTCCGCCGCCCCGATCAGATCATCGGTCTCGGCAGTGGCCACCAGGTGGATGCCACCACGTCGCTGCGCGCCAGCAGCTCCCCCAGCCCCACCAGCTCCACCCCGAGCTCACGGGCGGCCTCCGCCGGCACGTACGGGTCGAAGGCGACGATCTCGGCCTCCCAGCCGGCGAGGCGCTGCGCCACCTCGCGGGCGATGTGTGGGGGAAGTACTGGACGTTACGACGAGTCTGGACGTAGGCCAATCCCTAGACGGAGGACGGAGGAGGGGACTGTTTCAATGACGCACACAATCCCGGACCGTATCGCAGGGAGACCGACGAGGCGGGCTGCAGCGAGCGTGGGTGCGCGCATCGCGACCGTGGCACTTGTTGGAGCCACTCTGCTCGCCGCGTGCGCCGCCGATGTGGACGGGGCTTCAACCGACCCGGGAGAGTCGACGGTTGTCGATGATTCCAGTCTGGCCACGACGACGTCGATCCCCGATGGGCTCGTTTGGCCGCCGGGCACAGTCACGTGTGCTGACCTCGAGGGCAACGTGCCAGTTGGAGTCGACGACACTGGTAACCCGCTTCCCGGCCTCCTCGAGTTCCGATGGGGCGATGGCCTTGCCGAGAGCGTTCAGTTCGCTGATGACGCCACCTGCACGGAGGAGTCTGACGCATGGCGCTTCCTGATTCGTCCGAACCTCGATGTCCTCTTCAGTGGATCCGACCCGACAAACTGTGAGCTATTCCAGGCACTCAGGAGCGCGGACGAGCCACCAGCGAACCTCGATACCGTGCTAGCCGTGGCGGACGATCTGTGCGGCTCGTGACACCACTCTCGGGGTGGTCGGCTTCTCCACCGTGACCCCTCACGCCATCGAAAGGGACGAGGCCACCTCCCGGCTCCGGAGGGGCCTTCCTCCCCACCGTGCCATCCCTGTACTGCTCCTCGCCCGCCTCGGCCTCGATCGATCCGAGCACGGTCACGGCGCAGGTGGTGCCCTCCTGCGCGACGCCCTCACCCGCTGCGCCGCGGCAGCCGACGAGATTGGGGGACGGGCCGTCATCGTCCACGCCAAGGACGAAGCCGCGGCGGGCTTCTCTCGGCGCTTCGGCTTCACGCCTCTTGCCGGCAACCCGCATCACCTCTCCGTGCTGGTGAAGGACATCCGAGCCTCGATCCGTGCCGCAAATGACACGGCGGGGTGACTGCGTCGGAGCTGCGACCGCCACTCCGCCCAACGGCCAGCCCTCAGTAGCGTTCCCGGTGCACCAGTTCGGCGAGCGGCTTGCGGCCTCCGGGGTCGGACTCGACGAGTCCAGCGGCGGTCCCTCGACAACCAGGTTGAGCACCAACACGGCAAGAAGCCCTGGACAAGGAGCACCGTCGAGCCTCAGATACTGGAATCACGATCCGGCCGAGATGCTGAAGTAGGGGAATCGGTCGCAAGAACGCGTGAAGCTCGGCTCGGACGGCACCAAGGGGCGGTCCCCTCCGAAGGATGACATTCTCGGTGAGTGAGCGGGCTGATCCAAACGACGGGGCGGACAAAGCCGAGGAGCGCCGTCGAGTGTCAAGGTTGGTCCTGGACCGCGGATGCTCGGGCCGATAGCCTCACTGGCCGCGATGGCTGCCGCGCCACCGCCGGCGTCCCCGGGTCGACCCTCACCGCGCCTCCGCTGGCGTCGGCGACCCGCGCAGGGCGACCTGGAGCGTCTCCCCGCCGTACTGATGAGCCAGCACCAACACCTCGATCACCTTGTCGGACGACGGGTCGGCCAGCTCCTCCTTGATGGTCTCCAGCGCCGGAACCACCCTCAGCATCCGGGCAGCATCGGGAAACGGGCGAACGCCTCGCGCAGTCCATCACGTTGCCGCAGATGTCCCAGCGCGTCACCGGCCCTCCGCGCGGTCTTCCGCTTCGAGCATCCGCTCCACGTCCCGGGCCAGGCATGGATCGGCGGACGCCCGGGCCGTGGGCACACTCGCTGTAGGCTGCAGATGGCTCGTAGGCCTCGCGTGATCTCAACGAGGAGCGCCCATGACAGCCCACGATGACCCGTCCCAGCAGCGCCTGCAGGTCGCCATAGCCCTCGTCAACAAGGGGGTGAGGTTGGGGCAGTTGGGTCGGTCTGGGGAGGAGGTGGCGGTCTATGACGAGGTGGTGACCCGGTTCGGCGACGCCACCGAACCCGCC
>CAYQEC010000060.1:0-4775 GCA_964416425.1 uncultured Acidimicrobiaceae bacterium | reverse complement strand
AGCACCAGCAGGCTCGCCGCCAGCGCCATCACGATCATGAGGGCGGTGAGGAACCCGTAGGAGGCGAACATCGGCATCGGAGCGAACGCGAGGATCCCGAAGCCGACCACGCTCGAGGTCGCCGACGCCACCAGCGCCATGCCGGTGCCCTCGCCGGCCTGCCGCATGGCGGCGCCAGGCGAGGCGGCGCGCTCGAGCTCCTCCCGGTAGCGCATCGTGAAGTGAATGGCGTAGTCGATGCCGACCCCGATCGACACCGCGCCGATGGTGGCGGTGACCACGTTGATGGCGTAGCCGAGCAGCTCCATCAAGGCATAGAGCCAGGCGACGGTCATGATGATCGGGATGGTGCTCATTACCGCCAGGCGCACCGACCGCATGAAGATCCCGGCAATGACGAGACACAGCACCACCGAGATCGGCAACGACACCTGAAGCGCCCGGGTGATCCCGTCGAGTTCGGCCTGGCGCACGATGGGGCCGCCGGTGAGCACCACCTCGGAGCCGGCATCCACCGCCTCGAGCCGCGATCGCAGATCGTCGACGAGGGGGCGCAACAGATCCTGGGTCTCGGCCACCCCCTGCTGGGTGTCGCTCTCGGTGAGCGCCACCGTCACCACCGTCGCCTGGCTCGCCCCGTCGTCGGAGAGCCACAAGGCGGTCCGCACGTCGTTGGGGGTGAGGGCGAGGTGGGTGGCGTCGAAGGGAACGCCGGCCTGCCGGGTGAACCCGTAGGCCGCCATGAGCTGCTCGGAGGTGTCGGGAATGCCGTTACCGTCGGCATCGGTGAGGGCGACGCCGGTCGTCTGGGCTAGGGCGGCCTCTGCCGCCGGCGAGCTCTCCAGCTCCGCCAGCACGTTCACCACCCCGCCGTCGACCTGCACCCCCTCCTGGTCGCGGGCGAGCAGCGAGGTGTCGAGGTGGCGGAGGGCGTCGACGAAGTCGGCGACGGCGGCGACCGCGGCCGGGTCGTCGAGCGGCGCGTCGATCGACACCATCGCCTCCTCACCTCCGCGCGCCCCGACGTGCTCGTCGACCTTGGCGAGACTCACCACGAAGTCGCTGTCGCTCGTGAAGAAATCCCCCACCTCGAACTCGGCGGGGATGCGCAGCGCCACCACCGCGGCGGCCACGGTGACCGCTGCCGCCACCGGCAGGATCCAGCGCCAGGATCGCCCCACCGCCGAGATGATGGCTCCGACGGCGCGGGTCAGCCCGCCCGTTGCCGGCCGGGTGGTTTCGACTTCGGCCTGCGGGGCGTGACGGCGGGATTGGACCCCGGCGACGAGGAGCAGGACGGCGAGGAAGCCGGCGAGGGCGGCGACGCCGGCCCAGGGCAGCACGTACACCATCACCAGCACCGTGGCCATGGTGGCGATCGCCGCCAGCGTGGAGCCGGCGATGAGACGCATCAGACGGTGGCGTCCCCGTGGCGCGCTTCCAATCCGTTCATCCAGCAGCGCCACCGTCAGCGGCGTCACGATGCCGAGGAGGAGGAAGGCGGAGGTGAGGGCGATGACGGCACCCACCCCGAACTGCACGATGGCGTCGATGCCCGAGGCGGTGTTGGAGAGGAAGGCGGCGGCGTCGGAGGCGAGTGCCAGCGCCAGCGCTCCGATCACCCCGGCCAGCCCGGCGACGAAGGCGCGGCCGGGAGGGAGGCCGAGCCGTCCCTCCTCCCGGTAGCGGCCGACGGCGTGGAAGGCGAAGTCGACCCCGAACGAGATCATGGCGATGGGGACGATCAGCGACAGGATGAGGCTGTCCTGGAGCCCGACGAGGTTCGAGATGCCCTTGAGCCACACCATCAGGGAGCTGATGGCGGCGCCGGTGATCGCCACCACCCAGGCGGAGCGGAAGGCGACGGCGACGATGGCGAGCACCCCCAGGATCGTGAATCCGATGAAGGGACCGGCGAGCCGCCCCTGCTCCTCCGAGGTCAGGTTGACGTCGATGGCGATGCCCCACGAACGGGTGGCTTGCTGCCCGCCGCCCAGCACGTCGACCACGTCCCGGGCGTACTCCTCGGGGGCGGTATCGGTGCCGAGGGTGACAGAGACGTTGCCGAATCCCAGCACGTCATTGTCGGCCAGCACGGTGGAGATCACCGCCGGCGACACCCACCGTCCCGCTGCGGCGTCGAACGAGGTCTGCGCCGAGAGGCCCAGCTCGCCGGCCTGGGGGCCGAAGGTGTCGATGAGACCGGCGACCGCCCGGTCGATCGTCGCCTGATCCGCCGCGGCGAGCCCGCCGGGGAGCAGTTCGTCGACCAGGTCGGCGAAGGTCGTGACGCCGAAGACCTCACGGCCGGTGGCGGGGTCGAAGTAGTCGAAGAGGGTGGGCGCGAGTGCGGCGTCGGTCCGCAGCACCTCGGCGTTGGCCCGCAATTCCATCAACGCGTCCTTGGTCAGCATGTCGCCGTGGCGCGCTTCGGTGATGACGTGGATCTCGTACACCGAGCTGACGAAACGGCTGTCGATGGCGTCGCGTGCCGCAAAGACGTCACCGCCGGGCTCCATCGAAGCGCTTTGCTCGGGGGGCAGCGCGAGGAAGGGGATGGCGAGCCCGGCGGTGAGCAGGAGGGCACCGGCGAGCACCACCCGTCGGTGTCGTTGCAGGGTCGCGGCGATCGCCTGTCCCAGGTCCCGTTTCACGATCCTCTCCCGCAATCCGGACACTGCAAAGTTGACATTGGCAAGATACTGCCGCACGGTCTGGACGTTGTCAAGATATACTCCGCCTCATGCCGACCCGACCCGATCCGACTCAGCCTCGCGACCACTACCACCACGGGGATCTGGCGAATGCCCTCCTCGAGGCGGTCGAGGCGATCGTCGTCGAGAAGGGTGTAGCCGGAGTCACCTTGCGGGAGGCGGCGCGCCGGGCCGGGGTCTCCCACAGTGCCCCGGCCCACCACTTCGGTGACAAGCAGGGCATGCTGGCGGCCTTCGCCCACCAGGGTTTCCTCATGCTCGGCGCGGAGCTGGCGCGGGTGGCACCCGGTGGCCCCGAACAGGCCCGGGAGTTGGGGAAGGCGTACATTCGCTTCGCCGCCGAGCATCCGGCGCATTTCGACGTCATGTTCCGCTGGAGCTTCGACAAGATCGAGCAGCCGAAGCTTGAGGCCGCCGCCCATGCCACCTTCGCCATCGCCGAGGCGCAGGCAGAGGCGCTCGTCGCCGCCGGCTTGTTCCGCGACGTCGAACCGAAGGCGGTGGCGGCGTTCTTCTGGGCGTTGGTGCACGGGATCTCGACGTTGTGGGTCGACGGCACGCTGGCGCATGAGTACAACGTGCACGACTTCGACGAGACGGTAGACGCCATCTTGCAGGCCGCGTTCTCCTACCGGCCCCCGGCGTAGCCGGAGCCGCTCCGGAGGGAGACGCCTGCATCACCCTGTCGGCGACGACTGCTCGGGAGATGAGTGCGCCCCGGGGCGGATTGCGTCGAGCAGATGGTTTGTTAGGCTAACGAAATGATCGAGGACACCCTGCGTTTCCGTTCCGAGACCGCCGCCGAGCTCCGGGTCACCGTCGGCCGCATCTGTCGCCGGCTCCGCCAGCAGAACCTCGGCGGGCTCACCCCGTCGCAGCGATCGGTGCTGGTCACCCTCGAGGGCGAGGGCCCGCTTCAGATGGGCGCCCTCGCCGCGGTCGAAGCGGTCGCTGCGTCCAGCATCACCGGCATCGTCGGCCGCCTCGAGGAACGGGGACTGGTGCGAAGGTCACCCGATCCCGGCGACGCCCGGGCGGTCCGGGTGGAAGCGACCGAGGAGGCCAAGCAGCTCCTCGCCGCCCTCCGCAGCGAGCGGGACGCCTTCATCCTGCACAGACTCGCCGGCTATACCGACGAGGAACTCGCCGTCATCGAGACCGCCCTCCCGTTGTTGCGAAGGCTGACGGAGGCCGGATGACCGATGTCGCCGGGGCGGCGAGAAGGACCTTCTCCTCGCTGCGGGTCCGCAATTTCCGTCTCTACTTCGCAGGCCAACTCGTCTCGGTCTCCGGCACCTGGATGCAGAGTGTCGCCCAGGCCTGGCTGGTGCTGAAGCTCACCGGGAGCGGCACCGCCCTCGGGATCACCGGGGCGCTGCAGACCCTGCCGGTGCTGCTGCTGGCGCCGCTCGGCGGTGTCATCGCCGACCGCTTCGACAAGCGCCGCCTGCTGTTCGTCACCCAGTCGGTCGCCTCGGTGCTCGCCCTGCTGCTGGGGGCCCTCGTCCTCGGTGACGTCGTGCAGCTCTGGATGGTCTACGTCCTCGCCTTCGGGTTCGGCATGGTGGTGGCGGTCGACAACCCGACCCGGCAGACCTTCACGCTGGAGATGGTGGGCCCCGACGACCTCACCAACGCCGTGAGCCTCAACTCGGTGATGGTCAACCTGGGCCGGGTCATCGGTCCCGCCATGGCCGGCATCCTCATCGCGGTGGTGGGCCTCGGGCCGTGTTTCGTGCTCAACGGCGCCTCGTACCTGGGGGTGATCATCGCCCTCGCCCTCATGCACACCCGGGAGCTGCACCGCACCGGGAATCGGGCGCGGGGACGCGGCAAGCTGATGGAGGGCTTCCGCTACGTCCGGGCCCACGCGGACCTGTGGATCCCGCTGGCGATGATGGCCGTCATCGGCATGCTCACCTACGAGTTCCGGGTGACGCTCCCGCTCATGGCCAAGTTCTCCTTCGGGGGCGACGCCGGCACCTATGCCCTCATGACCACCTTCATGGGCCTGGGCGCGGTGGTGGGCGGCCTCAGTGTCGCCGGGTCGGGGAAGCGGGG
>CAYQEC010000059.1:0-4783 GCA_964416425.1 uncultured Acidimicrobiaceae bacterium | reverse complement strand
GGAGACCATCGCCGGGTCGCGGCTGCAACGCGTCCCAGGTGGCGGCTTCGGCGTCTCGCTGCTCGATGAGCCGATCAGCCTCGGGCGGTGAGAGCCCGCCGGCGATGAGCGCTCGCCGTTGGGTTTGCCGCTGCTGGTCCTCGGGGGAGGTCAGGTTTCCCTCGTCGTCGAAGCGGTCGCCCGGATTCGACGCGCCGGGATGCAGCTCCTGCTCAATCATCATCCGACCCGGCGGGATCGGTGAAGGTGACGCCGAGTCGGTCGAGTCGTTGCCGGAGCGCGGCGTCCTCGCGATCCTCTTGGGCGGCTCGCTCGGGGTCCGCGATGCGGCCGGCGATGCGATGCGCCTCGTCCTCTGCGGCTCGCTCGGCTCGGCGCGCTTCGGCGTTCTCACGAATGAGGTCGTCAAGTGCATCGTTCATGACCCTGCCCCCATCACCTTGTCAACGATTCGTTGCAGGCCCTCTTCCTCGGCCTTGAGTGATGCCAACGCTTCGGCGTCACCTTCCGATGCTTGGCGCAGTCGGTTTTCGGTTGGCGTCTCCCATTCTGGGAAGCGCCGAGCCAGCGATTCGACCAGGTTCAGGCTCAGGCTGTCCGGTGCGTTGCTTCCCCAGTTGGAGACGCGGCGGCCAGTCTGCGGATCGGGGCGCACGCGGGCGATTGCTTGCTCCGTTGCCTTGCGGATCTCGGGCGGCAACTGCAGTCGATCGAGCGTGTCGGGCCGAACGAGTTCGCCTTGCGAGGCAGCCTTGACGATGCGCCTGAGTGGGTGGTCTTGCCACGCCTTCAGGACCTTCCTATCGGTTGGCATGATTTCACATACTCCTCGATGTCGCTTCGTTGGAACAGCACTCGCCGCCGCACCCGCACCCGGGGGATCGGGAGACGGTCGACCGTCGATAGCGAGACGTGCAACCGCTCCGCGCACTCCCGCCGGCTCAACAGCTGCTCGCTGACAGCTTGGGGCGGGTCGGGCGACAAGTCCACCACTTCGGTGCTCCTGGCGCCTCCTGACGCTTCCTGACCGACGTACCGGACCAGCGCCTCGCCGGTTCGGGAGAGTTGGACGCCAGCTCGGACCGCATCGGCCAGCAGTGACGCCAGCTCGGCGAGCTGGAATTCGTCGAGGATGAGGGCTCGACGGGTCATCGCTGCCACCATGCCCGCAACCGCGCCCATCGCCACTGCAGCCATCGAGCCAGTGTCGGCGGTGGGGGTGGCCCGTCGATCGTTTCGAGCTTCTGCCGCAAGTGTTCGGTCAGGTGGCCGTCGATGTCGTCTGCTTCGAGCTCGACGCCACACGACGAGCAGTGCCAGGGCGGGCCGGTGACGGCGGCGCCGGGATCGAGCCGGAATGACACCTTGCCGGGCATCACGACTGCCCCGCCTCGTCGCCTGGCGGCTGCTCAGGGTGCGCAGTAAGCGCCAGAAGCGCAGTAAGGGCGGCGCCGTTGGTGATTCCGGGCACTTTCTGCGCTTCCTGCGCTTGTTGCGCAATGCGAGTGACGGTACGCGGTCGGCCCCGCGTCTCAATCGTCACAGTCTCAACCAAACGCTGCTCGGTGAGGTATTCGAGGGCGGCCTCCCGTCTGGCTACGGAGACGTGGCGCGAGAACAGGTTGTGTTGGGCGGTGCGGTCGAGTCCGTCACCCCCTGCGCTTCGCAGCGCGGCCAGCAGCTCGTCGGCGATCGGGTCGCCGCTCAAGGGCCCGAAGATCCTCCCGGCAGAGATTGCCGTGTAGTCCCAGACGGCCGCGGCCGCCCGCAGGTGCTCGGCCTCGATGATCTGGGAGGCGCCCAGGAGCGCGTACACCATCGATAGGCGCAGAAGCTGGGCCTCGGCGCGGGCCAGGACGGCGCCGAGCATGCCGGGCACGTCGTCGTCGACCGCGTAGTAGGCACGCTCCCACAACTGATCCGCTTCGGGGGAGCGCCGCAGCCTTCCGATCTTGCGCGCTTCACTGAGGGCCCGGCCGATTCGGGAGCCGAGCGCGGCCACGTCGGAGTCGTCGAGGTTCCCGCCGTGGGGCAGGCGCTGTGCGCGGGCCACCTCGAAGAACAAGAACCGGTTCGCGAAACCGTTCACGGCCTCGGTCTCGGTCAGTTGGCGGTGAAGCTCGGGGACGGTGATGTGGCCGACGACTGAGATGTGGGCGCCTTTGAGTTTCAGAGGCGAGTGCCTGGTCATGTTGGCGAGATCGCCGCGGTCCCAGGCGTCGCGCAGCACGGCGGAGAGCACCGAGCCTTCCCGGCCGGCGGCTTTCAGGACTCGCGCGAATTCGGGTTCGACCACGAATAGCCGCGGGTCCTTCGGCCGGCCTTGGTCGTCGGGCTGAAGTGCGGCGATGAGTCCCTCGCCGCTGGCGAGACCCGACACCTGCAGCTCGGTAGACCAGTACGGGTCGGCGTGCTGCATCAGCCACCGGACGTTGGCATGTGCCGTGCCTTTCCGGCCACGAGAGGTGGTGCCCACCAAGACGGGGAATAGCCGGGCGGCGTGGCGGGCCCCGTCGGCCACCACGTATGGGCCGGGCCCGACGGCATTCCCGAACGCGGCGAGGAAGGTAGCGATGATGGCGGCCGGGTCGGCCTCGGTGTGCGGCTGAAACATGCCGACGATCTCCCCGGCCAGCCCGATGAGCGCGTCGGCGTGGAGTGCGGGCTTCCCGTCGCTCGCCGGAGGGGTCGGAGGGAGCCCGGACAGAACCTCCCCCGACCCTCCCGGCGTCTGTTCCGCGTCGCCACCCGCGGAAACGTTACGGGGTACGGGTGATGTCATCGTCCGGGCTTTCTCCGGCGAGGCGGCGGATCTCGCTGGCGGGCACCAGTACTCGGCGACCGATGCGAACAAACCGAAGCTCACCTCGATCGGCGAGGTTGTAGAGGTGGCTCCGCGAGCACCCACCGAGAAGCGCTTGCGCTTCATCGAGGGGGTAGGCGGCTCGTGCCGGGAGGCTCTGCGTCGTCATCTCGGCTCAGAGTACATGGAGCTGCACAGTCATGTCAACAACCCTGCGCAGCACCATGGCGAGATGCTCTTGCGGGTCCATGTCGACCGGTGTACGCTGCTGTCCTATGGCGTTCACAGCAGACAGCACGACGCCCAAGGGCAATCGGCGAGTGAAAATCCCGAATGTGGGGGAGTTGGCTCACGAGTACGTAATTGGTGGGATTCACGACGTGACGGAAGCTCGGGTCGAGGTCGTCGCCCAATGGAACGGTCACCGCTACACAGCGAAGTCGGTCTCCGTGTTCACCTTGCCGGGGACCGATACGGCTGTCAGTCCCGACATGCTCCGCGACGTCTCGATCGACGATCTCATCAGGACCGCCCTGAGCGTCCTCCTGGTGGATCTCATTGGCGTGATCGGCTCCAGGCCTGACGCGTCGGAGGGTCCGACAGACGAGAACCTGCGAGTGGTGTCGATCATCTACCGGCGAGCCTTTGTCCTCGGAGATGCTCCCACGAAGGCCGTGACACAAGGGCTCGGGCTGAACCCCAACACCGCGGCCCGATGGGTCATGAAGGCCCGCGAGAAGGGATACTTGCCTCCGACGGAGAAGGGGAAGGCGGGAGCGTGAGCCGGAGGGCAAGAGGCGAAGGTTCGCTGTACTTCGATGAGCGCCGAGACCGATGGGTTGGTCAGGCCGATGCCGGATTGAGCCCGCGCACCGGGAAGCGTCGACGGGTGAAAGTGGTCGGTGCGCCGGGGGAGAGCAAGGCATCGGTGGCGGGTCGGCTCCGGGAACGGATCCAGCATCTAGAGGCGACGTCGTCGCCGGCGCCGACGACGGTGGGGGAGTTGGTCGAATCGTGGCGCCGCCGTGCCGCGCCGAAGCGGATGGACGAGCGAACGCTGGCGATGGTTGAGTCGATGCTTCGTCTCCACGTCCAGCCGGTGCTCGGGGCTGTCCGGGTCCAGGCGTTGACGGTGGAGGACGTGGAGGGTTGGCTCGATGCCAAGGCCGCGGTTCTCGCCAAGTCCAGTCTCGTGAAGCTCCGCTCCTATCTGGCGCAGGCGTTCGATTTCGGGCTCCGGCGGCGACATGTCTCCTGGAACCCGGCGAGGGTCGCTGAGCTCCCGCCCGGGGCGACGTCCCGCCGCGAAGGGCGGGCTCTCACGGCCCCCGAAGCGCGTTCCTTGCTCAACGTTGCCGCTCACCATCGAGTCGGCGCCTGGGTGACCGTTGCACTCACGTTGGGTCTCCGTCCCGGCGAGGTGTCCGGGCTCACCTGGGAGGCGATCGACGCCAGCACCCTGACCGTGTATCAGTCGATGGGATGGACCGCCGGCCGGCCGGCTCTGAAACCGACCAAGACGGGAGGCTCCAGGACGTTGACGCTGCCGGCCCCAGCGCTCGAGGCCTTGAAACGTCATCGAGCCGCTCAGGCAGAGGAACGGCTGCTGATGGGGGACCGCTGGCCCCTGCAGTGGGAGACCCTCGTCTTTGTCACCAGCAACGGCACACCGCTCGACCCATCCAACGTACGCCGCCTCGTCGCCAAGCTGGCAGCGGAGGCAGGCATCGACGGGAACGTTGCCCCGTACGACCTGCGCCACACCGCCACGAGCCTCATGTCCGCGGCTGGTCACTCCGCCGAGAAGCTCGCCGACCTGCTCGGCCACCGCGACACCCGCATGGTCTTCAAGCACTACCGGCACCCGGTCACGGCATCGGTTGACGTCGCCGCCGACTACTGGAACACCGGCACCGGCTGATCGCCAGGGTGCCTATCAGGGTGCCTATCGCCCGGAATCCGGCCCTCTGCTCGAACGCC
>CAYQEC010000058.1:0-5086 GCA_964416425.1 uncultured Acidimicrobiaceae bacterium | reverse complement strand
GAGACCGACGTCCCCTCCTGGGAGGACTGGAACGCCGGCCACCTCACCACGGCCCGCCTCGTCGCCGCCGAGGACGAGGGTCTGCTCGGGTGGGCCGCCCTCAGCCCGGTGTCCGACCGGTGTACCTACGGCGGTGTCGCCGAGGCGAGCGTCTACGTCGCCGCCTCCGCCCGGGGACGCGGCGTCGGCCGGGCCCTGCTCGAGGAGACGATCCGGGTCTCCGAGGAAGCCGGGATCTGGACCCTTCAGGGTGGCGTGTTCCCCGAGAACGAAGCGAGCCTCGCCCTGCTGGCGAGGTGCGGGTTCCGCGCCGTCGGGATCCGTGAACGGCTGGGGTCGATGGACGGCCGCTGGCGTGACGTGGTGTTGCTGGAGCGGCGCAGCCCGGTCGTCGGGGCCTGAGCCCCTACGCCTTCTCGACCGGCTCGTGCACCCCCATCGGCAGTGTGGTGCGCCAGCGCCCGTCCACCTCGTGCAAGGCGGCGGCCACCGCCCCGGCGGTGGGCACCAGCCCGATCTCGCCGACGCCCTTGACCCCGTAGGGAGCCCGCGGCTGCGGCTCCTCGACCAGGATCACGTCGACCGGGGGCATGTCCTTGGCTCGCAGGATGCCGAGGCTGCGCAACGTCATGTTGGTGGGCCGGCCTTCCTCGTCGCTGGGGAACTCCTCGGTGAGGGCGTAGCCGAGGCCCATGTGCACCGCCCCCTCGATCTGGCCTTCGCACAGGGTGGGGTTGACGACCCGGCCCACGTCGTGCACCGCCACCACCTTCTCGATGTCCCCCGTCTCGGGGTCGGCCACCACCAGCTGGGCGGCGTAGCCGAAGGCGGAGTGGATGACGGGGTGCTCCACTCCCTCCTTCATGCTGTTGGTCCAGTCGACCCGGTACTCCCCGAGGTAGTCGACGCCGGGGGCCCGGCCTTGCTCGTCGGCGACCCGGCAGGCGGCGGCGATGGCGCCGGCGCCCATCAGGGTGCCGCGGGAGCCGGTGGTCTGACCGGCCCCCAGCTCGCGGGTGGTGTCGACCACCACCCGGACCCGGGCCGGATCGACGCCCAGCTCCTCCACCGCCACCTGGAGCGCCACGGTGTGGATGCCCTGACCCATCTCGGTCCAGCAGTGCCGCACCTCCACGGTGCCGTCCTCCTCGAAGCGCACCACCGCCCGTGAAATCTCGAGGAACCCGTTGCCGAGGCCCGAGTTCTTGAGGGCGAGGCCCAGCCCCACCGCCTTGCCGGCGGCTCGGGCCTCGTCGTAGGCGGGCTTGATGCGCTCGAGGCAGGTGCGGGCCCCCCGGCAGCCGTCGTCCATGATCTGGCCGGGCCCCCACTCGTCGCCGGGATCGACGACGTTGCGGGAGCGCATCTCCCAGCCGCTGATGCCGACCTTCTCGGCGAGGCGGTCCAACAGGCCTTCGGTGGCGAACTGCGCCTGGTTGGCGCCGAAGCCGCGGAAGGCGCCGCACACCGGGTTGTTGGTGCGCACCGCGGTGGACTCCACGTCCATGGCGGGGAAGACGTACGGACCGCCGGCGTGGCCGGCCGCCCGCTCCAGCACCTTCATGCCCACCGAGGCGTACGGGCCGCTGTCCCCGATGAGGCGGGCCCGCAGCGCCGTCAGCTTGCCGTCGGCGTCGCAGCCGGCAGTGGCCTCGATCGTGATCGGGTGCCGCTTGGCGTGGATGAGCAGCGACTGCTCCCGGGTGAGGGTGCACAGCACGGGCCGCTGCAGCAGGTGAGCGGCGAGGGCGGTCTGCGCCTGGTTCGACATGTCCTCCTTGCCGCCGAAGGCGCCGCCGTTGGACACCAGCTCGACGACGACCCGGTCGGGATCGAGGCCGAGCACGGAGGCGATCTGATCGCGGTCGTCCCACACCCCCTGGCCTCCGGAGAAGACCATGAGCCGGCCGTCGTCGCCGGGCATCGCCAGGGTGGATTCGGGCTCCAGGAAGGCGTGCTCCACCCGCTGGGTGTGGAACACCTCGTGCACAGTGTGGGCCGATTGCTCCAGGGCGGCGTCGACGTCGCCCCGCTGGTAGGCGGAGACGGAGAGCACGTTGCCGTCGAGGCCCCACACCGCATCCTCGCCAGACGCCAGCGCCGCCACCGGGTCGGTGAACGGCGGCAGTACCTCGTAGTCGACGTGCACCGCTTCGGCGGCGGCCCGCGCCTGGACAACGGTCTCGGCGACGACGACGGCGAGCACGTCACCCTGGTAGGAGGTGCGGCCTCCCACCGGGATCAGCACCGGCCAGTCCCGCTCGATGATGCCGACCCGCAGCTCCCCGGGGACGTCGGCGGCGGTGGAGACGGCCACGACGCCCTCCATGGTGGCGGCGGCGGTCGTGTCGATGGCGACGACGTCGGCACGGGCGTGGTCGGTGAGTTTGAGGGCGGCGTGCAGCAGGCCGGGCGGGCGCAGGTCGGCCACGTATCCCCGGTCGCCGAGCGCCAGCTCGGCCGCCTCGTACTTGACGCCGGAGCTGCCGATGCCGCCGGGCAGCGCCGGCTCGGGGATCGTCCCGTCGCGGAGCATCTCGATGGCGTCGAAGATCTTGGTGTAGCCGGTGCAGCGGCAGAGATGAGCGCCCAGCCTGCCCGCCATCGTGGCCCGGTCGAGGTCCTTGCCCTTCTGGTCGAGCAGCGCCTTGGTCCGCATCACGATCCCCGGGGTGCAGAACCCGCACTGCAGGGCCCCGGTCACGGCGAAGGCGGTCGCCAGGCGATCCCGCTCACCACCCTCGAGGCCCTCGAGGGTGGTGACTTCCTTGCCGGCCGCCTTCTCGAGGGACACCAGGCAGCTCTGGATCGCCTTGCCGTCGAGCAGCACGGTGCATGCCCCACATTGCCCGGACGGGGAACAGCCATCCTTCGGCGAGGTGACGTCGAGCTCGTCGCGGAGCGCTGCGAGCAGGTGGGGGTGGTCGCCGCGCACCGCGACCCCGGCCCCGTTGAGCCGGAATTCGAACACTTCGGGTGTCGTCAGCGTCATGTCGACTCCCCTCCTCCGGGCGGGACGGTACTCGACTACCGGGGCCACAACCGACGCGACCTCTCTCTGATTGTACGTTTTGTCAAGCGACATCGAGAAGGCGGAAGCGCCCCTCACTAGGATCATCCAGATCGTGTCGAGGAGTCATTGACCATGTCCACCTGCCGGGCCGAGTTCCTGGTGGAGCCCTTCGAAGAGGGGGCCCCGGGACCCCACGTCCGCGCCGCCATCGACGCCGTCTCCGCCCTCGGTCTGGTGCCCGAGGTCGGTCCCTTCGGAACGACCGTGGTCGGTGAACAGAGCCAGGTGATCGCGGCCCTCCAGGCGATGCTGGAAGCGGCCCTCACCAACGGAGCGACCCGGGTGTCCCTCCAGTTCACCGGCGACTGACCCGTGGCTGCCGTCGATCATCCGGTGTTCACGGCCCTCGAGCCGCTGCTGGCGGTGGTGGGAGGCACGGTGGTGGAACCGGACGGCATCGCCGAGACCGACGTCCCCGTCGAATGGGAGGGCGAAGTGATCGGCGGGGTACGCCTCGAGTCGCTCTCGGGGGCACTGGAGCGCATGGTCGCCCACATCGAACAGGAACTGGGCGGCCCCCTGGCGGAGTTGGGACGGGTCGAGAAGCAGGCGGCGGTGCGCATGCTCGACGAGCGGGGCGCCTTCCATCTGCGACGCGCCATCGATTCGATCGCCGATCTCATGGGCGTGAGCCGGATCACGATCTACAACTACCTCAACGCCATCCGCAAGGACTGAGTTCGCGCTTTCGCCGTACTCGCCTTCCCGCGCATAAAGTGACGTCCCCGGCGGTGGAGTGGGCGGGCTCGTTCCGGCGCCGGGAACCAGGCAATGATTCCAATCGGAGGGAAGCGGGAGGAGCAATGGCTCGAGGCAGATGGCGTCTGATCACAGGCCTGATGCTGATCCTCGCCCTCATCGCCGCCGGGTGTGGCGGCGATGACGAGGGCAGCGCCAGCACCAGCACCAGCACCAGCACCAGCACCAGTACCGTCGAGACGCTGAAGATTGCCGTCGTCTTCGTCGGACCGACGTCCGACAAGGGCTGGTCGTGGGCACACAACCAGGGCATGAACTACGTCGAAGAGAACATGGACAACGTCGAGATCACCCGGCTCGAGAACATCCCCGAGGGCCCCGACTCGCAGCGGGTGTTCGAGGACCTGGCCGCCGGAGGCAACAAGCTCATCTTCGGGACCTCGTTCGGGTACATGGATCCGATGCTTGCCGCGGCGGAGAACTACCCGGACACGGTGTTCATGCACGCCACCGGCTACAAGTCGTCGGAGAACATGAGCAACTACTTCGGGGCCGCCGAGGAGGGCCGCTTCCTGAGCGGGATGGCCGCCGGCGCGGCGACCGAGACCAACCTGATCGGCTACGTCGCGGCGTTCCCGATCCCAGAGGTGCTGCGAGGCATCAACGCTTTCACGCTCGGCGCCCGTGAGGTCAACCCGGATGCCCAGGTGCAGGTGGTGTGGACGTCCACCTGGTTCGATCCCGCGGTCGAGGGTGACGCCGCCCAATCGCTGCTCGATGCCGGCGCCGACGTCATCGCCATGCACCAGGACTCCCCCGCTCCCGGCCAGGCGGCCGAGGCGGCAGGAGCCAAGTGGGTCGGCTACAACACCGACATGATCGAGTTCGCCCCCGAGGGCTGGCTCACCGCAGCCATCTGGGATTGGGGTCCGTACTACCTGAAGACGGCCCAGGAGGTCCGCGACGGCACCTGGACCAACACGCCGTACTACGGGAACATGGCCGACGGCACCGTCGACATCGCCCCGTTCGGTCCGTCCGTGTCCCAGGACACCAAGGACATGATCCTGGCGCGCAAGCAGCAGATCATCGACGGTGAGTTCCAGGTCCTGCCTGATCCGATCGTCAACCAGGACGGCTTGGAGCAGCCGCTGGGTGACATCTTCAGCATGGACTACTTCGTCGAAGGCGTGATCGGCAGCGCGAGCGGCTGATCCCACCGACGAGTACCGAGAAGGCAGGGCCCCGGCCGGAGCCGGGGCCCTGCCGCGTCCTGTCCTCACCCTCCCTGCCGTGCCCCTCTCTCACCCTCCC
>CAYQEC010000057.1:0-5404 GCA_964416425.1 uncultured Acidimicrobiaceae bacterium | reverse complement strand
GCCTTCGAGGAGATGCTCGCCGCCTGCCACCAGCACGGGATCCGAGTCGTCATCGATGGGGTGTTCAACCATGCCAGCCGGGGGTTCCTCCAGTTCAACGACATCCTCGAGAACGGGCCGCGCTCGCCCTGGATCGACTGGTTCATCGTGCGCCACTGGCCGCTGCACGCCTACGACGAGAGCCGCAACCCCAATTACGAGGCCTGGTGGGGCCTGGCCGCCCTCCCCAAGTTCAACACCGACCATCCCCAGGTGCGGGAATTCCTGATGCGGGTCGGGGAGCACTGGGCCCGCCGCGGGATCGACGGCTGGCGCCTCGACGTGCCACAGGAGATCACGACGCCGGGGTTCTGGGAGGAGTTCCGGCAGCGGGTCAAAGCGATCAATCCCGATCTCTACCTGGTCGGTGAGGTGTGGGCCGAGGCCGCCGAATGGATCGGAGACGGTACCCGCTTCGACGGCACCATGAACTACCCCCTCACCGCGGCGATCATCTCCTTCGTCGCCGGCGACCGGGTCGACCCCACCACCGAGATCGACAATCCCTGGTACGTCATCACCGAGCCACTCGACGCCGCCGAGTACGCCGCCCGGGTCGACCACCTGCTCGCCGCCTACCCGGAGCACGCCCATCTCGCCAACCTCAACCTGCTCGACTCGCACGACACGGCCCGCATCCTCTCGATCGCTTCCGGCGACCGGGACTCGGTCGTGCTCGGCGCCCTGCTGTTGTTCACCTTCCCGGGCGCACCCTGTGTGTACTACGGCACCGAGATCGGGCTCCCCGGGGGCCGGGATCCCGACTGCCGGCGCAGCTTCCCGTGGCAGGAGCAGCGGCAGGACCGGGAGCTGCTGGAGACGTTCCGCAGCCTCGTCGCCCTCCGCAAGGAGCATCCGGCGCTGCGCAGCCCCGACTACCGGCGTCTCCATCCCACCGGGGACCACAACGGTCAGCTCGTGGTGTTCGAGCGCCGCTACGGCGACGAGACGCTGGTGGTGGCGGTCAACGCCGGCGAGGAGGATGCCGAGGCGCCGGTGGGGCACGGTGCACTCACCCTGCTGTGGGGCCGCGGAAAGGCCGGGGACGGCACGATCCGCCTCCCGGGCCGGTCCGGGGCGGTGTGGCGCACGGATCCCTGAGGGGAGTCGCCGGCGGGTGCGCCGGGCAGGATCACGGTAGGAGACATCAAGGAACCCCCCTCGGCTCACTTCGCTCGCTGGTCCCCCTGATCCCCTCTATCACCCTCCCCGGGACCAGGGAGGGTCGGAGAAGGAGCCGAAGGCGACTGATCCGGGGAGGGTCGCGGCTTGGGACAGAACGGGACCCCCCTCAGCTCACTCCGTTCGCCGGTCCCCCCTGGTTCCAGGGGGGACGACAGAGGGGGACGAGGGCTGGTCACGGCGATGTCGCGGCTTGGTACCCCCTCGGCTGCCACCTCCGCTGGCGCCTCGCCGGTCCCCCCTGATCCCCTCTGTCACCCTCCCTGGGACCAGGGAGGGTCGGAGAAGGAGCCGAAGGCGACTGATCCGGGGAGGGTCGCGGCTTGGGACGGAACCCCCCTCGGCTCGGCTGCCACCTCCGCTGGCGCCTCGCCGGTCCCCCCCTGATTCCAGGGGGGGACGATAGGAAGGCAGGGGGGACGATAGGAAGGCAGGGGGGACGACAGAAGGGCTCGCCGGGCCACTCGTCAGTCGGCGATGCCCTTCCTGGCGAGAACCTTCCCCGGCCGCACCCTGACCAGCAGCTCCCCAGGAACCCCGTTGCGGCGCCCGTAGGCTTCGGCTCGCTCGTCACCCATGTAGCGCCGCGCGATGACGGTCGCCCAGTGGCGTAGCTCCTCCGGGTCCTCCGAGAGCGTGGCGGTGCCGCCGATCTGAACGAAGGCGAACGGCGGCATCTCGTCATCCACCGCGATCGACACTCGGGGATCACGCTGCAGCGCATGGCCCTTGACCGAGGTCTTGTCCGTCGTGAGGACGAGGTCGTCCCCGTCGACGACGAACCAGACCGGGGTGACATGAGGGGCCCCGTCGCGTCGGACCACCGCGAGCTTCCCGGTCCGGGTCCCCTCCGACACGAAAGCGATCATCTCGTCGTGGGTCATCTGCTGCATCGGCGACTCCCTTCGCGATGGTCCGGCACCGCCTGGCAGCCCGGGACCATGCAACCTAGTGAACCGCCGCCCGGCCAGGCATGGAGTACCCCACCGGGGGCGCGGCAGAACCGCCCCGGGGTTGGGGGATGCCGTGGGTGGCGTGGGGGGTCAGGGAGGATCGGGGCCGTGGACGGCGGGTTGGAGTTGCCGGGATTGGGGAGGCGAGTCGGGGTCGATGCGGTATCCCATGCCGTGAATGACGACATGGTGGTGGTACCAGCACAAGGTGGTGAGGTTGTCGGAGTCGTGGTCGCCGCCGTTGCGGCGTTCCCAGATGTGGTGGGGTTGGAGCCGGTAGTGGGAGCGGCAGCCGGCGACGGTGCAACCGCCGTCTCGCCAGGCCACGAAGCGGCGCACCGCGGGCGGGATGGCCCGGGTCGCGTCGGAGGCGGTGACCGGCCGGCCATGGTCGAGGCCCACGACCTGCACGGCCCCGGAGCAGAGGATACGGTCGAGGGTTGCGGGCCCGACGCGGGGACCGTAGGCGATCTCGGCGCCGGCCTCCCCACAGGTGGGAGCGGCGACGGTGGCGTCGACGAAGACGGTGACGAGCGGATCGGTGCCGCTCGTCTCGACGACGCCGTCGCCCTCGGTGCCGTCGAGGGAGTCCTGGGCGATGGAGACCAAAGCGTCGGCCATGCGCTGGTCCCTACGCAGCTTGGGGCCGGGCAGGTCGTTGAACTGGTCGCCGCGCTGGGACAGCGCTTTCTCCACGATGCGTAGTTCGAAGCCGGGCAGTTCTCCCCACAGGCGTCCCGATGACTCGTCGAGGGAAGATTGGATCGCGATGAACCGGTCGAGGAACACCCGGGTCTCGTGGCGGCGGGTGGTACGGCGATGCCGGGAGGCGAGACGATGTACCCCGGGGAGGTCGAAGCCGCCCGACGCCGCCAGCGTGGCGTCGTCGGCGCCGGCGGCGGCCAACTCGGCGGTGGCAAGGGCCCGGTCGAAGCTGACCTCGCCGTGTTCGAGGGTGGCGGCGAGGTCGGGGCGATCGGTGAGGACCTTGGCGGAGCGCAGGAGACGGCGGGCGGTGTCGTGCTCGATGTCGAGGTGGGCTGCGGTCCATTCCAGCATCGAGCGGCAGCCGTCCATGCGGTGGACCTCGACCGAGTCGAGGGCGGCAAGCGCTTCGGCCTGGCAGGCTCGGATCTTGGCGATCAGCGCCTCGCCGGCCCTGAGGACCTGCTCGTAATGGTCGATCGGCATCGGGAGGTCGTGCTCCAGCATGGATCCATCATGACGGCCGGGTGTGACAAGAAACCCATGGGGCGTAAGGCGATCCGGGGAGAGGCGCGGGACGACCTGGACTCGCCTGCCGAGCCGCGACCCCCCTCGGCTCACTTCGTTCGCCGGTCCCCCCTGATCCCAGGGGGGACGACACGAAGAACGCAAGGCGATCCGGGGAGAGAGGTAGGGGACGGAACGGGACCCCCCTCGGCTGACGCCACCCTTAGGTGGCGCCGCCTGCTCCGGTGGCGCTTCGCCGGTCCCCCCTGCAGACAGGGGGACGAGAAGACAAGGCTCGCCGGTCGCGGCTTGGTACCCCCCTCGGGTCGCTCCGCTCCCCGGTCCCCCCTGATCCCAGGGGGGACGAGAGAGGGAAGGGGGGACGAAAGAGGGAAGGGAGGACGAGAGAGGGAAGGGAGGACGAGAGAGGGAAGGGAGGACGAGAGAGGGAAGGGAACGGGAGGGGGCGAGGCGCGCGCGAGAGGAGGCGGTCCGGGAACCCCGCTTCCTTCCCCCGGCGTCACAGCCCCATGCAGAAGCGAATCGCCCTCGTCGTGCTCACGCTCGTCCTCGCCCTCCTCGCCGCCTCCTGCGGCAACGAGACCGAAACTGCCGCCGCTACCACCACCACGACCACGACCGCCGCCACGACCACCACGACCCAAGCGACCGCCGCCGACACCACGGCCGATTTGCTCGCCGCCGCCGTCACCGAGCTCCTCACCAAGGACACCAGCTTCGGGGCCGGACACCGCTTTACCAAGCTCTTCGTCGTCGGCCACATGGACGACGGCACCCCGTTCACCGACGCCGAGCTGCAGGCCGTGGTCGACGCCGCCTCCGCCTTCGGCCCGGTGGAAGTGATCGCGGACGCCGAGCTGGCCCGCACCGAGAGCCTGGAACCGATCGTGCCGGGCGCCGCCATCGTCACCGCCGGCCCCGTCGGCGGCAGCGAAGACCGGGCCACCGTCGACATGGCGCTGTGGTGCGGCGGCCTTTGCGGCATCTGGCTCACGTACGGCGCAGACCTCACCGACGCCGGTTGGACCATCACCGGGCCGATCGGCCCCATCGCCGTGTCCTGACGGCGTTACGGGCCGTGGCGGCGGGTAGGGTTGCCGCGCCGATGGAGCATGACGCCGCCGAAACCGGAGCTTTCGACCAGTACCTGGCCCGACTGGGCCCGCAGCTCGACACCTTCCTCCGCTTCGAAGGAAGCGACGCAGTGGAGCGCCGCGACGCCTGGACCGCCGCCCTCAGCGGACCCCTCCCCGAAGACGGCATCGGCGCCGACGCCGTCGCCGACGAGCTGGAACGCACCCTCATCCCCAACGGCGCCGCCATGTCGAACCCCCGCTTCTACGGCTGGATCACCACCGGCCCCAGCACCATCGCCACCGTGGCAGCCGCCGCCTCCATGGTCGCCGCCCCGCAGCGCTACACCATCACCGCCTTCAACCACGTCGAGGAGCTGTCCCTCGAATGGCTCGCCCAACTCTGCGGGCTGCGGGAGGGCATGCGGGGCGTCTACAGCAGCGGCGGCTCGGTCGCCAACCTGGTCGCCCTCGGCGCCGCCCGCCAATTCGCCTTCGAGCAGCGCGGCGTCGACCCCGCCGCCGACGGCGTCGGCACCGCCGGGGTCGCCATCTACACCTCGGCGGAGGCGCACCACAGCGTGCACCGCTCCGCCGCGGTGCTCGGGCTCGGCCGAGCCGCGGTACGGGCGGTCCCGGTTGATGAGCAACAACGCATGGACGTCGCCGCCCTCGCCGCCATGATCGAAGCCGACGTGGCGGCCGGGATCGTCCCGGTGGCGGTGGTGGCCGCCGCCGGCACCACCAACACCGGCGCCGTCGACCCGCTGCGGGCCGCCGGGGAGATCGCCCGCCGCCACGGCATCTGGTTCCACGTCGACGGCGCCTACGGGCTGGTCGGCATCCTCGACGAGCGGGTCGCTCCCCTCTACGACGGCCTGGAGCTGGCCGATTCGGCCATCGTCGACCCCCACAAGTGGATGG
>CAYQEC010000056.1:0-5509 GCA_964416425.1 uncultured Acidimicrobiaceae bacterium | reverse complement strand
GAAGCTGGCGAGCGAGCTGAGGGGGGTCGCGGTGGGGGACTGCAGGGTGACCCTCTCCGAATCACTTCGCCTTCGGCTCGTTCTACGACGCCTCCGCCTGCGGCGGAGGAAACCTCCCTGCACAGCAGGGAGGGTGACAGAACCTCTCGTCCCCCCTTGTAAGAGGGGGGACCGGCGAGGCGGCTCCGAAGGAGCCGTTCGAGCCGAGGGGGGTGTGCGGCTGGGTGGGTCAGCCCCCTGCCACCCCTTGCCTATCGAACATATGTTCGATAGGGTGTGAAGCCCTCGGAAGGGCGGGGATGAACACGGCGGAGGATCGGGTGGCGGTTGTGGAGACGGCGCTGGGGAATCTGCTCGCTCTCGAGCCGGGACGCGTCACCGGGCTCGTGGGGCCTCCCGGTTTCGGCCTCGCCCGTCTCGGGCTCGTCCTGCTGGCTTCCCGGGCCTCGCAGGGACCGGTGGCCTACCTCGACGTGCGGGGATGGCTGTCGCCTCCGGCGGCGTGGGAGTGCGGGATCCCGCCGGAGCGGCTGATCGTGGTGCGCTGCGACGACCCGGTGTCGTGGGGACAGGTGGTCGCCAACCTGCTGGAGGGGGTGAAGGCGGTCTTCGCCGAGGTGCCGGAGCGGGCCAAGCCGGAGCAGCTTCGCCGGCTGGCGGCCGTGGCCAGGTCACGGCGGACCCCGCTGGTGCTGCGCCCGGTGAAGGGCGACCTGCCCGCCGGGCTCGCCCATCTGCGGGTGGAGGCACGCCGGGTGGAGTGGGAAGGCGCCGAGGACGGGCACGGCAGGCTGCGCCGCCGCCGCATGGTGTTTGAGGCGTCGGGGAAGGCGATGCGGGGAGCGGCCCGGCTCATCGAGTTGGAGGACGATGGAACGGACACTCTGCGTCTGGTTCCCGGACTGGCCACTGCGCCGGCCCGACGCGCCGCCGGATAGCCCCTGCCAGGCGGTGGGGGAGGACAACCGGGTGGTCGCGGTCGACGGCCTCGCCGTCGCGGCCGGGATCCGCATCGGGATGCGCCGCCGCGAGGCGGAGGCGGTGTGCCCAGTGGTGGTGACGCTAGTGAGCGACCCAGGGGCGGAGACGGCCCGGTTCGAGCCGGTGGCGCTCGCCATCGAGGAGATCGTTCCCCGCATCGAGGTGGCGGCGCCGGGCCTGGTGTTCGCCCCGGTGACGGGTGCGGTCCGCTACTACGGCGGGGAGCGGAGCCTGGCCGACCGGGTGGCGAAGGAGGTGGAGGCCGTTGCCGGGCCCGGGTTCCTCATGGGACTCGCCGCCGGCCCGTTCGCCGCCCAGCGCGCCGCCGAGCGGGCCACCGCGGAGGCGCCGCTGTATCTGGTGGAGGACGACGCCGCCTTCCTGGCATCCCTCGACGTGGCCTCGCTGGGGAAGGAGGACCTGGCCTCGGTCTTCCGCTGGTTGGGGATCACCACCCTGGGGGCGCTGTCGGAGCTGCCGCGGGAGGCGGTGGTGTCACGGTTCGGCCCCGACGGCCTGGCGGCGCACCGGGCGGCGCTGGGGGAGGACCGGGCAACTTGGGCACGGGTGATCCCGGCCGACCTGGCGGTGGAGGAGCGGTTCTCGCCGCCGCTGGAGAGCATCGAGCAGGCGGCGTTCGTGGCTCGTGCCCTGGCGCATCGCCTGCTGGAGGCGCTGGCAGGCGAGGGGGTGGCGCCGCATCGGGTGGAGGTGGAGGCGGAGGCGGCCGACGGGGAGGTGCGGTCGCGGACGTGGCACGGCGCCGATCCCTTCGACGAGGGCAGCCTCGCCGAGCGGGTGCGCTGGCAGCTGCGGGCCTGGCTCGACCGGGCCCGGCTGCGGAGCGGCCCGGGGATCAGGGGCGGCCTGGTACGGCTGCGGATCACCCCGGCGGACCTCTCCGACGAGGGGCGACAGCTGGCGTTACACGAGGATGCCCGCTCCGCCGCCGAGGCGGACCGGGCGCTGGTGCAGGCCCAGGCCATCGTGGGCCCGGACGGGGTGGTGCAGGCGCAGCCCCAGGGGGGCCGTGACCCGGTCGAGCGGGTGGCGTGGCACCGCTGGGGGGAAGAGGCGCCGTCACCGGTGCGGGATCCGCGGGCGCCGTGGCCGGGCCGGCTCCCGTCCCCGTCGCCGGCGCTGGCACCACCCGATCCGGTCCGCCTCGAGGTGGAGTGGGACGGGGGGATGCCGACCCGGGTGCGGTTGGGGAGCCGCTGGGTGGAGGTGGTGTCGTGGGCGGGGCCGTGGCGCAAGGTGGGACGCTGGTGGGGGGGGGAGGGGCCGGCCGATCGATACCAGATCGTCACCTCGGCGGGGGCGTTCCTGTGTGAGGTGCGGGAGGGCGCCACCTGGATGACGGGCGTGTACGACTGAGGGATGGAGTAAGCCTCAAGCACTCTCCCCTGGCCCTTTTACATTTCGTCCAACTATTGACAAATACGGAGAGTGTTGGTATGACTACCCATCGTGATGCTGATCGCACTAGCCTGGCTCTGCCACAAGGGGGGAAACCGTGTTTGGCCGTCGCCTCACCCTGCTCGCTGTCGTTGCTTTGCTGATTGGAGTGCTCACCCCGGTCACCAGTGTGTTGGCGGAAATGGCCGAACCAGACGCCACCCTCGAGGCGCCTGACGATACAACGGAGAGCGGGAGGCAATTCGACGATACTTCGGGCACGCCGTGGGACCCACCCGACCTCTCGATTCCAACGTATGAACCGAGCCCGGAGACGACCAAGCGAGGGCTAGCACCGGCGAGCGACACGCTGCGGGTTGCGGCCGATGGGTCTCGCACGATCTCATCGAAGTTGCCACTCTCGGTGGCAGCCGACCGCCGCAGTCTCTCCACCGACTTGTCGGTAGACGTCGTCGTGCTCGATCAGGCTCTCGCACATGACCTGTCACCGGTCGGAGCCGCGTTCGAGATCACGGCCAAGGATGACCAGGGCTCGAGAATGTCGGCGGAAGCTGTCAGCGTCGAGTTCGACTACGCGGACGTCGCGCTCACGTCCGGCGCCGATGTCATCAATCGCCTCCAGATGGTGCAGTACGACGGCTGTGTGCTCGACGCCGAGGGCGTTTACACGTGCAAGAACGTGCAGATGCTGCCGACCGAGAACGATCCGGAGAATCGTAGGATCACGTTCTCGCCCGGCGAGATCCCGCAGCAGGTCGTGGCAATCCAAGACCGTGGCCTCGAGACCGTCTTCCTCCCGGGAACGACCATCGTTGCCCTGGCGACACTCGCTTCATCCGTGTCGGGTGATTTCGAAGCGACTCCGATGGCATCCGTCCTCGACTACCAGGTTGGTTTGTTCTCGGGTTCGGCCGAACTCTCGTACCCGATCGACGTGCCCTCCGCCGCGGCCGGGCCGACCCCCGCGGTGGAGCTCACCTACTCCAGCGGCACCGTGGACGGATTGCACCCGAGGTCCAACAATCAAGCATCGGACATCGGCCTTGGCTGGTCGTACCACCCGGGAGCCATCACGCGGGCCTACTCGACGTGTAGTGATGGAACGGATCGGCACTTCTGCCCGGATGAGGACGACTCGGACAACTACACCCTGCAGCTGAACGGGGTGGCGTCACAGCTGGTTCAGATCCCCGGGACGAATCAGTTCCGGCTCCAGAACGATCCCTACTGGAGAATCGAACACCATGAGAGCGGGCCGGAGAAACTGGTGAACGGAGGTTTCGAAACCGGCGACTTCGCGCCGTGGTCGCCGTACGAAACAGTACCCGGTGCTGGCGACTTTGAAGTGATCGCCGCCGATCCCGAGTTTCCCGGCGGTGATTCCACCTACGCGGTGTCGGTGGGCACCGGCGGAGGCGAAGCGTTCGGGTATGAGCAGATCGTCACGCTGCCACAGTACGAGGGATACGAGTATTCGGTCTGGGTGCGGCAGCAACCGGGGACTTCAGGCGCCAAGATCCGACTTGAGGTTGCGGCCCTCGATGGCACATGGGTTGCTCACACCGAGTATCAATTCGAGGGCAGTGAACAGGAGTGGGTGCAGCTCAGCAAGGCGCTCGGCGACGGCTGGAGAAGCACTCATCCCCAAGAGGTCAGATTCAGGATCCTGCTTGTGGAGAGTTCCGCGGAGTGGTCCTCAGTTGAATTCGATGGAGCATCTCTCACGAGGCTCGTCGACTACTGGTCCGCCACGACACCCGATGGCACCTCCTACGGATTCGGAGAGGAGTTCGAGCAGACGTCGGCGGCCGCCCAGAACTCCCGGCTCTACGCTCCGGTCGACTCGTCCGAGGAATGCGGCGGGGCAGCCCTCTTGCTGTCGCAAGGCGAAGGCTCGGCAGTCGTGACGGCTTCCGGTTCTGTCTGTCCTCGTCCATACCAATGGAACCTGGATCGAATCGAGGACACGAGCGGCAACGTTGTGTCGTACTTCTACGAGCGCGAGATCAACTACTACGGGGTTGGATCGGGACAGTGGGAATACGTGAGGGCAGCCAATCTGGCGCGGATCGAGTACTCGAAGGTCGCCGGCCAGGAAGGGGATACGCACAACGCACAGGTGCTGTTCAACACCGAGTGGCGCTGCGGAGACTCGGAGTCGACGTTCGGCGACTGCGAAGCCGATTATCCCGATACTCCTTCTGATTTGGCTTGCGAGTATGGATCATCAGCTTGCACACAAGAGTCACCGACGTTCTGGTCGGAGCGAAGGCTCGGGTCGATCCAGACCCAGACTCGCCTGTCGACTGTGGACCCGTGGGTCACCGTCGGCTTCTACGATCTCGAGCAGTTCTTCCCGAACAGCGGCGGAGGCGTGTCCGTCGAGCCGAAGCTGTGGCTCCAACGCATTTACGATCGGGGGAACCGTAGCCTCGACTCGGTCGGGACAACTCCCTACGGCTTCTCCGCTTTCGAGCAGATCGAGGCCGAGTACTACTCGAGCGAATCCGGCACCAGCCTGGTACGCGAGCTAGATATGAGGGACATCGGGGGAGGCCGCGCCGTGGTGTGGTGGAACGACACCGACTCCCTCGTCTTCCAGGACGTCGACTTCGGCAACGGCATCGCCGAGCTACTGGTGCGGGGTTCAGCCATGCTCGAGGGGACGACGGTGAGCTTCGCCACGACGCCGGGAGGCAACCCATTCGCCCAGGTGTCTCTGACGAACAACGGAGCGCAGAGCTATGAGCTCGCCCACGACATCACCTTCAGTGGCGCACCCACAGGCGTGACCGACATCTACGTCGACTTGGAAGGTGCCGGCCGCCTCAACTGGTTCAGGTTCAAGCCGTCGGACACAACGCCGTTCGGGCCGGCCAACGAGGCCACGACGCACTACCCGGCAGCCGAGTCGGCGGCGCTCGATAACTTCGCTGCCCCGAGCGGCTATCCCGGTGGCTTCCCGATGCTCCGAATCGGGGAGATGGTCAACGAGCTCAACGGCGAGGTCATCTTCACGTACGGGCAGCACAGCTGCGACGGTCAGTCCACTCCGCTAGGTGGCGTGCTCACCAACAACGAGTTCCATTGTTACCCGATCCTGGATCCG
>CAYQEC010000055.1:0-5783 GCA_964416425.1 uncultured Acidimicrobiaceae bacterium | reverse complement strand
GGAGCCATTCTGTCGTCCCCCCTGGAATCAGGGGGGACCGGCGAGGCGGCTCCGCAGGAACCGAGCGAGCCGAGGGGGGTCGCGGTTCCTGTCGCGGTGAGGGACCCCACCGCGACCCTCCCCGAATCGCCGCAGCCTTCGGCTACGCCTCTACGACGCCTCCGCCTGCGGCGGAGGGAACCTCCCTAATCCCAGGGAGGGTGAGAGAAGCTCCCCCTACTCCTCGATGCCTCCCAGCAGCTCGGCGGTGTACACCACCTGCCCGAAGCTGGCGTCGATGTTCACCGCCGTGTAGCGGGACAGCTCTCTTGCCCGGTACACCTTCCCGGAGCTGCCGCTGGTGATGTCGAAGGTGTGGGTGGCGTCGAGGATGAACAGCAGCGAGTACCCCAGGTCGCTGGCGTCCCGCGCCGTCGTTTCGCAACACATGTTCGTCTGGATGCCGCACACCGCAACGCTGCGGATGTGGCGGTCGGTGAGCCATCCGTGCAGGTCGGGCTCGCCGAGGAACGCCGAATGCACCGACTTCGACACCAGCAGGTCGGGCTCGACGGACCGCAGGAACGGCATGAGCTGGTTGCCCGGAGTGCCGGCCTGCAACGGCGAGCCGGGTTTGGTCGAGTCGTGCCGTACGTAGACGATCGGCCAACCCTGATCCCGCCACGCGGCGACGAGCTGCTCGATGTTGGTTTCGGAGGTCGGGTTGTTGCGCGCCCCCCAGTAGGTCTCGTCGCTGAACCCGGCCTGGACATCGACCACGACCAGCGCCGTGGCGTCGCTCCAGTCTGTCATCGTTCGTCCCTCTGTCTGGATGGCCCGGCGGCAGCCAGCCGGGCCGGGGCGGTGGTTCGAGACTGTGTTCTGTGGGAATCGTACCCCTCGAACGGGCGCCGTGGCCGGACATCGGCTGCCTATGCTCCACGGCATGACACCCCCGCTGCGCCTCCGCGTGCTCCCCGGGAGGCTCGCCGTGGCCCGGCTCGACCCCACCGACGAGGTGCCGTCGTGGGCCTGGACCGGCCCGATAACGTCGGTGACCCGCACCGAGACCGAGCTGTCGGTGCTGTGCGACGACGAGGCGGTGCCCGAGGACGTGACCGCCGCCCGGCGCTGGCGGGCGCTGCAGGTGACCGGTCCCCTCGATTTCGGCCTCGTCGGGGTGCTGGCCCGCATCACCGAGACGTTGGCGACGGTGGAGGTGAGCATCTTTGCCGTCTCCACCTACGACACCGACCTGGTGCTCGTCCCGGAGGGTGAGCTGAGCCGGGCGGTCGAGGCGCTGGCGCGGGCCGGCTACCGGGTGGTCAGGGACTGACCGGAGCCGGGCGCCACCTCGACCATGCCCTCCTCGGTGGCGAGCACGCCCACCCGCACGTCGTGGGCGTCGACGGGGAGTTCGTCGACCACCAGCTCGGCCGGGACCACCCCGACCCGCGTCGCATCGTCACGGCATCGGGGCAGGAGCCGGTCGAAGTAGCCGGCGCCACGGCCGAGCCGGCTGCCGTAGAGGTCGAAGGCGAGCCCGGGCAGCAGCAGCAGGTCGATCTCCTCCGGGTCTACCTGCGGCGTCATCGGGTGGGGTTGCAGGAACCCGTGGCGGTGCACCTGGAGCGGGCCGTCGAGGTGGTGCACCGTCAACTCCCCGCCCCGCTCGGGGGTGCGGGTGGCGAGGAACCGGGTGGCGAGCCCGGCGTCGCGCAGCGGCGTCAGATCGACCTCGTCGGGCAGCGGTAGATACACCAGCGTCGTGCCCGCCGCCGCCAGCGGCTCCCAGGCGGCCAGCACCGCCACGATGGCGGCGGAGGCGGAGGCCCAGTCGATCCCGGCCCGCCGGGCCCGCGCCCAAGCCCGCCATTCGCTCTTGGGCGCGCCGGGCGGGGGCTGGGGCGGTTCGGTCACCCGAGGAGGCGCGGCCCGAGCTTGGCGAACTCGTCCTGAATGGAGTAGGGCACCACGTAGCCGTCCTCGGAGCGGATGTCGCCCAGGTTGGCGGCGACGTCCTCGACGGTGAGCGGCCCTTCCCCGGAATGCTTGAAGTAGCCGTCGCTGAGGGCGACGAAGTAGCGGCTCACCGATCCGCCGCCGGCGGACCAGATCTCACCCGATACCTCGCATTCCTCCGACGCCAGGTAGGCGACGACCGGCGACACCAGCTCGGGGGTGAGCCCGCTGAGGGCGTCGCCGAAGACCCCTGCGGTCATACGGGTGTGGGCGATGGGCGCCACCGCGTTCACTTTGATGCCGTGGTTGCCGCCTTCGAGCTTCAGCACGTTCATCAGCCCGATCAGGCCCATCTTGGCGGCGGCGTAGTTGGCCTGCCCGAAGTTGCCGAGCAGGCCGCTGGCGCTGGTGGTGAAGATGATGCGCCCGTAGCCCTGCTCCTTCATGTGGGCGAAGGCAGGCCGGGTGACGTAGAAGGCGCCCCGCAGGTGCACGTCGAGCACGGCATGCAGGTCATCGAGGTCGAGCTTGGCGAAGGAGTGGTCGCGGATGATCCCGGCGTTGTTGACCACGATGTCGACCCGGCCGAAGTGGTCGAGCGCCGCCTGCACGATGCCGGCGGCGTGCGCCGGGTCGGACACCGACGAATGGTCCGCCACCGCCCGGCCGCCGGCCGCTTCGATCTCGGCGACGACGGCGTCGGTCGATTCGCTGCTGACGCCCTCCCCGTGGACGGATCCGCCGACGTCGTTGACGACGACGGCGGCCCCCCGGGCGGCGAGGAGGAGGGCATGTTGCCTGCCGAGCCCGCCACCGGCGCCGGTGACCACGGCAACTCGATCCTGGAAACCGATCATGTGGTGCTTTCCTCCATCGTGTCGTCCCCTCCCGAAGGACGATAGCGGCGGGGACCACGGCTGCGTGGGGCTAGGTGGCGGCCCCTCGCAGCGCCGGTGCCAGGTCCCCGGTGGTGCCGACGGCGACGTCGTCGAGGCCGAGCCAGCCGGCCATGGTGCGGGCCTCGGCGATCAGGGCGGGTGCCACCCGTCCCGGGTCGGCGCCGGGTTCGAGGTGGGCGGCCCGGATGAGGAGGGCGCCGCCGGCCCGATCGGCTTTGAGGTCGACCCGGGCGACGAGCCGCCCGTCGAGCAGGAACGGCAGCACGTAGTAGCCGTAGACCCTGTCGGGCTTGGGGACGTAGACCTCGATGCGGTACCGCATCCCGAAGATGCGCTCGGTGCGGTCCCGTTTCCAGATCAGCGAGTCGAAGGGGCACAGCAGGGCCGCTCCGGTCACGGCGTGGGGGCGCCGCGCCTCGGGGTGGAGGTAGGCGGGCTGGCGCCACCCGTCGACCTCGACTTCGACGAGGTGCCCGCCGGCGGCCAGCTCCTGGACGACAGGGCGGGCGCTGGGGGCGTGGAGGCGGTAGTAGTCGGCGAGGTCGTCGGCGGTACCGATGCCGTGGTGGCGGGCAGCGAGCAGCAGCAGTTCCCGGTGGGCGGTGTCCCGGTCGGGGATCTCCCCGTCGAGGTGGGCGGCGGCGATGACCCGTTCCGGCAGGTCGTAGACGCGGGTGAAGTTGGCGGTGCGGTAGGCGGTGAGGCGGCCCTTGGAGAAGAGCCACTCGAGGGTGGTCTTGCCCTTGTTGTGCCCCCACCAGGGACCGCGGCGGGCTCCCGGGTCGGCCAGCTCGCCGACGCTGCGGGGCCCGTGGGTGGCGATCTCGTCGTAGACGAGGTCGAGGTAGTCGGGGTGCTTCTCGAGCACGTCCTGGATCCGGTGCCAGGGCTCCCGTTCCGCCATCCGCCACCGGAACAGCCGGTGCCGTTCCACCGGCAGCAGCGACGCCTCGTGGCCCCAGTACTCGAAGATCTCGCCGCTGCGGGCGGTGTAGGCGTCGAGGGCGACCGGATCGTAGGGGCCGAGCCGGGCGAACGTCGTGAGGTAGTGGGCGCGGGCGACCACGTTGACCGAGTCGAGCTGGAGTAGCCCGACCTGGCGGAACATGCGGCGGAAGTGGCGCCGGTCGATGCGGCCCGCCGGGCGGGGGTCGGCGAAGCCTTGGGCGGCGAGGGCGATCTTCCTCGCGACGTCGTGGCTCATCCGGCGCACGGGGTCCTCCCTGAAACGGCCGGGCTACGCTAGCGACCCATGTTCCGCAAGGTCTTCCTCGCATTGAAGATGGCGGTGGCGGCTCCGACGTTCATGCTGTTCACGATCTTCATGTCGGCGGTGTTCATCGTTGTGATGCTGCTGCGTCTCCACGGCGTCGCCGAGGCGGCGATCCGCCTCTGGAGCCGCCTGTTCCTCTCCATCCCTCCGGTGAAGCTGGAGGTGGAGGGTCGGGAGAACGTGGTGCCGGGCGAGCAGTACGTGTTCTTGGCGAATCATCTCTCGAATCTGGACATCCCGGCGCTGTTCCTGGCGATCCCGACCCCGATCCGGTACCTCGCCAAGAAGGAGGTGTACCGGATCCCGATCTTCGCCCAGGCACTCAAGATCGGCGGCATCGTCAAGATCGACCGTGGCGCCGGCGCCGTCACCTACCAGGCGATCAACGAGGGGGTGGCCCGGGCCAAGGAGCGCGGGTACTCGCTGATCATCTTCGCCGAGGGCACCCGGGCCCGCGGCCAGGACTTGGCGCCGTTCAAGAAGGGTGCCTTCCGCATCGCCATCATGACGGGGCTCCCGGTGGTGCCGGTGACCATCAACGGCACCTGGGAGGCGTGGGCACCCGGGTCGAAGCTGATCTACCGGCACGACGCCAAGATCGTCATCGACGAGCCCATCCCCACCGAGGGCCTCGAACAGACCGATATCGGTGACCTCCGTGACAAGGTCCGCGACATCATCGACACCAGGTACCAGGAGCTGCGAGCAGCGAGGTAGGCCTTCTTCAGTCGTAGACACCCGGCATCCAGGTGCCGCCCTCCCGCACCTCGCACAGGAACGCCCCGATCTCTACGGTTCCGTCGCAGCGTTCACGATCTCACTGCACAACGACGGATCGAACGTCACCGTCCGAGACACGGGCTCAGCCCACCGTTTCTCGTAGCCCGGGAGGCCCACGACCGTGACAAGCACCTCACTCAGTCGCGTGACGTCGTAGCCGACCGTCCTCAGACTCTCCGTGACTCCCGCAACACAGGCAGGTTCTCGCGAAGCGCCGCCTCCCGCCTCGCATTCGTCCGCGCAACCTCGGCTCGAGCAAACTCCCGATCGGTGAGAAGACGCTTGATCCACGCGTCTGCCGCTGCACGCTCATCAGATCGACCGGTTTTCACAGGATTTCCTTCAGCGAGATCACACCCTGATCGAACAGCTGCTGCATTCACCTTCTCCCGGTTGGCGATCGCCCAACTGGCGCTCCATCGCGCACGCCAGCTCCACAATCGAGTCCGGTGCCGAGCGGTGCCTGCGGGATGGAGTACGTCGTGATCTCATGAACTCCGGTCCCGGCAACGACGACCCCAGCGTACCCGTGCTGTTCAGTGGAGCCTGTCCGCAGAATCGGGCCGGGCCGCTTCGAGCTGCTCCAAGAACCGGGCCACCGCCCGGTTGTGCCTCTCCACCGTATCCAAGAACAACGGATGAAACGGCACCCCACCGACGAACACCGTCTCTCCGTTCTCCAGATCGGCGACGATCGCCGCCGATGTCGGATTGATGTCGTCACGCCGGAATCGGCGGACCTCCGACCACGGCAACCATCGCCTCCGCCACAACCCGACACCCACCCCCTGGATCCCCACCGGAACATTCGATCTACGCCATATCGCCCATACGGTCGCCACCGCCACCGCCTCGAGCACCACAGCGAATGCACCGAGCTCTGGGGCGCG
>CAYQEC010000054.1:0-6842 GCA_964416425.1 uncultured Acidimicrobiaceae bacterium | reverse complement strand
GCTAGCTATCACGAGTGCGCACGCTTCGTTTCACCAGCGCGGACTGAGCGATCTCGCTCTAGAAGGCCCCGCCAGCCACCACCCGGAGACCGTACCCGCCTGAGGCCACTGGGCGAAGGAGCTCCATGAGTGAACCCCCACGAGCACGACCGCCCGTCGGCATCTGCTACCGGGGCGGAGACTGGGGGACCGGGCGGACGGGCGGTTCTGTGGCGGTGTCTCCGGTCGGGCCGGCGAGAGCGCGCTCCAGCGATGTGAACAGATCGAGGACGGCGGGTGCTTCGAAGATGCGGTAGCGCTGCCGACCGACGTTGCGCTGGACGAGGATGCCCGTCTCCACGAGCCGGTTGACGGCAGCGCCGGCGGCGACGTCGGAGCGGTCGAGGAGCCGTGCCGCCGAATCCACCGTGAGAAGGGGGACGCCGGGAAGGGCGTCGAGCAGCACGTCCAGCGCCGACCGTCGCCGCACCGTGCGGAGGGTCGTGCGCCATCCGTCGACCAGTGCGTCGATCCGGGAGGCGTAGGTCTGGGCGTCGGAGCAGGCTCGCAGGGTGGCGACGGCGAAGGTCCGCAGCCAGGCATGGGCGGCGGTGGACCGCTCCGGGCTGTGAGCGGCCCCGAGGTGCCGGAAGGTGGTGAGCCCGGAGATGTAGTCGTCGGACCAGGTGGCGAGCACGAGGCTGATCGGCGGCACGAACGAGGTCGAGAGCCCGCGCCGGCGCAGGACGACGTGGATCAGCGCCCGCCCGGTGCGGCCGTTGCCGTCGGCGAAGGGGTGGATCGTCTCGAACTGGGCATGGGCGACGGCGGCCTGCACCAGTGGTGAATGCTCGTCCCCGTTGGCATAGTCGACGAGGTCGCCGAGCAGGGCAGCGACGTGTTCGGGCGGCGGGGGCACGAAGGCAGCCCGGCACGGGTTGTAGGCGCTTCCCCCGATCCAGTTCTGCTGGGTGCGCACCACCCCGCCGAACTCGGGCGTGCGGGAATGCGCCATCAGCTCGCGATGCACCGTGAGGAGGTCGTCCAGAGTGAACCGCTTCCCGTGGACCGCCAGCTCGACGGCGGATTCCATCGACGAGATACTGCCGAGGATCTCTGCTGCGACCCGGTCGGCGGGCTCGCCGCCGCGGGCGATCACCGCCTCGGCTTCGATCAGGCGCCTGGGCGCGGCGTCGAGTCCTTCGATCCGCGACGAGGCGACCGATTCGGCTCTGAGCAGGAACCGGGCGAGGCCTTCGAGGCCAACGTGCCTCGTCCCGCCTTGGTTGAGGTCGCGGATTGCAGTCTCGGCGTCGGCGATGTCGGCGGCGAGGTCACTCGGCAGCGTGAGGTTCCAGCCGGCGAGATTGTCCGGGAGGTAGGCGTCGTAGTTGCAGCCTTCCCGGTCGCGCCGACTCAGCCCGACGAACCGGGGCTCCCAACGTTGCCGGACGTATTCAGCCATCCTTCGGTTCCCATCACGCTAAGCGAAGGTTATGTAGGAAGCTTAGCTTACGCAGTCAATGCGCGGACTGCGTAAGCAGCAACCAGCATCGGTGCCCGCAGGGGACCGCAGGCTGAATCACCCCGGGAGGTCGAGTGCCGTTGGCGGCGCTGGTATTCGCGAAGCGATGGCGAGACATCTGGAACCTGTCACTGTCTGTGCCTAGAGTGTCAACAGAACGGACAGTCGTCTGCCGGTGGGAACAGCGGCACCCGCGCTACTGCGGCTCAAGCCGGCTGACGTTCGCAAATCACCTCAGAGGTCAGTGACCCATGGGTAGGTTGCTTTTGTCGCGCCATTCCACGGGTGCATCTTGAGGCCGTACGAAGTGAGCCTGCCCGGGGGGTGCCGATAGAGGGCCGGGGCCAACTCCTGTAGATACCTCGGCTCAGGACGACCGTATTGATCGGGCTCAAATGCTCTGAATATCGCTGATGCTGCCAGATCGCCTATCTGGAGCTGCTGGATTCTCTTGGGCTGATCGATCATGCCGCCGCGAGGATCGAGAGCCGGCCAATGTATCTTTGTCGGGATTCTGGCGAGCCTCTGTTCGTAGTCACGCAGTTGTGCGAGCCGGAAGCGCACAACGTGGGCAAGCGTGTACCTCAGGATTGCCTCTCTATCCCGAGCGATCCAAGACAGACGCTCAAGCAGGAACCGGAGCGTGTACAGGTAGGCGGCGTCAGCATCCCGGATTCCTCCAATATCCAGGAAAGGCTTGCATACCACCACCGCTGATATGGTCAGCCACTCGCTGGCGGTTGCCAGGCCAGCTGCCGCTTCAAGCCGCTGGGCGTGCGTCTTGATGTTCTTCCAGCTGAGCAGATGATGCGCCTCCCGCCCGAGCCGGAGGCGTAGCGACTCCAAGAACACCTCGCTTCTGGGAAGGTCGGCAGCGCCGAAGACCGCTGCAGCCATGACGAAATGCTCGCTGGACTGCGGGGTTCGACTTCTTTGACCGGCTTCGTCTATGAACGCGAGCACACAACGCACAGTACGTTCAGAGATCAACAGGCGCTAGACGTCCGTTCTCCGGTTCGAGGAGCCGAGTCCGCGTCCCACGGTGAGCCTTCGCCTCACGTGGCGTCACCTCATGCTGCAAAGGGAACTCGCGGGTCAGGGATGAGACTCCAGCAACTGCACTACGAGGACCTGGCCTCGCGAGTTCAACACCCGACGCCTCCTCCTTGCCCCCTCCACCCTCAATCCAACCGCGCCTCCGGCCGTAGACTCAGGGTGATGCAGGAAGCGGCGTTCTTCGATCTCGACAAGACGGTCATCGCCAAGTCGTCGACCCTCGCCTTCGGCCGGCCCTTCTACCGCGCCGGCTTCCTGGGGCGGCGGGCCCTCATGAAGTTCGGGTTTGCTCAGCTCTTCTACGTGCTGTTCGGCGCCGACAAGGACCAGCTGGAACGGGTCCGTGACCAGATGATCGAGCTCACCTCCGGCTGGCACCGGGCCGAGATCGAGCAGCTCGTCGAAGAGACCCTCGAGGAGGTCGCCGACCCGCTCGTCTACGCCGAGGCGCTCTTCCTCATCGACCAGCACAAGCGGGAGGGACGCAGGGTCTACATCGTCTCCGCCAGCCCGGAGCAGATCGTGCGCCCCCTCGGCCGCCACATCGGGGTCACCGACTTCGTCGCCACCCGGGTCAAGACCGACGCCGCCGGGTTCTTCCTCCCCGAGATCGAGTTCTACGCCATGGGCCCCGGCAAGGTCGCCGCCATCGAAGAGCTGGTCGAACGGGACGACCTCGACCTGGCCGGCTCCTACGCCTACTCCGACAGCGCCACCGACCTCCCCATGCTGGAGATGGTCGGCCACCCGGTGGCGGTCAACCCGGAGAAGGACCTGCGCAAGGTCGCCGAGGAACGCGACTGGCCCATCATCGAGTTCCAGCGCCAGGTGAGCCTGCGCACCCGGATCCCGACCCCGAGCCCGCTGGTATCGGGGGCCACCGTGGGCGCCGCCCTCGCCGCCGCCGCCGTGATCCTGCTGCTGAAGCGCAAGGGGAACGCGCGGTAGACGGGCTCGCGAGCCTCAGACCGGGGATCTCCGAAACCGCGACCCTCCCCGGATCGTCCGCCTGCGGCGGACTCTCCGACCCTCCCTGATCCCAGCGAGGGTGAGAGAAGTCAGGTCTGCGGCTCGTCGCCCTCCGGCAGGTCCGCCCCCGCCTCCTTCTCGGACCGCGGCCGCCTCCCCCACCAGAACCACACTCCCGCCAGCGCCAGCGCCCCAGTGCCTGCCGCCAGCGCCAGCCACGCCCAGCGGGGCGACCGGCCCGGCTCGTCGCCGGACTCGGGATCGAACGTCGCCTCCGGCTCGTCGAGGCGGAAGATGGGCGCGTCGACCCCCAACTCCACCAAGGTGTGCAGCTCGGAGACCGTCGCCACGCCCGAAGCCGGGATCAGCTCGAAACCCAGCTTGATGTTCTCGACCACGGGCAGCAACACGATGCCGCCCCAGGTGCCGTCACCAAGATCCGACAGCGCCACCGGCGGCAGCTCGTAATCACCCGTGGCGTTGATCCCCCGCACCAGCACCGCCGTCGCCGGGGCGTCGACCTCCACCCGCACCTCCAGCGTCAGGCCGGCGTCGCCGACGTCGGTCGCCCGGGCCTCCGCCCCACCGAACGGAGCCGCCAGCGTCACCGACAGCAGCAGGGCGGTGATCCACGTCATCGTCCCAGCGTACGCCGTTTCGGCACAACCCACCCCGCACTACCATCGCACTCCACCCCGACACGGAGACGACGGTGACGGCACCGAGGACGATGTTCGAGAAGCTGTGGGACGACCACGTGGTGCACCGCGGTGAGAACGGCGAGCCCGACCTGCTCTACATCGACCTCCACCTCGTCCACGAAGTGACCTCCCCCCAGGCCTTCGAGGCGCTCGAGCTGGCCGGCCGCACCGTGCGCCGCCCCGACCTCACCCTCGCCACCGTCGACCACGGCGTCCCCACCGAAGGCCGCGCCCTTGGCATCAAGGACCCGCTCTCCAAGCAGCAGATCGACGCCCTGGCACGCAACTGCGAGCGCAACGACGTCACCCTGTTCGGCATCAACGACATCCGCCAGGGCATCGTGCACGTCATCGGCCCCGAGCAGGGGGTCACCCAGCCCGGCATGACCATCGTCTGCGGCGACTCCCACACCTCCACCCACGGCGCCTTCGGGGCCCTCGCCTTCGGCATCGGCACCTCCGAGGTCGAGCACGTGCTCGCCACCCAGACCCTGCCCCAGCAGCGGCCCCGCTCGATGGCGATCACCGTCGACGGCGACCTGCCGGTCGGGGTCACCGCCAAGGACGTCATCTTGGGCATCATCAGCCGCATCGGCTTCAGCGGCGGCACCGGCTACGCCGTCGAGTACCGCGGATCGGCCATCGAGGCCCTCTCGATGGAAGGGCGCATGACGATCTGCAACATGTCGATCGAGGCCGGCGCCCGCGCCGGCATGATCGCCCCCGACGAGACCACCTACGCCTACCTGAAGGGCCGCCGCTACGCCCCCGAGGGCGACGCCTGGGACGAGGCGCTCTCCTACTGGCGCAGCCTCCCCACCGACCCCGGCGCCACCTACGACCGCGAGGTCGTGATCCCGACCACCGAGCTGCAGCCGTACGTGTCGTGGGGCACCAACCCGGCCCAGACCGTTCCCGTCACCGGCGCCGTCCCCTCCCCCGACACGTTCGACGATCCCCTGGAGCGGGCCGCCGCCGAGCGGGCCCTCACCTACATGGACCTGGCCCCGGGCACCAGGATGACCGACATCGCCATCGACCGGGTCTTCTTCGGGTCCTGCACCAACGCCCGCATCGAGGACCTGCGAGCCGCCGCCGCGGTGCTGGAAGGCAAGAAGGTGCACCCGGAGGTGGGGGCGATGGTGGTCCCCGGCTCCGGCCTGGTGAAGATGCAGGCCGAAGAAGAGGGCCTCGACCGGGTCTTCAAGGACGCCGGCTTCGAATGGCGCGACGCCGGCTGCTCGATGTGCCTCGGCATGAACCCCGACATCCTCCGCCCCGGCGAGCGGGCCGCCTCCACCTCCAACCGCAACTTCGAGGGCCGGCAGGGACGCGGCGGCCGCACCCACCTCGTCAGCCCGCAGATGGCGATGGCCGCCGCGGTGGAGGGCCACTTCGTCGACATCAGGGAATGGGTGACGCGATGAAGCCGGTCACCGTCATCACCGGGCAGATGGCACCGCTGCCGCGCCCCAACGTCGACACCGACGCCATCATCCCCAAGCAGTTCCTGAAACGGGTGGAGCGCACCGGCTTCGGCCCGTTCCTGTTCTACGACTGGAGCTACGACGAGGAAGGCGAACCGATCCCCGACTTCGTCCTCAACCGCCCCGAGTACCGGGAGGCGGTGGTGCTCGTCACCGGGCCCAACTTCGGCTCCGGCTCCTCCCGGGAGCACGCCCCCTGGTCGCTGGAGGACTGGGGGTTCCGGGCGATCGTGGCGCCGTCGTTCGCCGACATCTTCGCCAACAACTGCGTCAACATCGGGCTGCTCCCGGTGGTCCTCGCCGAGGGCGAGGTCGCCGAGCTCACCCGCATCGCCGAGGACCCCGCCAACACGGTCACCATCGACCTCGCCGCCCAGACGGTGACCACCACCGGCTTCTCGGCGTCGTTCTCGATCGACTCGTTCTCCAAGCACCGGCTCCTCAACGGCCTCGACAACGTGGCGCTGACGCTGCACCGCACGGCCGCCATCGACGCCTTCGAGGCCCAACGCCCGGTCTTCAAGCCGGCGCTGGGATGACCGAGCGCCCCACCCGGCAGGAACAGGCCCAGGCGATCCTGCACCTCCGGGCCCGCCGGCTCGCCTCCCGAACGCTGGGCCGGACCGCCACCAACACCGCCGATTTCGCCGAGGCCTTCAACCTGGAGCGCATCGACCTCACCTCCGAGATCCCCGATCCCGCGGCGCTGTTGGCGCTGGGCCGCAACATGACCGGGCCCCGCGACGGCCTCTACGTCATCGACGACGGCGGCAGCTACCGCGTGTACCTGCAGGAGAAGGGCCAGGTCTACGGCGAGGTCGCCGGGGCAGGCTTCGAGCAGGCCCGCGACGTCGCCATCGACCGCCTCATCCAGCTCCAGGGCCTCCCCTACGCCCCACCGGGCGCCTGATCCCAGGGAGGGTAAGAAGAGGGCGCAGGGAGGGTGGGTGAGAGGAAGGCGCAGCGTGGGTGAGCCGCTCTTTCGTCCCCCCTGGGATCAGGGGGGACCGGCGAAGCGTCACCAAAGGTGGCGTTGAGCCGAGGGGGGTGTACCCAACAGACACCACCGCGACCCTCCCCGGATCGTCCGCCTGCGGCGGACTCTCCGACCCTCCCTGATCCCAG
>CAYQEC010000053.1:0-6925 GCA_964416425.1 uncultured Acidimicrobiaceae bacterium | reverse complement strand
CCGCCCATATCGGCACCTATGGGCGGGTGATTGGTCGTTTGGGCATGGTTGTGGATGCGGCGGTACTCTCACGCGATGAGCGCGAAGGATCCCTATCGGCGTATCGCCAGCTTCTACGACTGGCTCATCGAACCGATGCAGGTCGGAATTCGCCGCGTCGCCCTTGACGTGGTTCCGCCACAGGCTGAGTGGCAGGTACTCGATGTCGGCTGTGGCACTGGGACCGGAATGGCTCAGTATGTCGGGGCTGGCTGCACCGTCACTGGCGTCGAAGTGTCGGCGGCAATGCTCGAGAGAGCCACCACCCGTCTAGGAGACGAGCCGGAGCTTCACCTCACGGACGGTGAGACGCTGCCTTTCGATGATGGTCGCTTTGATCTAGTGACGACGTCGATGGTCCTCCACGAGGTTCCCGCAGACGCGAGGATGGCGTGGGTGAAAGAGATGGCTAGGGTCGTGAAACCGAATGGCTCGTTGCTGTTCATTGACTTCCGTTTTGGATCGTTGCGAGGATGGAAGGGCCGAATGCTTCACGCGTTGTCTGAGGTCATCGAGCGGTTGTCAGGCCACTTCGCGCAGTACAGCACCTTCAAGGCCTCGGGCGGTGTCCCGGGCGTAATGGACGAAGCAGGCCTCGATATCGAGCGCGAGAAGATCGTCGCCGGAGGAAACGTGGCCATCTACGTGGTGGCACCAAACCGCAGTCTTCCCGAAGACCCGAACCGTTGAACCACGACGACCGCGCCCTGCGATGTGCCCACGCTCCAGCCGCCCATATCGGCACCTCCGCGCTCGGGTTGGTCAGCCGCCGGCTAGCCCGAAGAAGACCACGACGGCACGCCCGAATCTCGCCATGTCCTGAGCGCTGAGGCGGCCTATGCGCTCACTGGAGCTGGACGTGCCGTCCGCTTGGCCTGAAGGAAGCGGTCCCGGGGTTCACGCCCTCCGGATCCCCGGAGACAAGCCGGCAATTCTGGACATCAGCCTCAGCGGTCCCGATGCGCTCCGGGTGAATGCTCTCGATATCAACGGCGAGTTTGCCCGGTTCGTTGCCACCGACGGGACCTTCAACGGATATCACGGTGTTGTGCCCATCAACCAAGACACTTGTTTCAACTACGTTCACTACCTCGATTTCGTCTACGCAGACGGCTCCTGGACCGTGGACGTGAAACCCATCTGCTCGGCCCGCGCCATGACCGGCAACTCCATTTCCGGGACCGGCGATGAGGTTGTACTCGTCGACCAGACTGGTGAGGCGACAATCACCCACACGGGGGCACACAGCTTCGCTGTGTGGTCGCATCAATCCTCCTCCGAGTCCGACCTCGAAGTGAACACGATTGGCGTCTTCAACGACACGGTTGACATCGACTCCGGAACTGTCTTCCTCGTCATGGAGGCCTACGACACCGACGGAGCCTGGAGCGTGACATTCCCCTAGACGCAGCCACAACACATCACCTCCCAGATCGGCTCCGTCTTTTCGGAGACGCCGATAAGGCCATATTGCCGTTCCGATCGGTTCGTTTGCCGTTGGACCGCGCTGATTGGGTTGACTTCGGCGCTGCGGTGGGATCGACAGTTGCGGCCTACGGCGAACCGGATGAGCCGGAGTCCCAGGCGAGATTTCCCGGCTCCCCGGGTTCAAAAGGCGGGGGAACCATCCAGCTGTGAGCTCGGCGGGGCAGAGCCGTTGCCACATACTCCTTGAATAGCCGAAAGCGGCGACGACACGATCGGAGATGGGGCTCGAGTCCCGCTGTCGCGCTTGCGCCGATGGGAGGACCGATGCATTCGAGGCGACGATGCAGACGAGAGTCGTAACGACGATGCTGGCGCTGTGTCTGGCGGCGTGCTCGAGCGATGGCGCCGCCCGGCTGGAGCACACAGCGACGCAAGCGACCGAGGAGTTCGGAATGGAGCTGACATCCCCCGCCTTCGCCCACGAGGCCGCGATCCCCGACAGGTACACCTGCGAGGGCAGCGACCTCTCACCACCCCTCCAGCTCGCCAATATCCCCACCGACACCGTCTCACTGGCGGTGGTGATGGATGACCCCGATGCGCCCGCCGGTGTCTGGGACCACTGGGTCGAATTCGACATCCAGCCCCGGGAGTCCATTCCCGAAGCCGTCGGCGATCTCGGCACTCCTGGCACCAACTCGTGGGGCCGCACCGGCTACGGGGGGCCGTGCCCGCCGAGCGGGACGCACCGCTACTTCTTCACCGTCTACGCCCTCGACTCGGAGCTGGATCTGCCCGCAGGTGCGACCAAGGCGCAAGCGCTGAACGCGCTCGAAGGCCACGTCCTCGCCCAGGCGACTCTGATGGGTTTGTACAGCCGCTGAGCTCATCGGCGCACGACTTTCCTGCTAGATCGAGCGTTGTCGAGGCGTCTGGCGGCCACAGCTGCACTGCGCGGCCCTCTGCCACAAGCGGATGGCTGATGGGCGGGGAGACCATGCTCGCCCCCCTTGCCGGATCGAGCGGTGTTGCAGAGAATGCATTGGGTGGCTCGCAGTGGCGTTGTCCCGCGCTCCAGTCTGCTAGGCGCGGACAGCACAACGGCGATCTTCCGCAGCGTCCGTCTCGGCGTAGTAAGAGCGCAACGGTCCTCGAAGCCGGTCGAAACCGAGTCGACCGTCGAACCATTCCAGCCCCGACGCGGCGTCGGCCGGGGGGCATGGAATCCGTCCTTGGGCCCTGATATGATCGAACATATGTTCGATACCAAGGAAGTCGAGGGCGTCACGGGCGATCCGGTCTTGCAGATCCGGATGGCTCTGGCAGACCTGGCGGGGGAGGACCGGGAGGACTGGACCGGTTCGGCCAAGTCGTCGCGGCTCGTGGAGCTGCTCGAGGTTTCCGAACGCCTCCGAGCCGAAGTGCTGCGGCTGGTCGCAGAGTGGTGCCGCGACCGGGCGTGGGAGATCGACGGGGCGCTGTCGCCGAAGACGTGGCTGGCCCATCGGGCACCGATCGGCGTTGGGGAGGCCGGGCGCCTGGTCAAGGCCGCCTGCCTCGTGGGTGACCACGACGAGATCGCCGAGGCGCTCGCCGACGGTGAGATCACGGTTCCTCACGTCGAGGCGGTGTCGAACGTGATGTCCCGCGGTCGCGAGAAGGTGCTCCCGGACCACGTCGAGAACCTGGTCGACCAGGCCCGCAACCTCGACATCGGTGATTTCGGTTGGGTGATGCGGTATTGGTCGACGATTGCCGACGACGAACTCGGCCGCGACACGTTCGAAGAGAAGCTCGAGCGCCGGCACCTGCACGCCTCCAAGACGCTGGACGGGTGGGTCGCCGGAGACTTCATGCTGGACCCGGTCGCCGGTGAGTCGCTGCTCACCGCCGTCGACCACTTGGCGCCACCCGACCCGGAGGACACTCCGGACGGCCCTCGCACGTTGGCGCAACGCCGTGCCGACGGCCTGAGCGACCTCGCCGGCTGGTTCCTCCAGGGTCACCGGCCCGCAGGCAACCCTCCCAGCCTCAACGTGATCGTCGATCACGACGCCCTCCACGGCGATACCACCTCCCTGCAGCGTCGCTGCGAGCTGGAGGACAACGGGCCGATCGGGCGACCGCTCCTGGAATTGATGGCCTGCGATTGCACCGTCAGCCGCATCGTGATGCGAGGCGAGTCGGTCATCGTGGACATGGGACGCAAGGTCCGGGTGGCAACCGCGGCGCAGCGCCGTGCGGTGGCCGTGCGGGACCGCCATTGCCGGTTCCCCGGCTGCCGTCGCCAGGCCGGCTGGTGCGACCTGCACCACGTCCGCTCCTGGCTCGACGGCGGGCCCACCGATGTCGGCAACCTGATTCTGCTGTGCCGCCGGCATCACACCCTGGTGCACAACAGCCGCTGGATCATCGCCGCCACCCCGGACGGCGACTTCGCATTCAGTCACCCGGCCCGCGCTCCGTGACCGGCCGAGCGGCCGACGCCCGAACCCGCCTACGAATCGCCTCCGAAGTCGCCTACGGACCGATGCCGTCGAGCAGGGTGCGCACGATCCGCCTGGTGTGCTGACGGATGTCCGCATCGGTCCATCCGAGGATCATCCTGCGGAACCCGAGTGCCATCACCGATCCCGTCAGCGCGGTGACGGCGGCATCCACGTCCAGGTCGCCGAGCCGTCCCGCGGCCCGCTCCGCTTCGAGGTAGGTCGCGACTCGGCCGATGGTGCGTCCCATGCCGTATTCCTCGCCGTGGATCTCGGCGACGAAACGGTGGAGGAGGTCGGGTTCGGACACCAACCCCGCAATCACGGGGAGGGTGGCATCGACGAGGGCGAACAGGGCGTCGGCGTAGGCCCGCAGGTTGGATTCGACCGAGGCGGTGCCCGGTGCGGGCAGGTCACGCTCGAACTCGTCCAGGGTGGCGCCGTAGCGGCGGAGCAGCGCAGCCACCAGGAGGTCGTGCTTGTCGGCGAAGTAGTTGTAGAGGACGCCGTCCGACAGCCCGGCGCTGCGGGCGATGTCGCGGGTGGTGATCGCCGAGACCTGCCGCTCACCCAGGAGGCGCTCGGCGGCATCGATCAACCGCTCCCGGACCTCGGGACCCGCCGGGCGGGCACCAGATCGCTTCGGAGTGGCGGCACTAGGTGACATCCCGCCTCACGCTAGTGGCCAGCGCAGCAGCTACGAAGACTGCCGCGTACGCCAGCAGCATCAGCCCGCCACCCCACTGTGAGAGCTGGGCATCGGCGGCGGGCAACGCCTGCAGGGCGAGGCCGCTGCGGAACGGCAACCAGCGTGCCGCGTCGCCGATGAGCTGGCCGACGAGTCCCTCCACCACCGCCAGCCACACCAGCGCTCCGGTGACCGCGCCGGAGAGGTTGCGCACCAAGGCGCCGACGCCGACACCGACGGCGCCGAAGCAGACGTTCCAGGCGATGCAGCCGACCACCGTCCGCCACACGTCGCCGGCGGAGAGGTCGAGTGCCGCATCCTTGGCGGCGAGCCAGATGGCGGAGGTGGTGAAGGCGGTGGCGGCGCTGACGATCCCGATGACGGCGCCCGCCATGCCGGCGGTCACCATCTTGGCGCCGACCACCCGTTCACGTGCCGGTGTCGCCAGGAAGGTGTCCGTGATGGTCTTGTGCCGGTACTCACCCGCCATCGAGACGATCCCGAGGACGAGAGAGAAGAAGGAGGCGATGCCGACATGCGCCAAGGCCTTCCGGACGGTGAGGGTGTCGGTGGGGTCGGCGCCCTGCACGAAGAGGCCGCTCACCCCGATGATCACGACGAGTTGCGCCGCGCCGAGCAGGATCAGGGGGGTGCGGGTGGTGCGAAGCTTGAGGAACTCGTTGCGGACGAGCCCGATCATGGAGGGGCGTCTGGTCGTGGTGGTCATGGCGATCACACCTTTCGGGTCGTCGAGGTGAGCGAGAGGAAGGCCTCTTCGAGTGAGGCGCCTCCGAGGTCGGCGAGCCGACCCGAGTAACGCAGAGCGCCGTTCTGGATGATCACGACGTCGTCGACGGTCTGTTGAACCTCACTGAGGACGTGGCTCGAGATGAGGACGGTGCGGCCTTCTCGGGCGAACCCTCGCAGCATGGTGCGGAGCCACGCCATGCCGGCCGGGTCGAGACCGTTGGCGGGCTCGTCGAGGATGAGGACCTCGGGGTCGGTGAGCAGCGCAGCCGCCAGGCCGAGACGCTGCTTCATGCCGAGGGAGTAGCTGCCGACCCGGTCCTGGGCGGCGGCGCCGAGTTCGACGACGTCGATGACCTCGTCGACCCGGGAAGAGGGAAGGCCCGTGGCCGCGGCGAGGATGCGCAGGTGGTCGCGACCACGACGGCCGGGATGGAACCCGGTCGCCTCCAGCAGGGCACCGACGACGCGGCGCGGCTGTGCCAGGTCCCGGTAGAGCCGGCCCCCGACGAGCGCCCGGCCTGCGGTAGGTGCGACGAGGCCGAGTGCCATGCGGAGCGTGGTGGTCTTCCCCGCTCCGTTGGGGCCGAGGAACCCGGTGATCACTCCCTCGTTGACTTCGAAGCTGACGTCGTCCACCACGCGGTGGGCCCCGAAGTCCTTGGTGAGTCGCTGGATCGAGATCGTTGCCACTCTTGCACCTCCAGTCGTGAACCGCTGTTCATGAGCGTATGTTCACGAGCATACACGACGGGGGATGGGGGGCAAGTCGTGGGGGAGGAGGGCTTCGTTGCGCAGGGGGGAGCGGCGTGGCGCCGGGCTCAGTCCCGCGCAGCCCGGTAGGCGACGGCGCGGCCCTGGCTGCCGTCGGCAGTGAGCACGCCGGCGTGGCGCAGGCAGTAGGCCATCTGCTGGGCGAGGCGCCGCGGCCTCCCGAGGGCGGCGGCGAGGTCGGCGGTGGTGAACGGCTCCGGCAGCGCCGCCGGCAGCAGACCGGCCAGGTCGTCGGGCCCCGTGATCGGCACGGCGTCGACGACGCCGATGAGACGCCGTTCCTCGACCACCCAGCCCTTGCGGCGCCAGGCGCGGGTGGGGTCGTGGCGGCGTTCCTCCTCCTCGTGGATCAGCACCACCTCGATGTCGAGTCCCGGATGGGTCACCAGCTCGGGGAAGCTCACCAGCTCGGCGAAGACATCCACCGCCGTGCCGCGCTTGGGGGAGCGGCGTCGGCCCAGCTCGGCCCCGTCACCGTCGGCCCGGACGATCCACTTCTCGACCGGGATCGGGTGCACGACGCGGACCCGGTGCCCGAGGTCGAGCAGGGTGGCGAGCTTGCGTTTCATCGAGGAGAAGCCGCTCGTCTGGATCTCGATGAGGAGGTCGCCGCGCACCAGGTCGATGACGAACCCGTCGACCGGCACCTCCACCCGGTCACCCTCCTCGGCGTACCAGCGCTTCAGCGAGGCATGGAGCGGCTTCTCGCGCAGGGTGCCGACATGCGGCGGGACGGCAGGCATGGCGCCGATGGTATGGCGGC
>CAYQEC010000052.1:0-7369 GCA_964416425.1 uncultured Acidimicrobiaceae bacterium | reverse complement strand
TCCGGTGGTGGCCCCGATCACCGACGATCCGGACATCCAGATCGTCTCGGTCGAGCAAGCGGACGGGATCCCTGGTGCGGCGACGATCGTCACCAAGAAGGGTGAGAAGAGGGGTGAGCAGCCGCGCCCTCAGCGGCCGATGAGCACGACCCCCCACGGCGGGATCGTCACGGAGTCGCCGCCCGAGTCGAGCAGGTCGGCCGGACCCAGGATGACGTGGGACGCGCCCCTGAGGAGACTCCGGTCGATCACGGCGCTCGTGCCGGCGGCGTTCACCACGACCATGACCGTGTCGCCCTCCACCACCCGATGCCTAATCAGTAGCCGGTCGGACACCGGGACCACCTCGTCGCTGCCGCGGCGGAGGGCCGGATGCTCCTTGCGCGCCTCGATGAGGCGCCGGTGCCAGTCGAACAGGTCGGTGTTCCAGGTGGCTTCGTCCCATTGCATCGCGGTCCGGCACCCCGGATCGCTGGCGCCGACGGTGCCGATCTCGTCGCCGTAGTAGATCATCGGCGGCCCGGGCGAGGTGACCAGCAGCGCCACCGCCAGCCGAAGCGCCTCGACGCTGTCCTGTAGGTGCGTGAGCACCCGCTCGGTGTCGTGGCTCCCGAGCAGGTTCAGCATCGCCGTGTGGCTCTCCCGGGGGAGCGCGTGGGAGAGTGCCTCCAGATCCTCGGCGAACCGTTGACTCGGTGACCTACCGGAGGCGAAGTCGAGGATGACGTCGCGCAGCGGGTAGTTCATGGCGCCGTCCGCCGTGTCGCCCTCCAGCCACTCGATCGCCGGCTCCCACACCTCGGCGACGATGTACAGGTCGGGATTGATCGCCTTGACCCGACGCCGGAACTCCCGCCAGAAGTCGAAGCCGATGAGGAACGGCACATCCAGCCGCCAGCCGTCGATCCCGAGCCGCGTCCAGTACTCGGCCACCCCGAACAGGTACTCCCGCACCTCCTCGTTGTCGTGGTTGAACTGGGGCAGGTACTTGCAGTCCATGCACGTGGCGTAGTTGGGCACCGGGTCCCGCACAACCGGGTACCCGTCGATCCGGAACCAGTCGACGTAGGGCGATTCGGCGCCGTGGGCACGCACGTGGCGGAACGCCCAGTGACCTTCGCCGCAATGGTTGAAGACGGCGTCGAGCACGATCCGGATCCCCCGGGCATGGGCCGCCGCCAGGAAGCGCTCGAACACCTCGAGGTCGCCCAGGCGGTGATCGATCCGCAGGTAGTCGGCGGTGTCGTAGCGATGCGCCCGGTCCGCCTCGAAGATCGGCGTGAGGTAGACGGCGTTCGCCCCGAGGTGCTCCAGGTGGTCGAGGTGCGATTGAATGCCGGGGAGATCCCCACCGAAGTAGTTGCTCCGCGTCGGCTTGGCCGACCACGGGACGACGCCCTCGGGATCGAGCGAGGGGTCGCCGTTGGCGAACCGGTCGGGGAAGATCTGATAGAAGACGGCGTCCGGTACCCACCCCGGCACATCCGGGTGCCCACGGTCCGGATCGGCTGCTTCTCTCGGGCGCGTGCTCGGTATCACTGTCTCAATGCTCCGGTCATGACTCCTCGAACGAACTGGCGCTGGAAGGCGATGAACACGGCGATCACCGGGGCGAGCGCGACCACCGACGCCGCGAAGGTGAGCCCCCAGTCGACCTGATGCTGTCCGCTGAACAGCGCCACCCCCACCGGGAGGGTGCGCTTGGACGGGTCGTTGATGATCGTGAGCGCCCAGACGTACTCGTCCCACGAGCCGAGGAAGGCGAAGATCGCGGCGGTGGCATGGGCCGGCCAGGTGAGCGGCACCATCAGCTGCCAGTAGCGCCGCCAGGCGCTCGCCCCGTCGACCATCATGGCGTCGTCGAGCGCTCGCGGCACGCCCCGGAAGAACCCGATCATCAGGAACGTGATGAACGCGAAGTTCACCCCGACGTAGAAGAACACCAGCCCGAGCCGCTTGTCGAGCAGGTGGAGGTCCTTGGCGAGCAGGAACTGCGGGATGAGCAGCACGATGGCGGGCACCGCCAGCTCGAGCAGGATCAGGCCCTCGATGAGGCGCTTGCCGGGGAAGTCGAACCGGGCCAGCCCGTAGGCGGTCATGGAGGCGAGCCACACGGTCGCCGCGGTGGTCGCCACCGCGACGACCAGGGAGTTGAGGAAGTAATGGGGGAACTCGCTGTCGAGCCACACCGTGGCGTAGTTGTCGAGCGACAGGCCGCCCTGGAGCACCTTCAGGGGGTTCGGGATGAGGTAGGCGTTCTCCTTGAGCGAGACGAGGACCATGTAGACGAGCGGGATGATGGACACTCCGGCGAACAGCACCAGCAAGAACGACCGGACCCAGTGGGTGGACTGATCGTGCGGGGTCACGCCGGTCCCTCCGATTCGGTGCGGTTGCTCAGCCACAGCTGGGCGGTGGCAACCCCGAACACGAGCACGGTCAGCATGAACGAGATGGCGGAGCCGTAGCCGAAGTCGAGGAAGCTGAACGCCTGGCGGTACAGGTACGTAATCGGCACCTGGGTCTGGTCGGCGGGCCCGCCGCCGGTCATCAGGTACACCGAGATGAACACGTTGAAGCCGCCGATGATCGACAGCACCGTGACGAACGTGAGGGTCCGCCGGATCGACGGCAGTGTCACGTTGCGGAGCCGCTGCCAGCCGCCGGCGCCGTCGACTGCGGCCGCTTCGTGCAGCTCCACCGGGACGGCCTGGAGGGCGGCGAGGAAGATCAGCATCGCCCACCCGACCCCCTTCCACACCCCCAGGGCGCAGATGGCGACCAGCGCCGTCCAGCGGCTGCCCAGCCAGGCAATCGGCTCCGAGATCACCCCGGTGACGTCGACGAGGAAGGCGTTGATCGGGCCGCTGCCGGCCCCGAACAGGTACCGGAAGAGCAGGGACGAGATCACCCAGCTCGTGATCACCGGGATGTAGATGAGGGTCCGGAAAATGGTGCGGCCCCGGAGCTTGGCGTCGAGCAGGAGGGCGGCGACGAGCCCCAGCGCGATCTGGAGCGGGACGGTCACCAGCATGTAGATCCCGCCGTTCTGGAAGGAGCGCCAGAAGACTGGGTCCTTCACCGCTTTGACGTAGTTGGCCAGCCCCACGAACGGGCTCTCCGCTCCCGGCGCGATGTTCCACTCGTGCAGGCTGATGAACAGTGCCCGGACCGTCGGGTAGACCATCACCATGGTGAACACGACCAGTCCCGGCAGGACGAAGGCGTAGGCAGGCGTACGCCAACGCGATTTGCCGCGCCGGCGCACGCCTGCTTCAGCCTGAGCGATGCTCGAGTCGAGGATGGGAACCGTCCTACGAGTCGGCGAGGATCTGGTCGATCTCCTGCGCCAGGTCATTCAAGGCTTGCTCGATGTCGCCGTCACCGACGAACGCTTCCTGCAGCCTCGTCTTCAGCGCCTGGTCGATCTCCGGCCACGCCGGTGTCGGCGGCCGGGGACGAGCCGTGGCGAGCTGGTCGACGAACGTCTGGTAGTAGGGCTGGATCTCGACCATGGCGTCGCCCAGCTCGGAGAGTACCGACATCTGGCCGATCTCGGCCAGCGCCCGCTGCGCCTCGGGGGAGACCATAAACCGGACGAAATCGGCGGCGGCTTCCTTGTGCTCGGAGGATGCCGTGACGACGATGTCCTCCCCGCCGACGACGCTGACGCTGCCGCCGTCACCGGCCGGCGTCAGCGAGGGCGCCAGCTCGAAGTCGGGGTAGTCGCCGGCGAGGATGGAGTAGGCCCACGGGCCGTTCATCATGCTGGCGTACTGCCCGGTGGCGACACCCTCCTCATAGGGGTCCATGCCGCCCTGGACGATCATCTCCGGGATAGCGCCCATCGTGTACAGGTCGTACAGGAGGGAGACGCCGGCGATCGACTCGGGGCTGTTGATGGAGCCGGACGCCGTCGTGATGGCCTCGTCGACGATGTCGCCGCCGGCCGACCAGATCCACGGCAGCACGTTCCAGCCGCTCAGGTCGTTGTCGGCGAAGGCGGCGATCCCGGCGTCGACCAGGGTCGGGGCGATGGCCCGGAGGTCGTCCTGGGTGGCGGGGATGTCGACGCCGGCGTTGGCGTAGACGTCCGGATTCGACAGGTAGACCCGCGTGTTGGTCGACAGTGGCAGCCCGTAGTAGGCGTCCTGCCAGTGGTTCGTCTCCAACGGGCCCGGGTACACGGCGGCGGCGAGCTGCTCGAAATCGGGCATCAGCTCACTGAGCGGCTCGAGCACGCCCAGGCTGGCGAACTCGGGCACCCAGATGATGTCGGCGCGGACCACGTCGGGGAGCTGGTCCCCGGCGACCGCGGTGACGAGCTTCTGCCGGAGATCGCCGTACGGGACCGACACGGCCTTGACGGTGACGCCGGGATGCTCGGCTTCGAACTGGGGGATCAGTTGGTCCTCCAGCACCTGCACCTCGGACGACTCCGCGTTGAAGGCGTGCCAGAACTCGATGGTCTGCTCCTCGACGGCGGCAGCCGTCGTCGTCGTGCTGGTGGTCGTGGTGGGCTGTTCGTCAGTCGCCGCCTGGGTGGAGGTGGTCGTCTCCTCCGTCCCCGTATCCGACTCCCCCGAACACGCTCCCAGGGCCAAGAGCAGGGCAGCCGCCACAGCCAGGCTGCGCCAGGTGGTGCTTCGTCTCATGGATCTCTCCTCCTTGGTTGCTAGGCAGACGTGCCCAACCTGCGCTCTCTGGTTGCGCGAAACACGGCGGTCACCCGTCAGTCGTCCGTCGGCGACGGTCCGCCGGCGAGACGCTCTCGGACGAGTCGACCTTGGTCTCCTGTCAAACCTCCGGTGTCGAACGGTGTGGCGAACACGAGGGCGGCGGCGCCCTGGGCCCAGCTGGCGTCCTGCCACGGCTCGACGGCCGTCGGGACGCCGCGGCGGGAGGTGCTCAAGCCGGCCCGGAACGCGGGCTCGAACCCGAACGACCAGTGCTGCCACGAGATGGTGGCCTCGCCGAGGATGATCACGATCTCGGGGTCGAGGCCTTGGGTCACGGTGGCCAGGACCTTGCCGAGGGTGTGGCCGGCTTCGGCGAACACCTCCTGGGCTGCCGTGTCGCCGGCGTCGGCTGCCGCACCGAGCGCGGTGATCGAGGCGTGCGCTCCGATGACTCCCCGGCTGCGTGCCTGCGCCACGAGCGCCGACTGCCCGATCACGGCCTGGAGGCACCCGCGGTTCCCGCAGGTGCACTGGGGCCCTGCGGCGTCGACGACGATGTGGCCGATGTCTCCGGCGCTTCCCGATGCGCCGCGGTAGAGCATGCCGTCGAGGATGAAGGCGGCGCCGATCTCGGAACCGACCGTCACCACGGCGAAGTCCTCGTGGTGGCGACCGAGCCCGTAGAGCCGCTCGGCGACCGCCAGGGCCTTGACGCTGTTCTCGACCAGGACCGGGAGCTCGAGGGAGCGTCGCAGCAGGGAGCCCAAGCCGACCTGGCGGAACTCGAGCTGATGTGAGTCGACGACGCCGCTGCTCTGGTCGTCGACGTTGCCGGGCAGCCCGATCCCGATGCCGAGGAGGGGGCGGGACCCGCTTCCCTTCAGGAAGTCGGAGATGATCTGGACGAGGTCGGCGAGGTAAGTCGCCGAGCCGGTGGTGAGCGGCTCTTGTGCCAGACGGACCAGGGTGGTGTCGATGCCCAGCTCGACGAGCGTGACGTGGTCCGGGCCGAGTTTGACGCCGACGGCGTTGCCGGCGGCGACGTTCAGGCCGAGCAGCCGGGCCGGGCGGCCGCGCCCGACGGCCTCTTCACTGTCCAGCTCGACCAGCAGGCCGTCGTCGAGCAGGCGCTTGGTGAGATACGAGATCAGGGTGGGAGAGAGGTTGAGGAGGCGTGCCAGCTGCGCTCGGGACGTGGGGCCGTTGGCGGCGAGTGAGGCCAGCACGGCGGATCGGCTGACGTCTGTCCGTGCCTTGGAGCTCACGAGGTGCCTTTCATTTGAGAATATATAAATACACGGATAAAATACCGGAACGATGCGCAGAGGTCAATCTGCAATCTCTGGAACCCAGGACCGGGCGGCGACCATCTGCCGCCCGGTCCAGGGTGTGTCCCGTCCCGTGGTGAGAGACGGAGTCGCCATGCGGGAGGCCCGGCGCCCCCCCGCCGAACGCTCCACCCGATGACGCCCTCCCCGGACGCCGATCCCGATCTGGTGCGTCACAGCATCGACGTGATCGCCGGCAACCAGTCGCGGAGCGGGGCCTACGTGGCCTGCCCATCGTTCCCTCAGTACCACTTCTGCTGGTTCCGGGACGCCTCGTTCGCGGCCCGCGCCATGGACGTGGCGGGCAGGGACGACAGCGCCCGGCAGTTTCACGACTGGGCGGCGCGGACGATCCTCGCCGCGGTCGACGGGGGAGGGGAGCCGGGGGAGCGGCTGCGCGCCCGCTACCGGCTCGACGGGACGCCGGCGGCGGAGAGCTGGCCGGACTGCCAACTGGACGGGTTCGGGACGTGGCTGTGGGCGGTGGCCGAGCACGCCGCCCTGGGGGGCGAGGCGCCGGATCGCTGGCTCGAGGCGGCCGCGGTGGTGGAGCGCTACCTGACGGCGAGGTGGAGTCTCCCCTGCTACGACTGCTGGGAGGAGTCACCGTCGGAGATCCACGTCTCCACCCTGGGGGCGATCCATGCCGGCCTCCGCGGGAGCGACGCCCTGCTCGGGCACGACACCGGGGACACCAGGGTGGCGATCCTCGAGACGATCGAGAGCCGCGGCGTGGTGGACGGCCGGCTGGCGAAGTCACTCGGCCGCGACGAGGTCGACGCCTCCCTCGTCGCCCTCGGCGTTCCCTACCGGGTCTTCGATCCAGCGGGCACGGTGATGACGGCGACGGTGGCTGCGATCGAACACGACCTCGTCGACGACAGCGGGGTGCACCGCTACCGAGCCGACACCTTCTACGGCGGCGGGCGGTGGGTACTGCTCACCGCCTGGCTCGCCTGGCACTACCGCATCACCGGCGATCTCGAGCGGGCGCAACGGCTCCTCGACTGGGTGGAGGCGCAGGCGGATGACAAGCTCGACCTGCCCGAGCAGTCCGTCACCCGCCTCAACGACCCGGAGCGGCTGGCGTACTGGGTCGCCGAGTGGGGGCCGGTGGCGACGCCGCTGCTGTGGTCCCACGCCATGTACCTGCTGGCGGTCCTCTCGTAGGGCACCGCCTTCTCGTCCCCCCTTGTCACAGGGACCTGGCGTAGTGCCCACTCTTCTCGTCCCCCCTTGTCAAAAGGGGGGACCGGCGAAGTGCCACCGAAGGTGGCGTGTGAGCCGAGGGGGGTGTGCGGGATTGAGGGTGACCCTCCCCGGCTCAGCTCGCCTTCGACTGCGGATTCGATTCACTCCTCT
>CAYQEC010000051.1:0-10530 GCA_964416425.1 uncultured Acidimicrobiaceae bacterium | reverse complement strand
ACGTTGATGCAGAGGCGGCCTCCGGGCAGCAGGACCCGGTAGCACTCGTCCCAGGCGCGCGTCAGCTCCTTCTGGAACAGCTCGTAGTCGTCGAGGTCCCCAAGCTGTTCCGGGTGGTCCGGGTACTTCTTCAGCGTCCAGTAGGGAGGCGAGGTGACCGTGAGCGCAACCGACTCATCCTCCAGCTCGACCATGTGGCGAGCGTCGCCAAGGATGAGCTGGTGGTGGGTGGCTGGGAGGTTGGTCGCGTCCTCCATGAGCTCGAGCTGCCTCATCCCCTAGCTGCGACTTACACGAATGTAATTTAGCTCGTCCGGATACGGCGTGCATCGAGATTCTCTGGGGATCGAATGCCGACCGTGGGAGACAGCGCTCGGATGGCGCCCGTCGAGGGCGGGTGTCCGGCCCGGAATGGTGCGGCATCCGGGTCGGACTGGTGCTTGGGTCATCCACCGAAGGTAACGATGGGGAGCGACATGGCCCCGGCTGCGTGCGGACGAAGTGGTGCAGAGCCCGAATCGTCGTCTCGGCGGTCTCTGCCCCGGGGCTCGCCGAGGCGCTGGAGAGCCGGTCGCCCGCCGGCGATGCCGCCCTCCGGAACGTACCCGGTTGCGAGGCGGTCACCGAGATCGTCCGAGAAACGGGTCAAGAGCACGCGGTCTTCTGTCAGGGGTCCGTCTGCCCCCTCGAGATCCGGTCGGCCACCCGCCATGGCCCCGAACCTACCACCTTGTGGGAGGACTCAGGTGCGTCCCACGTCCCGGTGGGGGAGGGCGAGCAGCCCGGCGGCGATGACAGCGGCGGTGACCAGGCACAGCATGATCACCGGGAGCGGCTCGAACGAGGCGGCGGGCATCGACGGGACGTGCTGGAACGGCGAGAGGTCGACGACCCAGGCGGGGAGATCGAGCGCCGTTGCCAGCAGGCTCGCCACCACCGAAAAGACCATCGGCACCCAAGCCAGGACCGCCCATCGTGGCACCGATGCACACAGCAGGAAGGCGATTGCGCCGAGCACGGCGACGCCGGCCGCCATGGTGATTCCCGTCGCCAGGATCGTCACGATCCGGGAGCCGTCATGGAGCACGAGCGCGGCGCCGAGGCCTTCGGCGAGGCCGCCGAGGACCATCATGCCTGCCAGCGCCCCCATGGCAACGGCGAGGTGGCTCGCCGCCCACCGGATCCGCCGGGTCGGGGTGGCGAGCAGGGGATCGACCCGGCCGGCGGCCTCTTCGGCCCGCATTCGAAGCACGGCCCCGACCACGAAGCCGGCGGCGAGGAAACCGACGATGAGGACCCCGGTGGTGAGAAAGATGTCGGTGATGGATCCGGTCCCCAACGCGGCGAGGGCGTCGCTCATGGCGGGGTTGTCCGCTGCCATCTTCTCCGCCTGATCGGCGACAACTCCGAAGAAGAACGCTCCGGCGACGACCCCGGCTGTCCAGCCGGCGACCGAACCCCGGTGCAGGCGGGTCGCCAGCACCAACAGGGGGCGGCGATCCGATTCCAGTCCTGGCCGCCCCGGCCGCGGGGCGACCCAGCCCGCTCCGAAGTCGCGATGCTCCGAGACGAACGCGGCCACCATCAGCAGCCCGGCGGTGAGTGCGACAGGGAGGGCGAGGACGAGCCATTGCTCTCCCGCGAACGCCCGAATCGCTTGCGACCAGTGGATCGGTGAGAACCAGCTCACCCAGGGTGCCGACACGTCACCGTAGGCACGAACGATGAAGGCGATACCGAGCACCATCAGCCCGAGACCGCTGGCGGCCCGTGACGAGGCGGCAACCTGGGCGGTGACGAGGGTGATCGCGGAGAACGCCATTCCGGCGGCGACGAGCGAGGCGCCGAAGGCGACGGCACCGACTGGCTGGTAGCCGGAAGCGATGACGGTGAGGGTGACGGCCGATGCCGTGATCAGTTGGGCGACGAGGACGGCGAGCAGCCCGGCCCCCGATCCCGCGTAGCGGCCGACCGGTGCCGAGCGGACCAGCTCGGCGCGCTCGGTTTCCTCCTCGAGCCGGGTGTGGCGAATGGTCATGAGGATGGCGAACACGGCGACGAGCACGATCGACCAGATGGCGGTCTCGTTGATGAAGATCGCCCCGGTGGTCGGGTGGTCGAGCCCGTATCCCGGTCCGGACTGCACGATCAACGCCGCGTTCCCGCGAGTCACCTGCGCATACTCCAATCGCCCTTGTTCGGTGGAGTAGAGGCCGTGGACGCTGGCGGCGGATACCCCGACGATGGCGGCGATCGAGGCCGCCCAGACGGGGATGCGAACCCGGTCGCGGCGAAGCGCCAGCCGCAGTAGGCGGGCGGTCCCGGCGAAGCCTCCATCTGCGACCCGGGCCGGGTCACCTACCTGCACCGGAGCCTGGCGTTGCTCGATGCCGGCGGTCAACGCGCGACTCCCTCTTCGGCTCCGGCCGCCTCGTCACCGTAATGACGTAGGAACAGTTGCTCGAGGGTCGGTGGCTGACCGAACAGCGAGCGCACCCCGGCGGCGTGGACCGCATCGAAGGCCGGACTGACCGCTTCGGCGTCGGCGTCGAATGTGGTCGACCGTCCCGAGACGTGCACGGACCGCACCCCGGGAATCGAATCCAGCCCGGCGACCGGTCGTTCCGTCTCCACGACGTACGAGGAACTCGTGATGTGGCGAAGCTCGGCGAGCGTGCCGCGCTCCACCGCCTTGCCACGTCGGATGATCGTCAACCGATCACACAGCTTCTCCACCTCGGCGAGGATGTGGCTCGACAGCAGCACCGTCCGCCCCTCCGCCTTCACCTCCAGGATGCATTCCTGGAACACGGACTCCATCAGGGGATCGAGCCCTGAGGTCGGCTCGTCGAGGACCAAGAGCTCGGCGTCCGACGCAAGTGCCGCCACCAGGGCCACCTTCTGCCGGTTGCCCTTGGAGTAGGTGGAGGCCTTCTTGCGCGGGTCGAGCTCGAATCGCTCGATCAGATCGTCCCGTTTCCGCTGATCGACACCACCCCGCAGCGCCGCCAGGATGTCGATCGCCTCACCGCCCGACAGGCTCGGCCACAGGCTCACGTCGCCGGGGACGTACGCCAGCCGACGATGCAGCTCGACGGCCTGTGTCCACGGGTCGGCGCCGAAGAGCAGCGCGTCGCCGGCATCGCGGCGGAGGAGACCGAGCAGGACACGGATCGTCACCGACTTGCCGGCGCCGTTGGGGCCGAGGTAGCCGTGCACCTCACCTGGCTCGACCTCGAGGTCCAATCCGTCGAGTGCGACCGTGCTCCCAAAGGTCTTGCGCACCTGCCGAAGAGAGATGATCGGTTCCACCGCACGCTCCTTCCGATGTGCACCTACCGAGTTGGTTGTCAGTGACTCTTAGATGAAAGTCACTGTCATTCTATCACCGAGTGCGGCATGAGGATCACCGGGTGTGGCATGAGGATGGTCACCTGGCCCGCCCGGCACGAACCGTCGCCTCACTGATCGCAGGTGGCACTCAACCGGAACGGTTGGAACGTGCTCCCGTCCGGGAGGAGCATGAACGGAGCCAGGTTCGGGTCGAGGGGATCGTTGAGGAACGCCGTCCCGGAGGCAACCAACGTGGCGCCATCCAGAGAGAGGGTATCGAGCGTGCCCGGGGCCGGTTGCACGAACGTGAGCATCCAGGCGTAGGGCTGGGAGTTCAGTTCGACGAGCACCTCGAAGCGCGCCTCACCGGTACCGCTCGTCGCCGCGTCGAGGTACTCGATCGTGATCGTGATCTCGCGCTCCGGGGCCTCCACGTACCGGCTGGTGGCGTGAAACGAGCCGTCGTCGACCGAACACCGCCACTGCGGCTGGAACCCGCCGGAGTCCACCACCATCGGATCGGGGCCGAACCCGAAGGTCAGCTCACCCACCGTCAGCGTGTCCGGACCCGTCGCCGCCGGGCCGGGTCCGCTGTCGAGCGGAGCGTCCTCCGGTGCCGGGGTCGATGTCTCCACCAGGAACGCGGCGTAGGCGAAGCTCTCGTCACCGGTGAGGGCGACATCGAGGACGCAATCCGCCGTCAGGTCATCCCCGGTGACCCCAACCTCCCGGCACACCTCCAGCGCCGCCTCCTTGGCGGCATCCCTCAGGCTCCCCACGTTCGTCTCCGCCGCCGGGAAGCCGGCGATCGTGAAGCTGGCGGTACTCTCCCCGGGGCCGTAGTGGAACAGCGACTCGTCATCGTCGATCCGCCAGGTGTCGACGTACTCCGGGTAGAACGTTTCGAACCGCGTCGCGCTCGGATCGAGCACGGTCCCGTCTCGTGTCACCAGGTCGTTGCCGGGGTCGCCGTCGCCGTCACCCAGCATCCCGGTCGACGGGGCCCCCGACGGGACGACCAGCATCGTGAGGTAGCCGTCGTGGTTCTTGATGGTGGCCGCGGTGCCGTCGGGCCACGCCACCACCCACCCCGTCGGGGACCAGAGGAGGGCACCGTCTCCGACGGATATCGACTCGCCACGGGTGAGGTCGGCCGTTTCGTCATCGATGTAGGTGTCCCCGCCGGCATGCATCGATACCGAGTGCCCGTCGACGCCGGCCGCCACCGCGGTGGCGACCGACACCACATCGGAGCCCTCGAAGGGTTCGGTGCGAAGCTGGAGGGAGGCGACACCGTTGTCGAACAGGGCGAATTCCCCGGCGGCCTGGTTGGCGTATCTGGTGCCGTCGAATGCCAGAACGTGGACGTCCCCGTAGACGGCGGCGGGGGCGGGGATGCCCAGGAAGAGCTTGGTGTCTCGGTAGCGCGGTGGGATGGGGTCGCACGTGACGGGGCCGGGCCCGGGCTTCTCCGTCGTCGTCGTGGCGTCGTCGGCCGGGTCAGGGTCGCTCGATTCGCCGACCGCGCCGGATTCCTCGCCGTTCCGCTTGTTCATCCCGGCGGCGATCGCCTCGCAGGCCTTCACCGCCCCGACCGTGGCGAACTGGGTGGTTGCGAGTTCCCTCGAGATCCGGACGCCTAGCGAGGGGATGGCGACGGTGGCCGGGTCCACGAGGATGAACCCCCAGTCCCCCGTGGGGAGGCTGTCGTCGAGGATCTTGACCTGATTGAGGGCTGCCCGGTATCTCGCCGCCGCCAGGATCGCGTTTTTGGTCTTCCGCGACATGATGGTGGAGCCCTTCACCGCCGTCACGGTCCCGTCGATGACCGTGGCGATCCCCCCGTCACCGGCGAGGAAGGAGATCAGCCCTCGATTCCAGCGGGAGACGAACAACTCGTCGTCCGAGAGGCCGAGCTCCTCGGACGGATCGCCCGGCAGCGTCTGGCCGAAGAGATAGACGGAGGTGAGGGTGTCGCCGGGCTGGACCGAGGTGAACGTGATGTCGACGAGCGACCGGTCGTCCGGGCCGACATGCGTCCGGCGCTCACCCAGGTCGGCGGTCACGATCTCCACCAGCAGCGGGGCGCTCGCCGGCTCGGTGTCGGCCAGGATGTCGGCTGCTTCCGTGTTGCCCGCGGCACGAAGCGACGAGATCAGCTCGGCGGTCGTGTTCGCTGCCACCTCCGCCGTGGCGTTGAAGAGACCGAAGCTCACCGACAGTGAAGGCAGAACGGCTCCGTCGCCGTCCACCTCCTGCGCCTCGATGGAGTCGGTCGAGGCGAAGGTGAAACCGCCTGCCAGATCGACCTCCTCGCCCGCCCCGGTGGCGGCCCGGTCGAGGACCTCCTGATAGAAGCTGACCAGGCCGTCGCCCGTCTGCTTGGCCATGTCGATGTGGATGGCAAAGTCCTGCACGGTCTGGGTTCCACCCAACACCTGCTCCATCAGGTCGGTGCCCGGCGGCGCCGGCGACACCGACGTGGTGGTGGCTTCGTCGGGTGCCGCCGTGGTGCACGCGGCAGCCAGCAGCGCCAGGGCGGCGGCGAGCCCCCGCCACGCCGGCCGCCCCGGCACTCGCCGGCTCCGGAACGGGGCCCGGAAACGCATCTCGGGATCTCCCCGGCCCTTCCCGCCTACCCGCAGGTCACCACGATGGAGCCGTTCACCAGCGGCTGGGTGGAGTCCAGGCCGTCCGTCATCGGTCCGGTGGCAGAGAACCCCGACGCGCCGGTCTCCACCTGGATGTCCTCGCCGCCGGGCAGCGAGGTATTCATCGTGAGGAAGATGGGTGGATCGACACTGAAGTCGATCATGCTTCCCGCCGCATAGGTCGGTGTCATGCTGGTATCGACATCCAGGGTCGTCGTACCGTCGGTGGAGCCGAAAACGGAGGCGTGGCCGTCGATGCGGCATTCGCCGGCAACCCGATACTCGGTGCCTTCCACGGTTACCACGGCTTCGCCTTCGCTGACCGCCTCGGGCTGGTGTTCGAGGCGGGCCTCTTCGATGTCGGCGTTCTGCTCGATGACGGCCGACAGGCCGGTGTCGTCGGGGAAGCCAAGCATCCCTTCGCTGGTGCCCAGGGTGATGAGACCGACGCCGTTCTTGGCGAGAACGATCTGGTGGTTCACCGCGTCCTCGCCAATCAGCTCGTATCCGGCGTTGACGAGGTGGTCGCGGAGATCGGGGAGCAACTCGTCGATGCCGAGGCTCGAGGAGACGCCCCCGAACTCAAGCGTGCCGGTCGTGGTGTTGCTCGAGGAACCGACGAAATGAAAGTCGGGTGGGAGATAGAAGTCGCTCGGCAACCAGTCGGGGGCCTCGTCGATGCCCAGCTGCATCTCGCCTTCGTCGGTGCTGATCTGGAACGAGTCGTCGCCGTTGACGGCGATACCCGCCCCGTCGCCACTGCCGTCACCGATGGTGATCTGCAGGTCCGGTTGGGTCGTGCCTTCCGCAAGGTTGTCGGCGAGGTTGCCGGACCCGCATGCGGTGAGGGTGGCCATGACCACCACCACGACACATAGGAGACGGCCCAAACTGCGTCTTGATGTCATCATCTTCTGTCTCCTCCACTGCAACGGCATGCCGGTCCGGTGAGCAGGAAGCTAGAGGGCAGCCCTAAACACCTGCTTAAGGCGTCGCGGTGGGGATCAGGCCCCGTTGGGCCGGGCCCCGCGTGCCGCGGCTGCGCGCACGAACCGCGCCGCATCGGCGACGGGATCGTCGGTGGTGGCGGGAACCCCGTCGACCTGAGCTTTCAGCTCCCTGCCAGTGGGGGAGACCTCGAGTGGGAGCCACCCGAACCTCTCGTAGACGTCCTCGATCCAGGCGATGAGGCCGGCGGCGAGTCCGGAGTCTCCGACGGCGAGCGCGAGGCCGGCAACGGAGACGAGGACCTGGGCGATATCCACCTCGTCATCGGTAGGGACGGGCTGTATGGCGTCGCCGAGGTGCTGCGCCGCCGTGGCCACGTCACCCCAGGTGATCTCGATATTCGCCTGTTCCACCAAGGCTCCGGCGAGAGCGATGGGATCATCGACGGACCGGGCGAGACGCTCGGCGCGGTCGGCGTGTTCCCGGGCCGCCTCGGCATCGGCCCGGCGCCAGGCCGCGTGGGCACGCCAACGCTCCGCCTTCGAAACCTGCCGGGTGTGCCCGACGTCCTCCAGCAAGCCGACCGCCTCGGCGAGCAGGTCCTCTCCCTCCGCCGCATCCCCATTGAGAGATTCGTCGAGGCCCCGGAACAGGAGACATTGCCCGAGTTCGAGCCGGCAGTCGTCCATCTCGCGGTAGAGCGAGGCCGCCTCCTCCAACATCGCCGCGCCGTTCTCGAACCGGCGCTTCTGGTGGATGAGGCCACGGCCGTAGAGGGCGTCGGCGACAGCCTTGGTGTCGGCGGTGCGGCGCCCGATATCCAAGAGCGCGTGGTAGTGGCGGTCGGCGGCGTCGTAGTCGTGAACCGCCCAGGCGAGGAACCCGGAGACCCGATGGAGGCGAGCCCGGTCGGGATCCTCCAGCTGCTCGATGGGGACCTCGTCCAGCCAGGAACGGCCTTCCCACCCCAGAAAGCGCGAGTACCAGTAGCGCGAGAGGGCCTCGGCGACCTTGGTGAGCCCGCCGAAGTCACCTTCGGCCTTGAGATGAGACAGGGCGCTCCGGTAGTCGGGGATCTCGACGTCGAGCATGGCGAACGCCTCGGCCTGATCAGGGCGGGACGACGCCAAGGTCACCAAGTCGGCCGATTGAAGGTACGAGGTGGCATGACTCGCGGCCAGCTCGGGACGGCGGCTGGGTTCGAGACGCGCCCCGGCGAGCTGGCGGATCGGCTCCAACATCCGGTAGCGGGTCGTCCCACCGGACCACTCGACCGCCATGAGTGAGGCATCCACCAGCCGGGATACCGATCCGGCGGTGGAAAGAGCCTGGGCGGAAGGGGCACAGATCGACTGGGCGCGTTCGAGCGTGAACGGTGCGGCGAACACGGAGAGGGAGCACAGCAAGTCGTAGTCCTGCTCCGGGATCAACTGGGCACTCCACTCGAAGGCGGTGTCGAGGGCACTCTCTCCACGTACCTGCTGCAGGAGCCGACCGGTGTCTCGCAGCCCCAAGCTGGGGATCCATCTCGACACCAGCTCGATCCCGAGCGGGATACCACCCAGGTGGATGCACAACGAGCGCATGTCTTCGACAGCATCCGGGTTGGGTACGAAGGAACGGTCGACACCGCGGACCCGGTCGATGAGGAGGGCAATCGACTCCTCCGCTCCGGTGTCGAGCGGTTCGAGGCGATGGATCGATTCACCCGGGACCGACAGCGGGACGCGGCTCGTAGCGAGAACCCGCGATGCTCCTGGTTCCGCCATGAGGGCCGTCAACAGCCGGCGCACCGGCTCCTTCAGGTGCTCACAGTTGTCGAGGATCAGGAGGATCGGTCGGGAGCGGAGCGCTTCGGCGAGATGCTCCAAGGTATCGGTCTGCCCGCTGGCCCCGGTGGCCGAAACGACGGTGGCAGCCAGCGATCTCGAGCTGTCGGCGCCGGCCAATTCCGCCAGCCAGACACCACCCGGCCAGCTCTCCAGAAGCGCTCGGCCGACCTCGACGGCGAGGCGCGACTTGCCGAATCCGGGTCCACCGGTCACGGTAACGAGTCGGGTCTCGGCCAGACGCTTCAGGATCGTCTTCAAATCCTCGAGCCGGCCGATGAAGCTGGTGGTGGTCGCGGGGAGATTGTGGGGCGTAGCCAACGACGGCTGCGTTCCGAGCGTCGGGTCGTGAACCAAGATCCGCTCTTCCAGATCTCTGATGGTGTCGTTGGGTTCGATGCCCAGTGTCTCACCCAGCGCTCTGCGGAGGTCCCGGTATTCGCGCAGCGCCTCGCTCTGCCTGCCGGTGCGGTAGAGCGCCAGCATCATTTGTTCGCGGAACCTCTCGTGGAGGGGATGATCCCCGATCAGCTTCTTCAATCGTGGGATCGCCGGTTCGTTCTGGCCGAGGGCGAGCAGGGAGTCGATGTGCAGCTCGAAGAGCCCGGTGTGGGTCTCATCGAGGCGAACCACCTCGCCGAACGCGAACTCCTCGTCTGCCACCTCTCCGAAGGGGGTGCCACGCCACAGATCGAGAGCCTCCTCCGCCTGATCTCTGGCCCTGTCCCACTCTGTTCGACGCCCTGCCTCCCGTGCACCCTGCGCGAACGACTCGAAGTGGGCGCGGTCGTACCAGAAGCGACCCTGGTCGAGCCGGTACCCGCTTCCGGTGGTCAGCACGACCTGGGGAAGGCGCTTGCGGAGACTCGAGATGTGCACATGGACCGAGGTGCGGGCACTCGGTGGCGCGTCGTCGCCCCACATCCGATGGATGATCGTGTCGGTGGAGAGCTCCGTGGTCGGGTCGAGGAGCAGGATGGACAGCAGACGCCTGGGGGCAGGGGGAAGGCGAACCTCGACGCCGTCGACTTCCACGGTCAGCGGTCCCAACACCCCGATCCGCGTCGACCGATGCGCCGGATCGCCCTCCACCTGCACGCCTCCACCTCTTAAGGGATCGTTTAGCAGTCGCCCGTACCTTAGGTGCCGACATGGATCGGCGAGAGAGAACAACGGGCGCGAACGCACGCCACCGGCACCTCCTGGCGGTGGCGTGGCTGACGATGGCGATGCTGGCCACGGCGTGCGGTAGTCCGTCCGGAGACGACGCGGCAGCCACGACCACCGTGGTGGCTGGCGGGGGGAACTTGGCGGATGCGGCCAGTGGGGTCTTCATGGTCCGTGTGCAGCATGAGGTCGACGAGGCAGCGGCCGATGAAGCGCTGGCGGTCCTCGCCGCCAACGGATTCGACGAGTTCACCAAGGAAGCTTCGGCTGGGGACGGGTTCGACGTGGTCGCTCAAGGGTTGACCGAGGACGGTGCCTCTGCCCTGGTGGTGCGCCTCACGACGGACCCGGATGTCTCCTACCTGGGTGTGATCTTCGAGGAGAGCTGACCCATTCCCGTCCCTTGGCGCCGTGCATGGTCGCCAGCTCGATGACATCCGGGCTGTCGCTTCCCACCGCCGCCGCCGTTCTCGCTTCGATCCTGGTCGCGAACGTGGCAAGGGGGGCGGGATGTCAGTGACTCTTAGATGGAAGTGACTGTCACTCGATCACCGGGTGCGGTAGTCTGAGACCGTGACGACCGACCAGATCCCGCTACGGCA
>CAYQEC010000050.1:0-10600 GCA_964416425.1 uncultured Acidimicrobiaceae bacterium | reverse complement strand
CGCAGGGTGCCGACATGCGGCGGGACGGCAGGCATGGCGCCGATGGTATGGCGGCGGGAGCTTCGGGCGGCGGCAATCGATGCCGACACCCCTCTCGGCAGCCCCGTCTCATGGCCCCCCGGTATCCTCGCCGCGACATCACCCCATCGTCCCGGCGGTAGGAGACGACGATGGCCGTGTTCCTCAGGATCATCGCCGGTGTGCTGCTGATCGCCCATCGCGGTGATCCAGCCGGGCTGGACCGAGGACGTCTGGAGCTGACCGGCCGGTCGGCGCGCTATCCGCTCTGCCGTAGGTCGCGCCGATCGAACAGGACGATGCCGAGGAACGTCAACGCGATCGCCAATCCGGCGAGAAGCGCGGCGTGACCCCACGCCATCCCATTCAGGAGCGGATCGCTTTCCAGGTAGTAGTGGAACGGCGAGATCCGGGCCCACGCCTCCGTGCTCGTGTTGAGGGGCAGGAACCCGTTCATGATGAACATCACCACGGCGACACCAACCGTGCCGTATGCGGTGAGCTGGCTGCTCCCCGTCGCCCCACCGATCGTGAGCGCCAGACCGCCGAAGGCCAGACCGATCAGCGCGGCGAGCAGGCTGGTCGCCGCAATGTGGCCCATGTTCATGCCGAGGCCCCCGAGTAGGGATCCTGCCGCGGTGCCGAAGAACGCTCCGGCGCCGATGATCGCGGCGTACAGCACCATCACCGATGCCTTCTCCAGGACCACCGACGAGCGTCGAATCGGGTTGGCGAGCAGCAATCCCATGGTGTTGCGCTTCTCCTCCCCGGCCATCGCCCCGGTGGCGATCGCGACGGTGGCCACCATGACGCCTGCCGGGATCATGAGACCGAACATCTCGATGCGGTAGAAGCCCTCGGGGGTGCTCAGGTCTCCTCCGCCGAACAGGGCGAGCATCGCTTCGGGGAACTGGTCGCCGAGGCGCTTGATGGCATTGTCCAGCAGACCGTACATGGGCCCGATCATCAGGCACATGAAGAACACGAGCGGCACGATGATGTACAGCAGGGACTGGTGGTCGGAGGCGGTCTTCACCCAGATGCGGGAGACGCGCGCCTTGCCGGCGAGACGCTCGACCACGGTGTGGGTGAGTGGGTTGCTCCGCAGCCGGTCGATCAGCTTCGTTCCGATGGCGGCCGTCCGCAGATCCCGGCGGTTGATCCCAATGACGGCCGCCACGGCGAACAGGGCGATACCACCGAGAAGCACGGCGAGCCCGCCCCAATCCATGCCGGTGTGCAACACGTCGCCGTGCTGGTAGTAGTACCAGGGGAAGAAGCGCTGCAGCCACGACAGTGAGTGGACCAGCGGCAGCAACCCCGCGGCGACGAACGAGACGATCATGATGGCCGCCGTCACCCCGGAGGCAAGCGAGTTCTTCCCGGTCCACGCCGACAGCGCAAACGCCAGGAACCCGTAGAAGAGCGCGTTGACGAACATGATCACGAGCAGCGGGGTGATGTGCAGGCCGGTGGTCGAGACGTCGAGGAGGTGCGGAACGACCACCCCGGTCACCCAGAGGATCAGGAAGCCGATCGCGGTGATGAACACCAGCGCCAGCATCTTCGAGACCGCAACCCGGGTGCGGCTCACCGGGTTCCCGAGCAGGATGCCCATGGTGCTACCGCGCTCCTCGCCGGCGATGGCGCCGGCGCCGGCGGCGAGTGCGACGGCCGCCATCGTCAAGACGCCGTAGCCGGAGTAGATCGCGCCGTAGGCCAGGCTACCGACGTTGATTGTGTCGCTGATCGCGAACATGTCGCGGAAGGCCTTGGGGAGATCGGCGTAGAACGAGAGATCGATTCCCCGGTAGACCGCCATCCCCATCAGAAACAGCCCTGCGATGACCACCGCTCCGACCAGCGTCGATGTGATGCGGTCCCGGGCGGACTTGGTGAATACGTTGGTGAGGGTCACGGTCACACCTCGGCGCGGTAGTAGGTGAGGAAGATCTCTTCGAGGTCGGCCTCCTGCGTGTTGATGTCGACCAGCGTGTACCCGCTGGTGGCGGCCCGGAGGAGCTCGTCCATGTGGCCGTCGAACGACATCGAGACGTGGTGGTTGCGCACCTCGACGTCACGAGCTCCGGGGACGCTCTCGAACGGCGTCGCCTCGACGGGGGCGTCGAAGAAGAGGTCGACGCGGCGGATGGCCTTGGAGCGCAGCTCCTGGACCCCCTCAACGGCGATCAGATGGCCGGTGCGGATGATGCCGACCCGGTCGGCAACCCGTTGCACCTCGGAGAGGGTGTGGCTGGAGAGGAAGATGGAGGCGCCGCGGGTAGCGGCTTCCTTCATCAGCTGCTGGAACTCGCGCTGGACGAGCGGGTCGAGCCCCGAGCTCGGCTCGTCCATGATCAACACGTCCGGGGCGTTCATGAAGGCCTGGATGAGCCCGACCTTCTGCCGGTTGCCCGACGAGAGGTCGCCGACCTTCTTCGACAGGTCGGACTCGAGTCGCTCCGTCAACTCATCGACGACGCTCCAATCAACCCCCCCGCGCAGGTTGGCGAAGTAGGTGAGGGTGTCCCGGCCGGTGAGGTTGGGGTACATGGCGAGATCGCCGGGGATGTACCCGACGTGTCTGCGGATCTCTACGGAATCCCGATGCGTGTCGAGGCCGACGATGGTCGCCGATCCCGAAGTAGGCCGGATCTCGTCCATGAGGGTGCGGATCGTGGTGGTCTTGCCTGCCCCGTTGGGGCCGAGGAAGCCGAAGATCTCGCCGGGCCGGACATCGAGGTCGAGGTCGACGAGCGCCTCGACGTCTCCGTAATGCTTCGTCAGCTTCTCGGTGTGGATGGCGATGTCGGTGGTCATGTCATTCCTTTGCTCGGAGGGGAATCGTCGCGGGCCGGCTCGGGGGGAGGGTCGGGGGAGGTGGGCTCGGCGCCGGTGGCGACCCTGGCGAAGGTTTCGATGACGTGCTCGGCGAAGGCTTCGGTGAACAGTCCCCGGCCCAGCATCTCGTACACGGTGACGCCGTAGACGGCGACCGCAGGGTCGCGTCCGACGTCGGGGGAGGTGATGTCGACCCCGAGGAGCCGCTCGAGGTGGCGGTGGAGGACCAACGCTCCCAGCGACCACACCGCCAGCACGACGGCGCGACCGCGGGGGTCGGCGGTGGGCCGCAGTATTCCCGCCTCGACCCCTTGCTCGAGGTAGCCCTCGGCGTCGGCGACGAGATCATCGATCAGCTTCGCCACCGCTGGAGTGTCGTCGGCGAGGACCTGGGACAGATACTTGACCATCCATCCCACCTCGCTGTCGCGCAGCGCCCCCAGCACGTCGAGCCCGGGCCTGGCCGACATGACCTCGGACTTCATGGCCCGGATGGCGGCGGCGACGTGGGCGTCGCAGGCGGACCGCAGATCCTCCATCGAGCCGAAGTGGTGGATGACGAGGCCGGGGGACACGTCGGCGGCAGCCGCGATCATCCGCACCGTGGTGTCGTGCACCCCCGAGGCGGCGATGCACTCGATGGCGGCGTCACGGATGCGTGCCTTGGTGGTGCGGTCGTCGGTTGCCTCGCTCCCGAGCGCTCTTGAACTCATGTTCACTATGTTAAACGGTTGTTCAGAAGGAGCAAGGCGGGCTCAGACCCAAGCGGGAGGTCGCTCAACCGCCGGCCGTCACCTCGACGATCACCCAGCCGGAGATCTCCCCGCCTCCCGGCTGGGTTGCCGTGTCGGCGAGCCGGTAGGTGCCGGGCTCCACGTCGGGAATCATGATCGGGGAGGAGTCGGGGAGCGGGATACCGACCGCCGGGATGGTGGTGGTGTCGCCGGGCCCGACCTCGATGGCGGCGCCGTGCTCGGTGCCGTAGCCGCCCCGCACGATCTGATGGGTGTTGATCCACTGCGAGCCGTTCCAGCATTGCCAGGCCGCACCCGCGCCCACGATGGCGCCCTCCGGTAGTCCGTCGGCGGCGACGGTGAGGGTCGCTCGGGACCCCACCGCCACCGGGTTGGGGTCCACCTTGATCGCCAGCGGCGAGACCGCCGCCAACTCGGCGGCCGGCGGGGCGAGACAGGAGGGAGGCGCGACAGTGGTGGAGGTGTCGGCCGACGCGAATCCGCACGCCGTCGCCAGGAGGGCGATCGCCACGTCGAGCCGGAAGAGGCGCCGCGACATGGCTCCAGCATAGTCCAGAAGCAGGGAATCAGGCCTTGCCGTAGACCGGGATCTCGGCGCCGTTGATGACCTCCGATGCGGGGCTGAGGAGGAAGTCCAGCACCCGGGCGATCTCGGCCGGCTGCGGCCAGTTCATGTAGTCGGCGTAGGGGAGGGCTGCCCGGGTCGAGGAGGTGTCGATCACGGCCGGGACCAGCACGTTGGCGGTGACGTTAGTGTCGTCGAGTTCGGTGGCGAGCGTCTTCATGAGGGCGATCACCCCCGCCTTGGCGACGTTGAAGGCGGCCTGGCCGGCGGGGACATCGTGGGCGGCTCGGCTCCCCATCGCCACGATCCGGCCCCACTCCACGTCCCGCATCCGGGCGGCGGCGGCCCGCACCGTGGAGAAGGTCGACCGCAGGTTGAGGTCGATCATGCGGTCGAAGCGCACGTCGTCGGTCTCGGTGACGTCACGTCCCCCCGCCCAGCCTCCGACCAGGCAGGCCACGACGTTGATGTGCCCGAAGGTGTCGACCGCTTCCTGCATGAAGGCGTCCACCGCCGAGGCGTCGGTGCAGTCGACTCGCCGCAGCAGCACCTGGTCCTCGTCGAGGTCGAGGTCGAGGTCCTCTTCGAGCTGCTGGGCCTGCTCGGGGACCAGGTAGGTGGCGGCGATACGGAACCGGCGCCGGATCAGCAGGGGCAGCAGGGCCCGACCCAGCGAGCCGGTTCCTCCTGTGACGACGGCGACGTTGTCGTGCATGGCCACACCCTAGCGAGGCGGCTCAGCCGCCTCCCGGCACCGGGCCCGACCACGATTCGGTGACGATGCCGACCCCCTCCAACTCCCGCAGCAGCACCCTCCCCGGCACCGCCCGGTGCATGGCGACGGCTCCCGTCAGATCGAGCTGGTGGCGGGCGACGAGATCGGCGAGCGCCGTCGCCGGGAAGGCGGTGGTGCGGGCCAGCGCCGAGAATCGACCGTCGTGGCGGTCCACGATCTGGACGCCCTCGATGCGGTCGGCCTGCTCGAGCCAGACCCGCACCAGCACCACGTCGGGCTCGCCGGCGGGAAGGTTGCGGGTGAGCGCCTCGACCAGCACCGGGCGGGGGGCGATCTCGATGCCGCCGATCCGCCACGGGCGCTCCGAGAACATCCCCAGTTCCAGCAGCGCCCGGAAGATCCGGCCGTGACCGGGGTAACGCAGGGTCTTGTACTCGAGGCGATCGACCCGGCCGGCATGGGCCGAGCACATCGACGAGGTGCCGCCGGCGGTCGAGAACGCTTCGAGCGGTCCCCACCCCTCCCACTCCACCGTCTCGAACCGGCCCAACGGCTGCACCGTGGTGGCGGCCCCGTCCTCGATCACCTCACACGGCTCGGCGTACTCGTTGATGAGGCCGCCCGGGCTGAACGCGAGCTGATAGCCGAGCGCTCCGGTGGGGCGAGCGGGGAGGGCGCCGACCCGCATCTGCACCGAATCGATCGGGCCGTCGGCCGCGGCGGCGATGAGATCATCGGCTATTGCGTTGGCGAGCCCGGGAGCCAGGCCACAATCGGGCACCACCGCCACCCCGGCCCGTCGGGCCGCCTCGTCAAGGGCGACCTGTGCCTTCACCACCGTCGGGTTGCCCCCGAAGTCGAAGTAGTGGGTCCCGGTGGCGATCGCCGCCTCGGCCAGGTCCACCCCGAAGCGGTACGGCACCGCCGACACCACCACGTCGTGGCCGGCGAGACCCTGCTCGACGGCGGACCGATCGGTGACGTCGATGGCGACCGGTGCGGCCCCGAGGGCAGCGGCCGCGGCGACCGCGTCATGATCCTGATCGGCGACCGTCACGTGGTGGCCGCGCCGCACCAGGTCCCACACCGCGGCCCGGCCCACGATACCGGCGCCGAGCACCAGCGTGACAGGCTGATTCGTGGTCACGGCGTCACCCGCTTGAACGACTCGGCGAACATGAGGCCACCGTCGCTGCCCTGCGCGGCGGCCCACTCCCGCACCTGGTCGGCAAATGCCTGCCGGCGCAGCTCGTCCTGCTCGGCCCCGCCCATCGAGTTGGCTCCCTGCGATCGGTGGCAGAGCAGCGCCTTCACCTTGAGGTCGAGGGTGGTGGCGATGTCCTCCCAGTGGTCGGGCTCGTCGGCCGACCACAGCAACACCGCCCCGGGACGGTACGCCGCCAGTCCCTGCTCGGGGAAGAACAGCGGGTCGCGGGCGGCCACCACCGCGTCGAGGGCCGCGGTTCCGGTGACCCGGTGGTCGGGGTGGATCTGGTAGTGCTGCCACGGATCGTGGGTGAAGACGACATCGGGCCGGGCGAGCCTGATCTGACGGCACAGCTCGGCGCGGAGCTGCATCGAGTACTCCAGCTCACCGTCGACCTCGTCGAGGTGGATCACCGTGGTGACTCCCAGGACTCCGGCGGCGCGTTCCTGCTCCTCGCGGCGGACGGCGACCAGCCGGGCCGGGTCGGTGGCGGCGTCCCAACTTCCCTTGGAGCCGTCGGTGACGACGAGCATCGTCGCCTCGCAGCCGGCGGCGGCCCAGCGGGCGAGGGTCCCGCCCGCTCCGAACTCGATGTCGTCGGGATGGGCTCCGATCGCCATCGCCCGGCGGGCCGGCGGCAGGTCGGGGCGGGGTCGGGGCAGCTCGCGGTAGGTGTCGGTGGCCACCGGCGCAGCCTAGAGGTGGCGGCGGGACGCCTCATCTCCCAGGATCAGGCGTTCCAGCCAGTGGTCCGGGGCGAGATCGAGGGCGTGTTGCAGGTCACGGGGTGTGTCGAGGTCGAGGGCGAGGCGAGGGTGGACGAGCACCCGGGCCGTCGGCACCGCGGCGAGGTGACGGTGGAAGCTGCCCGGACCGTAGGCGAAGGGGAACGACGGCCCGGACGAGGCGACGACGTTGCTGCCCCCGTCGTGGGAGGGAACCAGCACCGGGCCGGAGCGGGCCAGGTCGAACACCGCCGCCAGGTCGGCGGGAATGACCAGCGGCAGGTCGGCATGGACGATGCACCACGGCAGGCCGCGACGGTGCGCCTCGGCGGCGGCGGCCCGAGCCGCACGATCGAGGCCGGAGCCGGGACCGTCCGGTTCGTCGATCACCCCGAACCCGGTTCGCCGGGCCCAACGCCGCACCCCGCGGTCCGAGGTGACGACGGCCACCTCGGCGCCGGCGTCACGAGCGGCCCGGCCGGTACGTGCCGCGATCGCCATGCCGAGCCGGGAGCGGGCAGCGGCGTCGAGCGCAGGGCCGAGGCGGGCCTTGGCGACGCCGAACGGCTTGACGGGGAGGGCGGCGAGCACGGTAGTTGGTGGGCTCACTGCGGGGCCCGAGCGACGTCGTCCCAGGTCATGGCGGCGATTCTACGGACCGGGAGGCGGTTGCTTGAGTGCCACCCCGCGAATCCGCACAATGGCCCGATGTTGCTCGTCGACGCCGTCGCCACCTCGGCCGCTCTCGCTGCCACCCGGTCCCGCACCGCCAAGGTCGACCACCTGGCGGCCCTGCTGGGGTGGGCCGGCCGGGACGAGCTGCCCGTCGTCGTCGGGTTCCTCTCCGGGGAGCCCCGGCAGGGCAAGGTCGGCGTCGGGTACGCCTCCGTCTTCGCGGTCGACGTGGCGCCCGCCGCCGAGCCTTCGCTCACCGTCGGGGAGGTCGACGAGGCGATCGACCGGATCGTCGCCGCCACCGGACCGGGCTCGCAGAGCACCCGGGGCGAGATCCTCACCTCCCTCCTCGCCCGCGCCACCGCAGCCGAGCAGGAGTTCCTGCGGCGCCTTCTGGTGGGGGAGCTACGGCAGGGAGCCCTCGAAGGCGTCATGGTGGAGGCGATCGCCCGGGTGGCCGAGGTCGCATCGGCGGCGGTGCGGCGGGCCCTCATGCTCCATCCCGATCTGGGTGAGGTCGCCGGCGTCGCCGTCGCCGAGGGGGAGCAGGGGCTGAGCCGCTTCGGGCTCGAGGTGCTGCGCCCAGTGCGGCCGATGCTCGCCAAGACGGCGGCGGACGTGGCGAGCGCCCTGGCGGCCGTCGGGACGGCGTCGGTGGAATGGAAGCTCGACGGGGTGCGGATCCAGGCGCACCGGCGGGGGGACGAGGTCCGCCTCGCCACCCGCAACCTCAACGACGTGACCGACCGCCTTCCCGAAGTGGTGGCGGTCGTCGCCTCGTTGGACGTTGCCAGTGTGGTACTCGACGGCGAGGCGATCGCCCTCACCGCCGACGGGACCCCGCGTGCCTTCGACGAGACGATGAGCCGCTTCGGCACCGAGGACGGCGATCCATCGGAGGTGCCGCTGGTGCCGTTCTTCTTCGACGTGCTCGAATGCGACGGGGAGGAACTGATCGACCGGCCGCTGGCGGCCCGCCAGGAGGTGCTCGACCGGGTGGTGCCGGAGCGGTGGCGGGTGCCGCGGATCGTCACCGACGCCCTGGAGCAGGCGGCCGCCTTCCTGGCCGAGGCCCGGGCCCGCCGCCACGAGGGAGTGATGGTCAAGGGCGTCGACGGCGTCTACCAGGCGGGGCGGCGCGGCGCCACCTGGCTCAAGGTGAAGCCGGCCCACACTCTCGACCTGGTGGTGCTCGCCGCCGAGTGGGGCCACGGTCGCCGCACCGGCACCCTGTCCAACATCCACCTCGGGGCCCGCGACCCGGCCACGGGAGGGTTCGTGATGCTGGGCAAGACCTTCAAGGGTATGACCGACCAGATGCTCGCCTGGCAGACGGAGAGGTTCTTGGAACTGGAGGAGCGGCGCACCCGGAGCACCGTCTTCCTCCGTCCCGAACAGGTGGTCGAGGTCGCCTTCGACGGGATCCAGGCCAGTCCCCGCTACCCGGGCGGGATGGCGCTGCGTTTCGCCCGGGTCAAGGGCTACCGCCACGACAAGTCCGCCGCCGAGGCCGACACGATCGACACGGTGCGGGTCATCTACGAACGGCGCTAGGAGCGCGGCGGTGCCTTCCGCCACCCGGTTCCGGCGATGGCGATGAGCGCCACGCTCAGCACGATCAGCGGCAGCGCCACCCACACCGGGCCGGTGAGATGCTCGTCGCCGATCCAGATCCCGAGGAACACCGCGATCACCGGGTTGGCATAGGCGTAGCTGGTGGCGAGGGCGGGGCGCACGGTGCGGATGAGGAAGGCGTAGGCGGAGAAGCCGACGAGGGAACCGAACACGATCAGGTAGAGCAGCGCCCACCAGCCCGAGGCGGCCGGCATCGTGTCGAACCGCTCCCCGCGGGCGAACCCGACGACGGCGAGCGCAACGCAGCCCCCCAACATCTGCACCGCGGTCGACATGCCGCCTTCGGGGAGGTCGGCGTGGCTTCCCCACACCGACCCGATTGCCCATGCGAGCGGGGCGATGACGACGAGGAGCAGCCCGAGGGGGTCGAGCACAAAGTCGCCCTCGCGGCTCAGCAGGACCACGCCGGCCATGCCGATGGCGAGGCCGATCCACTCGGCGGGGGTGGGTCGCTGCCGCCAGAAGCCGGCCACCATCACCGCCCAGACCGGGGTGGTGCCGATGGCGGTGGCGGCCAGGCCCGATCCGATGCCACGCTGCTCGGCGATGGCCACCATCCCCATTCCACCCGTGAAGAGGACGGCGCCGACGATGGCTCCGTTGCGCCACTGCCGTTTCGTCGGCCTGGGGTGGTGCCCCCGCAGCCGAAGCCAGCCGTAGAGGGCGCCCCCGGCGATCACGAGGCGCAGGGACGAGCCGAGCAGAGCCGGGAACTCCTCCACCAGGTACCGCAGCGCCAGGTAGGTCGAGCCCCACACGACGTACACGGCGGCAAGGGCAAAGGGCACGCCCCATTGTGTCGGCTGCTTCGTTTCGACGGTCACGTCTCGAACCTTGGCCGCTCGGCGGGTCGGAAGCGGCGAGCCTACCCGGTGCCGGAACCGGCGGAATCGGGGGTCGGCGGGAAGCCGGAACGGGCCTTCACCACGCAGGACGCAGCGCCGCCCCCGACGCCCGGAGGCGGGCCCGACAGTTTCACGACGTGCCGTTCCGCCTAATCTGCGACCTGGCAGCCCTCCCAGAGAGGGTCTCAGGCGGAGGATGAGCACATGAAACGACTGATGCGACTCGCCGTGGTCCTCGCCGCGGTGATGCTGATCGCCACGGCCTGTGGCAGCGACGACACGTCGGACACGACCACCACCGCGGCGGCGGAGACCACCACCACGATGGCGGCGGAGACGACCACCACGATGGCGGCGGAGACGACCACCACGATGGCGGCGGCCGACTTCAACCTGGTCAGCGACGGCACGCTGACGGTGTGCACCGACGCCCCCTATCCCCCGATGGAGATCGAGGTGGAAGGCGAGTACACCGGGTTCGACATCGAGCTGATGCGCGCCATCGCCGACGACCTGGGGCTCGGCCTCTCGGTCGTCAACAGCGGCTTCGACGGCATCACCTCGGGTCTCGCCATGGAGGCGGGGGAGTGCGACATCG
>CAYQEC010000049.1:0-11157 GCA_964416425.1 uncultured Acidimicrobiaceae bacterium | reverse complement strand
TCCTCGCCGATCTGATCGCCGCCGAGACCGTCTACGTCCTCGAGTCGTTCTACGAGGTGCCGCGCTCCGAGGTGGCACGACTGGTGCGAGCGATCCTCGCCTTCCCGGCGATCCGGACGCTCGATCCGGCGCTGCTGCTACGGGCGCTCGAGGTGTACGAGATGCTGCACATCGACTTCGCCGAGGCGTACCTCGTCGCCTCTGCTGAGTCCGCCGGCGTCGCCGACATCGCCTCATTCGATCACGACCTCGACCGCGTCCCCAGCGTCAACCGCATCGAGCCCTGACGGCAGTTGAGGTCTACGACGTGTCCGACCCGGAGCATCCGGCGCTGCTCGCCTCAGACGATCGGTTCGCTCCCCACGACGTCGCGTTCGACGGCCACATGGCGTATCTCGCCGACCAGGACGACGGCTTCGTCGCCCTCGAGCTCGTCGCCGCCGGTTGACGAGCGTGCTCGTCGAGGACCGGCCCCGGGGCCACTCGCTAGCCTTGAAGCAGCGGTCTCAGAAGGGGTGACTCTCATGTCAGAAGAGCGGAAGTCGCGAGCGAAACTCCCCCCACGGTGGTTCGTTCGCCTCGCCTGGAAGGTGCACCGGGGCCTGTACCGGATCACCGGTGGCAGGCTCGGGTTGCGGCGTGCCAAACCCGGCCGCTGGGGCATGATGCGCCTCACCACCATCGGGCGTCGCAGCGGCGAGGAGCGGCCCGTGATCCTCGGCTACTTCGACGACGGCCCGAACCTGGTCACGATGGCGATGAACGGCTGGGCCAAACCCGAGCCCGCCTGGTGGCTCAACCTGCAAGCCCACCCGGAGGTCAGCGTCGAGACCCCCGAAGGCCGGCGCAAGGTGCGGGCCCGGGCCGCCGAAGGCGAGGAACGGGCCCGACTCTGGGACCAATGGCGCCAGCTCGACAAGAACCTCGACGGCTACGCGGCGCGGCGCCCGGTCGAAACCGCCGTGGTGGTACTGGAGCCGGTGGACTGACGCAGGCGGCGGCGGGGCCGAGTGGATCGAAACGGGACCGGCCGGGCATTCGCCCGGCCGGTCGTTGCGTCTGCTTCACGGGCCCCCCGACCTTCCCAGACCTGAGCGAAGCCCAGGCGGGAACTACGGCGCCCACATGTCCACGGTCAGGCCGACGATGACCGGTTCGCCGTTCTCGTAGTCGATCGAGACGTACCAGGTGATCCAGTCGAGACCGCCGTACTCCTCGTTGTCTCCCGGGTCGAAGACGCCGACGTAGTTGAAGCCGGCAAACTCGAACGGGATGGCGTAGGCGGGGATGGTCGCGTTGCCGCCACCAACCGGATCGTTGAACACCAGCTCGGTGTCGGCGTCGTCGTAGGCCGACAGGAAGCTGTCGGTGATCGCCGCGGAGAACGTCAGCGCAGGCAGCTCGTCGGTCTGATCCGGGCCAAGTGCGTTCGACGGCCACTTGTAGGTGGTGGTATCGGTCAGGATCCCGTCCAACTCGTCCGGCGAGAACCGGATCGGGTCGGCATTGTGCGCCACATACAACCCGCGCTGCGAGGTCACCTGCCGTAGGTCACCGTCGGCGGCGATGATGCTCGCGAACTCGTCCAACAGGTCGATGACCCTGGAATCGGCTGCGAAATCCGTTGCCGCCACATACGCACCGAGGAATCTGCCGTTGACCCAGTAGTCACCGAGCGGGGTGACGATCTGCTCCCAGGTGGACGAACCGACCACTTGGGTGAGACCGGTCTTCTCGACGACGACGCCGGGCTCCAGCACGCCGACGACCGGGGCTTCGACACCAGGGTCCTCACGAACGTTGAGCACGTCGTCGTCTGCCACCAGCACCACCTTGCCGAGATCCCCGGCCGCCACACCGGCAATGTCGAAGTCGTCCTGGTACCAGGTCGGGGCGGGGCCGGCGTTGACCACCGGCTCGATCGGCAGGATCGTCTCGTAGTCGGCACGGCTCACCGGATCGGCGAGCACGACGCCCTCACCGGAGAACACCTCGACCGGCTCACCGTCGATGTGGAACAGGACCTCGTCCACGGTCGGGAACTGGGTGAGCGTGTACACCACCTGGGCCAGTCGGCTCAAGATGTTCAACGAACCGCCGCCGACCTCGAACTCACGGGACAGGTCGATGGTCGCCAGACCACCTTCGATCGTGAGACCCAGCAGCAGGGTGTCTTTCGGGATCGAGCTGGACAGTTCCTTGTCCATCTCCTCGGCGGTCGGCCCTTCGATCAGTGCCTTGATGGCGTTGGTCGCGACCAGCGGGCTGTCGACGGCCCGGATGACCGATCGCGCCGACAGGCCCTCCTGGACGAAGAAGAGTTCGGCGAACACCTGCTCGCCCCCTTCGTCCGGAGCCAGGGTCGTGGTGGTCGTGGTGGTTGCGGCGTCGTCGCCGGGCACCGTTGTCGGAGTGGCGGTCGTGGTTGTCGTGATGGTGGTGGCGGTGTCGTCGCCTTCGGTGGTCACCGGGCCGGCGCTGCCGATCTCACCGGCACCGCAGGCGGCAAGCAACAGCGCCAGCACACTGAGCATGAGGATGAGCTTCTTCATGGCTGTCTCCTACGAGAGGTCCGTCTTGTCACCCTCAGGTTGCGACACGGACTTCTCAGCAGCGTCACCGGGATGTAACAGAACGGTCACAGGCACCGAGAGCCGGAACACCATCCCACCTTCCGCTCCCGGGGCGGCGGTGAGATCCCCGCCCATGCGCCGGGCGTGTTCGCGTGCGATCGCCAAGCCGAGACCTGTGCCGCCCTGCCGGGACGGGTCGGCCTTGTAGAACCTGTCGAAGAGGCGGGACAGGTCCTCTGCCGGGACGCCGGGGCCCTGATCGGCGACCTCGATCGTGAGCGCTCCCCCGTCCTCGGATGCGGTCACCGTCACCGGCGTTCCCGGCGCGTGGGCGGCGGCGTTGTCGAGCAGATTGCCGACGATGCGCTCCAGCGAACGGCGATCGACCCGGATGGCGCCGATCGGCTCGGGCACCACCAGCTGCGCCGCCGGGTGACGATCGGCGATCACGGCCCGGAGGAACCTGCCGATGTCGACGTCGGTCGCATCCGGGAGGGCCGAGCCCGCCTCGAGGCGGGACACCTCGAGCAGATCCTCGACCAGGCTGCGCAGCCGGGCCACGTCGGCGACGAGCATCTCGCCGATCCGGCGCTGATCCTCGGGGAGCCCGGCCAGCCGTGGCTGCAACATGGCGGCCTCATTCACCAATGCCGTCAGCGGGGTGCGCAGTTCATGTGACACGTCGGCGACGAACCGCCGCTCCCGATCGTGGGCTTCGACCAATGCGTTGATCTTCTCCTCGAGCGAGGTCGCCATCCGGTTGAAGGCCACTGCCAGACTGCCCAGCTCGTCGTTGGTCTCGGCCGGCAACCGCACCGACAGGTCTCCCCCGGCCATGACATTGGCGGCCCGCCCCGCCACCGCCACCGGTCGGAGCACGCGGCGGGCAATCAGCCCCGCCCCGAGCGCCCCGAGCACCAGGACCGCCAGCCCGGCGACCACGAGCATGCGCCCCAACTGGGAGGTGGCGTCGGCCACGGCGGCCGCCGAGTAGAAGAAGTAGAAGTCGGGACCATCCGGTGGGCGTCGCCCGGCGACCAGCAGCATCGGCTCGTCGCCGACGTCGAGGAACTGATAGCCGAACTCGCCACGGTCGACCACCTCGCGGACATCGTCCGAGATCAGTTGGGCGGCATCGAGCAGGTTCAGCCCGGATGTGAAGTCCTCGCCGTCGGCGAACTCGACGTAGACACCGCCGGTGCCTCGCAGCAGGAATCGGTCGACCAGACCGCTGTCATCGAAGTCCTGGCGGTCGGCTCCCTCCGGCAGCTGGTCGGTCGATGCCAGCACCGTGATGTTGAATTCTGCCCGGGAAACGGCGTCGTCGAGCAGCTGATCCCGCAGCGACTCCCGCACCAGGAAGAACGCGAGCACGGCGACCGAACCTGCAGTCAACGCCACCAACGCGATGACGGTGACGATCAGTCGAGCCCGGAAACTTCCGAACACGTCAACCGCCGGCCTTGTAGCCGACGCCCCGGACGGTGTGGATCAGCTCGACCGGACCGAGCTTGGACCGCAACCGCTGGATGGCGACATCGACCAAACGGGAGTCACCGAGATACGAGTAGCCCCACACCCGCTCCAGTAGGACTTCTCGGGTGAACACCTGGCCGGGTCGGCGGGCCAACTCCAACAGGAGACGGAACTCGGTCGGGGTGAGCGTGACCTCCTCGTCGTCGACGGTCACCCGGTGCCGGGGGACGTCGATCCGCATCGCTCCCAGGGTCAGCGTCTCGGCCGGATCCATCAGCTGCGCCCGGCGCAGCGCCGCCCGGATCCGTGCCACGAGGATCGGCATCTCGAACGGTTTGGTGACGTAATCGTCGGCACCGGACTCGAGCCCTACCACCACGTCGATGGCATCACCCCGGGCGGTCAACATGACCACCGGGGTCGCAGACTCGGCCCGGATGGTGCGGCACACGTCGAGGCCGTCTCGCTTCGGCAACATCACATCGAGCACGACGAGGTCGGGGTGGTCGTGCCGGAACCGGTTCAGCGCCTCGTCGCCGTCGGCGGCGGTGTGCACGGTGAACCCGGCATCCCGGAGACCCATCTTGGTGATCTCCCGAATCGACGCATCGTCTTCAACCAGCAGAACGGTGGCATCCACTCTCAGAAGTATGGTCGACTCCTCCGCGACCTTGGCGATGCTCAGCCGCCGGAGCCGGGGAGAGCATCCAGGTTCGTGATCACCTTCTCCACCCTGTCGCAGTGACCGTGTTCGGCGGCGTCGATCCCCCGAAGAAGCGGGAGCGCCGCGACCTCCGCGACTGGGCGGCGATCACCGAATGGACCCACGCCCTCGTCGGCTAGGTGAGTTCAGTCGTGTGGTGCGATCACACACCGTGAACCAGTGTTCATGTCTCTCGGACGCACACGGCACTCGTTGGGTTCCAGAGAGCGGAAGGTTGTCGTTCAGTGGTCGCGCGGGCCGCCGGAACGAACTCGACAAGAACTTGGACGAGTACGCGGCGCGTCGGTCCGTCGAGTCCGCCGTGGTGGTGCTGGAGCCGGTGGACTGATCGCAGCAGTGGACACGCCAATGCCATACCCATCGTCCGATTGAGTTCAGTCGCGTGGCACGATCTCACCCGGCTCAGCGTTTCGCACCGTGTCCTTGTCAATCGTCAGATCCGCGCCAGGACAGACTGGCCCGCACAACCGGCCGTTCGGGCGGTGACTCTCGAGTTGAACCAGTCCTGATGCTCGCTTGACTACAGAGCCCACACTGACGCTGATCTCCACCTCCACCTCGCCAGAGACATCCTCGCCCACGGGAAAGCCAAACGACCGGGACTTTGAGGAATCCGACACTTCGAGCGATTGGCACGCGCCGTCCGCGCACACTTCAACCACGTAGGACTCCGAACCAGCCCACTGAGCCAGCGCTGCAGCACTGAAGCGAAGGTCGTTGCCGCATCCCTCGGTGTTGCAGCCGCAACCGGCCAGCAGCAGAACCACGAGGCTACTCACAACGTGCTTTGCGCCTGTCATCTCGCGTAGCGGTACCCGGGCGAGAACGCGCGGTGCGGCCCCGGGCCGCCGAGGGAGAGGAACGGGCTCGCCTCTTGGACCGCTGGCGCCAGCTCGACAAGAACCTGGACGAGTACGGGGCGCGGCGCTCGGTGGAGACCGCCGTGGTGGTGCTGGAACCGGTGGACTGATCGCGGTTCGAGAAGCAACAGCCGTGGCGAGACCGCGCTCAAACGGTGAGCCACCCGAAGAAGCAGATCGGGGGGCAGCCGGGTCCATTCGGCTGGCGCCGCTCGAGCGGGATCTCTGTGCCCTCTCCGGTCTGTGCCAGCACCGACCCGTCGGCTGAGGACACGCCGACGATCGTAACCTTCCCTGGCCAACTATCGGTGACGGCTCTCTGCTGCGTCGCCGACAACAACCTCGGCAGAGCGGACAGACCAGCTCGGCGGACAGGACACCGAGTCGACCGCCCGCGGCGGATCGAGTCATCCGCTCATTCTTACCCAGGCAACAAACACAACGCCCGCTCCGAGCAGAAGCGTGATACCGGCTGGCCATAGGTGCGCGAACACCCAGTGGTACTTGCGCGGTTTCACTTGGTCGAGGCCGAGAACCCCGCGCACGGTGTTGTCGAGTTGAATTCCTGCGTCTCGGTTCGATCGCGCACCGCGTGCCCCGTTCATCGCGCCCCAGAGAAGATGCATACTCACAAAGACCGATGTTCCGATCATGATGTACACCAGGGACCTCTCTGTGATCGCCTCGCTATCGAGCCGAAGGATCGCGTTCGCCATCAAGGAAAAAGAAGTCCAAACCGCGATTGCGACACGCCACTCGATTCGGCGTCGTTCGAAGAAGCGATCCATCGATTGCCTCTTGAGTTCCAAGAGCGCGTCAAGCGCGTCAAGCTCGTCAGCGCCGATCCCGCCGCCTAGCTCCGATGGATCCGTGTTGCCTGGCGTCTCCCCAGCCATAACCCGTGAGACGATCACTCCGCTCAGCAGGAGGATCACTACAGCGACAGCCATTCCGAGATAGATAACCATGTCTCGTCCCTCGCCCTCGTTCGTCGAAAGTAGTCCCGTAACCGCAAGAATCAGCCCTAACGCGGACCCGCCCACAAACAGCAGGCCCCACACGCCCTGTGCAGATGACGGGTAGAAGACCTTGACGAGATCCAGGTCCCCGCGGCGCTTGTAGACCATCTTCCGGGCGTAGCTGATGCCGTTAGGGGTTACTGAACCATTCAGCAGCACCCAATCGGTCGGAGTCGCGGATCCGAACAGAAGGTGCATCTCGAGTTCACGCAACATCAGAGCGTCGATCCGCATATAGACGGAGGCCTCGTAGAAGATGCGAAGCACGGCCATACCCAGGAACATCGCCAACAACCCAAGCCCGGCTCGCGCCCAGCCAGCAGCATCGAAACCGAACCCGAGTATCAAACCCATCGCCGCGACGCCATAGGCTGGAACGGCCCATCGCAACATGTCGCTATTGTCTCGACGATTCGCGATCGCGGCATAGACCGCTCGCCAAGAAGCCTCTCGCTCGTTGGCTTCCGCGGCGGCGTCCCAATCATCGGCGACCACCCGGTGTGAGCCCATCACCGAACCCTTTGCTCGGCTCTGCGATTCATCGTAGTGAGCAGGGCTCCAATTCTCTCCTGGGATTCGACGAGATCTGAGGGATCTAGGCGAAACGGGCAGCCAAGAAACAACCATCTCGGTAATCGCGTAGCCTCTTCTAGGCCCGCCCGCTTGAAGATTCCAGCGCTACCAAACTCATAGGCCATTGCGCCAGAATGGCACACACGACCAGGCCGCGTCGAGCAGGCGAGTTCGTTGAGATGGCAGATCCTTCCTCGGACTTCTCGCGGACTCTTGGCGATTCCGGCTTCCCGCGACGCCGCCCCCAGAAAGCAGAATCCCTTGCGGAGCAAGGGATTCCAGTGGTCGGGCTGGCCGGATTTGAACCGGCGACCTCTTGACTCCCAGTCCCCCAAACCTCATCCCGGCCAGTACCGCACCGTCCCAAGCACTCCCCCGGAAACGGCCATGACCAGGCACTTCAACCGGTCCCCGTCCCGCGCTGTACCGGCACGTCCCGGCTGGTATCAGGGTCGGTAGGCGGCGAATAGGCGGCGCGGCGTCACCCGGAACGCTGCGCGTTGACGGCGTTGAAGAGGCTCGCAACTGCCCGGGGCATCTGCAAGAGGAGCGAATGTGCCGTGGCCTCATCGGCGACATCGCCATTGTGGGAAACCTCGTTGCCGAGATTCCGGATGCACGAGAGGGTCGCCCGGGTCGCGGTTCTGTCCATCGGAGCGAACCCAGTGGGAGAGCGAAGACATTCGTCGAACAGAGCATTCTCCGCTTCCCAAGCCTTCTTGCCTTCTGCCCCAGAGCACCCCGATTCCGTCAGGGCGAGCCGAATCGCTTCCTCCACAGTCACCCTCGCCACCACTACTGCCGCGACCAGCAGGCCCACGTTCCGGGCCGCTCGAGCCTCGTGAAGGAGGCGCTCGACACTCGGCCACCCTGTAGGCGTATCGGGATCCACCTGGCTGCTCGACACGCGCAGGGTTGTAGCGAATGCCACCGCTGGCGGCGGCGGACTCAGATCCCAGTTTTCGGGCTTGGGCCACTTGAGGTATCGGGCCAGGGCTTTGATCTGCGTAGTGTGTGCCATCAACCCGGCGTTGGTGTCGATGCCGAAGATTTCTCCCCGCTGCAGCAGGTACCTCCAGGACTCCCACAGGCAATACTCGATCTCCCCGCCCCGGACCTGCTCGGACTCGCTGCCGTGTTGCGCCATCTCCGCACCGCTGGCGTACGGTGGCAGCCCCTCGTCGACGAGCAACTCCGTCAGCTCGTCCGCCCAACTGATCGAATCGCCGTAGTCCCTGAGTTTGCTGCGCAAACGGGTGGTGATATGCGCGATCGTCGCCAGCCAGCGCTCGGGGTGCACCAGGGGTTCGCTCGTTGCTGCCCCTGATTCCGATTCGGGTGGTGCCACGCCTCGACGCTACCCGCGCTTGGCACCAGATGGAAGACCGTCACCATCCGACCTTGCCAGCCACGATGTCCCGGGCCTGGCCAGTCTCATCAGGAAAGTTCTCTGGTGAGACCTTCGTACCTTGAGCGAGCGTCACCCAATGTCACCAAGGATGCCGACAGGCATTGACCACCCCCATCAATCACAGGCATATGTTGGTATCGTGTGTGGCGCAGGCCGGGGTAGCTCAACTGCTAGAGCACGCGGTTAGTCAGTCGTGTAGATGCGGGTTGGAGACCCGTCCCCGGCTCCAACATTTCCCTTGACAAACTAGTCCCTGTTGCCGATAGAATGGCATTGACTAACCGTGTGCAGCGCAATTGCGCTGATCTACACAAGAAGGTTTCCGAAAGGGACCGCCTGAGACCCCCGCGAGGGGGTCTCAGCGCGTGCGCCATGCACGCCCGAGTTGCCCAGACAGTCGCCGACGGCACGTCCTGTGGCGCGGCCCAATCGGTCAGGGCGGCACGGTTGAGCGCGATCGGCACGTTCCTCGTGTTCGCCGCGACCCTGACCCTGGCGATCCGGGCCTAGCTGAGGCGGTCGACGGTGAAGGGGGCGGATCCGCGGCCGCTCCCCTCACCCGGCCGTCTGCGCCTCAACGGCTGTTGAGCATCCGCGCGGGCCGGTGGTCTGGCAGCATGAGGTAGAACGGCTCGACGGGCAAGGTGGGAGGCCAGCATGCCCAGACCAACCGAAGACCCTTGGAGGATGCGAATCAAGGATCTAGTTGTTGAGACGCTGCCGAAGCACGAGGCCGCGTTTGGCCCAGATCGTGTCCAGCATGTACGAGCGGTGCTCAACTACCGGACTATCCGCCGATCGACTCTGATGCTGGTGATACCGACCTGGCTGCTTGCCATCGCGACGATCGTCCTGGCGGTCGTCGCGCGTTGCGACTAGGAAACCCGGCGCCAAAGCCCGCAGATGGACCGGAGTCATTCTCAGCAGCCGTTCTCGACTTGGAGGTCGATGGCGTTCTGAGCGTATGCAGTCTGACGGGCCGCTCCGTCGAGCTGACCTTGGTCGAGAGAACTGGCAACACCCCGAAGCCAGAAGTCAATGTCGCCCTGCAACTGATCGCACCCCATGTCGTCCTGAAGGGAAACCGGCTGAGGTACTTGCTTATCCAAATCCCAGCTGAAGTCACCCCCCAAGTCCCGGCTGAGGAGTTCGTTATTCAGCCAAGTCTCCGTCGGAAACCCGTTCGGCAACTCACCCGTAAGAAGGATTGTGTCCTCCCCAACAACGATACTCCACTCCAACTTCACGGCGGCAACGGTCGTCGTCCTGCTGGTGTCAGCAACTGAATCCTCAGCCGAGTCTTGGCTCTCTTGGCCATTCATCGCGATGATGACAACAACTGCCACGACCAGCATGAGCAGCCCTCCCTGTACGGGTGTGGATATCGACTTCCACCACTGACGGAATCCAACCGGTTCGCGGGTGTGATCGGTGCTGCGCTCGACCTTCGAAGAATCGTCGTACAGCGATGGGTTGAGCTTTGCGGCCCGTCGTTCGGTGTCGCGTAGTTCGTCTTCGATCCGGGCGGCAGTCTCGGCAGACAACTGAAGACCGGGGGGCCTTGGCGGCGGCATCTCTTCTAGCGTGTTCTGAATCGGGAAACCGCAATGCGGACACGCATCGGCCTGGTCTGAGACTTCCCTGTGACATTCCAGACACTGAATCAGTGCCATCGCCCCTCCTCCACAGTCCTCCACTTCACTCGGAGGTGGTCTCGCGTTCCTCCTCGGATGGAGACCACGACGGTAGGTTAGGGATGCCGATAACCGCAACCACAGCACCGACGGGTAACGCCAAGCACTCCTCGATCTTGTGATCCCGGAGGGGCCACCTCGGCTTCGCTCCATCCTCCACGCATGAGACGCCCAAGCGCCTCGCGTGGCGTTTTCAACGGTGGCCGACGGCCCATGCCGCACGTCGCCTCTCGTCCAGCTCGACCGCGGTCGACGGGAAACCGATAGTGAAGGTGCCCAAGACGGCCCGCTCCGCCCGCAGCCTGGGCCTTGACGGGGCGACGGCGGCGGCGCTCAGAGACTGGCGGCGGGCTCAGCTGGAGGAACGTCTGCGGGCGGGTGAGGCGTGGGCGCCCGGTGAATGGCTCGCGGCCGACGAGATCGGCCGGCCGCTACCCAACGAACACGTGACCCGTAGGTTCGCTGAGATCGCCGCTGAGGCCGGGCTGCCGCCGATCACCGTTCCGATGCTCCGCCATTCCCATGCGGCCGCGCTGCTGGCGGTCGGGGAATCGCCGCGGCTGGTGGCGGAACGGCTCGGTCACTCCAGTGTCGCGGTGACGTTGGGGACCTACGCCGCGGTGTTGCCGGGGATGCAGCGGGCAGCAATCGACCGGCTCGCGGCGGCCGTCGGCGTCTGAACCTTCCCCGATAGGCGGCGAATAGGCGGCGCGGGCGGTAGCGGAGCGAGCCCCGGAATGACGAAAACCGCCTCTGACCAGGCGGTTTCCTCGTCGGGCTGGCCGGATTTGAACCGGCGACCTCTTGACCCCCAGTCAAGCGCGCTA
>CAYQEC010000048.1:0-11670 GCA_964416425.1 uncultured Acidimicrobiaceae bacterium | reverse complement strand
ACGGCGGCCACGGTGTCGCCGGGGTGGAGCGGCTCCCGGGCAACAAGAACGTGGACCCGAACTGCTACGACACAGAGTCGGCCAAGGCCTTCGCCAAGTCCGTCACCGACGCCTTGGCCGCGAACACCTTCGTGTTCGACGCCTCCGACCTGATGCCCCCGGCCGTCGGCCAGGGTTCGTTCTGGGTCGCGATGGTCGATTGGAGCCAGGGTGCATCGACCCAGTCCGTCATCGACACCGTCGAGGCGAGCTGGCCGTAGGCCGCAGACAAGTCGCGAATCTGAGACGGAGGGGCGGCCGACAGGCCGCCCCTCCGCGTGACTAGGGTTGTCGTCGCCGCTTCATTGAAGGGAGGTTCGATGACTACGCCGCCCGTGCTCGAGGAAGAACGGGTACCGGTGCCGAGGCCACCGGAAGAACCGGCCACCAACGCCTTCGTGGTGTGGCTCCTGAGGTTCGGCTCCGCGTTGGTCGTGCCTGCGGTGCTCGTGGTGTTCTTCTTCACATTCACCTTTCTCAGGGACGAGGGCGTGAACAAGCTCCTCCAGGTCGCCGTGGCCCTCGGGGTCGGCATCATCGGGGTCTGGGCGCTCTTCTGGGGCATGGACCGGATGGTGAGTCTCTTGCCACGCCGGGCCGCCGCCGCCGTCCGGCCCTTCGCTTTCGTGGGCCCGGCGATCGTGCTGCTCGCGTTCTACCTGGTGTACCCGGCGGTCAACACCGCCATCCTCAGCCTGCAGGACGCCCGCAGCAAGTCGTTCGTCGGCTTCGACAACTACGTGACGATCTTCACCAAGAGCCATTACCTGATCTCGATCCGCAACAGCATCGTCTGGGTGGTGGTCGTGCCGTTCCTGGCGGTGGTGGTCGGCCTCGCCTTCGCCACCCTCGCCGACCGGCTCTCGAAGGGGGCGGAGTCCCTCTCCAAGTCGCTCATCTTCCTGCCGATGGCGATCTCGTTCGTCGGCGCCAGCGTGGTGTGGGGGTTCGTCTACTACTTCCGGGCCCCGGGTTACGGCGCCCAGATCGGCGTGCTCAACGCGGTCTGGGACGGGCTCGGAGGCCAGCCGATCGACTGGCTTCGCCAGCAGCCGTGGAACAACCTCTTCCTGATGGTGATCCTGGTGTGGCTGCAGACCGGCTTCTCCATGGTGATCCTGTCCTCGGCCATCAAGTCGGTTCCTGTGGAGTTGCAGGAGGCGGCCCGCATCGACGGTGCCACCGAGTGGCAGTCCTTCCGGCGGGTCGTCTTCCCAGTCATCTTCTCGACGGTGATGGTGGTGTGGACCACGGTGGTCATTCTGGTGTGGAAGACGTTCGACATCGTCTTCGTCATGACCGGAGGCCGTGACGGCACCCAGGTGGTGGCCGAGACGATGGTGCGGGAGTTCTTCACGAATCGGAACAACGGGATCGGCGCCGCCCTGGCGCTCGTCCTCTTCATCGCGGTGGTGCCGGTTCTCGCCCTCAATGTCAAACGGTTCCGGGCAGAGGAGGCGATGCGATGACGACGACCGAGACAGAGCACGTCGCTATCGAGGTGCCCAAGGAGAAAGGTGGCGGCCTCAAGAACCTGCCCGTCTACCTAGCGGTGGGCGTGATCGCCACCCTGTGGACGATCCCGTCGCTCGGGCTGTTCATCAGCTCGTTGCGGGAGGCGCGCTCGATCCGCGCCTCAGGATGGTGGAACGTGTTCGGCCACCTCTTCGATGCCACGACGTGGACCCTGCAGAACTACCGGACCGCCCTCGACCAGGGCTTCGGCAACGCTTTTGCCAACTCGCTGGCGGTGACGATCCCGGCGGTGGTGATCCCGATCACGATCGCGGCGTTCGCCGCCTACGCCTTCGCCTGGATGGAGTTCCCCGGCCGCAACGTGCTGTTCGTGACCGTCGTCGGTCTCATGGTGGTTCCGCTCCAGATGGCGCTGATCCCGATCCTGAAGATCTACACCACGTTCAACATCAACGGCACCTTCCCGGCGATCTGGCTCGCCCACGCTGGGTTCGGGCTGCCGCTGGCGGTCTACCTGTTACGGAACTACATGGGGTCGCTCCCGTCCTCGATCATCGAGTCCGCCAAGATCGACGGCGCCGATCACTTCATGATCTTCAGCCGTCTCGTCGTCCCGCTCTCGGTGCCGGTGCTGGCGTCGTTCGCCATCTTCCAGTTCCTCTGGGTGTGGAACGACTACCTGGTGGCGCTGATCTTCCTGGGCAACAACCCGAAGGTAGCGGTGCTCACCCAGAGCCTCGCCACCTTGTCGGGTCGTGGCGAGGGCGCTCTCAACCTGCTCCCGGCGGCGGCCTTCGTGACGATGATCCTCCCGCTGTTTGTCTTCTTCGGGTTGCAGCGGTTCTTCGTCCGGGGCCTGACGGCCGGATCGGTGAAGGGGTAGGTCTCGCCACAGGTGGATGCGCCGGAAACGGAGAGCTGGCGGCGCCGCAACTGGCTCGCGATCGCGGTCGGCACGATCGTGATGACGTTCAGCTACTTCCTCTACGCCGCCGCCTTCGCGGTGCCCGAGGGCGGGGTGGTGCAGATCAACCTGGGCCTGTTCGGGGCCGGGCTGGCGATGGCGCCGTTCGTGTTCGTGGCGGTCGGCGTCGTCTCCCGCAACAAGGACTTCCCGCGGCGGGTGCTGCAGTCGATGGGGTTGCTGATCGTCCTCGGCCTCTCGGTCGGGCTGCTGTCGCCGGCGCTGGGGGCGACGGCCGGCTTTGCCGCCGGCGGGGCGCTTTCCCTCAACCGCCCGGACCTGAATCGGGTGGTGCGGCGCCGGGTGTGGGCGGTGGTGGTCACCGTGCTCTACACCTTCGTGCTGCTGGTGGTCGCCCCGCCCGCCGGGGTGTTCACCGGCGGGCTGCTTCCGCTGTTGATGGTGGGGTTCGCCGACGAGTACACGGCGTGGAGGGCGGCGAACTGGGCCTGAGGAGCGGCGAGGCGCCGGGTGACAGACCCGGCGCCGAGAGCCGGAGAGGGGAATCGAACCCCTGACCTACGCATTACGAGTGCGTCGCTCTGCCGACTGAGCTACTCCGGCGGAATGGGCGGCAGTGTACCCTGCCACGGAGTAGTGTCGTCTCGTCGACCATCGGTCGGCACCAGGAGAGGGAAGGTCGTCGGCGCCCCGGTCCGGAGGCGAGCGGGACGGCCTCGCGGGGGGACTCGGGCTGCCGGAGGAGCAGCCGGGCAATCGTCGAGATCGGGGCTGATGGCGGAGCAAGCCAACTTCGAACGGGATGCGATGCAGTACGCCCCGCAGCTCTACTCGGCGGCACTGCGCATGGCCCGCAATCCCGCCGACGCCGAGGACATCGTCCAGGAGACCTTCCTCAAGGCGTTCCGCGCCTACCACACCTTCAAGGAGGGCACCAACCTCAAGGCGTGGCTCTACCGGATCCTCACCAACACCTACATCAACCGCTACCGCAAGCAGCAGCGCCGGCCCAGCGAGGTTGAGCTGGGTGATCTCCAGGACTTCTACCTGTTCCGCCGCCTCGGCGAGCAGACCGGCGCCGAGCCGAGCGCCGAAGACTCCGTGCTCGACCAGATCGTCGACGCCGACGTCAAGGAGGCACTGGAGTCCCTTCCTGAGCACTTCCGGCTGCCGGTGCTGCTGGCCGACGTCGAGGGCTTCTCCTACAAGGAGATCGCTCAGATCATCGACATTCCCATCGGAACCGTCATGTCGCGGCTCCACCGTGGAAGAAAAGCACTCCAACAGAAGTTGTGGTCTTTGGCTGAAGAACGCGGTTTGACTGGATCGGGCCCATGAGCGCAGGTTGCGACCACGCCATCGAGTACGTCTACAACTACCTCGACGAGGAGTTGACCTGGGCGCACCGGATGCGGATCCGATGGCATCTCCGGCACTGTGACCACTGTTGCAGCGCCTTCGAATTCGAGACGAAGCTCAAGGCGGTCATCCGCGAGCGGGGCTGTGACGAGCCGCCGCCGGAACTATTCGACCGTCTCCATGCGTTGATCCAGCAAGAAGCAGAAGAAACCTCCTGACGGGGCACCTCCCCCGAGGAATGAGATTCGGAGACCATGGCTGATCACGTGCTCAAGGGAAAGCGCATCATGGGGGGGAGCAGAGCTCCCAAGACCAGTGGCGAGCAGCGCAGCTGCGCCAGGGAAGGCTGCGACACCCTCCTCTCCCGCTACAACCGGCACGAATACTGTTTCGCTCACGCCCCGACCCGGTTCCCGCGGCTGCGGGGGAGGGTCGTACCGGAGTCCTAAGGCCGGACCTCCCGGGCTCGTGGCGATGCCGCCCGGCTCGGACCGCCCCACCAACTCGGCGAGAGAATGTGGTCGAGCCTCGAGGAGCGCTCCACTAGTCTCCCCGGCATGATGCGACGTGTCTTCTTCAACGCGGCCCGCCTCCTGCTCCTCGCCCTGCTCGTGGTGCCGGGCGGCCCGGTGACCGACATCCTTCCCACCGTCCCCTCCCAGGTCGCCGCTGCCCGCGCCGCCGACGAGGTCCAGCCCGCGGTGGAGGCGCCCCCGGTGACCGCCGAAGACACCGAGCAGCCGTGGACCGCCCGCTTCCTGGCGCCGACCGTGGTCGCCATCGGGGTGCTCTCGGTGCTCGCCGCCGCCGGCTACTACCTGGTACGGGTGCGGGGCCGCTACACCGTCACCGAGTGAGGATCGGCACCCCCCACCGGTGGACCGGTCCCGATCAGCTTCCGGCGCGTAGTACGTTGCTGTCATGAGCACCGTGAATTGGGATCTCGCCAGGTCGGTGGCGGGCCGCCTCGCCGGCAGCTATCCACTGGAGGGGACCTACCACGAAGCGCGGTTCGCGGCGCAGGCTCCCGGGTTCGTGGAGCGGGCCGCCGCCCTGGTGGAGGAGGAGACCGGCCTCCACGCCGCCGGCGCCCCCGAGGTGACGGTGGTGTCGCGGCGGCAGTGGGCCGAGGCGAACATCTCGTCGTTCTCGATCTTGATGGGCCCGGTCGAAGAGCGACTCGGCCGGCACCGCGGGATCGGGCGCTCCGTCGCCGGGAGGCTGATGGCGACCGAGCTGGGCGCCGTGTTGGGGCTGCTGTCCCGCCGGGTCCTGGGCCAGTACGAGCTGGTGCTGCCCACATCGGACGGGAGCAGCGGCGACATCCTGATGTTCGTCGGGGCCAACGTGTTGGCCATCGAGCGCCTCCACGAGTTCCGGCCTGACGAGTTCCGCTTCTGGGTGGCACTGCACGAATGCACCCACCGCCTCCAGTTCATGGCGGTGCCGTGGATGCGGGACTACTTCCTCGGCCTCGTCGACGAGCTGGTCGCCTCCTCGAAGCCGGAGGATGGCCGGGTCTCCCGGGTCCGGGAGGAGATGCGAGCCGCCTCCGCCGAGGGACGCCCCCTGCTGGACGAGAAGGGTCTCTTCGGGCTGCTCGCCTCACCCGCCCAACGCCAGATCATCGACCGGGTCCAGGCGCTGATGTCCCTACTCGAAGGGCACGGTCACGTGGTGATGGACCGGATCGGCGCTCGCGAGCTCCTCACCCAGGAGCGGATGTCCCGGGTGTTGAAGGCACGCCGGCAGGACCAGCGAACGATGATGTTCATGCGGGCGGTCGGGCTCGAGATGAAGATGCGCCAGTACGAGCTGGGGGCCTCTTTCGTCTCGGGCGTGGAGCAGCATGCCGGCTGGGCGGCGCTCGACGCCGCGTGGCAGGGACCGGACAACCTCCCGACGCTAGACGAGATCGAGAACCCGGTGCTGTGGCTCGAACGCGTCGCCTAGTGGACCTCGCCGCGGCGGTGGAGGCGGCGGTGGTCTCGTCGCTTCCCGAGGGGAGGATCCTGGTCGCCCTCGGTGGCGGCGCCGATTCGGCGGTGGCGGCGTGGGCATGCTGCCGTGTCGTCGGCCCCGAACGGTTGCGGGCGTGCCATGTCGACCACGGGTGGCCGGATTCCCCGCTGCTGGAGAAGGCGGCCCGGGCCCTGGCCGCACATCTCGGCATCCCCCTCGCGGTGGTCGCGGTCGACGTTCCTCCCGGGGCATCCCCGGAGGGAAGGGCCCGCCTCGCCCGTTTGCCGGCCCTGGAACGGGAAGCGGCCGGGGTGGCCGTCGTGACCGGTCACCAGGCCGACGACCTCGCCGAGACCGTGCTCGGCAACCTGCTGCGGGGGGCGGGCACCGCGGGGCTCGGCGGCATCACGCCGCGGCGGGGCCGGCTGGTGCGGCCCCTGCTCGGGTTCTCCCGGGCCGAGCTGCGGAACCTCGCCGAGTGGCTGGAGCTGCCCTTCGTCGACGACCCCGCCAACGACGACCGGGCGGCACGCCGCAACGTGCTGCGCCACGAGCTCATCCCGCTGCTGGAAGAGCGCCTCAATCCGCAGCTGCGGCCGGCCCTGGTCCGCGCCGCCCGATGGCTGCAGGACGACGAGGTGGCGCTGCAGGTGGCGGCGACCGCGGTGCCGATCCGGCGCGACGGCGCGGCGGTGATGATCCCGGTGGCGCCGCTGGTCACCGCACCCGCCGCGGTGGCGGCGCGGGTGGTGCGACGCGGCCTGCGCCTCGCCCATCCCCCCTACCCGGGAGGGAGCCGGGAGGTGGAGGTGGTGCTCGCCGCCGCCGGCGGCGGCCCGCGGGCGGGGGATCTCAGCGCCGGCCTGGTGGCGGTCCGGGAAGGGCCCTATGTGACGATCTACCGCCCGAGCGAGGCCCCGGCCGCCTTCTCGCCGGCCCCGCTCCCGGTGCCGGGCCGGGTCGCGGCAGGGAGCTGGGTCATCACGAGCCGCCGTGTGACCGAGCCGGGCGGCCCTACTCCGCTCGGCCGCCGGCGCAGCCGGCTCGACCCTGCAGCCGTCGGAGGTGACCTCTCGGTGCGGCCGGCCCGCCGCGGCGACCGGATCGACATCGGCGGTGGCAGCAAGGCGGTGAGCCGGGCGCTCGCCGAGGCGGGGGTGCCTTCCCGCCGGCGCCCCGGTTGGCCGGTGGTCGAGGCCCGTGGGAAGATTGCCTGGCTGGCCGGGGTGCGAAGGGCGGCGTGGGCTCGGCCTGCGGACCCCGCTCGTATCTCCGTGGAGGTGACGATGGAAAGGCGAGATCCATGAAGGTCGACCGTGTGCTCATCACGGCGGAGGACATCGATGCCAAGCTCGCCGAGATGGGCGCCGCCATCACCGCCGACTACGACGGCAAGGACCTCCTCATGGTCGGGGTCCTCAAGGGAGCGTTCATGGTGATGGCCGACCTCGCCCGCCACGTGCACCTCCCGGTCGAGTTCGATTTCATGGCGGTGTCGTCCTACGGCGCCTCCACCAAGACCTCGGGGGTGGTGCGGATCCTCAAGGACCTCGACGAGCAGATCGCCGGGCGCCACGTGCTGATCGTCGAGGACATCATCGATTCCGGTCTCACCCTCAACTACTTGATGCGGAACCTGCGGGTACGGGCCCCGGCGTCGCTCGAGCTGGCGGCGCTGCTGGTCAAGGACGGCGTCGACCGACCCCCGCTCGAGGTGCGTTACGAGGGCTTCCACATCCCCCCCGGGTTCGTGGTCGGGTACGGGCTCGACTACGGGGAGAAGCTTCGCAACCTCCCCTACATCGGGGTGATGGACGAGGGGTGACGGGCCCGGTCGGGGCCACACCGCCGCCGGGGCTCGGCTCCGCCCCGGCGAACTGGCCGCTACGGCGGATCACGGATAGCCTGCCCGACCGCATATGATGGGTTACCGCTCCATCCGCCGAGAGCCGAGCGACAGGGAGAAACGTGAGCCGGACCGCACGCACCGTCATCATCTACCTCGCCATCGTGGTCCTGGTCATGATGGCGGTGAACGCCTTCGTGAGCAGTGCCACGGAGCCGACGGAGCTCACCCTGCCGGAGTTCCAGACCGCCCTCGCGGATCACCACGTCGCCTCGGTGACCATGAAGACGAAGTCGGATGAGCTGGTCGGCGAGCTGACCTCCGACGCCGTCGCCGCCGGCGCCAACACCAGTTTCCGGGTGCCGTACCCGAACGAGTACGAGGGCAACCTCACCCAGCAGATCATCGACGCCGGGGTCGACAACTTCGAGACCGACCCGGAGAACCCGTCGCTGCTCCAGTGGTTCGTGGGCACGATCCTGCCGTACCTGCTCATCTTCGGGATCTTCATCTTCATCCTGATGCAGATGCAGGGTGGGGGAAACCGGGTGATGCAGTTCGGCAAGGCCCGCGCCAAGCAGGTCACCAAGGACATGCCGAAGGTGACGTTCAAGGACGTCGCCGGCGCCGACGAGGCGGTCGAGGAGCTGGAGGAGATCAAGGAGTTCCTCGAGAGTCCCGGCAAGTTCCGCCTCATCGGAGCCAAAATCCCGAAGGGAGTGCTGCTCTACGGCCCGCCCGGCACCGGCAAGACCCTGCTGGCCCGGGCCGTCGCCGGGGAGGCGGGAGCGCCCTTCTTCTCGATCTCGGGCTCGGATTTTGTCGAGATGTTCGTCGGGGTCGGCGCCAGCCGGGTGCGGGACCTCTTCGACCAGGCGAAGCAGCACGCCCCGGCGATCGTGTTCATCGACGAGATCGACGCCGTCGGCCGCCACCGCGGCGCCGGCCTGGGCGGCGGCCACGACGAGCGGGAGCAGACACTCAACCAGCTCCTGGTCGAGCTCGACGGCTTCGACGTCAACACCGGGGTGATCGTGATCGCCGCCACCAACCGGCCCGACATCCTCGACCCTGCGCTGCTGCGGCCGGGGCGTTTCGACCGGCAGATCGTCATCGACCGCCCCGATCTACGGGGCCGGGAGGCCATCCTGGCGGTTCACGCCAAGGGCAAGCCTTTCGTCGAGGGCATCGAACTCAAGGTGCTGGCCCGCCTGACCCCGGGATTCACCGGCGCCGACCTCGCCAACCTCATCAACGAAGCGGCCCTGCTGACGGCCCGCCGCGACAAGGATCGCATCAGCATGGGCGAGCTGGAGGAGGCGATCGACCGGGTCATCGCCGGTCCCGAACGGCGCAGCCGGGTGATCTCGGAAGAGGAGCGCAACCTCACCGCCTTCCACGAGGGAGGTCACGCCCTGGTCGGCCACGTCCTCCCCAGCCTCTACCCGATCCACAAGGTCACGATCATTCCCCGCGGCCGGGCCGGCGGCTACACCCTCGCCCTCCCCACCGAGGACAAGCACTTCGAGCGGCGCAGCGAGCTGGTCGACCAGCTCGCCTACGCCCTCGGGGGCCGCACCGCCGAAGAGATCGTGTTCGGCGACCCCAGCACCGGGGCGTCCGACGACATCGACCGGGCCACCAACCTGGCCCGGCGCATGGTGACGGAGTACGGCATGAGTGACCGGCTCGGGCCGCTCCACTACGGCCGCCCGGAAGGGGAGGTCTTCCTCGGCCGTGACTACACCCGCGGCAACGAGATGTCCGACGATGTGGCAGCCGCCATCGACGAGGAGATCCGCAAGCTGATGACCCAGGCCCACGAGGAGGCCCGCTCCATCCTCATGACCCATCGTGAGGCACTCAACGCCATCGCCAAGGAGTTGTTGCAGAAGGAGACCCTCGATGCCGACGAGGTCGCCGCCATCTTCTCGGACCTCCCCAAGTGGGAGCACAGCGAGACCGGTGCCATCCGGATCCGGCTCCCCAGCAACGGCTGCCTCAAGGACGGGAGTCGGGTGGCGACCCAGTCGCCGAGCGACGATCCCCAGCCCCAGAAGGACTGACCACTCGATGCCCGACCGGTCGCCCGCCACGTGGCGGCTCCGCACCCGGACGCTCACCACCGCCGACCACACCCTGATCATGGGTGTCCTCAACGTCACCCCCGACTCGTTCTCCGACGGGGGCCGCTTCTTCGGCGACGCCGCGGCGGAGGCCATCGCTGCCATCGCCCACGGCGCTGCCATGTGGGAGCAGGGGGCCGACATCATCGATGTCGGAGGTGAGTCGACCCGTCCCGGAGCCGGCGCCGTCTCCGCCGAGGAGGAGATCGTGAGGGTGCTGCCGGTGGTCGCAGGCCTGGTGGAGAGAAACATCGTGGTGTCGGTCGATACGATGAAACCGGCGGTGGCGGCGGCGGCGCTGGACGCCGGCGCCGAGGCCGTCAACGACGTAACGGCGCTGCGGGACCCCGCCATGGTCGAGGTGTGCCGGGAGGCCGGGGCCGGGGTGGTGCTGATGCACATGCAGGGCGACCCCCGCACCATGCAGCTCGATCCGCACTACCGCGACGTCGTGTTGGATGTCGGCGACATGCTGCGCGACCGCGCCACCGCGGTCGAAGCCGGCGGCGTCGCCCGGGAGCGCATCTGCCTCGATCCCGGAATCGGGTTCGGCAAGACCCGTCACCACAACCTCCGGCTGCTCGCCCACCTCGACGACCTGGTCGCGGTCGGGTATCCGGTGGTGCTCGGGACCTCGCGCAAATCGACGCTCGGCGCCATCCTCGAGGGGGCCGGGCACCCGGCTCCGCCCGAGGCGAGGGACTTCGCCACCAGCGCCACCCTGGCGCTGGCGATCCAGGCCGGAGCCGCCGTTCTGCGAGTGCACAACGTGGCTGCCGCAGTACAGGTGGGTCGTGTCGCCGACGCTATCGTTCGGTCTTCGCACGACAACGACAGCGAGGGGACATAGGTGGCAGGGCTCGAGCCGAGGGGCTTCACTTGGGTGATCGCAGGGCGCCTCGCGATCTCCGAGCGGATCGGCGGACACGGCTTCCAGCACCGGCGGGTGCGCCGTGAGGAAGAGGTCCTGTGGCTCTCCGAGCAGGGGATCAACACGGTGCTGTCGCTGCTGGGGAGCAACCAGAACCAGGCCGCCTACGAGCTGGCCGGGTTCCGCTTTCTCCACCATCCGGTCGACGGCGACCTGGAACCGCACGAGGTCGAGAAGGTCTTCGCGGTCTTCGACGACGCGTTGCACGTCCAGGGCTCGTCGGTGCTGGTCCACCGCGATCTGATCGACGACCTACTCGTCGGTCTGCTCGGCGGCTACCTGGTGCACGCCGGCCTCATCAAGAACCCGGTGGTGGCGACGTCGGTGATCCAGGAGATCACGGGCCGCGCCCTCGGCCCGGAGGGCCGCCGCTACATCGCCGCCAGGGTGTGACCGCCCGAGCCGCGATCGGGCTCGGGTCGAACCTGGGGGACCGGGCCGCCCACCTCGATGCCGGCCTGCGCGGACTCGGCGCCCTCGGCGAGGTCGTCGCGGTGTCGTCGGTCTACGAGACGGCCCCGATGGGAGGGCCCGAGCAGCCCTCCTATCTCAACGCGGTGGTGGTGCTGGACACGGACCTGGCGCCACGCCGCCTCCTCGACGAGTGTCTCGCCATCGAAGCGGCCACCGGGCGGGAACGGCGGGAGCGCTGGGGGCCGCGGACCCTCGATCTCGATCTACTCCTCTACGGGGCGGAGACGATCGACGAGCCCGGTCTCGTGGTTCCCCATCCCCGGATGAGGGAGCGGCGCTTCGTACTCGCCCCGCTGCTGGAGGCGTGGCCGGAGGCGACCCTTCCGGACGGCACCCCGGTCGCCGGACTGCTGGATGCGGTGGCGGATCAGGAGGTGCGGCGGGTCGACGTCGCCGAGCCGCGCCGGCTGGCGGTGGCGATGTTCCTGGTGGCCGGAGTGCTGGCGGTCCTGCTGTGGATCGCCTGGGACTGGCTGGTCTGAGGCGATCCGTACCGCCGGGTGGGAGGGGGCTGGGGTACCCCCCTCGGCTC
>CAYQEC010000047.1:7316-12176 GCA_964416425.1 uncultured Acidimicrobiaceae bacterium | reverse complement strand
CAACACACCCGAGGCGGCCGCCACCCACCCCCAGCGGGTGGCGGCCGCTCTTCGCCGCTCTCTATGACGGGACGGCGCCGCGCCGCTCCCGGCGTTCGGCGATCATCCGGGCGAGCACCGGACGCACCCGGACCCCCGCGACGGCGATCACGAGCACGACGATCTGGGCGACCGCGGTGGAGATCACGAACTGGAGGATCGCCAGCGAGCCTCCCAGCACCACCGCGGCAACCACCAGGCCCCGTAGGGAGCCCTTCCCACCGAGGATCACCACCAGGAACGAGTTGACCAGGAACAGCAGCCCGTACTGCGGGTCGAGGGTGTTGAGGGGGGCGAGCACCGCCCCGGCGAGGCCGGCGACGCCGGCGCCGACGGCGAACAGGGTGGCCCGCACCGCCGCGGTGTTGATACCACTCGTTTCGGCCAGGGTGGGGTTGCGCACCGTCGCCCGTGCCTCGAGCCCGAACCGGGTCCGGGCGAACAGGATCGCCACTGCGGCCACCACCGCCGCGGCGATGAGCACCACGACGAGCCGCCACCACGGCACGTTGAGCCCGGCCACGGTGAAGGAGCCGCCGATCGGGTCGTCGACCAGGCGGGGGTTGGCCGAGTAGAGGAGCTGCACCACCTGGCGGATGATGACCGCCAGTCCGAAGGTCGCCAGCAGCGAGTCGAGTGGCCGGCGGTAGAGGAAGCGGAGGATGCCCCGCTCGACCGCGAGGCCGACGAGGGCGGCCACCACCGGTCCCAGCAGCATCCCGAGCACGACGCTGCCGGTGCTCTCCTGCACCTGGTAGGTGGTGTAGGCGCCGATGAGGAGGAACTCGCCGTGGGCGAGGTTCACGACGTCGAGCAGCCCAAAGGTGAGGTGGAGACCGACGGCGATGAGCACGAAGACGGCGATGAGGGCGACGACGTTGAACGAGTCGGTGGGGAGGAACCCGAAGGCGGCGGCGAGGGTCACAGCGCCAGCCTCCGTTCGAGGACGCCGTTGCGGTGCAGCTCGGTGATCGGCCCCTGCTCGACGACGGCGCCGTGTTCGAGCACGTAGGCATCGGATCCGAGGGCGACGGCGGTATCGACGTTCTGTTCCACCAACACCACCGCGGTACGGGTGGCGGCGGCGGAGATGGCGGAGACGAGCTGCTCGACGACGAGGGGCGCCACCCCTTCGGTGGGCTCGTCCATCAGCATCACCCGCGGCCCGGAGACGAGCGCCTGGGCGATACCGAGCATCTTGCGCTCACCGCCGGAGAGGGTCTGCGCCTCCTGGTCGAGCCGCTCGCCCAGGATCGGGAAGAGGTCGGCGGCGGTGGCGATCCCGTCCCCCTCCCCTCCCCTTCGCCCGATCTCGAGGTGCTGGCGCACGGTGAGACCGGGGAAGACGGCATCGTCCTGTGGAACCCATGCCATCCCGGCGGCGCGGATGCGATGGCCGGGCCAGGCCGTGATGTCCTGTCCGCCCAGCTCGACCCGGCCCTGCTTGGGGAGCACCCCCATGAGGGCTCGCAGCAGCGTGGTCTTCCCGGCACCGTTGCGGCCCATGACACAGACGACGGAGCCGGCCGGAACCCGGAGTGACACCCCGCGGAGCACGGTGGCGCCCCCGTAACCGGCCGAGAGATCGTGCACCGACAGTTCCGGGGTCAATGCAGCCTCCCCAGGTAGGCGGCCTGCACCGCGGGATCGGCCTGCACCTTCTCGATCGTGCCGTCGGCCAGCACCGCACCGCGGTGCATGACGGTGACCTCGTCGCTGACGAGGCCGACGAACTCGATGTTGTGCTCCACCACGATCATCGCCGCAACGTCGCCGGCCGCCTGGAGCTGTCGCAGCAGCGAGGCGGTATGGCGGGATTCGGCGCGGGTCATACCCGACGTCGGCTCGTCGAGCAGGAGTAGGCGGGGCCGGGTCAGGAGCACCATGCCGATCTCGAGCCACTGGCGTCGTCCGTGGCTGAGGTGACCGGCCCGTTCCTTCCGCAACGGGGCCAGCTCGACCAGCTCGAGCGCCCGGTCGATCTCCCCGGCGGGATTCCCCGCCGGGGAGGAGAGCCGCTTGGGGAAGGCGCCGAGGCGAAGGTTCTGCTCCACGGTGAGGTCCGGGAACACGCTGGGGACCTGGAGCACCAGGCCCATGCCGAGCCGGGCCCGGGCTGCAGGGGGCAGCCGAGAGACGTCGGTGTCGCCGAAGCCGATCGTTCCGGAATCGGGTTGGAGCCGGCCGAAGACGAGGTCGAGCAGTGTGCTCTTCCCAGCGCCGTTGGAGCCGATGAGGCCGCGTACCTCGCCGGATTCGAGGCGCAGCGTCACGTGGTCGACTGCCACCAGTCCACCAAAACTCTTCGTCACGGCCTCGACGGCGAGCACGCTCATGGTTCCGGCTCCTTTCCCAGGAACCCGAGCAATCCTGCGGGGAGCAGGGTGATCACCGCCACCAGGATGACGCCGACGACGACGAGCCAGGTATCGAGCAGGGTGCCGGAGAGGCTGGCGGTGAGGTGGGGGAGCAGCAGGGCGCCGACCACCGGTCCCAGCAGCGTGCCCCGGCCGCCGAGCACCACCCACAGCAGCACCAGGGTTGAGCTGCTCACCCCGACCGCGCCGGGAGACACGATTCCCTCGTGGACGTGGAAGAGGGCGCCGGCGAGGGCGGCGAGGGCGCCGGAGAGCACGAAGGCCCGCCGTTTCACCTGGGCGACGTCGTAGCCGAGCAGGTCGATGCGGTCCTCGTTGTCGCGGATCCCCCGCAGCACCAGGCCGGGGCGGGAGCGGATGAAGCGCTGCACCCCGAGGTAGGCGGCGACGAGCAGTATTCCGGTGAGGGCGTAGAAGCCGTAACCGCGGTGCAGCGAGATGACACCGGGGATGCCGAGCCGGGTCTGCATGAGGATGCCGTTCTGGCCGCCGGTGACGGCGCCACCGGCGTTGGTGAGCCGTTCGGCGAGCACCGCCACCGCGAGGGTGACGACGGCGAACTCGACTCCGCGCAGCGCCTCCCGTCCGGAGAACACGAAGTACGACATGGCGAGGGCCAGCACGGCGGCGGCGGCCACCGCCAGCGGCAGGGCGATCCAGAACGGAACCGGGAGGAACGAGCCGGTCCGGGTGGTGAGCATCGCCACCAGGTAGCCGCCGCCGCCGAAGAAAGCGGCGTGGCCGAAGGTGAACATGCCGCCGTAGCCCCAGATGAGGTCGACGGAGATGGCGAAGACGGCGAAGAGGAAGTAGCGCCCGAACCGGTCGATGAGGAATGTGTCGTTGCTGAGGAGGGGGAGCGCGACCAGCAGGACGAGGAAGGCGATCTCTGCAGTGCGGCGGGTTCGCCTGCCGGGGGCCGCGGCCGGCTCGGGGGGCCGGCCCTCGGTGAGGTCTCCTACGGGTTGCACGCTTCCTCGGGGTCCTGATCGGGGAAGCTGTCGACCAGCATGTACTCCCCGCCCTGGGCTTGCACCAGGTTGATCGTCTGCCGGAGGTGGTGTGAGGGGGTCATGGTGACCGGCCCGGTGGGGCCGTCGTAGCTGAGGCCGACGAGCGCCTCGGCCACCGCCGCCGGATCGGTGGTGCCGGCCTTCTCGACCGCCTGCTTGTAGAGGTACACCGCGTCGTAGGCGCCGACGCCTTCGCCGCCGGAGGGGATCTCACCTTCGCCATACTTGGCGGCGAAGGCATCGAGGAACGGCTGGACTCCGTCCCCGGCGGCGACGGTGAAGAACGGCAGCGCGGTGTAGTCGCCCTCGGCAAGGTCGGCGATGCCGGCGAAGTCGGGATCGCCGAGGAAGATGGTGCCGATGCCGATGTCGTCGAGCAGCCCGGCGTCGTCGAGGGCCTTGAGGGCGGCGCCCCACACCGCCGGGTAGAGGGCGAAGATGTAGTCCGGCTGGGTGTCGCGGACCTGGCGCACCAGCTCGGTGAAGTCCTCGGCGACCAGGGGCAGGTACAGCTCGGCGACGACGGTGCCGCCGTTCTCCTCAATGATGGGCTTGGCGATCTCGAAGCTGCGGTGGGGCCAGACGTAGTCGGCCCCGAAGAGCATCGCCTTCGGGCCGTACTGCTCCTGGAGGACGGGGATGAGGGGGCGGATCTGCTGGGCGGGGACGGCCCCGAACGAGAAGTACCGCTCGTCGCACTTCCCGCCTTCGTAGGTCTCGGTGTAGAAGAGCAGGGTCCCGCCTTCCTGGACGACGGTCTGGAAGGCGGCGTCGTTGGCGTCGGAGCCGATCGGGCCCATGACGAGGTCGACGTGGTCGCTCTCGACCAGCTTGCGGGCTTTGTCGACGGTGACGGTGACGTCGGACTGGATGTCCTCGACGATCACCTCGACCTGGCGGCCGTCGATGCCGCCGGCGGCGTTGACCTCGTCGACGGCGAGCTGGGCGCTGCGTGACAGGCTGGTGCCGTAGGTGGTGAAAGCGCCGGTGAGGTCGGCGATGATCCCGATCTTGATCGGCTCGGTGGCGGTTCCGTCGTCGTTGCCGCAGGCGCCGGCGAGCAGGGCGAGGACGACGGCGATGGCGAGTACGTGGCGCTTCTTCATGTGGACCTCTCGTGGAACGGTGATCGGCACTCGATGGACCGACACCCCGATTCAGCGAAAGGTTACGCCACTTCGGGTGTGTCGGATTCTTTGGCTCGCAAGGACGCTGTCTCCGGACTGCTTCGCTCACACCCCTCCGGCCCCCCCTGTCCGTTTCTGTCACCCTCCCTGCTGTGCAGGGAGGGTCGACGAGGCGCCATCGAAGGTGGCGGCTGAGTCGGGGGGGTCGCGGTGAAGTCCTTCGCCGCGACCCCCCTCAGCTCGCTGCGCTCGCTGGTCCCCCCTGATTCCAGGGGGGACGAGAAGAGTGGCAAGGGGGGACGA
>CAYQEC010000047.1:5187-7216 GCA_964416425.1 uncultured Acidimicrobiaceae bacterium | reverse complement strand
GGACGAGAAGAGTGGCAAGGGGGGACGACAGCAGGGCTCAGCGAGCCGCGCCGTCGGGATGCAGCAGCACGACCGGGATCTCGCGGTCGGTGCGGCTCTGGTAGATCCGGTACCCGTCGTAGGCGGCGACGACCCGGGGCCACAGCTCGGCCCGGATTTGCGGCGGCGCCGTTTCGGCGGTGACCTCCTGCCGCACGCCGAGAACCTGGATGGTGGCTCGCGGCGCGGCGAGCAGGTTCCGGTACCACTCCGGATGCTGGTCGCGGCCTCCCCACGATGCGATCACCACGTAGTCGTCCCCCCGCCGCAGGTACAGCAGCGGCACGGTGTGGGGGCGGCCGCTGTGGCGGCCTGTGGTGGTGAGCAGCAGCATGTCGTTGTCGACGAGGCGGCGCCCGATCCGGCCCCGGCTGGCGCGGTAGAGCACGGTGTGCAAGGTGGAGAGGGCTTTGGCGGTGCGGTCGCGCATGACGGCGGCAGGCTATCTCACCGCGCCGCCTGCCCCGTCGTCACACCCCGACGGCCACCTTGCGCTGGAGACGCCTCGCCATGATGAGCACGAAGGGCACGAGCACCACCACGGTGGCGAGAGCGACGACGACCTCACCCCACACGTCACCCAGCGAAGCATCCCGGATCCCGATCTCGAAGATCGGTTGCAGGAAGTAGTAGGTGGGCGACAGCTTCGGGATCCACTGCGGCAGGCTGGGCCAGATGTAGAAGATCACCGGGTAGAAGATGAGGATGGCGCCGCCTTTGACGGTGGCGAACAGGGTGTTGAGGTCCTTGGCCCACGATCCGAGCATGACCCCGATCTCGGCCATCATCACCGAGGCGGTCAGCAGGACGAGCACCAGCGCCACGGCGTGGCCGCCTAAGGCGTTGTTGAGGGCGAGGGTGACCACCCCGGTGAGGGTGGCGAGCACCACACCCACCCCGACCTTGGCGGCCAGGAACTCGTAGACGGTGGCGGGCGACACGAGCAGGGCGCTGATCGTGCCCTTCTCCTTCTCCTCCACCACCGAGGAGGCGGGGACGAAGGCGCCGGCGACGAACACCGCGTAGATCATCAGCATCGGCAGTAGCCGGCTGGCGATGGGGAGCGCCTCGGGGTCGCCGATGGTGACGACGTCGACCGTCACCGGCGCCGGCTCGCCGGCGACCTGGCGCACCATGTCGACCGCGGCGACCGAGAGGATGATGCGGTTCGAGGCCAGGCTCTCGCCGCCGACGTAGAACTGGAGGACCGGCATCTGGCCGTTCCGGACCGCCCCGTCGAAGCCGGGCTGGAGCACGAGTCCGGCGTCGAGGTCGTTGGACTCGACCATCTTCCGGAGGGTGGCGGCGTCCGGCGGCTCGGTGACGCGGATTCCGTCGAGCTGCTTGGCTTCGGCGACGATGGCCGAGTCGCCCTCGTCGACGATCCCGAGCCGTGGCGTCGGTTCGAAGAGCGACCCGAACACGCCGTTGATGATGAACGTGAGCACGATGGGGAGGAGGACGGCGTAGAGGAAGATCGGCGAGCGCGGCCCCATCCGCAGCTCCTTCTGCATGATCCGCCAGGTGCGCACCAGGTTCATAGCGCCTCCACCTTCCTTCTCAGTATGGAGAGCCCGACGACGTAGGCGACGACGGTCCACCCCGCCACCATCGCCAGGTCGGGGAGTACGTCGCTCCAACCCTCGCCGTAGGAGGTGGCGCCGACGATGGCGTTGATGAGGCCGTAGCTGGGGATGACCTTCACCCACGACGAGGCGGAGCCGGGGAACAGCACCGCGAAGCCGGGGATGATGAGCGGCACCAGGAACAGGATGCTCCAGAACACCACCGTGATGAAGTCACGTCCGTAGGAGCCGGCGATGAGGGCGAAGGCGGTCACCATCAGCGCCCCCAGCAGGAGGATGGTGAGCATCAGGGGGGCATTGGCGCCCAGCGAGCGGATGGCGACCAGCAGGATCACTGCCTGGACGAACGCCAGCAGGGTCCCGACGATCACCTTGGCGGTGAGGAAGTCGGCCACCCGCGCCGG
>CAYQEC010000047.1:0-5087 GCA_964416425.1 uncultured Acidimicrobiaceae bacterium | reverse complement strand
CCAGCAGGGTCCCGACGATCACCTTGGCGGTGAGGAAGTCGGCCACCCGCGCCGGGGTGGTGACGATGGCGGTGACGGTGCGTTGTTGGATCTCGGCGGCGACGAGGGCGGCGAGCGACATCATCTCGATGACGAGCACCATGAACGCCAGGAGGGGTCGCATCTTCTCCCGCAGCGACACCTGATCGCCGGAGCGATCGACGCCCAGCACGTACTCGTTCTGGGCGAGCTGGATGACGGGCAGCGTCTCACCCGACGCGGCGTAGGCGATCTCACGGACTATCGAGTCCATGGCGTCGCGCAGCTCGACGGGCACCCCGGCGGTGACGAGCACGTCGACGGTCGTCTGCTGCCCGGCCGCCATGGTCTGGAGGAAGTCGGGGGGGAAGGCGAGGCCGACGGCGACGCCGTCGGAACCGTTCTCGACGGCGGTGGTGAGGGCGTCCTGGGATGGGTAGAGCTTCAGGTCGATGCCCTGGCTCTCGCCGGACGAGGTGAGGGCCTCGCCGATGCCGGGCCCGCTGACGCCGACGGTGATGGTCTCGTCGACGGTGTTGGGCATGAGCCAGAACATGAGGGCGAAGAGCACGAGGCCGATGATGGAGATGACGAGGAAGAACCAGTCGCGGGAGAAGGCGGTGAAGTCCTTGCGGACGATGGCCGCCACGATGCCGGCTCGGGAGCGGATGGCGGTCATGCTTCCAGCGCCCTTCCGGCGAACTTGATGAAGATGTCCTCCAGGGTCGCCTCTTCGGTGTGGATCGTCATCAGGCCGCCGCTGCCGACCGCGTCCCGGATCCGGTCGCCGGCTCCGGCCTCGTCGAGCGGGATGACCGTCTCGTTCACCTGGTCGCCGTGGCGGGAGCGGATCCGGACGGCTCGTTGCCCGTGCTGGAGCTTGAGGTTCTCGGGGGTGTCGAGAACGAGCAGCTTGCCTTCGTTGATGAACGCCACCCGGTCGGAGAGCTTGTCGGCTTCGAGCATGTCGTGGGTGGTGAGCACCACCGCGGCTCCTCGTGCCGATTCCTCCTGGATGACGGCCCGGATCGCCTGCGACGACACCGGGTCGAGCCCGTCGGTCGGCTCGTCGAGGAAGAGCACGTCCGGCTCGTTGACGAGGCTGCGTGCCACCATGAGCCGCTGCCGCATGCCCTTCGAGAAGCTGGAGACCCGGTCGTCGGCCCGGTCGGCCAGGTCGACTCGTTGCAGCACGGGGATGACGTCAAAGCCCTTGATCCCGAAGAGTCGGGCGAAGAAGACGAGGTTCTCCTTCGCCGTCATGTTCTCGTAGAGGTTCTTCTCCTCGAAGCAGACCCCGATGCGGGATTGGATGTCGATGACATGGCCGGTCATCGGTATCCCGAGCACGGCGATGGAGCCCGAGTCGGGGGTGATCTGGCCGGTCAGCATCTTGATCGTGGTCGACTTGCCGGCGCCGTTGGGCCCGAGGAAGCCGAGGGTCTCCCCGGCGGCGACCTCGAAACGGATGTCGTCGACCGCCAGTGTGTCGCCGTAGGCGAACGAGACGCCCTCGACCTTGATCGCAGTGGTTGTCATCGACCTTCCTTCCGTGTCTTCCAGAGTGCGACGAACTTGGGGTACTCCTCGTCGATGAAGTCGAGCAGCGCGACGAGGCCGGTGAGGCGCTCGTCGGGGTCGCCTTCGACGATGGTCAGGGCCTCGTCGGTCATGCGGCGGAGCAGCTTCATTCGGGTCTGCTTCTCGCCGAGGACGGCATCCCACGCTCCGGGATGGAGCCGGTAATAGGTGGCGCGGTCACCGGGGAAGGTGAGGCGCTCCACCATGCCGAGCTGCTCGAGCAGGCGAGTGTTGGTGGACACGCTGCCGGCGCTGAGGCGGAGGCTCTCCCGGAGTTGGCGGGACGACTGGTGGGGTGGGTCGCAGACGAGCAGGTAGCCGAGGATCTTGCCCTGGCCGCGGTTGCCGCCGCTCGCCTCCCAGTAGCGGCCGAACCGCTCCACGTACTCCAGCATCGCGTCGTCCACAACGTTCACATCATAGTGAATGTTATGAAACTTGAGAAGACGGCTTCCTGGTCGGGGAGGTCCCTGATCCCAGGGGGACGACAGAAGGATCCAGCCAGGGCTACTCCAGCACGGAGCGGATCTGAATGACGGGGTAGATGGTGTCGAAGCGGGCGGTGATGGTGGTGGCCATGGGGATGGGAATGGACCAGGCGTCGCCGGTTCTCCAGCGCCATTCACCGATCCAGGTGACTTGGGTCGACACCGGGTAGCCGTCGGGGAATCCGGCCTGGCTGCTGGTGGTTTCGTAGACGTGGGTGCCGGCCGGGGTGTCGTGGCTGCCGGCAGCGTCGGGGGCGTGCTCGTAGAGGGCAGCGTGCGTCGTGGCGGTGCCGCCATCTCCGAAGGTCCAGGTGAAGTCGGTGATCCAGGCCCATGCCTCGAGTTGCACGGTGACGCCGGTGGCGGGGTCGATCCACTCGAGGCCGAAGGGACGGACTTGGGGATCGGCCTGGTACCAGACCCAGGTATCGAGTCCGGTGAGGCCCTGCACGGCCGGGTCCTTGTCGAAGCCGGGGTCGCTGCGGCGCCTCTCAACCTCCTCGGCGACGTCGACGGTGATCGACATGTCGACACACACCGTGCGATAAGAGAACCCGTCGGCACCGACGAACGCGTCGGGTGGAGCGAACGGGATGTGGTCCCCGATCCCGATGAGTGCCCCGACATCTCCGGTGTACACGGTCTGACCAGCCAGGGGACCCTGCGTCCACACGAGAAACTGGAACACCTTCGGCACCGGTGGGTCAGTCTCACACGGATCGTTGAGCACCGTCCCCGGGCCCCAATCCTTCGTGTAGTCATTCGTCGCTGCGTCATCGACGTCCGAGTCGCCGTCTCCAGAATCCTCAGCAACGCATTCTTCTCTCTCGGGGTACAGGTCGCATATGGAATTCGAGGGGGGTGGTTCCTGCGCCGCAGCGTTCGTGGTGAGAGCGCCAAGGATTGCGAGCGTTGCGGCGACGCGAAGCCAACGCCTCATTCCGAAACCTCCCCAAGGTCCCACACAAGCCAGTCACCGGGATCCGTTCTCACAACTTCGATACGCCAGGTGAACCGGGTCCAGCCCGCCAAGTCCTCGATCAAGTTGCCCTCGATGTCGGTGACCCGTGTTCCTTCAGGGTGCGTGGTGATGACGAGCAGCGGGATTCGGCCCCGGTCTATGTAGTCCTGGGGATTCGGACAACAGCCGACCGCGAGAGCCTCGCCAAGGCTGGCGTTCACCCAAAGCACGCCGTCTCGCAGATAGGCGGCGTTGAGTTCAACCTTCTCTTCGATCTCGGGCCCGTCGGGGTGATACAGCATCGAGAGCACGTCGAGATCGTCGGTGGGGTGGGCGCCGAGCCATTCGATGAAGCGGTTGGCTTCGACCCACCAGTGGTCGAAGTCGGCGAAGGTCTCGGCGGTCAGATCGATCTCGGGTGGGGCATCGTCGTCCGGCAACGCGGTCGTCGTGGTGGTGGTCGTCGACGTCGTCGTACTCGTCGTCGTGGTGGTGGTGGCCGCCAGCGTGGTCGTCGTGGTGGTCACCGTGGTCGTCGTCGGAGAGGAGGTCGAGCAGGCCGCTCCCCCCAACATCAGGACCGCCAACAGGCTCAGGCTGCGGCGGTGAACCCTTCGTGCGTACACCATCCCCATCGGTGAGCCATTATGCACCAGTATCGCCGGAGGTGCAAAACGTCTGTTTGTGATGTTTAACATTCCATATAGGGAAACGTGCATGGACCGTATCCCCTTCGTACCATGCAGTCGTCATGGATCGCGACGGGCTCATCCGCTGGGTCGCCGAAGCCGCTCTCAGTCCCGAGGAACGGCTTGACTTCCTCGGCATGTGCGAAGCGCGGTCCGTCGAGGACCTCGGCGCCGATCGCCGGCGCGTCGCCGGTCACCTTCGTGCCATGGAGCAGGGCGCTCGTGACGGCGTCCGCTTCGATGTGGAGCGGGCCCGCCTCGTCGCCGCCACCATCGATGACCTGCTGAAGAGCGCCCACTCGCTCAGCTTCGAGCAGCGGCGCCTCCTCGCCGGCGCCGTCGAGTACTTCGTCACCACCGACGACGTCATCGACGACTACGGCGTGGTGCACGGCCTCGACGACGACGCCCGGGTGGTGGCGGCGGTGTGCCACGCCCTGGATCGGCCCGACCTGGCACTGCGGCTCGAGAGCCCACCCGCGGCAGACGACGCCTCCTGATCCGGGGACCCCCGTCTCGCCTCGGCTCCCCACCCGTGACAGGATGAGCCCGTCATGAACTCCACGAGGACCAGAACGTGACGCGCGCCGCCCGCCGCCTGCTGCTGGGCTATCTCGGCACGGTCGTGTTCTCCTCGGCCTGCGTCGCCGTCGCCTCGGCGGTGGTGCGACGGCTCCGACCCAGTCCGGCGTCGTCGGAGCTGGCGGCGGTCCACGAGCTGCGGAGGGTCGGCGACCGGATGTGGGCCGGCGCCCAACCCGACCCCGACGGCTACCGGGACCTCGCCGCCCTCGGCGTCGACACCGTCGTCGACCTGCGGGCCGGCACCCCCGACGATCCGATCGAGGACGACGACGAGGCACTGCTCGCCCGTCTCGGCATGACCCGCCTCTGGTTCCCGGTTCCCGACGGCCACACCCCGAGCCCGCGTGTCATCCTGCGGGTCCTCCACGACACCCAGGGCCGCGCAGCGTTCGTGCATTGCGGCGCCGGCGTTGGCCGCACCGGCGCGGTGCACGCCGCCGCGGTGTGGTGGCAGGGAGGGGACTTCGGTATCTGCGACGCGCTGGCGATCGGCCCGTCGAGCCTCGAACAGCTCTGGTTCGTGGGAAGGGGCAGGATCGATCACGTTCCGGTGGTCGTGGCCCTGGTCAGCCGGGCGATCGACGCCCCCCGCCGCTGCTGGAACCGGCTGCGGCGCCGGTGACGCCGGTCCTCATCGACTCCCGGGGACCGGATGAGGCACCGCGACGGCTCGTGGCGGACGCGGGGTGATCCCCACCAGCAAGGCCGGTAGCACCAGCAGGCTCGCCGCCAGCGCCATCACGATCATGAGGGCGGTGAGGAACC
>CAYQEC010000046.1:0-13457 GCA_964416425.1 uncultured Acidimicrobiaceae bacterium | reverse complement strand
CCACCAGACTGATAGAAAGTACCAGATCGAACAGAGGCAGAGACGTGCAAGTCGTACATCTCTTTCTGTTTGACCGGAATGGGCGTTGATGGTCTTCGTCCCGTGTTGGGACGGTTCGAGTCCCCTAGACCCATCTGCTGCGCTGATCACAACGAGTCAGCCGAAGTGGTCGGTCACCTGAGGGGAGTGTGGCACGAAAGGCTCTGGCTGAGCTGGCTGCAGGCTTCCGACGACGCGATCAAGCCGCCAACACTCGAATCCCGCTGGCCGTTATGCCCGCCGGCAGCGTCGAGCCGGTGGCACACCGGACGGTGAGATCGATCTGCCGTCGCCTTCACGGTTCGTCCGAGATCGGAGAGACCGCATCGACATCAGCCGGATCCGACGGAGAGGCAGGCGAGGGCCCCGTCCCGCGGTCGACGGTGAGAGCGAACACATCTGGGCGCGAGTAGTGCCCGCAGGCGTCGAACTGCATCCGCTGGCGCGCCACGGTGCCGCGATCGACCCCCGCGTAGAGGATGCCGGTTTGCTCCCGGATCGGCCCGGCGAGGATGCCGCCGTCGGGTCCGACGATGGTGGTGTTGCCGCGGCTCATCCAGTCTGTTTCGTCTCCGTACAGGTCCCCAGCGCCGGCGTCAGGCGGCACATCGCTCCCGCGCAGCACCGAATTGATCCCCAACACATAGCAGCGGCCTTCTCTGGCGATGTGTTGGAGGGTCGGCACCCAGACGTCGGAGTTGTCCCAGGTCGGCGCCAGGTAGATATCGATGCCCTGGGCGTAGAGGGCCACCCTGGCGAGAGGCATGTAGTTCTCCCAGCAGATCAAACCACCCACCCTGCCAAAGGGGGTGTCGAAGACGATGAGGCCCGAACCGTCGCCCTGGCCCCATACGAGACGCTCCGCCCCGGTTGGCATCAGCTTGCGATGGACGCCGACGACTTCTCCGCCGGAGTCGATGAAGAGAATCGAGTTGTAGACCGTCGAACCGTTGGGCTCCCGCTCGTTGATCCCAACGGCCAGGTAGACGCCTGCAGAGGCGGCGGTCGCTCTCAGGGTGTCGGTGGCAGGGCCGGGAATCGTGACGGATTGGTCGAGGAGGCGTTGATGCAGGCGGCTCGACGGTGCCGCCCAGGGGACGGAGCGCCACACCCAATCTGGATACCCGGGAACGAAGGTCTCGGGAAAGACCACGAGCTCGGCCCCCGCCGCGGCCGCTTCTTGCGTCAGCGCATCGACCCGAGCCAGCGTGGCCTCGCGGTCGAGGAACACCGGTGTCGCCTGCACCGCGGCGACAATCGTCGCCGCGGCGTCGATCGTCGACTCGCCCCTGCCGGTCTCTCCGGTCATCACTTGACTTCGATCCAGGAGAGGAGATCCTCGGTGGCGATCTGCTGCAGCAACTCCGGATGATCCTCCCGCATGTGATCGCGAATCCGCTCGATCACCTTCTCGTCCGTGTCGGCTCTGGCGACGAACCCGCATTCACATCGAATGATCCTCTCCATGACCACGACCTCCCAGATCGGTTGTGTGGGGAAGCATTGCACAGCTAGGTTGCCGGAACCTTGCAGCCATCCATCAGGGTCCAGATCTGCGGGGCGCTCGTCGTAGAGATCGACGGTGACCGCTTGGAACAAGCACTCCCCGGACGGCAGGGGAGGCTGTTGTTCGCCTACCTCGTTCTCAATCGGCACCGGATGATCCCACGGTCGGAGATCGTCGAGGCACTGTGGGGGAGCGGAGGACCCGACGACACCGATGCCGCCCTCAACGTCCTCCTTTCCCGCCTGCGCAAGGTCCTGGGTCCGGCTCGTGTCGAGGGCCGCGGAACCGTCCGGTTGGAACTCCCGGCGGCCTGGGTGGACATCGAAGCCGCCGCGGACGCCATCCACACCGCGGAATCCGCGGTGGTCAAACAGGACTGGGCGAAAGCGTGGGCGGCGTCGCAAGGCGCGATGTTCACCGCCCGGCGCGGGTTCCTCCCCGGAGAGGATGCGGAGTGGATCGACGACGTCCGTCGTTCTCTGGAGACCTTGCACGTGCGTGCCCTCGAGGTCTACGGCTCCGCCGCGCTCGGGCTGGGTGGCACGGAGATCGCGGCAGCGAGGGAAGCCAGTCGTTCCCTCGTCGAAACCGCGCCATTGCGGGAGTCGGGTCATCGGCTCCTGATGAGGGCGCTCGCCGCCGAGGGGAACGTCGCCGAGGCGCTGCGGGCTTACGAGAGCCTCAGGGTCATGTTGCGGGACGAGCTCGGCATCTCGCCCAGCGAGCCAACCCAGGAGCTCTACGCCTCCCTTCTCGGGTGACGAGGTCACGTCACCGAGACGATGGGAACGGTCGGGTTCAGGCCCCACTCCGCCCACGAACCGTCGTAGACGCGAACGTCGGGATGATCGAGCAACTCGGACAGGACGAACGAGACCGTGGCGGCACGGGCTCCCACCGTGCAATACGTCACGATCGTCCGGTCCCGATCGACGGACGCCATCATCTCGCGCAGCTCGTCGACGGGCCGGAATGACCCGTCCGCCTCGAAGATCCGGTCTGCGGGGAGGTGCACTGCGCCCGGGATGTGGCCGGTGCGGCCTGCCTCCGGGGTGCCACCGGACGGCCAGAACCGCTCGCCGGCGTACTCGGAGGCGCTGCGCACGTCGAGGATGATCCCGTCGGGTTGTCCGCTCCATCGCACGAGTGTCTCCAGGTCGGCCCTGATGGCAGGAGACATGGCGGCCGGGCGATAGCCACTCGGCTCGACGTGCGTCGAGTCCTTCGTCCAGGGTCGCCCATCCGCCTGCCAGGTCGCACGACTCGTGTCGAGGATCCTGACATCGTGATGGCCGAACAGCCGCAGCAGCCAGTAGCCGAGCGCCGGTGCGTAGCCGTAACACACAACCGTCGACTCGGGGGTGATGCCGGAACGCCGGATCAGATCCTCGACGGCCTGGATCGGGCGGAGCTGGTACGCCTCGTCTCGCAGGTCTCGGTAGATGTTCCACAAGACGGCGCCGGGGATGTGACCTTCGCCATGCGGCTTCGGGCTGACGTCGATTTCGACGACCCGCACGGTCGGATCGTCGAGGCGGCGCTCCAGCCAGTCCGGGTCGACGAGCGCGTGACCTGTCGCGGTGGGGGTGTGCTGCTGCAAGGCTCCTCCTCGGGTCGTGGCGGGTGTCCTCCTCGCCGTGGGAGCCTTTGTACGGCGTGAGCATTGCCGCGACCTTGCGAAGACCTTGCAGACCCTCCGCCCGAAGGTTCCCGTGGGGGCCGATCTGCGATCGATGGCTGCTCGGGAGGCTCAACCCGCGCGACGGGGCGCCGGAGTGTGCGGGTGTCTCGCGGCTCGTCGACCTCCCGCTCGCATCACTCCCACCGGAACAGCCGCACCGCCAGGAACCCGACCACCACCGCATACACCGCCATCACGGCCAGGTTGGTGAAGCTCGGCGCCGACCCCAGCCAGGAGTCCTCCATCGCCTGGACCGCCGACCCGAGCGGGGTGAAGTCGCTCACGGTGCGCAGCCCGTCCGGCATGATCCCGCGGGCGATCCACACCCCACCGAAGAACAGCATCGGGAAATAGATGCCCATCCCGACCGCCGACCCGGTGGTCGTGGTACGGGCAAGGGCCCCGATGAGGAGCCCGATGGCGAAGATCGACGCCACCGAGAGCAGGTACGAGGCGACGAACCACAGCGGACGTTGCGGCACCGGCAGGTCGAAGCCGACCACGGCGACCACGATTGCCGCTACCGAAGCGACGACGGACACCGCCCCGTGCACTGCCATCTGGGCCAACAGCAGCCGCCTCGGATGCACCGGGGTGGTGCGGAGCCGGCGCAGGATGCCGAACTGCCGGTAGCTGCCCAGGATCGGGGGCAGCGTCACCAGGCCCAGCGTCGCCACCCCCAACCCGAGGGTGATCGGGGCGTAGACGTCGATGTAGCGGGCCCCGTTCAGTTCCTCCATCGGATCCTTGAAGCCGGGGAAGAAGAGCCCGAGGGCCAGCAGCAGCAGGGCCGGGAAGACCAGACCGAAGAACACGGGGAGGGGGTCCCGTAGGAAGAGCCGTCCCTCGGTGCGGGTGATTCTCATCGTGACTGCCATCAGCGTCCCTCCGCGCCCGTTTCGTTCGATGCGCCGCCCTGGCCGGTGAGGGCCAGGTAGGCGTCCTCCAAGGTGGCCTGTTCGATCCGCAGCTCCTCGGCGATCACCTGGCGCTGCGTCAGCAGCGCCGTCACGGCTTGGATCACGTTGCCGGTCCCGGTGATGACCACCTGCGGCCCGTTGTGCTCGACCGCCACCACCTCGGGCAGGGCGGTGAGCACCGTGTCGTCGAGCGGCTCGGAGGGCCGGAACCGGAGCCGCTGCTCGGAACCGAGACGCTGCACCAGCCCGCCCGGGGTGTCGATGGCGACGATCCGCCCTTCCTTGACGACCATCGTCCGATCGCAGAGCCGCTCGGCTTCTTCCATGAAGTGGGTGACGAGCACCACGGTCACCCACGATTCCCTGATCTGCTCGATGGTGTCCCACGTCGCGCGGCGGGCCTGCGGATCGAGACCGGTGGTGAGCTCGTCGAGGATGGCGATCTCGGGCGACCCCACCAGGGCGAGGGCGACCGAGAGGCGCTGCTTCTGCCCGCCGGAGAGGGTGGCGTACTTCTCGTCTTCCTTGCCTTCGAGACCGAGGCGGTCGAGCAAGCTGCGCCAATCGGCCGGGTTGCGGTAGAACGAGGCGTAGAGATCGAGGACTTCCCCGACCCTGATGCGGTCCTGGAGTCGGCTCTCCTGCAACTGGGTGCCGACCCGCTCGGTGATCTCGTAGCGATCCTTGATCGGATCCAGCCCGAGGACGCGGATCGTGCCCCCGTCAGGATGCCGCAGGCCCTCGACCGACTCGACGATCGTGGTCTTGCCGGCGCCGTTGGGGCCAACGATGCCGTAGATCTCGCCTTCCTCGACGTGGAACGACACGCCGTCGACCACGTTCCTGCTCCCGTACCTCTTGACGAGACCTTCGACCTCGATCACTGCCATCGCGGCTCCTCTTCATGCTGACCGTCCCAGTATGCCGGGAAGGGCACGCCCGTGACCATTGCCCACTCGGCGATGGAGGAGCGGGTTCGCCGATCGGTGGACGACGGCCGAGTGGACGGCGGATCGCCCGACGCCCAAGATGCGGGAAGCACGCCGACCTGAGGAGGTAGCAGTGACTGCGGCAGGCGGAACCGCCGAGGAGAGGGCCCGCAAACGTGTCGAGGATCTTGTCGGCCTGATGTGGCACCTCGTCGTCTTTGTCGTCGTCAACGGATTCCTGTGGGGCATCGACCTGGCGCAGGGCGGCGGTCTCGATTGGGCGTACTGGGTGACCCTGGCGTGGGGGATCGGCATCGTTTTCCACGTCATGGCCTACCTGATCGACCGAAGCGGGCTCCAGGAGCGTCGGTATGAGCGGTTCCTCGCCGAGGAACGGGCCCGGGACGCCCAGGACCAGACCGAGGCCTGAGGATTCGCAGGCCACGTCGACGCCACAAGCCCACTGGTCGGGTGGCGAGGCCGCCGAGTCAGAATGGGGCGGAGACGGCCAGAGGTCGGACGTCTCGCCAATCACACCGGGCCTCACCCGGATACCGGCGGAGGAAGAGGGATGTACCGGTATCCGGGTGAGGTCGGTCCTGGGCGACTCGCCGAGAACGCGCCGAAGACGGCCGACGGGGCTGGGGTTGGTCGACACGAGGTCGGTGAAACAGCAGGCGGGGGAAGGATAGCCATGGTGCGATCGCCGGACCAGTCATGCGCCCGCCCAGGCGGCCTCCCGTAGGGTCGCCACCGTCAGCGCGGAGGCTGGTATGGCGCGACCGTCGCAATGGCCTCCGTTGAAGATCACCACTTCGTCGGCGATCTGGAGGATCTCCTCCGCCTCGCTGGAGGCGACGACGACGGTGAGGCCCTGTTCGGACGCCAGGGCTCGGATCATGCGGTGCATCTCTACCTTGACGCCGATGTCGACGCCCTTGGTGGGCTCGTCAAGGAGCAGGATTCGGGGCCGCTGTGCCAGGACGCGGGAGAGCAACACCTTCTGCTGATTGCCGCCCGAGAGGCTCTCGACCGGACCGTCCCGGTAGCCACGAACCTGGAGTTGGTCCAGGATCTCGGTGGAGCTCGCCGCCATGCGGCGGTGATCCATCAGGGGGCCGCGGGCGTATCGCCGCAGGACCGGGAGCGCCACGTTCACGACGGAGTCGAGCTGGGGGACGAGCCCGTCCAGCTTCCTCTCCTCCGTCAGGTAGGCGAGGCCGGCATGATGGGCGGCGGCCGGGTTGGCAGGGCGGTAGGGCTTTCCGAGCACCACGACGGAGCCGCCGTCCAGCTTGTACAGGCCCATCAAGGTGCGCAGGGTCTCCGAACGGCCCGCTCCGATGAGGCCGTACATGCCGAGTACCCGTCCCTGGAAGGCCTGCAGGGAGACGTCGGCGACCTGTGCGGTCCGCATGCTCTTGATCGTGAGGGTCGGCTCGGTGTCCGGCGGATGGGAACGATCGTGGGTGCGGGGGGCGGGTTCGTCGGATCCGGCCGCCTCGGGTTCGGACGGAACGGCGTCGCCCGTGATTGCGCGCACCACGTCCCGCCGGCTCACCTGGTCGACCGGCCCGTCGATGGTGACGTGGCCGTCCACGAGGGCGACCACGTGGTGGGCGACGGCGTACAGCTCGTCGAGTTTGTGGTTCACGAGCAGGATGCCGATTCCCTCGTTCGAGGCGAGGTTGGCGATCCGTTCCAAGAGATCCTCGATCTGCTCACCCTCGAGGGACGAGGTCGGCTCGTCGAGCATCAGGTAGCGGGCGCGACGATGGGTGGCGACGGCGATCTCGATCAGCTGGCGTGTCGCCACCGGCATCTGGCCAAGGGGCTGGTCGAGGTCGACGTCGAGGTCGAACCGTTCCATCAGCTCCTTCGCCTCATGCCACATGGCGTCGCGCCGGAGCACGCCGAGGCCCGCCCGCTCGCGTCCCAGGAACAGGTTCTGGACCACGTTCAGATTGTGGAGCAGGACCAGTTCCTGATAGACGGTGGCGATGCCGGCGTGCAGGGCGTCGGCCGGCCCGTGGAATTCCACGGGCCGGCCATCCACCAGGATGCCGCCTTCGTCAGGATGGAGAGCACCGGCCAGGATCCTGAGGAGGGTCGATTTGCCGGCTCCGTTGTGCCCGACGAGACCGACGATCTCGCCGGGTCGGAGACCGATGGTCACATTCGAGAGGGCGGGCACACCGGAGAAGCGCTTGACGATTGCCGTTGCCTGGATCCCAATCTCTTCTGTCACCTCGTCTCCCATCGAGTCGAAGGCCGATCGGTCACGTCACCCCACTTCTCCGGGAGCGGGCGTGTCGCCCGTCACGAAGATTTTGAGGGGCCGCAGCACCTCGGGCTCCGGTGTCGCACCACCGAGCCAGAGATCGATCTGCTCGATGACCCGTCGACCGTAGTCCTCGGGCTCCTGAGCGACGCATCCCGCGTACTGGTCCATCAGGGGCTCTTCGGATGCACAGAATCCGTACAGCGTGACGTCGTCCTTCTCCAGGATCTGCAGAGCCTGCAAGGCTCCGTAGGTACCGGGTCCGGTGTTGGCGAAGATGACGTTGATGTCCGGATTGCCCTGCAGCATCTCGGTGGTCACCTGAAGGCTGTCGTCGGGCTTGACGTTGCCGTCGACCTTGGCGACGACCTCGGCGTTCGCGTCGGCTGCAATCGCCTCTTCGAACCCCTCGTCGCGGATCACGGTCGGTTGCTCGTCGGGCTCGGTCACGAAGCCGATCTTGAGGTCGGCGTCGGCACCGAAGTCCGTGAGGACCAGCTCGGCCATTTGCCGGCCGCCGGCCTTGTTGTCGGCTCCGAGATACTGCACGATGTGGGCGTCTTGGTCCTGCATCGCCTCGTCGGAGACGATCACGTTCACGGTGAAGACGGGCACGCCCGCTTCGTTAGCGGCTTTCACGATGGCCGCGGCAGGCTCAGACTTGACCCCGTTGAATGCGAGCGCACAGGGATCCTTCTGGAGCATCGCCTCGACCTGCGCGAGCTGGGCCGCGTCGTCGTCGTTGGCGATCTGCACCTCGATCTCGAAGCCGGCCTCGGCTCCCGCCTCTTCGAACCCTCGTTTCATCGCAACGTAGTAGGGATTGGTAAGGTTGGGGAGCGCGACCGCCACGAACGGCGAATCTGCATCGCAGGCCGCAGGGCGTTCGATGCCTCCGGCACTCGCCGTAGTGGTTGTCGTGTCCTCAGCCGCCGCAGTTGTGGTCGTGTTCTCAGCCGCCGCAGTTGTGGTGGTTGCCGCAGCTGCCGTAGTGGTGATGTCCGATGCGTCATCGCCATCGGAGCTGCAGGCGCTCATGAGCAGGACTGTGCTCAAGAGCGCCGCACCGATAGCACGGTGTCTGTTTCTCATCCGTTCTCCTCTCTCGTTCGGGTGATTGCACACGAGCCCCCTCCGAGGGTCTCCTGCTGCAGTGGGTATCCGGTCCTGGTAACTACCTCCGTATCGATGGGTGCGGTGCGTCGGTCGATCGCGAGGTCCGCGTGATTCGCGATCATGTTGTGGAATCCGTCGTGAGGCTTGGGGGAGGCTCCCCGGCGGCCGCGGGTGGGGGTTCTCGCCGCCGGAAGAAGTCGGCGATGCTGAGCCGGCGATTGAAGGTGTCGAGGATGATGCCGATCAGGATGATCACGCCGATGACGAGCGGCTGCCAGTAGCTGCTGACTCCCAGCACGTTCATGCCGTTGGAGACCGTGGCGATCAGCACCGCCCCCAACAGCGCACCCGGCAAGGTGCCGATGCCGCCGAAGAGGCTCACTCCGCCGACGACGGCAGCCGCGATCGAGAAGAACAACTCGTTGCCCGAGCCGGCCGACGGGTAGCCGACCATGAGGCGGCTGGTGGTGATCAGGCCCCCGATCGCCCCGCACATCCCGCTGATGGCGTACACCGTGATGATGGTCCGGGCCATGTTGACGCCCGCCAGCCTGGTCGCCTCGGGATTGCCGCCTGCCGCGTAGATGTGGATGCCTAGCGGCGTCATCCGCAGCACCAAGGTCAGGACGATCACGGCCACCAGGACGAGGAACACCGGCGTCGGGATCTCGAAGACCGAGCCTCGGCCCAGCGAGGCGAAACCGGGGTCCTTGACCGACACCGAGTTCGCCCCGGTGATGATCTGGGGAATGCTCGCCGCCACTCCGAACGTTGAGAACGTGACGATGAAGGCCGGGAGCTTTACGTAGTGGACGAGGAACCCGTTGACGACTCCGAGGAAGGTGCCCGCCAGGATCGCGACGAGGGCCGCGATCGGCCATGCGAATCCGTGGGACATGAGCACCGCGCTCAGGACGCCGGTCATGGCCACGTTGGAGCCGGTCGAGAGGTCGATGCCGGCGGTGAGCAGCACGAACGTCTGGCCCAGGGCGAGGAAGGCGATCACTGCGCCGTTGAGCAGCAGGATCTGCAGGTTGTCGAACGTCCGGAAATTCGCCGAGAGCACGCTCATCACGAGCATGACGAGCAGGAGGATCGCGGCGATTCCCGACTCTTCCGGTAGTCGGCGGCGTTTCATCTGGTAGTGGTCTCCTCCTGATCGAGTGTCGCCACCAGCCGGCGGTAGCGGTGCCTGATCTCTTCGGTGTGCTGTCCCGGGTGGGGTTCGGCCACGACCCGGAACGGCGGCGCCCAGGCCTTCTGCACCTCCGTGACGGTCGTGTCGGAGGCTACGGCTGCGGCTTGGACGGCGGCGCCGAGAGCGGCCATGTCTGGCACGTCACACACCGAAACCTCCCGGCCGACGAAATCCGCCAGAAGCTGGGCCACGGGGACGGAGCGGGCGCCACCTCCGGCAAGCAGGACTCGGCCGTCGCACGGCAGTCCCATCCTCTTCAGCGAATCGAGACCACCGCAGAGGCCGAGCAGGATTCCCTCGATCGCGGCTCGGGCCAGGTCCTGGCGTCCTGTGGCGTTGGTCAAGCCGCTCACGACGCCCGAGGCGAAGGGGCGATCCGGGGTGCGCTCTCCGTCCAGGTAGGCGGCCATGATCGGCCGCGCCGGGTCGGCCGGGGCGGCCAGTGCCATCTCGCCAAGCGTCTGGTAGTCGACCTCGAGCAGCGAGCATGCCCAGTCGAGGACCTTGCCGGCGTTGAGGGTGCAGACGAGCGGGAGGAAGGCACCCGTGGCATCGGCGTTCCCGTCCACGTCGCCCGACTCGTCGTGCACGGGCGCGGGTGACGGGGTGAAGACCGTTCCCGACGTGCCGAGCGAGAAGACGACGTCACCGGCGCCCAGATTGAGTCCGAGGGCGGTTCCCGCGTTGTCGTTGCACCCGGGCCCGACGACGGTGGCGCCGGGGAGATCCTGTAGCGGCCTGCGCCCTCCGGCGGGCACGCCGGCAGAGCTGTCCGGCCCGAGGACGTCGGGGAGGCGTAGCTGCTCGGAGAGCCCGGGCCTGACCAGATCCAGCAGGTCCGGCTGCCAGGTTGAGGTGGCGGGATCGAACCACCCGGTTCCGCTGGCTTCCGATCGATCGGTGCTCGGCTCGCCGGTCAGCTCCGACTGGATCCAGTCGTGGGGGAGCAGGACGGTGCGGGCCCGGTCGAGGATTTCCGGCTCACGCAACGCCACCCGCAGCAGCTTGCTGATGGTGACGGCCGAGACCGGGACGATGGAGGTGCGCCGGGCCCAGGCGCTGCGCCCGAGCCGATCCCTCAGGTACCGGGCCTCGTGCACCGAGGAGGTGTCGTTCCAGAGGGGCGCCTTCCTCAGCACGGCGTTGTCGCCATCGAGGAGCACGAGGCCGTGCCCCTGGCCGGTGATGCTCAGGCCGACGGTCCTGCGACGGATCGGGCCGATCTGCGACCAGGCGTCTTCGAGCGCCTCCCACCAGGCGTGAGGATGGTGCTCGCTCACCGGGGGCTCGGTGGGGGGATGGGGGGCGCGGCCGCTGGCGACAACGGACCCGTCATCGAGGCTCCGCACGACCAGCTTGGTCGACTGGGTTGAGGAATCGACTCCTACGACGACGGCCACGACACCTCCTCCTCAACTCTCCGGAGCGGCATTCTCGGCGGCTCGACCGACGGCGCCCCCAGGATGGGTGAAGAGCAGCTCCGACCACTCGTATCCACGCATCTCCATGAGGGCGATGGCAAGGGCGTCCCCGTACGCCGAGACGACGAGGGTAGAGCCCATGGCGATGATGCCCCCGGGATCCTCCTCGCCGGCCGGGGGGAGCAGCACGAGCAGGTCGGCGAGCTGGACCATGGGGGAAACGGGTTGGGTGGTGAGGGCAACCACGGAGGCTCCCCGGACTCTTGCTCGTTCTGCCATCTCGTTGACTTCTTCGGAGTCGCCGCCTTTCGAGATAGCGATCAGTACGTCGCCCGAGCGGATGGCCCCGAGACTGCCGTGGAGGCCGTCGGCCGGGTGCAGGAAGAAGGACGGGGTGCCGGCGACGCTGAGCAGGTGTGCCATACGACGGGCCACCGTTCCCGACGTGCCGACTCCCGCTACGATCACCCGTCCGCGGCAGTCGAGGAGGATCGCGACGACTTCGTTGAACATCGGGAGGCTGTCGGCAAGGCCGGTCACGGCTCGACCCTCGGCTCGTACCAGTGCCTCGGCGGCTGATTTGACGGCCTCTGGCACGCTCAAATGAGCACTTCTCCGCTCATGTGATGATGCTACAATCACCGGTAACGCCGAGTCAAGCCCAACTGTCGCTCGACTCAAGGCGAAGGGAAACTGTTGGGTTCAGAAGAGCAAGCACCCGCCCGCATGAGCACTAGGATCGCCGCCATGGACGGAGAGCCGACAGCGGCACGGCAGGCGCAGCTCGCCACCGTTGCCCGCTTGTACTACCAGGGACGCAAGACCAAGACGGAGATCGCCGAAGCGCTCGGGTTGTCCCGATTCAAGATCGCCCGCATGCTGGATCAGGCGCTCGAGGTGGGGATCGTGACCATCCGTGTCCACGATCCGCTGCCGATCGAGGAGGAGCTGTCGGAGCGCTTGCGGGACCATCTCGGTCTTCGCGAGGCGATCGTGGTCGACGTGGTCGGCGGTGACGAGGCCGCCCTCCGCTCGCGGGTCGCCGAAGCCGCCGCCAGGTTCCTACACCAGATCGTGCAACCCGGGGAGGTGCTGGGCATGACCTGGGGCCGCACCTTGACCGCGATGAGCGAATCGCTGCCCGGACTGCCCGGGGTGTCGATCGTGCAGCTCACCGGCTGCGCCGGGGTCAACGTCGCCGACTCGCCTGTCGAGGTGGTGAGGAAGGCCTCGATCAACGTCGGAGGTCCCGCCAGTGCCATCTTCGCTCCGCTGATCGTTGACGATGCCGAGACGGCGGCGGCCCTGCGGCGCCATCCCCAGGTCGCCGAGGCCTTCCGTCTCTTCGATCGGGTGAGCACCGCCGTGGTGGCAGTGGGCTCCTGGGACCCGCCCGTCTCACAGCTCCGCGAGGTCATGACGCCCCGGGACCGGGAGGACCTCGCCCAGCGGGGCGTCAAGGCGGAGGTCGCCGCCACGTTCGTCACCGACGGTGGCACCGTGGTCGGTGAGGAATACGCCGGCCGGTGTATCGCCATCAGCGCCGCTCAACTCAAGAGGATCCCCCGGGTCATCGCGGTCGCCAGCAGTGCCCAGAAGGCGAGGGCGGTGCGCGCCGTGGCTCGGGCCGGGCTCATCACCGATCTGGTGACCGATCGCAGGCTCGCCGACACGCTCCTCAACGATCTCGACCGTCAGCCGCCGGTCGAGGGCGGACGGAGACCCTGGTGACCCACCAGTTCCGACGGCCGGCGACGCGGTGACGTCGATTCCGCCCTTCCCGCTGCGGATCGCGGCCTCACCATGGTCGATGCGGGACCGTGACCTCGAGCACGAGATCGGGCGCCTCGCCGCGGCGGGCATCGATCGGCTCCACTGGGACGTCATCGACGGGGAGTTCGCCCCGGGGACGGGCTTCACCGCCGACTTCGCAGCCGGTCTCACCGCCGAGTTCGGTCTCTCCGCCGAGGCACATCTGATGGTGAAGGACCCACTGTCGGAGCTGGATGCGTGGACGGATTTCTGCGACCTCATCGTGGTCCACGTCGAGGTCGGTCCGGCAGCGCATCCGGCATGGGAGAGGATTCGCCGCCGCGGAAGCTCCGCCGGGATCGGGGTGAATCCCGGCACCCCGGCCGCCGCGGTGCCCGACGACACCGCCCCGGTCCTCGCGATGACCGTCGAACCGGGTCACGGGGGCGCGGCGTTCCGTGACGATGTCATCCCGAAGCTGGAGGAGGTTCCCCGGCGTCCCCTGCTCGGTGTCGACGGCGGGGTCACCCTCGAGCACGTGGCCCGGCTGCGTTCCGCCGGCGTCACCTGGGTGGTCTCCGGTTCCGACTTGGCCCGGGCGGACGAGCCCGAA
>CAYQEC010000045.1:0-13457 GCA_964416425.1 uncultured Acidimicrobiaceae bacterium | reverse complement strand
GTGGGCCCAGCTGGATTTGAACCAGCGGCCTCATCCTTATCAGGGATGCGCTCTAACCGGGCTGAGCTATGGGCCCATGCTGCCTACCATCCACGGGATTCGCCCCCCATCGGGGCGGTCGAGTCGTGTCGGCAGGGATTCGGAGGATAATCCCGGCTACACGGAAAGTCAGAAACGCGTCGCCGCCAGACTGAGCCGGCGTGACCAGGACGGGGCGTCGGGGTTCGGAGCCGCTCCGAGTCGCTGGGACGAGGAGGGACGAGAGCATAGGGAGTGGACACGGCGCCGGTTTCGTTCGGGCCGGGAGGGATTCATGGCGGACGGCGCTCGTGGTGGTCCTCGCCCTCACGGTGGCGGCGTGTGACCCGCAGGCGGGGGCCGATCCGGTGGCCTCCTCCACCACCTCGGCGCCGGTGACGAGCACCGCGGCGTCGTCGACCTCGACCACCACGACGACCGAGGCCGCTACGACCACGACGACCGCCGACGATCCCCTGGAACAGGCGAGCGCCGCCTTCGAGGAGTGGGTGTCGGCGCTGGCCGACGGTGACGTGGAGGGTGCGTGGGAGGCGATGGCCGAGTCGTCCCAGTGGGCTATCGGCGACTTCGCCCGGTTCGAGGAGCTGAGCACCGAGCTCGCCGAAGGTTGGGGTGCCTGGGCCACCGCCGAGGACGTCACCTACTCGCTGGAGGAGGACGACGCCGGCCGGACGCTGCTCATCGTGCGGGGCGTGGCCCGGCCCGAAGGGCAGGTGGAGGAACGGGAGGTCGGTGTTCCCGTCGTCGAGGAGGACGGAGCGCTCGCGTTGTCGCCGTTCGAGGAGTTCGGCAACGTCGCCCTCGGGTTCGATGAGGAGGCCTCCGACACGGTGGGCCCGCCGGTCCCGGCCAATTCGGGGGCAGGGCGCCGCATCATCTACTCCAACAGCGAGCAACGGGTGTGGCTCGTCGAGGACGACGGGTCCGTCACCGACACCTACCTGGTCTCGGGCCGGAGGGGCGTGCCGGCTCCCGGCGCCTACCAGGTCTTCTCCAAGTCGGAGCTGGCGTACGCCGGCCACGACGGCGTCACGATGTCCCACATGGTCCGCTTCGCCCACGGACGGAGCCTCGCCATCGGGTTCCACGCCATCCCCAACGACGGCAACGGCCGTCCCCTGCAATCGGAGGACGAGTTGGGGGAGTACCGCTCCCTCGGATGCGTCCGCCAGAGCCCGGGTCACGCCGTCGAGCTGTTCGAATGGGCCGTCATCGGCACCCAGGTGGTCGTGCTCGCCTGATCCGGCGGGAGCGCCGCCTCGACCTGTGAGCCAGAGGAACTCACCGAACCTGGCGGGTTGCTGCTCGTCAACGACGAGCCATTCGCCGACCACTGGTTCGAGAAGCGGATCGCGGGCTGAGGCCGGATCACGGGCTGCTGTGCGCCGGCGACTCCTACAATGACGGCTCTCCCGGGGACGTAGCTCAGTCTGGCAGAGCACCTGGTTTGCAACCAGGGGGTCGTCGGTTCGAATCCGATCGTCTCCACCGATGGGTGAACAGCGCAGCCCGATACGCACCGCGGTGATCGTGGACGCGGTCCGCACTCCCGGCGGCAAGCGAGGAGGCCGGCTCCAGGGCTGGCACCCGGTCGATCTCGCCGCCCACGTGCTGCGGGCCCTCGTCACTCGCAACGACCTCGACCCCGCCCTCGTCGAGGACGTCATCCTGGGCTGCGTCACCCAGACCGGTGAGCAGTCCCTCAACGTCGCCCGCAACGCGGTGCTGGCGGCCGGCTTTCCCGAGCAGGTGCCGGGGGTGACGATCGACCGCCAGTGCGGCTCCAGCCAGCAGGCGTTGCACTTCGCGGCCCAGGGGATCATGGCCGGTGTCTCCGACGTGGTGATTGCCGGCGGCGTCGAGTCGATGACCCGGGTCCCGATGGGTTCCGCCATGCAGCAGGGCCCCGGCCTCCCGTTCGGGCCCGCCATGACCCGCCGCTACCGCCAGGGCCTGGTGCCGCAGGGGATCTCCGCCGAGCTGATCGCCGCGCAGTGGGGGATCACCCGCGAGGAGGTGGACCTGCTCGCCTACCAGTCGCACCTGCGGGCGGCGGCCGCCACCGAGGAAGGCCGGTTTGCCAACGAGATCGTGCCGGTGGAGATCGAGAGGCCCGGTGGGGTGGTCGAGACGATGACCGTCGACGAGGGCATCCGGCCCGACACCTCACTCGAGGCCCTCGCCGCGCTGCCTCCGGTCTTCAAGGAGGACGGCATCGTCACCGCGGGCAACTCGTCGCAGATCACTGACGCCGCCGCCGCCCTGCTCGTGATGAGCGAGGAGCGGGCGGCAGAGCTGGGATGCGTCACCCGGGCCCGCCCGGTGGCCTTCGCCGTCGTCGGGGTCGATCCGGTGACGATGCTCACCGGCCCGATTCCGGCAACCGCCGCGGTGCTGTCCCGGGCCGGGCTGGGGTTGGGCGACATCGACCTGTTCGAGGTCAATGAGGCCTTCGGCAGCGTGCTCGCCGCCTGGCTGCGGGAGACCGGCGCCGACTACGGCAAGGTCAACGTCAACGGCGGGGCGATGGCGTTGGGACATCCGTTGGGGGCGTCGGGGGCGAAGCTGATGGCGACCCTCGTCAACGAGCTGGAGCGCCGCGGCGGCCGCTACGGGCTGCAGGTGATGTGCGAGGGGGGAGGGATGGCGAATGCGACCATCATCGAACGGATCGGCTGAGGTTCCGCCATGGTGACGGCGCTGGTCGCGGTGGCGATGGGGGTGACGATCCTCGGCGTCTCGTTCTGGGTGATCCGCTATCTGGGGAGCGCTCCCCCGCCCGAGCCCGATCCCGACGACGTCCAGGAGGTGTCGGTCGACTACCGGTGCAGCGTGTGCGGGATGCGCCTCACCGTCACCCATGCCCAGGGTGACGAGGCGGAGCCGCCGCGCCACTGCCGCGAGGAGATGGAGGAGGTGGGATCGTGACGTTCACGGTGCATCCGGTGACCCCGGACCGGTGGGGCGACCTGGAACGCCTCTTCGGACCGAACGGCGCCAACAGCGGCTGCTGGTGCATGTGGAACCGGCAGACGAATCAGGAGTTCGAACAGCACCACGGCGCCGACAACCACGCCGCCCTGGCCGAGATCGTGACTGCCGGCCCTCCGCCGGGTCTGCTCGCCTACGACGGCGACGAGCCGGTCGGCTGGGTGTCGGTCGGGCCCCGCGAAGCGTACGGCCGGCTGCAGCGGTCGCCCGTCACCCGACCGGTGGACGACACCCCGGTGTGGACGATCAACTGCTTCGTGGTCGGCCGCCGCCATCGGGGCCGGGGGGTGGCGCAACGGCTGCTGGAGGCGGCGGTGGAGTACGCCGCGGGCCAGGGGGCCCAGGCCGTGGAGGGATGCCCGGTGGACCCGGCGACGGAGCGGATCGATTCCGGTTCGGCATGGAAGGGCCTCGCTTCCATGTTCGAGGAGGCGGGGTTCGTCGAGATCGCCCGCCGCAGCGAGACCCGGCCTCTGATGCGTAAGGTGCTCGCGGCCGAGTCCTGAGGCGGATCTTCGACCCTTCCTGGGGTCGTTCTTGTCACCCTCCCTGCTGTGCAGGGAGGTTCCCTCCGCCGCAGGCGGAGGCGTCGTAGAAGCGCCGCCGAAGGTGGCGTCTGATTCGGGGAGGGTCGCGGTGGGGTCTTCTACCGCGACCCCCCTCAGCTCACTTCGTTCGCTGGTCCCAGCGGGGACGAAAGAAGGGCAACCGCCCTCAACTCATGCTTACACGGATGTAGTTCTCAACACCTGTGGACAAAACCGGGGATAACGACACGCGTGTGATTCAGCGGTAGTTGAGGGTCATGGCGAACCCCGCGGCGATCCCGCCCAAACCGATGAGGAGCCACGTGTTGTCCGGGCTCCCCGGCAGGAAGCCGATGTAGTTCGTGAGGATGATGAGGACCCCGAGGCCCATGAGGGTGAACAGGGTCACCACGTACCACGTCGGGGAGGGGCCCTTGGCCTTGATCGGGTCCTTCTTGGACGGCGGCGTCGGCCGCCGGTTCGCCTTGTTGCGTTTCTTGGAGACGGGCATGACGGATCAGGATAGTGGGTGGGACGGGAAGGGTTCGAAACGGGGCGGGCCCGACCTCATCGTGCTTCCCCCGCCGCAGGGGTACTGTTGACGCCCACGTTCGGGGTGACGAGGCGATGAGATGACCGAGACCACAGAAACGACCGGGACGCCGGAGGAAAGTCCCCCCGCCGTGGGGTGGGGCGGCCTCGCCTTGCGAATCGCACGAGTGACCGGCTGGACCCTGGTCTGGCTCGGTGCCCTCACCCTCGGGTTCGTCGCCCATCAGCTCTGGATCACCTCCTGGTTCGCCCAGCACAACCAGGGGGAACTGGGCGAGGAACGGGTCGCCCAGTGGGCCTCCACCTCCATCACCGAGGTGGAGGTGGCGCCGGCCGACGACGGGGAGACGGCTCAGGATCCGGGCGAGGCGCCGCCGCAACCGGTGGTCCTCAAGGTGGAATCACCCCCCGAGCTGCACGCCGCCTTCGCCCTCATCCGCATCCCGTCCATCGAGCGGCTGGCGGACGGGTGGAACGTCGTCGAAGGGGTGACGCTGGCCGACCTCAAGACCGGCGCCGGGCACATGCCCGACACCGCCCTGCCCGGCCAGCCGGGCAACGCCGTCATCAGCGGCCACCGCACCACCTACGGCCAGCCGTTCCACGAGCTGGACCAGTTGAAACCCGGCGACCGGATCGAGGTGGAGACCGCCCTCGGAACCCACGTCTACGCGGTGCGGGAGACCAGGATCGTGGCCGCGACCGAGCTCTCGGTGACCGAGCCGCGGGACGGCGCCTGGCTGACGCTCACCACCTGCCATCCCATGTTCTCGGCCCGGCAGCGCCTCGTCGTGTTCGCCGAGCTGGTGGCGGGTCCGAACTTCGACGCCATCCAGGAGCTGACGTGATCGCCCGCCTCTACCGGATGCTGCCTGGGCCGACTGCGGTCCGGATCCTGGTGTCTATCGTGATCGTCGCCGGCCTGCTCGTGGGTCTGCATTTCTTCTACGACTGGCTGGGCAACACCATTCTCGACACGGGAGGGGCGGTCGGATGAAGGTCCTCGTCCTCGACAACTACGACTCCTTCACCTTCAACCTCGTCCAGTACCTCGGCGAGTTGGGGGCGGAGCCGATGGTGGTGCGCAACGACCGGCTCGACGCCGAGGAAGCCCGCCGCCTCCGTCCCGACCGACTCGTGATCTCGCCGGGGCCGGGCAAGCCGGAGGATGCCGGCTACTCGGTCGAGTACGTGCGGCAGCTCGGATCCGAGGTTCCCATCCTCGGCGTCTGCCTCGGCCACCAGGCGATCGTGGTCGCCTTCGGGGGCACCGTGGGGCGCGCTCCCGAGCCGCGTCACGGCAAGGTGTCGCAGATCAGCCACGAGGGTCGCGGGGTGTTCTCCGGTCTCGCCAACCCGTTCGTGGCGACCCGCTACCACTCGCTGGCGGCCGTCGAGTTGCCCGACGTCCTCGAGGTCACCGCTCGCAGCGAAGACGGGGTGGTGCAGGGCATCCAGCACAAGGACCTCCCGATCTACGGCGTGCAGTTCCACCCCGAGAGCGTGATGACCACCGAGGGCATGGCGCTGCTGAAGAACTTCCTGGCCTGAGTCAGTCGAGCATCTCGAGGGTCACCGGGTCGAAGATGGCGGTTCCCGAGTAACCGTCGGTCTGCAGCAGCCCGTCGTCGCGGACGAAGAGCCCTTCGAACCCGATCCATCCGTCCGGCTCGTTGATCACCCAGTTCCCGGGGATGAAACGGTCGGCGGGGAGGGGGACGAAGGCAGATTCGGATTCCAAAGGGAACACCCGGACGGTCCATTCGCCGGTGATTCGGTCGATGCGGCACAGCATCGAGTCGGGGAGGGCGCCGTCGCCCTGCCGGATGCAGTAGACGTCGTCGTCGGAGATCACGATTGCCTGGGGTGGGAGGCCGGGGAGGGGGTAGGCCCGCAGGATCGTGGTCCCGGTGCCGTCCAGCAGCAGCACCTCGCCGTATTCGAGAACGCAGATGCTGTCCCTCCCATACAGACCATCGGGATCGCCGAGCCGGCACCCGTCGGTGAGGTCATAGGTCGCCACCGATGGGCGGGACAGCGCCCAGCGACTGTCCGGGAGGTCGATCTCGGCATCGATCTCGACCCGGAGCTCGAACGGGAGCTCCGCCAGCTCGGGGACTACCCCGTCCCGGGCGGCATCCTCGGGCGATTGGCTCGGCGGGGCGTCGAGAGACGGAGCGGTGGTCCCGGTGGGGGCGACGGTGGTGGTGATGACCGGCACCGTGGTGGTGGGCGTCGTCACCGGGGTCGTTGTCGTGGTGGTGGTGGTCGCCCCTCCGAACGAGCAGGCAGAGATTCCGACGACACCGACGACCGCCAGGATCACCCTTCTCACGTCCCCTCCTCCGAGTGTCGCGGCGGCGCCGGTTCTCCGCTGGTGACACCGGCGCCCTGCAGGAGAGACGCCGCAGCCCGTCGCAGAGTTCCCGGATTGTGGGAGATTCCTGCCGTGGCGGGGTTCCCGTGCTGGAATGGGTGCCACGCCACTACCGCCGGCGGGTCCCATGAGCTGCTACTTCATCGCCCAGATCGACATCCACGACGAGGCCGAGTACGCCGCCTACCTCGCCGGCTACGACGAGGTCTTCGACCGCTACCAGGGGGAAGTGCTCGCCGTCGATGACGACGTGGTGGTGCTGGAGGGCGAATGGCCGTTCTCCCGCACGGTCCTGATCCGCTTCCCGGACGGTGCCGCCCTCGACGACTGGTATCACTCGCACGAGTACCAGGCTCTGGCCCGCCACCGTCGCAACGCCGCCACTGCCAACATCGTGGCGGTCGAGGGCCGCTGAGGCCGGCTCAGTCGGCGATGCGGACCGTGTCGTCCTCGTCGTCGATGACGATGAGGCCGTCGGCCTCCAGGCCCAGCAACACGTCCTCCAGATCGTCGGGATCGAGGCCGGTCTCGTCGGCCAGCTCATCGAGCGTCGCCGGGTGGCGGACCAGCATCCGGATCATCATCCCGCGGGCTTGGCGCACCGAACCCTCGAACCGAGCCTGCGGCCGCGGCGGGGTGGCGATCTCGGGCCCGGCGCACCAGTCGGAGACCGGGCACACGGCACAGTCGGGACGGTGCGGCCTGCAGAGCAGGGCGCCGAGGTCCATCACCGCCTGGTTCCAGGTGGCGGCGTCGGCCGGGAGATGGTCCTGCACGACCGACTCGAGCCCGGAACCGGTCAGCACCTCCCCGTGCCAGCGCGACAGCACCCGCCGTTGGTTGGTGTCCACCGCGGCGACTTGATGGCCGAAGGCGAAGGAGGCCACCGCGGCGGCGGTGTAGGGGCCGACCCCGGGCAGCTCTTCGAGCCCGGCGGCGTCGGTGGGCCATCCCTCGTCGGCGATGCGGCGTGCCGCATCGTGGAGGCGCTTGGCCCGGGTGTTGTAGCCGAGGCCGACCCAGGCGGTCAGCACCTCGGTGAAGGCGGCGGCGGCGAGGTCCTCCACCGTCGGGAAGCGGGCCAGGAACTGCTCGAAGTGGGCGGCCACCCGGCTCACCTGGGTCTGCTGGAGCATCATCTCGGAGACGAGCACGACGTAGGGGTCGGTGCTGCCGCGCCAGGGGAGAAGCCGCCGGTGGTCGGCGTACCAGGAGAGCAGGGCGGCGTTGCGCTCTTCTTCGATCGAGGGCCGCTCGTTCACCGGGATGGTCAGGGGGCCGGGGCGGGTTCCGGCGGCGGAACCTTCCCAAGCATCACCTCGACGACCGTTCCGTCCGTCACCTTCGCTCCGGCGAGGGGATCCTGCTCGGCGACCCGGTTCTCCAGGCCCGATTCGACGGTGACGTCGACGGTGCTGACGACGTTGAGGGTGAGCCCGACGTCGGCGAGGGCGGCGGTGGCGTCCTCCTCGCTCATCCCGAGCAGGTCGGGCACCGTCACCTCGATGATCTTGCCGAGCTGCACATGCACCTCGTCGCCGAACTTCACCTCGGAGCCCGCCACCGGGTCCTGGGCGGCGATGAGTCCGTCGAGGCCGCTGGCGCCGGTGACGTCGACGGTCTCGGGGTCGACGATGAGCACCAGGCCGTTGTCGGAGGCGTAGCTGCGAGCCTCGGTCTCGGTCTGCCCGGCGAGGTCGTCGAGTTCGAAGGGCTCGGGGCCCTGCGACACGTACAGGGTGATCGTGTCGTCCCGCTGGCTCAAGGCGCCCGCCTCCGGCTCGGTCCGGATCACGAATCCCTCCAGGACGTCGTTGGAGAACTCCTGGACGACCTCGACCTGCTCGAATCCCTGCCGGGTCAGCTCCGAGCTGGCGGTCTGCTCGGTGGTCCCGGCCAGGCTCGGCACCGTGAGCACCAGGGGCCCGTTGGACACCCAGAGGTCGATGACGGTGTTGGGCGCTGCGGTAGAGCCGGCACTCGGCCGCTGGTCGAACACGATGCCGGCGGCGTAGTCCTGGCTGTCCTGGTACGTCACCTCGCCGACCTGGAAGCCGTCGTCCTGGATGCGCTGCCGGGCCACCTCCTCGGTCTCGTCGATGATGCGGGGGATCGGGTACTCCTCGGTGCCGGAGGAGATGATGACGACCACCGAGGATCCGGGCGCGACTTCGGCCCCGACGGCGGGATCGGTCCCGATGACGATGCCGGGGTCGACGGTGTCGCTTGGCTCCTCCCGCTGCTGGGGGACGAGGCCGAGGTCGGTGATCCGCTGGAACGCCTCGCTTGCCGTCAACCCGGACAGTTCCGGCACCGTGACGGTGGCGGCCGCCTGTTCCTCGCCGCCGGGCGCCGCGAGGAGCCGGAACAGGAAGAAGATGCTGCCGGCGAGCACGAGCAGCAGCGCCACGATCGCCAGGATGTACGACGTCTGGCTGCGCGGCTCGGCCGGGTACTGGGCGACGTGGCGAGCAGTCTCGTCGGGCGGCACCGTGGGAGGTGGCGGCGGCGTCGACATGAGGCGGGTGGCGGCCGCCGAGTCCGCCGGATGGACCGCGGGGGCGGCGGGGACGGCCGCGGCCGGCATCGAGGTCGGCACCTCGCCCCGCAGGTAGCGGAGCAGGTCGTTGCGTAGCTCGGCGGCGGTCTGGTAGCGCCGGGCCGGGTCCTTCTCCATCGCCTTCTCGACGATGGCTTCCAGTTCGGCGGGGACGTCGGGGTTGATGCCGCTCGGCGGGACGGCGTACTCCGAGACGTGCTGGTAGGCCACCGCCACCGGGCTCTCCCCAGTGAACGGCGCCTGACCGCACAGCAGCTCGTAGAGCACGACGCCCAGCGAGTAGATGTCGGAGCGGGCGTCCGCCGGCATGCCCTGGGCCTGCTCCGGGCTGAAATAGGTGGCGGTGCCGATGACGGCGCCGGTGCGGGTCAGCTCCTCGGAGTCGTCGAGGGCGCGGGCGATCCCGAAGTCGGTGACCTTGACGCTGCCGTCCGGCGTCAGCATGATGTTCCCCGGTTTGATGTCACGGTGGAAGACGCCGGCCTGGTGGGCGACGGTGAGGGCGGCGGCCGCCTCGGCGGCGATCTCGGCGGCACGGCGGGGCAGCAGCGCCCCTTCCGTTCGCCGAATGTCCCGCAGGGTGCGGCCCTCGATGACCTCCATCACCATGAAGTAGGTGTCGCCCTCGGCCCCGAAGTCGTAGATGCTGACGATGTTGGGGTGGCTCAGGTTGGCGGCGGCCTGCGCCTCTCGCCGGAAGCGCGCCACGAACGCCTCGTCGGAGGCGAAGCGCTGGTGCAGGATCTTGACCGCGACCCTGCGCCCGAGGGCGAGATCCTCCGCCTCGAAGACGTCGGCCATCCCCCCGCGAGCGAGGTGGCCGGTGATGCGATAGCGGCCCGCAAGGACCCGGGATTCCGTCACGATCGGGAATGGTAACGGCGCTGAACGATTGCGCACATGCGGAACATCCTCAGTCTCCCAGTCCAAAGAACTCCGAGAACACCGCTTTGGCGATCGGAGCAGCCACCGTGCCACCCGAAGCGCTCTCCCCGGCGTCGCCGCCGGACTCCACCAGCACCGCCAGGGCGATCTGGGGGGCGTCTCCGGCGTCGACCGGCCCGAAGCCGATGAACCAGGCGTGGGGGGCGGCGCCGGGCACTTCGGCGGTGCCGGTCTTGCCGGCGAGCCGCACCCCGGGCACCGCCGCCCGCCGCCCGGTCCCGGCGGTGACGACCCGTTCCATCAGGTCGGTGAGGGTCGCCGCCGTCGCCGGGCTGACGGCGCGCCGCCACGCCACCGGCTCGGTGGTCTTCTCGACGATGCCGTCGGCGTTGAACACCTCCTGGACCAGGTACGGCTCCATCATCTCGCCGCCGTTCGCCACCGCCGCGGCCACCATCGCCATCTGCAGCGGCGTCGCCTGCACGTCACGCTGACCGATGGCACTCTGGGCGACGCCGGGGAGGTCGTTCTCGAAGGACGCGGCGGGGGGGATCACCGACGGGACGGTCCGCAGGTCGAACGGGACCGCGAGATTGAAGCCGAACCCGTCGGCGGCGTCCACCAGGGCCTCGGCCCCCGCCTGCATGCCCACCATCCCGAAGATGGTGTTGCAGGACCGGGTGAAGGCGTCCGCCAGGCTCACTTCGGTGCCGTTGGTGCAGACACCCCCGTCGAAGTTGCTGATGGTGGCGGTGGAGCCGGGCAGCTCCAGCTCGACCAGGTCGGGATACTCGGTGCCGGAGGAGGCGACCCCGGATTGCAGGGCGGCGGCGGTGGTGATGACCTTGAACGTCGATCCGGGGGGATAGGTGGCGGCGGTGGCCCGGTTGAGCAGCGGCTCGGCGGGATCGTCCTCGAGGGCCTGGCCGATCGGGGCGGTCCCGGGGCCGAGCAGCTCGTTGGGGTCGAAGCCGGGCGTCGAGACCATGGTGAGCACCGCACCGGTGGCGGGATCGAGGGCCACCACCGCCCCCCGCTGGTTGCCGAGCGCGTCCCGGGCCACGGTCTGGAGGTGATGGTCGATGGTGAGGCGCAGGCCGCTGGGCCGGAGGTCGCCGCCGAGTATGGCGGTGATCACGCCCGAGATGGTGGCGTCCCGGTCGGAGACGAGGTCGGCGGAGTGGGTCTCTTCCAGGCCGGTGCTCCCGAACAGCAGGGTGGCGTAGCCGACGATGTGGCTGTAGAGGTCCCGGTAGGGGTAGGTGCGGCGGAACCCGAGCGGGTCGTCGGGGTTCGCCTCGGAGGCGGCGACGATCTCCCCGTCGGCGGTGATGATGAGCCCCCGTTCCCGCCCGCTGCGGCCGGCGGCGACTCGCAGGTTGCGAGGGTCGTCCCGGTAGTCGTCGGCGGCCACCACCTGGCGGTAGCTCACCGCGCCCACCAGCACCGCGAAGGCGACGAAGAGGGCGGTGGCGAGGTAGCGGATCGGGCCGTTCACGAGCGCTCCCCGTGTGAGGTCCTCACCAGCAGCGCCACCAGCACGAAGTTGGCGAGCAGCGACGAGCCGCCGTAGGACATGAACGGCAGCGTGATGCCGGTGACGGGGAAGAGGCGGAGCACCCCGGCGATGATGATGATGGCCTGCACCCCGATGACGATGGTGAGCCCGGCGGCGAGGAACTTACGGAACACGTCCCGGGCCCGGAGCGCAATGCCGAACCCGGCGGCGATGAGCAGGGCGAACCCGGTGAGCACCGCCACCGACCCGGCGAAACCCATCTCCTCGGCGACGGCGGCGAAGATGAAATCGGTGGAGGCGGCCGGGATCAGGTCGGGCCGTCCCAGGCCCAGGCCCGATCCGGTGAGGCTGCCGCTCCCCATGGCGAAGAGGCTCTGTGCGATCTGGTAGCCGGCTCCGGTGAAGTCGGCGAAGGGGTGCAGCAGCGAGAAGACCCGCTGCTGGACGTGGTCGAAAAGCCGGTAGGCGGCGAAGCCTCCCCCGGCGGCGAGGAGGGCACCGGCGAAGAGGTAGGCGGCCCGCCCGGTGGCGACGTAGATCATCGTCACGAAGAGGGTGAACAGCAGCAGCGAGGCGCCGAGGTCGCGTTGGTAGACGAGGACGGCGAAGCTGGCGGCGGCCGCGACCAGGATCGGGCCGATGCGGCGCAGCTGCGGGAACCCGAAGGGCCCGATGCGGCGCCCGGTGGCCGCCATCGCCAGGTGGCGATCCGCCAGGTAGGAGGCGAGGAACACCACCAAGAACACCTTGGCCAGCTCACCGGGCTGGAAGCTGAGGGTGCGGGGGCCGAAGGGCAGCTCGAGACGGACCCAGAGCCGCGACCCGTTGACCTCGGCGCCCCGCAGCGGCCAGGACTCGGGGAGGAGGGGGAGCAGCAGCAACGCCACCGCCGCCGCCAGGAAGAGGTAGCGGAAGCGTCGCAGCACGATGACGCCCTCGTCGCGGAGCAGGAACAACACCAGCGCCGCCCCGACGGCGGCAACGAGCAGCGACCAGCGCTGCAGCGAGGCGAGCCGGTGGTCGAGCCGGTAGATCTCGGTGAAGCCGATGGCGGTGAGGAAGGCGGCGATGGGGAACAGGTACGGGTTCCCTTCCGGCGCCCAGCGCCGCAGGGCGCCGTGGACCACCCCGAAACCGACGAGGAAGACGAGGAAGGTGAGGGCTACCTGGGCGTCGAAGCCGGCGCCGCCGGCGAAGTTGACGAGGGCGACGCCCATGGCGGCAAGCAGCGCCGCCGCCACCAGCAGCGCCGCTTCGGCGTTGCGGGTCATGTCGCGACGTCCACCACGGCGACGGTGGTGTTGTCCATGCCTCCGGCGGCGTTGGCGGCTTCGATCAGCGACCAGGCGGCTTCGGTGGGGGAGGCGGCGCTGTGGAGGATCTCGGCGATCTGGTAGTCGGCCACCATGGTGGTGAGGCCGTCGGAGCACAGCAGCACCCGGTCGCCGGGCTGGAGAGGCTTCTCGACGGCGTCGGCGGTGACCTCGGCCATCCCGATGACGCGGGTGAGCAGGTGGCGGCGGGGGTGGGTCTGGGCCTGGATCGGGGTGATCTGGCCCCGGGCCACCATCTCGCTCACCAGGGTGTGGTCGGTGGTGACCTGGATGATGTAGCCGTCCCGCAGCAGGTAGACGCGGCTGTCGCCGACGTGGCCGATGCGGAGAGTGCCTTCCTCGTCGAAGATCCCGAGGGTGAGCGTGGTGCCCATCCCGGCAAGGCTGGCGTCGTTGCGGACGGCTTCGAGCACGGCGTCGTTGGCGGCGTCGACCCGTTCGGCGGGGGTGAGCACGTCGGCGGGCTCGGCGGAGGCGGCTTCGATGGCGACCCTGCTGGCGATCTCGCCGGCGACGTGGCCGCCCATGCCGTCGGCGACCGCGATGAGGAGGGGGCCCTCACCCGACCCGTCGGTGTCGGGATGCACCGAGTCCTCGTTCCCGGCCCTGACGTGGCCGACGTGGGTGGCGGTTGCCCAGCTGTACTTCATCGCACCTCGAGAATCGTCTTGCC
>CAYQEC010000044.1:0-15451 GCA_964416425.1 uncultured Acidimicrobiaceae bacterium | reverse complement strand
GGCCCGTGCCAGGAAGGCTGCCATCTGGCCGCGGGTGACGTTGGCGTCGGGGCAGTACTCGGTGTTGGCCGGCGGGTTGCAGCCGCTGGTGATCCCGCTGTCGGCGAGCCACACCACGTCGTCGGTGAACTGGCTGGAGATGATGTCGCCGAACGGCAGCCCGTCCCCGCCCACCATCACCGTGAAGCCGTCCCCGTCACGGCCGGTCACCGCCACCGAGACACCGTTGACGTCCGCCGATTCGCCCACCTGCAGCACGTGATCGACCGAGTACGGGTTGGCCGGCACGGTGGTGTGGGTGCGGAAGATGCCGGGGCAGACGTCCCCGAAGCCGATGATGCCGCAGTCGTGGTCGACCAGGTAGACCTCGACGCCGTTCCACTCTTGCGGGATCGGGTCGGCGGCGCTGCTCACCCGCGTCCCCAGGGTGTAGAAGCGCCCCGGGATGTCGGTGGGGATCACCAGCATCTTGGTTCCCGCCGCGTCGTAGGGCTGGAGGGTGACCTCGCTGAAGGCGCCGGTGCTCACCACGACGTCGGCGGCGTCGAACCATCCCGACTGGTAGCGGTTGTAGGCGAGGGTGCCGTACGGGTCCGGGTAGGTCCAGCCGGCCACCGCGAGGTTGCCGCTCATCAGGTCGATCGGGTTGTCGTAGGCGCCGCCGATCCCGGAGTTGGAGTGCGGCCACTGCAGGGTGTGGCCCAGCTCGTGGGCGATCACCATCGGGTACGACCGGAACGAGCCGGCGCCGACGACGGCGTAGCGGCCGTTGCCGGGGAAGGTGGAGGGGATCCAGTCGCAGGCCGTGTCGCCGTAGCAGATGTAGCCGGGGGTGGCGTAGCCGCCGCCGGTGACGGTGTCGAAGATCAGGGCCCCCTCGGCGCCGCTGCTGCTGGCCGCCTTCACCTTGGCGACGCAGTCGCCGGCGCTGACGGTGCCGCCGGCCACGAACTCCAGATGGTGCAGGCCGCCGGAGATGTCGTCGAAGTACGGCACCGTCTCGACCTCCAGCTTGGCGATCGCCTCGCTGTGGCTGAGGCCGGTGTTACCGCACATCCACACTTCCCAGTGGTCGGTGTCGAGCGAGTAGCGCTGCACGAAGGACGCCTTCGGCACCAGGCCCAGCGGGTCGGAGTCGAGCACCACCGAGGTCATCCCGCCCTCGGTCGCCAACGGGGGCGCCACCACGATGGCGGAGTAGTCGTCCTCGGCGGGGAGCAGCGACGGGGCCGGATCGTCGGCGGCACCGGCCGGGGCGGGCAGGAGCAGCGCGGCGGTGAGGGCCAGGAGTGCCAGCTGTGCGGCCCGTTTGCGAAGTGTCAAGATGCTCCCCGGTCTGTCTGCGGTCGAGGGAGCCTTCCGATGCCCGTGTCGTGCCGTCGCCGGCCCGCTGCCCTCCTTCTCTATGGTCGACAGAACGCGCCAAATACTTGACTACTCAGCGCAGTTCCAAAAGGACTAGTCAACTACTCGGAGTGGCGACGGGACGGCCGATGGAGTAGTAGCGGAACCCGGCGGCGGCCATCTCCGCCGGGTCGTAGAGGTTGCGGAGGTCGACGACGACCGGCTCGGCGAGGGCCTGGCGGACCCGGGCGAGGTCGAGGGTGGCGAACTCGGCCCATTCGGTGAGGATGACGAGGATGTCGGCGCCGTCGATGGCCTCGGAGGTGCCGGAGGCGTAGTCGACGTCGGGCAGCAGGCGCCGGGCGTTGTCCATGCCCTGCGGGTCGTAGGCGTGGACCTTGGCGCCGAGGCCGATCAGGGCCTGCACCACGTCGACGGCCGGGCTCTCCCGCAGGCCGTCCGTGAAGCCGTCTTGCACCTACGGTGCGGCTTCTGTTGGTGTCTGGGGAAGCCAGTACGAGAGGCTGTATGAGCCTTCTGGGATCGTCGTCCATCCCTCCGGGAGCGCCTCCAGGAGGTCCTTCGCCGGACCGTAGATGAATGTTGGAGTTCCCTGTTCCGTGCTGACCGCGGTTCTCTCCATCAGATCTTCCCAGGCAGAGTAGGGGCGAGTCGTGCAGCCGGATGCGACCTGGATTTGCGGAGTTCCGTACCGGGTGAAGGCTCGGCAGGTGCCGTTGCCGGCGAGCGTCCGCATCGTCTCGGCGATTCTCACGACTTGTTCCCCGCCATGGTCTCTGACGTATTCGTACGGACCGATCAGACCGAACTGGGCCACCATCCACAGTGCGAGGCCGACGGCCGCGATTGTGCGCCAACGCCGACGAAGCGGGAAGCCGAGCTGCGTCACGCTCCAGCCGAGGAGTGCCGCGCTGAAGATCATGCTGGTGAATTGGTACCGATCCTCAACCTCGCCCGCCCAGAAGAAGAAGAAGGCAAAGTGGGCGCCGGCGACGGCGAGGAAGACGCCGGCGGGGCCTCTCAGGGCCGCCCAGCTTCTCCGGGCGAGCGCAACGCCGATGATGATCACGGCCGCGACCATTCCCGCGTAGACGATCCATCGTGGCCAGGTCGGGATGGCCCTGAAGATGCCGGTCGACCTGTACCGTCCCACCCACACGCCGAGGTACTCAGCCACGTTCGATCGAAGTCCTTGCGGCCAGTCCTGGTTCAGGCCGGCTCGCAGCCGTTCGGCAACGGACCCGAAGCGGGACGTCGAATCGACCACAAACGGCACGCCGAATGTGACGACGGTGACCATGACCGATGCCGCGAAGTAGCGGAATCGTGCGCGCAGTTGCCTGTTGTTGAGTACACAGAGGTGAACCATGAGTGCGACCACTGCCAATGTCGCCTCGATGGGCCGCATCAGGAAGGCGGCTGTGATGAAGAGCCCGAAGCCGAGACTCGATGTCCAGAGCGGTCTCTCTCCAGGAGGATCGGCGATGAGGTCGAGGTAGTAGGTGACGGCGATCAGGGTGAACACCGCGGCGAGGAGCATGGCATTGAACGCGATCACGTACGCCCAGAAGAGCCAGAAGGTGCCGTAGACGCCGAGGAAGACCAGGGCACCGCGATCTCCTATGTGGCGGCGCAAGCGACGTGCTCCGAAGACGAGAAGGAGAACCGTCATCGTGGCCCACGCCAGGCGCAGCTCAGGCAGGCTGTCGATGAATTGACGGAGGACGCGAATCAAGAACGGTGAGCCGAGACCTCGGCTCGCAACGAGTTGCAGAGGCTCTGCAATCGAACCGTCGAGTCCGCCGGACTGCGAGAAGAACACCGCCTCGTCCCAGGTCAGGTAGCGGTCGATCGTCGGCATCGTGACCGCCAAGCCGAGGAGAACCACGGTCATGGCCGGCCAGGCTCTCTGGCGGAGGTAGTCGAAAGCGCGTCGCACCGGTGGGCTCGCTGCCTGTGGCGTGTTCAGGATTGGGGGAGAAGACGGCAACGGCCCATATGGTAGACGCCTGTCGATTCGGTCAGCTCCTCTCATGCCGAACGATTGCCGATGCGGCGGCCCCCTCGCTATCGTCGCGGTCCATGGCTCGTCCCATTCTGCTGATACTCGCCTCGATCGCGCTCGGCCTGGTGGGCCTGCTGCTGTGGAAGAGCGCCCTCACCGCCGTCGGCGGTTTCGAGCTGGGCGGAGCGGGCGCGGCGCATCAGCTCGTCCGGCTGCTGGGTCGCTGGCAGTTCTGGCTCGGCGTCGTGGTGTTCCTGGGTGTGGTGGCGATCAGCCTCGATCTGTGGAGCAACGAGGAGCTCTCACAGGTGGTGCCGCTCTACAGCCTGAGCTACGTGTTCATCGCGTTGATCGGCAAGTACCACCTGGGTGAAGACGTCACGCTCGGGCGCTGGGCCGGCATCATCGCCATCGTTGCCGGGGTCACGCTCCTAGTGCGTGCCTGACGGACCGCGCAGGTCGCCCGGGATCTCAACTGCTCGCATGCGTCTGGCCGGAACACCGGCCCACACCTCGCCGGCCGGTACGTCTCTGGTCACGACCGATCCCATTCCGACGAGCGACCACGAACCGATCGTGCGGTCTTCGCGCACCATCGCCCCCGATCCGAGGTAGGCGCCTTCGGCCACCGTGACTCGACCGGCGAGGCGGACGTCTGCCCCGAATGTCACGTAGTCGCCGACCCGATCGTCGTGAGTCAGGATCACGCCTGGCATGGCGACCACATGCCGTCCGATCGACACCTGGGCGGTCGCCACCACGTCGGCGAGCATGACCGTGCCGGCCCCGATCGTCGTCGATGAGGCGAGGCTGCACGAGGGGTGGACGAGCGTGGCATACGCCGAGTCGGGGAGGGCCAGCCTGGTGGCGATGACCTTCCGGGAGAAGTAGTTGCCCGGGTGTCCCGTGGTCAGGGCCACTTTCACGCCGGACATGTCGAGCACGGTGTCCACCGCGCCCAGCACGAGCGTGCCGTCGACCTCCCCGCCCCACAGCGCCGGGTCGTCGTCGACAAAACCAACCACCTCGAACCGCTCCTCGACGGCGTTGATCGCCCGCACCAACTCCCGCGTCTCCCGGCCGAAACCACCCGCCCCGACGATGACGAGCCGGTCCGCCACCGGCATCACGTCGTATCCTGCAAGGCCGCGATGACCCGGTCCTGCTCAGCCTCGGTCATTTCGTGATAGAGGGGGAGCAGGAGGGAATGATCGGTGAGGTATTCGGTGTCGGGAAGCGGCGCGCTGGGGTGCCCCCGGAATGCCGGCTCGCGGTGGGCTGCCATGACGCCGCGTCGGGGCGAGATCTCCCGATCGATGAGCGCCTGCATCAGAGCATCCCGGCTCACGCCGAAGTCGTCGTCGACGACGACGCAGTACGACTGGAAGTTGGTACGGCCATACGGCGGGTCGACGAGAGCGACGAGGCCCTTGATCGATCCGATGGCCTCCGAGTAGCGCTCCGCCTGCAATCGCCTTCGTTCCAGCAGGCGATCCAGCCTGCCGAGCTGCACGAGACCGATGGCGGCCTGGATGTCGGTCATTCGGAAGTTGAAGCCCATCTCGCTGTACTCCTCGAACCGGACCGTGGTCTCGTCGTGGCGTTCGAGGGCGCTGACGGTCATGCCGTGTTGCCGGAGCCGGGTCAGGCGCTCCGCCAGAGCGACGTCATCGGTGGTGACCATCCCGCCCTCGCCGGTCGTCAGCAGCTTCCGCGGATGGAACGAGAACACGACCATGCTCGAATGTGAGCCGATCGCTGCCCCCCGGTACTCCGACCCCATGGCGCAGGCAGCGTCCTCGATCACCGCAATCCCCAAGGGGTCGCACAGGTCGTGGATGGGTCCGAGGTCCGCCGGGATCCCGAGTTGGTGCACGACGATGACGGCCCGTGTCGAGGGTGTCATCACCGCCTCGATGGTCTCCGCCGTCAGGTCCAGGGTGGTCCGATCGACGTCGGCGAAGACGGGGGTCGCCGCCACGTAGCGCGGCGCGTTCGCCGAGGCGATGAAGGACAGTGAGGGCACGATGACCTCGTCCCCGCCTCCGAGGCCGAGGGCGTGGAGGGCCAGATGCAGGCCGGCGGTGGCCGACGACACCGCGACCCCCCGCCGGGCGCCGACCCGTTCGGCGACGGCTGCCTCGAAGGCCGCGACCCGCGGCCCCTGGGCGATCCAGCCGGACTCGATCGCCTCCGTAGCCGCCGCCGCCTCCTCAGATCCGAGCCACGGCTTGATGATCGGTATCAGAGCCAATTCCGTTCCACCTCCTCGTCGAGGAGACGCTCGACGTCGGCCGACCGGAAATGTTCGATCGTCCGGCGGAGACCCTCCACGAACGGAACCGAGAGTTCGAAGTCGACGAGCTTTCGGGCCTTGTCGATGTCGGCACAGAGGCGAGGCAGGTCGCCCGGTCGCGGGATTCCATGGGTTACGTCGGATGCGGAGCCGGTCATGTCGATGATGGTGCGAGCCAGGTCGATGACGGCGACGTCTTCGCCCGTTCCGATGTTCAGCACGTCACCGATCAGCATGTCGATCGCGGCGAGCCGGACGAGCCAGTGGGCGGTGTCCTCGACGAACATGTAATCGCGGGTCTGTGTGCCGTCTCCGTGGACCAGCAACGGTCTGCCGAGCAACGCCCTCAGAATGAACTTCGGGATCACCTCACCCGAGTCGCCTTCGAAGTGCGAGCGCGGCCCGTAGTTGTTGAACGGCCGGATCACCATCGTGTCCATGCCGAAGGTCCGGTGATAGGCAAGGGTGATCAGCTCGCCGGCGAGCTTGCCCGCCCCGTAGACGGTGGTGGGCGCCGGCAGCGACAACTCGGAGTACCGACCGTCGGGAGGGATGCCGTAGACCTCCGACGACGATACGTACACGAAGCGGCCGCGGCTCCCGAGACGCATCGCCTCCAGCAGCTCGAGGGTGCCGTTGGCGTTGACCCGGAGATTCTCCCGGGGATTGGCGATCGACGCCCGCACGTTGCGGACCGCGAGGTGGAACACGAGGTCCTTCTCCGTGGCCAGCGCCGCGACTCCCGGATCGCAGATGTCGCCTTCGGTGAAATCGACCGAGCTACGTACCGCGGTCAGGTTGTCGAGGGAACCGGTCGACAGGTCGTCGATGACCGACACCGAGCGTGCGCCGGCGCGGACCAGCGCCTCGGTGAGGTGGGACCCGATGAATCCGGCACCGCCGGTGACGAGAACGTCCTGGTCGGCAAGGAGGGTGGTCAATCGTGGATCTCCCCGTCGCTGCATCTCGCCACGGCGTCCCGCAGCCGATCGCACACGTAGTCGACCTGCGTCTCGGTGAGTTCCGGGTACATCGGGAGTGACAGCAGCCGCGCCGCACTGCGCTCTGCATTCGGGAAGTCGCCCTGGTGGTAGCCGAGGTGGTGATAGGCGTCCTGGAGGTGGATCGGTATCGGGTAGTGCAGGCCCGTTGCGATTCCCGCCTCGTTGAGCATGGCGGCGACTGTGTCTCGCTGCTCGAGGTGCACGACGTACAGGTGATAGACGGGTTCGACGAAGTCGGGATGCCAGGGCAGCTCGATGTCCGGGTCGTCCCCGAGTCGCTCCCCGTACCAGGCGGCGACCTGTTGGCGTGCCGCGGTCCAGTCGGCGAGGTGCGGGAGCTTGATGGCGAGCGTCGAGGCGACCAGCTCCATCATGCGGGCGTTGGTGCCGACGATTCGGCTCTCGTACTTCTGGACCTCGCCGTGGGCTCGGAGCATCCGAACCTCGGCTGCCAGCTCCGAGTCGTTGGTGGTGATCGCGCCCCCTTCACCGGGGGCGCCGAGGTTCTTGCCCGGGTAGAAGGAGAATCCGGCGGCACGGCCGATCCCGCCGACCGGCCGGCCCTTGTAGGTCGCGAGGTGCGCCTGGGCCGCGTCCTCGACGACCAGGATGTCACTGTCTCGGTCGAGGGCGTCGAGGTCGGCCGGCTGCCCGTAGAGATGCACTCCGATGATGCCCCTGGCGCCGCGGCTCCGGGCGGCGGTGACGGCCTGGGCAGCATCGATGTTCTTGCTCTGCGGGTCACAATCGACGAGGACGGGCGTTGCACCCACCAGGCTCACTGCCTCCGCGGTGGCGATGAACGTGTTGGCCGGGACGACCACCGTGTCTCCCACCCCGATCCCGAGGGTGCGCAGGATCAGAACCAGGGCTTCGGTGCCCGAGCTCACCGCAACACAGTGCTCGACCTCGTGAGCCAGCCCGAACGCGTTCTCGAACTCGGCGACGGACCTGCCGGAGACGAAACGCGTCGTGTCGAGGATCTCGGTCCACGCCTGCAGGATCGGCTCGTGCAGCATCTGGTGCTGCGGGCCCAGGTCGAGGAAGGGGATCTTCATACGGTCCTCGCTAATCGGCGTCCGTCTGCGGGTCGTCATGGTCTCGGTCCGGGGCCTGCCCGACGATGCGGGCCGGCACACCGACGGCCAGCATGCCTGCGGGAACGTCCTTCGTGACGACGGCGCCGGCACCCACGAGTGCACCTGCCCCGATCGTGACACCACCGAGGATGGTAGCTCCGGAGCCGATCGAGGCCCCTCTCCCGATCCGGGTCGGCATGAGGGTCCAATCGTCGGTGCCTTGAGGCTCACCTTCGGGGGTGGTGGCCCGCGGGGTGGCGTCGTTGATGAACACCACGCCGTGGCCGACGAAGCACTCGTCCTCGATCGTCACGCCCTCACAGATGAACGCGTGGCTCGATATCTTGCATCGTGCTCCCACCACCACCCCACGCTGAATCTCGACGAACGCCCCGATCGTCGTCCCGTCCCCGATCGAGCAGCCGTAGAGATTGACGAACGACGACAGCCGGACGGCATCGCCCAGAACGACGTCGCTGGCGATCATCTGGTAGTCGGCGTGGAAGGCGCTCATGTGACGTTGCCAAGCATGTCTTCGACCGACACCATGGTCCCACCCTGGCGCAGGCTCTGCTCCACGGCGGCGAGCACGGCCAGCACCCTGAGCCCGGCTTCGCCATCGGTCAGGGCGGGCCGGTCGTCCCGGATGGCGTCGGCGAATTCCTCGACGACGAGTCGGAGCGCTTCGGTGGTGGGGAGCGCCGGGGCAACGATGTCTCCGATGCGGTAGCTGACCAGCGTCTCCCGGCGCGACTCTCCGACGAGCTCGTCGTTGAGGGCGACACCGGTGTCGTGAACACTGATCTTCTGGCTCGGGTGGAGGTCATCCCACACCACCATCCTCCGGGTGCCGCCGATGATGGTGGTTCGGATCTTCGTGGGGCTGAGCCAGTTGACGTGAACGTGGGCGATGGCGCCGTTGGCGAGGTGAATCGTCAAGTAGCCGACGCAGGCGTGGCCGATCCCGAGGGGATCAGCGGCGTGGGCTGCGACCTGGACCGGCTGGGCTTGCGGCGGGAGGATGAAGTCGAGGATCGACAGATCGTGGGGTGCGAGATCCCAGAAGACGTCGATGTCGTGCTGGATCAGACCCAGGTTGATGCGGACCGAATCGAAGAACAAGAGCTCCCCGAGTTCCCCGGATTGCACGACCTCCCGGATCTTGCGGACCGGTGCCGTGTAGCAGAACGTGTGGTCGACCATGACCACGACATCCCGGGCTCGGGCGGCTTCCACGATGGCGTGGCCTTCTGCCATCGTTCGGGCGAGGGGCTTCTCGATCAGGACGTGCCTTCCCGCCTCGATCACCCGGAGCGCGAGATCCGCATGGGAAGCGGCAGGGGTGGCGATCGCCACCGCCTCGACGGCCGGGTCTTCGAGCACGTCGCCGAGATCGGAAGTCGTCTGCACGTCGCCCCATGCCGCGACGGATTGCCGGGCGCGCTCCTTGTCGACGTCGCACACCCACAACAGGTGTGTGTTCCGAGCGGCCGAGAAGTTGCGAATGAGGTTCGGGCCCCAGTACCCGGCGCCTACGACGGCGATGCCGACCGGTCGATCCATGGCGTGCTCACTTCGGGATTCGGCGAGGAGTTCTCGCCAGAGGAGGCTAATCGATAGGATTGGTTGCCCGATTGCCACTTTCTCCGAGGAGCAGTGTCCCCAAGCCAGAACCCGTCGCTGTCGATCGTCATCCCGGCCTTCAACGAGGAGGGGGTCATCGGGCGCACCCTGCAGCGGGTCGCGGCCGCGGTCGCCTCCTCACCGGAGCTCGGCGAGGTCGAGGTCATCGTCGTCAGCGATGGCTCCACCGATGCCACCTTCGAAGAGGCGCGAGGGATCATCGAGGGCGGATTCCGGGGTATGGCCATCGAGCTGGTGAGCAACGTCGGGTCGCATGCCGCCATCCGGTGTGGGCTGCGACACGCCAACGGCGACCACGTCGCCATCCTGAGCGCCGACGGCCAGGATCCGCCTGAGCAGCTCGCCACGATGCTGGCGGCCTTCGAGCCCAGGGTCGACATCGTGTGGGGCCAGCGCAGGGATCGTCTGTCCGACGGCATCGTCGCCCGGACCCTGGCGAAGGCGTACTACTGGCTCTTCCGGAGGCTCACGTCTCTCGATTACCCACCGAGCGGCCTCGACTTCGTGGTCATGACCCGCCGGGTCGTCGATGCCGTCGACCAGCATCGGGAACGGCATGCGTCGTTGTTCCTGCTGGTGTTCAACCTCGGCTTCGGCCAGGCAACCGTTCCGTACGACCGGGGAGAGAGGATCGGCGGAGAATCCGGTTGGACGCTCCGCAAGCGCGCCAAGCTCGCGGTGGACATGTTCACGGCGTTCTCCGCCGCCCCCATCAGGCTCATCTCGCTGACCGGCATCATGGTGGGGCTGGCGGGCCTCGGATTCGGGGGTGTCACACTGATCCGCGGATTCCTGGGACAGATCCCCGTCTCGGGGTGGGCATCGATGATGGTGCTCACCTCACTCATGATGGGATTGACCCTGATCGCCCTCGGCTTCTTGGGAGAGTACGTCTGGCGGGCGCTCGACGAGGTGCGCGGTAGGCCCCTCTACATCGAAGGGCGTAGAGCGTCCAGCGATTCCACGACGGCGCGGGGGCCGCAGGATCCTTGATGACACGGTCCTGCCCCACCATCGGGTGTGATCCCCTTTGCGGTACGTGCGATTGGCCTCCCAGCCCGACCTCGGCGGCGTCGAATCATCCCTACTGGTAGCAGTTGTAGGTCACGGGGCCGAACGGGTCCGGGTAGGCCCAGCCACTCACCAGAACGCGCCGAATACTTGACTACCTAACGTAGTGACAAGTGACTTGTCAGCTACTCGGAGTAGCGACGGGACGGCCGATCGAGTGATAGTGGAACCCGGCGGCGGCCATCTCCGCCGGGTCGTAGAGGTTGCGGAGGTCGACGACGACCGGCTCGGCGAGGGCCTGGCGGACCCGGGCGAGGTCGAGGGTGGCGAACTCGGCCCATTCGGTGAGGATGACGAGGATGTCGGCGCCGTCGATCGCCTCGTAGGTGCCGGAGGCGTAGTCGACGTCCGGCAGGATGCGGCGCGCCTGCCCCATGCCCTGCGGGTCGAAGGCGCGGACCTTGGCGCCGAGGCCGATGAGGGCCCGCACCACATCGACGGCCGGGCTCTCCCGCAGATCGTCGGTGTTCGCCTTGAAGGTGAGGCCGAGCACCGCGATCTGCTTCCCCTGGAGCGACCCTCCGGCGGCCGTCACCACCTTCCGGGCCATGCCGCTGCGGCGGCCCAGGTTGGCGTCGACCGCCGCCCCCACCACCCGGGACGGCGCCCCGTGCACTTGGGAGGTGTGGAGTAGCGCCTGGGTGTCTTTCGGCAGGCAGGACCCCCCGAACCCGGGACCGGCCGCCAGGAACCGGTTCGAGATGCGGCTGTCGAGCCCGACGCCGGTGGTGACGTCCTCGATGTCGGCCCCCACCTGCTCGCACAGGTCGGCGATCTCGTTGACGAACGCCAGCTTGATGGCGAGGAAGGCGTTGGAGGCGTACTTGACCAGCTCGGCGCCCTCGATGCGCATGAACAGCATCGGCACCCCGGTGGACACGAACGGGTGGTAGATGCGGCGCATGGTGGCTTCGGCCCGCTCGCTGATGGTGCCGATCACGATGCGGTCCGGGTGCATGAAGTCGTCGACGGCGGCCCCCTGGCGGAGGAACTCGGGATTCGAGGCGACTTCGAAGGCGAGGTCCGGCCGGGCCTCCTGGATGGTGGCCTGCATCGTGCGGGTCGTCCCCACCGGCACCGTGGACTTCATCACCACCGTGGCCCCACGGTCGAGGTGGGGGGCGAGGGCGGCGGCGGCGCTCGTCACCTGGGAGAGGTCGGCGTGGCCGGTCGCCAGCGACGGGGTGCCGACCGCGACGAAGACCGCCTCGGCGCCCGGGATCGCCGCCGCGTAGTCGGTGGTGAACCGGATCCGGCCGGTGTCCCCGTTGCGCTCCAGCAGCTCCTCCAACCCCGACTCGAAGATCGGGACCTCACCGGCTTGTAGCGCGGCGATCTTCCCCTTGTCGATGTCGAGACAGGTGACGGAATGGCCGAGTTCGGCGAGGCAGGCACCGGTGACGAGGCCGACGTAGCCGGTGCCGATGACGGCGAGCTGCATGAGGCGGCAGTCTACGACATCGGCTTCGCGACCTATACTCCGGCCCCGATGGCCGCACCCATGTCGTCGCTGCGGCGCGCACTCCCGGCATCTCGCAGATACGTGCGCGATCTGTGGGACCGCCGCGAGTTCGCCTGGTATCTCGCCATGGGGAACCTCAAGGCCCGCAACGCCTCCACCGCGCTGGGCCTCTTGTGGTGGGTACTGAACCCGATGCTGCTCGGCGGCGTGTACTGGCTTGTGTTCGGCGTGATCTTCGACCGCGGTGAACTCGAGGAGGGCGTCAGCTTCCTCGCCTATCTCCTGTCGGGGATGTTCCCGTTCTTCTTCACGCAGTCCTCGATGACGGCCGGGGTGAACAGCATCGTGTCGAACACAAAACTGTTGGCCAACCTCCGGTTTCCTCGGCTCGTCCTGCCACTGTCTGCCCTCATGGAGAGCCTGGTTGGATTCCTCACCTCGATCCTGGTCTTCTACCTCATCGCCGGTCCCATCAGCGGTGTATGGCCGAGCCACACAATCATTTGGCTCTTACCGCTGCTCGTGATCCATGTGGTGTTCAACTTCGGGCTGTCGACGGTCGTTGCTCGGGTGGCGGTGCCGTTCCGCGATCTCAACAACCTGGTGCCCTACCTGACCCGTCTCTGGCTCTACCTTTCGCCGATCATCTATCCGGCAAGCTTCATCGTCGACTCCACCAACGAATGGGTTCGTCGCAGCGCAGGGCTCAACCCCCTCGTGTCGATTCTTGGGCTCTACCGATACGCCCTCGTTGGTGAGGCGTTCGCTATCGATCTCGCATCGGCGTTCCTGAACGCGACGCTGTGGGCCACGGGGGTGGCTCTGCTCGGCGTGGTGTGGTTCATCCGCTACGAGGGCAAGATGGCGAGGTACTTGTGAGCGCCGACGCCATCGTCGCCGAGGAGGTCACCGTCCGGTTTCGGCCGTTGATCGATCGCAAGCCAACGCTGAGGCGGTCGCTGGGACGATTCAGGCATCGTGAGGTTGAGGAAATCGTCGCCCTCGATCGGGTCGATCTACAGATCAGGAAGGGCGAGGCGTACGGCATCATCGGCCGCAACGGCGCCGGGAAGAGCACCCTGCTACGGGTGATGGCGTACACGCTGAAGCCCGACGGGGGAGCCATCCGGGTGCACGGCAGGACTTCGACACTGCTCCAGCTCGGGGTCGGGTTCAACAGCCAACTGTCGGGCCGCCGCAACGTCTATCTCGGAGGCTTGGCCGCCGGTCTCCGCAAGAAGGAGATAGACGAGCGCTTCGGCGAGATCGTTGATTACGCCGAGCTGTGGCACGCCATCGATAGGCCGGTGCGGACCTACTCCTCGGGGATGTTCGCCCGCCTCGCCTTCTCCGTGGGGATGGCGATGGAGCCGGATATCCTGCTGCTCGACGAAGTCCTCGCCGTTGGCGACGAGTCCTTCCGGGAGAAGAGCATGAAGGCCATGAAGGACTTGCTCCAGCGGGCCGGCACGATCGTGTTCGTTTCCCACGTCCTCCCCAACGTCGCAGAGTTCTGCGACCGTGCGATGTGGCTCGACCAGGGACGGGTGCGGTTGACCGGCAAGGCGGACGTCGTCGTGGACAGGTACAAGGAAACGGTCCGGCGGGAGAGGTTGCAGCGGTAGTAGCGCTGCCGAGGTCCTCATGCCTCCTCACATCGATCGCTGAGGATTGGCTGACCCGCCAATGACTCCGCAGTCGCCATTGGACACGATTCAACACACCGCTACTCGGAGTACGGCGGTGGTGCGGGGAGACCCGAGTCCTCGCTGAACACGAAGCCGTTGTCATATGCCAAGGCGAGCCGAGGACCGATGTTCCCTGAGGACGAATACTTGCATACGAAATCCGACTGCCCTGCGATCACATTGGACGCGATGCAGGATTCGTTCCTCTCGAATGCCAGCACGCGTTGAGCGAACGCTTCTGGGTAGCGCCAGCCCCCGAGAGTCTTGGGAACGACGAGAATCATGGTGACGATCACGAGAATGGCGAAGCCGGCACGCTCGAAGCGGGGCCGGAGCGACCCGGTTGCGGCATGCCATGCGAGCCACACCAGCGGGATCATGGCCGCGCCCCACCAGAAATGGAAACGAGCGCCTCCGAAGGCCAGCGTCGCACTGAGCGACTCGTCGTCTCCGAGCATGCCAGCTCGTCCGAAGGAGACAAAGGCGAAATACAACGGCGGCACCGTGGCCGCCACGAGCAGGACGTATCCAACCCATGGTGTGAAGTGTCGGTCTCTTCTGACGAAGAGCCAGGCCACGATCGGCGATACGAAGACGACCGCCGTGACCATGACGTAGGGGGGCACAGGTCCGCCACTGAGCCCGACACTCCTACCGACCGCTCCCACGTAGAAGGCCCAGAACCTCGGATCCCATGGGAACACGGAGGCAGCAGCTGAGCTGGAATCGAGCAGCGATCCCTGGAACCGAGTGACGAGGTAGAGCTGGGCGATAGTCGTAGTGATCCCTACTGCCAGCACGGTCAAACCGGGGATGTGGGGCCTGATGATCCGATCTCGAAGGATCTGCCGATGGTTCACCGCGAGGTAGGCGACTCCCATGATCAGGAGCAGAGCTGACCCCGAGATGTATGCCATGCCTGCCAGGAGTGCCAGGAATCCGATGACGAGGCTACGCCACACCACCCGTAGGCCCGTGTCGAGCTCCCCTATGTTCGCTGCTCAGCCGTGAGTACCGGATCTGTGGGGGACGCGACGGTGCGCGGTCGATCTGCCAGCGAGGGATTCACCAGCTCCCGGAACGTTGCGGCCCGAGCATCGAAGGTATGTCGGCTCACCACGAGTTCTCTTCCCCGTCGTGCCAGCTGTTCACGTTCCTCGGGATGTTCGAGGTAGTGATGAACGATGCCGACGAGTTCTTCCTGTGACGAGTAGGTCGGGACGGCACCCTGGAAGACGGTGTCGATGTCGGCGACGTCGTCGGAGATGACGAACGCGCCGCAGGCGAGGGCGTCGAAGATGCGGTTCGAGAAGAGGCCACCTTCTCGCATGTCGGGCCAATGGTCGTTGAGCACGATATCCGCCGAGCAGTACAGCTCGTTGAGGCGCTCGTTGGGGAAGAAGTCGCCCCGCAGGTACCGATCGTCGATCCGACCGTCCCAGTCCGAGCCGTAGACGGTGAGCGGCAGGTCGCCCTCCACGGCCCAGCGGACCCCATGGCGATCTTGCAGGCGGGAGTTGCCGACGAACAGCAACTCGGTGTGCAACGACGGGTCAGGCTCCACGGCGGAGAACTGGGTGGCGTCGGTTGCCTGGTACATGACGTGGACCGGAACGTCGATCTCGGAGCGGAGCCGCTCGGCGTGGAGCCGGGAAGCCACCAACACCAGGTCATACTGGTTCGCCTCGCCCGGTGTGACGTCCTCGGGATGGCTGATCACCCACAACACGTTGACCTGGCTCGGCTTGGGGACGTAGGGAATCAGGCCACGGAGATGCACCACGACGTCGACCGCCTGCTTGTCGCGGGCATCCCACTCGGGGAGGATGTGGATCTC
>CAYQEC010000043.1:0-15564 GCA_964416425.1 uncultured Acidimicrobiaceae bacterium | reverse complement strand
CCACCTGCGGTGGCGCTTCTTCGACCCTCCCTGCACAGCAGGGAGGGTGACAGAAGGGACAGCAGGGTCGGTGAGCCGTTCTCTCGTTCCTCCTGGGATCAGGGGGGACCGGCGAGGCGCCGGCGGAGCTGGCGTTCGAGCCGAGGGGGGTGTGGGGTCGGGTGACTGGACGGTGACCCTCCCCGAATCAGACGCCACCTGCGGTGGCGCCTCTTCGACCCTCCCTGCACAGCAGGGAGGGTGAGAGAACGCACAGCAGGGAGGGACGAGAAGACTCAGCCGATCCCGAACGAGACCCAGGCCTCGTCCTCGAGGGTGTCGAGGTCGCTCTGGAGGATCCCGCCGTCGGAGACGGTGAAGAGCCGGTCGCCCACCACCAGGGAGCGGCGGATCGGCAGGCGCCAGCCCTGCAACTCCGGTTTCTCGCTCAAGGGCCCCTCGGTCCCGTCGTGGGTGATGCGGGCCAGCTCCTCGACGCCGTCGCGGGCGACGCGGACCGCGATCGCTCCGGCGAAGCCGCCTTCGGTCTCGGTGTCCTCGTCCCACCACCACGTCTGCACCGGTACCACCGCCAGCTCGGTCGGCTCCCAGTAGAGGAAGGCGTGGTGGTCGTACTCGACCTCGGAGGAGCCGTGCTCCAGCGTGTACTGCTGGATGCGCTGCGGGTCGGCCGGGTCGCTCACGTCGAACAACGAGATCTGGGTGCCGACGGTGCGACCTTCGTCGGTGGCGTCCTGCCCGATTCCCAGCAGCAGGTCGTCGCCGACGGGATGCAGGTAGGCGGAGTAGCCGAGGATCTTCAGCTCGCCGGCCACCGCCGGGTTGGCGGGGTCGGACAGGTCGATCGTGTAGAGCGGGTCGGTCTGGCGGAAGGTGACGACGTAGCCGACGTCGCCCATGAACCGCACCGAGTAGATGCGCTCGCCTTCACCGAGCCCACCGACCGACCCGACCTCGACCAGCTCGCCGTCGCGGTCCGCCAGCACCTTGACGAAGCTCTCCGAGTCGAGGTCGTCCCACCACCAGTCGGGGGAGTCGGTGGTGGCGACCCGCAGGTAGCCGTCGTACTCCGACATCGACCACTGGCTGAGCATGAAGCCCTTCACCGCGCCGCTGGCGGCGTAGACGGTGGTGTCGGGGTTCGAGATGTCGAACTTGTGGATCTCGGTGATGTGACTCTCCCGGGCGGCGTCGGCGTCCCCGCTGTCCTCGAGCACCGCCCAGTCCATCCAGCGGGTCGTCGCCACGTAGAGGGCGCTGTCGGAGGCGTAGACGATGTTGCCGTCGGCCAGCACGCCCACCGAGTTGCTCGTCCGCAGCCCCTCGTGGAGGTCGACGGTGAGCACGGTGAGCATGTTGATGCCGGAGAACTCCTGCGGATGGTTGACCTGGGAGCAGTCGAGCAGCGGGCCCTCGTCGACCACGGTGCCGGCGGCGTTCTCCAGCACGTAGTAGGGAACCCAGTTGTCGATGGTGGAGTTGAGCACGATTTCACGGTTGGCCTGCTCGGCGTCCCGCTCCGCTTTCAGCCCGCTGGATTCCGGGTACACGAACGCGAGCCCGGTCGGGGCGGAGCTGAGGACGATGCGGGCGGTGCCGTCGATCATGCGGGCACTCAGGTACGAGCCGTCCAGGTGGAGGGTGCGCACCGTCTCCATGTGGGACGGGTCGCTGACGTCGATCTCGGTGAGCACCGAGATCGGGCTGCCGTAGTAGTCGGGGACCCGGGCGAAGTCGACGCCGCCCCGGACGTCGTAGCCGTTGGTGGTCGACATGACGAGGACCCGGTCACCCTCGAAGAAGATGTCCTGCGCCCAGCCGTCGCCGAGGTCGAGCGAACCGGCGAGCCGGGCAGTGTCACCGCTGACGTCGACCGCGTACAGGGTGCTGTTGGCGACCGCCATGACGAGGCTGCCGTCGGTCTTGACGATGTCGGGCTCGTCGACGCCGAGCTCCTGCACGTTGGTGCCGGAGAAGTCGATGCCCTGCTCGCCGCCTGCGGCGAGCGTCGGAGCGGCGCTGTCGGCGGCGAACTCCTCATCCAGCATCATGCGCCCGTCACCCAGCAGCGGCCCGCCGCCGTTGGAGAAGCCCCAGGGGCCGACGAGGTCGACGGCGTGCTCCTTGACGTAGTTGAGAAAGTCGTCGCAGGCGTCGAAGGGCTGCAGGGTGTGGGCGGTGAGCTGCGCCTGGATGGGAGGCTGGGTGATCACCGTGTGGTGGGTGGTCGTGGTGGGGCCGGCGCTTGCCGTCGGGTCCCACCCTCCCGAGCTGCACGCCGTCATCAGCAGCGTGAGTGCGAACAGGGCGATGGCGGTGCGTTTCATGGTGGCTCCCAGGGTCGGTCGTCTCCATTGGGATGCTCCGACCCCCCTCCCGGGTTCCCGGGAGGTCCGGCTACCGGCCGAGGGCGGCCAGCAGGGCGCCGGTGAGGAGGTCGTAGCCGAGGGCGTTGGGGTGGATGTCGGGAGGGACGTCGACCATGTGGGTGGTGGCGGCGGCGGTGCCCCGCATCGGGGTGAATCCGTCGGCCACGAGGAAGCCGTAGCGCTCGGCCGCAGCGGCGGCGATGGCGTTGAGGCGCTGCAGGGCGGTGTTGCTGCGGGCTTCGAACGTCACCTGGTTCTCGAACCCGAGGCTGAACGGGTTGTAGGCGAGCAGCACGATGACGGTCGCGTTGGGGAAGCTCGCCGCCAGCTCTCCGAAGATGTCGTCGACGTTGAGGGCGTAGGAGGCCAGTGAGCCCTCGACCCGGTCGGTGCAGGCGGCGGTGGTGAGGTCGTCGTTGCAGTCGGGGGAGGAGAGGTGGCCGAGGAGGTCGTTGGCGCCGATGTCGATCGTCACGTAGGCCACGTCGTGGGTGGCGCCGTAGTCGAGGGCGCGGTCGAGCTGGCCACCGTGGAGCAGGGTCCCCGAGGTCTCGCCGGGCACCCCGAGGTCGAGGAGCCCGTAGGAGACGCCGTCCCGTTCGGAGAGTTGACGGTGGAAGCGGGACACGTAGCCGTCGGCCGGTTGCCCAACACCGACCGCGGCGGCGAGCGAGTCGCCGAGCGCCAGGTAGGCGGGGTCGCCGTCGGCCTGGTCGCTGTTGACGATCCCCGGCCCGTAGCGTTCGACCAGATCGAGGTCGGGGAGGCCGAGACTCCCGAGGTCACCGAAGGCTTGGAGGGCGGCGGCGCTGTCGATGGTGGTGTCGCCGCGGCTGATGCCGGTGACGAGCACCCGGTCGTCGCCGACGACGATCTGCTGCACCTCGGCGCCTTGCTCCGCCAGGGCCCGGTTGAGGTCGGCGACCTCGGCGATCATCTCCTCGATGGCGTTGCGGGCCACCCCGGGGAGGGTGAAGATCCCGACGTCGGCGTCGAGCAGGTCGAGCACGAGCCGGCCCCCTTCGGCGGTGGCGCTCAACTCGCCTTCCACCGCCAGGCTGCCCCGCTTGAAGCGGCCCGTGAACCCGATCAGGCCCGGTTCCCCGATCGGGTTGAGGATGTCGATCGTCACCTGCTCGAAGGGGCTGCGCTCGTCCCCGAGGGCATCCTGCAGCACCGCGTTGAGCTCAGCCTCGGTCAGTTCCAGCCGGAATCCGGTTTCCTCGGCGGAGGCGTCGATCTTGTCCTCGGCCGATGCCAGGGCGACCGGGTTGGGCGGCGCCACCGGCCCGCCGGAGGCGCCGACGACGGCGGCGAGGATCTGCAGCGTTCCCAGCACGGCGACGATGAGCGAGCCGGCGAGCGTCAGGATGACGAGGACGAGGACGGCCCGCCCGAGCCGGGGCCCGGCCGCGGCGGCTGCGGCAACGGCCACCACGAGGACCCCGAGCCCGATGGCGACGGCCTCGGTCTCGCCGAGGGTGAAGAGGGCGAGGGCGGCGGAGGCGACCGCCGCCAGCAGCCCGAAAATCACGAGCCCGGCTCGCATGGCACCGGTTGGACGGGAAGCGGGAGCGGTCATGAACGGCAGGCTACCGGGGACCCGGGGTAGCGCAGGGGGCGGGGCGCCGGCCGGCCCCGGGTTGGGAGTCAGCCCTCGTTCGGAGGCGGCGGGACCTGGAGGGTGAGCGTGAAGACGCTCCACCCGCCGGCGCAGTCGTAGCTGAGGTCGCCCACCATGAGCACCGCGAGCTGCTTGCCGACGCTGAGCCCCAGGCCGATCGAGCCGGGGAGCCCGGGATGATCGTGGGACCGCTGGAAGGGGACGAATATCCGTTCCCGGCTGGCGGCGTCGATGCAGGGGCCGTTGTCACGCAGGGTGACCTCGACCTGGCCGTCGTGGCAAACGATCCGGGCCTGGACCGTCTCCCCGCCGTAGCGTTTGGCGTTGGTGACGAGGTTGCGGATGATCTGGCGGATGCGGAGGGCGTCGCCCCAGGCGACGGCGCCGTCGTCGCTCTCGACGTCGACGTCGGCTTGGAGCAGGGAGACGATGGCGTCCATCTCACGGCGCACGTCGACCGGCCGCATGTCGACCCGGACCCGGCCGACGTCGACGCGTGCCGCCACCAGGAGGTCCTCGACGAGGTGGGCGAGTTCCATGCTCTCGGCGGCGATGGTGTGAACCAGCTCGCCGATCTCCGCCTCCTCGAAGGTGCCGAGCCCGGCCGAGAGCTCCTCGGCGAAACCCAACACGGAGGTGAGGGGGGTGCGCAGCTCGTGGCTGACGGTGGCCACGAAGTCGTCCTTGGATTGGACGAGGTGATGCAAATGGTCACGGGCCGCCTCCCGCTCCCAGAAGGCGCCGAACATGGCGGCGGCCGTGGTGAGCAGCGAGATGTCCTCTTCGGTCCATTCCCGCTCGGTGACCCGGTCGGCGAAACCGATGAGGCCGGCCCATTCGCCGTCGACGGTGATGGGGATGTCGAGCTCCGCCTTCATGGGGTGGGGGTCCCCGGCGTAGAACTCGCCCTCGGTTCCGTCCAGCTCGGCGGGGCGGACGAAGAAGGGCTCGCCTCGCTCCAGGTGCATGCGCGACGCCGGGAGCCGGTCCCACGGCACGAGCCGCCAGTAGGAGGCGGCCTCGTCGGTGCGGACACCGGCGCGGGCGACGCTGCTGGTGCAGAGACCGAGCTCGTCGTGAGAGACGTTGCGCTCCAGGAACACGGTGTTCGCCTCGGTGGCGGTGAGCAGCGCTTCCAGCGCCTCGTCGATGCGTCCCGCTCCGGAGCTGCGGAGCAGGGCGTGGGCGCACTGGGCGAGGGCCTCCTGGTAGCGAGCCCGTTGTCGTTCGATCTGGAGGTGGTGCTCGATCTGTTCCCGGGCCCGCTGGTTCTGGGCGGAGGCGCCGATCACGTTGGCGACGGAGCGGAGGAAGTCGGCGTCGTGCGGGGTGAACTCGCGCCGGCTGCGGGTGTGGACGGCCAGCACCCCGAACGGAGCCTCCCGGCCGGGGATGACGACGCTCATGCCACTCACCACGCCGTGGCTCGTCAGCAGCTGCGGGCCGGTGAAGCGGGTCTCGTGGCCGAGGTCCCCGACGATGACGGGCTCTTGGCACAGCAGCGTGTAGCCGGCTTGGGAGCCGAGGTCGCACGGCACCGAGGTCTCACCGATGTGAACGTCAGGGTTCCAGCCGCGACCGGCGATGAGCACGAGTGGTTCCCCGGGGGCGGGGAGGCGCAACGCTTTGGCGAGCTCCACCTCGAGGACGTCGCACAGCATGCCGACCGCCCGGTCGAGCACGTCGCCGGCCTGGGGATTCCGAAGCGCGACCTTGCCCAGTTCGGCGACGGCCGCCTGCTGCGCGAGTCGGGCAGAGAGCTCCCGACGAAGTTCTGTCGAATCGGTGTCGGTCGGCGCCCCGTTGGCGATGTCCATCGACGTTCTGTCCAATCTCGGACCAGCTGCGGGGAGAATCGGCCGAGCCATCCCCCCGCTTGAGGAAGAGTCTGTCACATTCCGACGAGTGCACGCGAATGAAGGCGGGGCGGGCAGCCGGGACGAGGAGTCTGCCATCCTCCCCTGGCGCTTCTCTCACCCTCCCTGGGATCAGGGAGGGTCGAAGAGGCGTAGCCGAAGGCTGCGGCGATTCGGGGAGGGTCGCGGTTGGGGGACGGTCCCCCCTCGGGTGAGGGGGGGACCGGAGTTCTTCTCAGCCCTTGGCCCGGGCGAAGGCGTCGGCGAACAGAGTCGAGTCGCCGACGTCGGCGATGAACTCGAGCCGGCTGCGCACCTCATCCGTCGGGTAGATCGCCGGATCCTCGAGGATCTCGGGATCGATGTACGCCTCGGCCGCCGTGTTCGGGCTGGCGTAGTAGATGTAGTTCGTCAGCGCCGCCCCGTTCTCGGCGTCGAGCAGGAAGTCGATGAACGTGAGGGCGGTGCAGGGATGCTCCGCCGTCACCGGGATCGCCATGTTGTCGACCCAGGCGACGCCGCCCTCCTGCGGGATGCCGTAGCCGTATTGGTCCCAGGCGTCGTTCTCGTCGAAGGCGACGAAGAAGTCACCGCTGTAGCCGTGGGCCAGGTCCACCTCTCCCGACACCAGCAGGTCGTCGAAGGCGTCCGAGTCGAAGGTGGCGATCCGGTCCCGGGCCGAAGCCAGCAGGTCCGCCGCTTCGTTCACCTGCGCCTCGTCGGTGGTGTTCACCGAGTAGCCGAGGTACTTGAGGGCGGCGCCGAGCGACTCCCGCTCGTCGTTCAGCATCGAGATCCGCCCGGCGAACGGGGCGCTCAACTCGGGATCGAAGATGAGCCCCCAGGTGAGGTCCTCGGGGCTGTCGACCAGGTCGTAGTTGAAGCCGAGCCCGGTGGTGCCCCACTGGTACGGCACCGAGTACTCGCCGTCCGGGTCGAAAGGCAGCCCGGTGAACTGCGGGTCGAGGTTGCCGAGGTTGGTGAGAGCGTCCTTGTTGAGCGGCACCAGCAGGTCGCTGTCGGCCATGATGCTCACCATGTAGTCGGACGGGACCACCAGGTCGTAGACGGCGCCTCCGGCTTCGACCTGGGCCAGCATCGTCTCGTTGGAGTCGAAGAACGTCTCGGTGACCCCGACGTCGTACTGGTCCTGGAACGCCGTCAACAGGTCGGGATCCATGTAGTCGGACCAGTTGTAGAGGCTGAGGTCGCCGTCGACCTCCCCGGCGGTGCACGCCGCAGCCTTTTCGGCCGCGTCGCCGTTGCCGCCTCCGCATGCCGCCGCCACCAGGGTGAGGACTGCCGTCAGCAAGATCAGTCGTTTCATCATCGTTGCTCCTCCCGCTTCGCCCATCTCAGGATTTCCGTTGGAATGCCAGGGACACGAACACGAGCACCATCGATGCCGCCAGCATCAACGTGGACACCGCGTTGATCTCGGGGGTCACCTGGCGTTTGATGAGCCCGAAGACGAACACCGGCAGGGTCGTCGATCCGGGGCCCAGCACAAAACTGGTGATGACCACGTCGTCGAGGGAGAGGGTGAGGGCGAGCAGGGCCCCTCCGAGGACGCCGGGCATGATGAGCGGCAGGGTGACGCGCCGGAACGTCTGCCACCGTCCGGCGTAGAGGTCGGCGCTCGCCTCCTCCAGGGTGGGGTCGAGGTTGGCGAGACGAGCCCGCACCACGATCGCCACGAAGGAGATGTTGAAGGCGACGTGGGAGAGGATGATGGTGGTGAGGCCGAGCTTCCAGTTCACCGTGGTGAACCACATGAGCAGCATCACCGCCATGGTGACGTCGGGGATGATGACCGGCAGGTAGAGCAGGGCGTCGAAGGCGCCCCGTCCCAACCAGCGGCGGTAGCGCTCGAGGGCGAGGGCGGCGGCGGTGCCGAGCACGGTGGAGACGGCGGTCGACACCACGGCGACGATCACCGAGTTGCGCAGTGCCGACATGAGCGGCTGGTTCTCCAGCATGGTGCGGTACCAGCGCAGGCTTCCTCCTCCCCACACGCCGACGCTGGGGCTGGCGCTGAACGAGTAGAAGACGAGTACCAGGATGGGGGCGTAGAGGAACAGGTAAATCGCCCACCCGTTGAAGGCCAGCAGCCGCTCGACCCGGTTCGAGGTGGAGGTGCCTTCCCGAGTGGTCACAGCGTTTTCCCCCCGGTGCGGAAGTAGATGACGGTGGCGACGAGCATCACTGCCAGGATGACGAACGACAGCGACGCCCCGAACGGCCAGTTCCGGGCGCTGCCGAACTGGGTGACGATGTAGTTCCCGAGCAGCGTCGTCTTGGCGCCACCGAGGATGTCGGGGGTGACGTAGGCGCCGAGGGACGGCACGAACACCAGGATCGACCCGGCGATGATCCCGGGCCGGGTGAGCGGCAGGGTGACGCGGCGGAAGGCCGTCCAGCCCGAGGCGTACAGGTCGCGCGCCGCCTCCACCAGGCTCCAGTCGACCCGCTCGATGGAGGCGTAGAGCGGCAGCACCATGAACGGCAGGTAGCCGTAGACGAGGCCGAGGAACACCGCCGGTTCGGTGAAGAGCATCTTGCCCCACAGTCCGGTGGCTTCCCCGACGCGGGTGATGGGACCGTCGGAGTCGAGCAGCACCCGCCAGGCGTAGGTGCGCACCAGGAAGTTCGACCAGAACGGGATGAGCACCAGCACCAGCATCAGGTTGCGGGAGGCGGGGCGGCGGGTGGCGATGTAGTAGGCGAAGGGGTAGGCGACGAGCAGGCACAGCACCGTGTTGAGGAAGGCGAGCCACAGGCTGCGGGTGGCGATGGTGCTCACCAGCGGTTCGGCGAGGCGCCGGTAGGACTCGAGGTTCCATCCCTCCAGCAACGGCTTGCCGGTGCGGCTGCGGCTGGCGAAGGAGAAGACGAGGACGATGACGAGCGGGATGGCGAACAGCACGATCAGGTAGACGTAGGAGGGGAGGGCGAGGAAGAAGCCGCGGCGCCGGTCGGCCCGTTCGGCGGCGGCTTCCAGCTCGGGGGTGACCGCCTCGTCGGCCAGGGCGGTGGAGTGGCGGCGCAGCCTCATTCCGCCAGCGCCTCCGCCGAACGGGGTCCGAAGGCAGCGACGACGGTGTCGCCTTCGGCGAAGCGGGTCAGGCTCGGGATGTTCTCCACCTTGGCGTCGACGACGGCGAACCCGAAATCGATCTCGTAGTAGAGCGAGTCGCCGTAGTAGAGGCGGCGGGCGACGGTGCCGGTGAGACGGTTCATGGCGGGGTCGGCTTCGTCGACGGTGCGGTGGAGGTGGAGTTTCTCGGGGCGGAGGGTGAGGGTGATGCGGGTGCCGGGCGGGTCGTGGGTGACGGCCTTCACCAGCGTCCCGTCGGGGAGCTTGACGACGCCGCCTTCGGCGACGACGCCTTCGATGAAGTTGGTCTCGCCGATGAAGTCGGCGACGAAGCGGTTGGCGGGCCGCTCGTAGATCTCCTCCGACATCCCCACCTGGAGCAGCTTGCCGTCGTGCATCACCCCGATGCGGTCGGACATGGTGAGCGCTTCTTCCTGGTCATGGGTGACGTAGATGAAGGTGATGCCGACCCGCTGCTGGAGGTCCTTCAGCTCGAGCTGCATCGCCTGGCGCAACTTGAGGTCGAGGGCGCCGAGCGGCTCGTCGAGCAGCAGCACCTTGGGCCGGTTGACGAGGGCGCGGGCCAGCGCCACCCGCTGCTGCTGGCCGCCGGAGAGCTGTTTGGGCCTGCGGTCTCCCATCCCGGTGAGGCGCACCAGCTCGATCGCCTCGGCGACCCGGGCGGCGATCTCGGCCGAGGGCACCCCGGTCATTTGGAGGCCGAAGCCGATGTTGCCGGCGACGGTCATGTGGGGGAAGAGGGCGTAGGACTGGAAGACGGTGTTGACCGGCCGCCGGTTGGGGGGTCGCAGCCCCATCTCGTCCCCGTAGATGCGGACGCTGCCCTCGGTGGGGAACTCGAGCCCGGCGATCATCCGCAGCGTCGTCGTCTTGCCGCAGCCGGAGGGCCCGAGCAGGGAGAAGAACTCGCCGTCGGCGATCTCGAGGTTCATGGTGTCGACGGCGACGACGTCCCCGAATCGTTTACTGACGCCGTGGATGCCCACGGCCGAGGTCGTCACCGCACGTTCCCGAGGTCGATGACCAGTGTCTGCAGGTCGGTGAACTCTTCGATCCCGCCGCGGCCCCAGCCGGTGTCGGTGCCGGCGGCGCCGCCGAAGGGCTGGGAGGTCTCCCAGAAGTCGGTGGAGTCGTTGACGACCACGGTGCCGCTGCGGATGTGGTCGGCGTACCAGAACGCCTTCTTCAGGCTGGAGGTGAACACCGCGGCCTGGAGGCCGAGGTTGGTGCGGTTGGCCATGGCGGCGGCGGCTTCGTCGTCGGCGGCGACGAGGATCGGCACCACCGGCCCGAACGACTCCTCCCGGGAGAGCGAGCTGGCTTCGGGCACGGCGTCGACCAGGGTGAAGTCGTAGTACAGGTCGGTGGGGTAGGCAGCGGCACGGCCGCCGCCGACGAGCACCGAGGCGCCGCGGTCGACGGCGTCGGCGAGGTGGCGGTCGACCTTGGCGGCGGTGGGCTCGTTGTTGAGGGGGCCCATGTTGGTGGCCTCGTCGAACGGGTCGCCGAGCCGCACCGCCCCGGCCGCCTTGATGGCGCGCTCGACGAACTCGTCGTGCACCGCCTCCACCACGATGACCCGCTCGGTGGCGCAGCACACCTGACCGGCGTTGTAGTAACCGCCGTAGACGGCGGCCTCGGCGGCGGCGGCGACGTTGGCGTCGTCGGTGACGATGGTCGGTCCGTTGCCGGACATCTCCATGATGGAGCGCTTGATGCCCATCTGGGAGATGATGCGGGCGCCGGTGGCCGACGAGCCGGTGAATCCGACGGCGTCGATGCCTTGGTGGGTGACGAGCTGCTCTCCGATGGCGGCACCGCCGGGGATGATCGACACCAGGCCCTTGGGGACGCCGGCCTCCTCGAAGGCCTTGGCCAGCTCGAGCAGTGCCCAGCTGGTGAACTCGGGCGGTTTGGCGATGACGGCGTTGCCGGCGGCGAGCCCGGGGCCGAGGTACTCGAGGGGGATCGTCACCGGGAAGTTCCACGGCGTGATCGCCGCCCACACCCCGACCGGGCGGTGGAAGGTGAACATGCGCTTGTTGCGGTCGGAGGTGGGGAGCACCTCACCGGAGAGCCGGACGACGTCCCCGGCGGCGTTGAGGAAGTACTCGCGGGCTTCGGCGATGTCGTCGAGCGATTCGGCGTGGTAGGGCTTGCCCTGCTCGAGGGTCTGGATGCGGGCGACGTCGGCGACCATGGGCTCGATGGCGTCGGCGATGCGGTGGCAGAGGGCGCTGCGCTCGTAGGGGGACCAGAAGCGGTACTCCTCCTGGGCCTCCCGGGCGGCGGCCACGGCCCGGTCGATGTCGGCGGGCGAGGCGAGGGGGACGTTGGCGATGTGCTCACCGGTGACCGGGCTGATCAGCTCGTGGTGGTCGTCGCCGGTTCCTTCGGTCCATTCCCCGGCGATGAAGAGTTTCAGGTCTTCGGCCATGACGCACACCCTCCTCACTGGTCGGGGACGATACTCGACCGCCGCAGTCGGGGTCGCCGAACCCGTGTTACTACTCGGTAAAACCCCACATGAAGAAGATGCCCATGAGGACGAGCCCGAGGGCCAGGGACAGCGCGGTGAGGGCGAGGCGGGCCGGCCGGGGGAGGGGGGTGGCGCCGACCGCCATGAAGCCGGGGAACAGCAGCACGGCGTGGCGGGAGAACGACAGCAGCGGCCGGCCGGTCTGGTCGTGGCGGCTCAGCACGAGCAGGATGAGCGCCGCGGCGTAGGCGCCGTACTCGAGGGGGAGGCGGCGGAAGGCGAGCACGGTCAGGGCCACGGCGACGACCAGCATGAGCAGGGCGAAGGTGCGGGCCGCCGGTAGTCCTTCGGTGACGAGGCGCTTGACGGCAACGACAACGTCGTGGCCGGGGATGCTCGCCACCGACTTCCAACGGTCCCGGTAGGCGGCGGCCACCGAGGGGAGGTCGGCGGCTGCCAGGTAGATGCTGTGGGCGGCGAAGGCGAGGGGGGCGCCGAGCACGGCGGCGACGACGCCGGGCCGCCGCCACGCCTCCTTGCCGTACGCCCGCCACGCCATGATCGCCATCGGCACCGCCAGGACGACGGCGAGGAGGCGGACCGACCCGGCGGCGAACCCGGCGGCGGCGGCGCCCCACCAGCGCCGCCGGCGGGCGAGGAAGAAGCCGAGCACGGTGAAGAGCAGCATGAGCGGCTCGGCGTAGGCGGCGATGAGGACGTAGCCGGTGGGGAAGGCGATCTGGGCGATGGTGCCGCGCTCGGCGGCGGTGGTGCCGAGTTCCTCCTCGGTGAGGCGGTAGAGCAGCGTCAATGCCAGGGCGGTGGCGGCGGTGGCGATGAGCAGGGCGGCGACGAGCGGGTCGATGAGCGGCAGGGCGGCGACGGCGCGGATCGCCAGCGGGTAGCCGGGGGGGAACACGACGTCGTTGGGGTCGGTGTAGCCGTGGTCGGCGATGGCGAGGTAGTGGTTGGTGTCGTGGCGCTGCCACACCCCGAGGGTCCAGCCGGGGATTCCCTCGGTGATCGGCTCGGATCCGAGGTAGAGGTGGGTGGCGGTCTCCCCTTCGGTGGGGATGTCGCCACCGGCCCACATCGCCCCGGCGAGTAGGACGGCGACGAGGCGGGCGGCGAGGGTGAGGCCCACTCCCCAGATGAGGGCCCGCCGCCAGGGACGATCGAGTGCCGTCGTCGACATGGGCCGAGGGTAGCGACGGGGGTGGGGCCGCTCCGGGATTGGCCCCGGCGTCAGGCTTTGCCGGTGCGCTTCTTGGCCCGCTTCTGTTCCCGCAGGGTGAAGACGTCGTCGAAGGTGGCGACGTCGGCGATCGACGGCCAGTCGGCGGCCTGGTCTTCCCAGCCGGGCGGGGCGGCGCCGAGGCGTTTGCCGAGCACGCCGATGAGGATGCGGGCCTTGGCGGTGCCGTAGCCGGGGAGGGCTTCGAGGCGCCGCAGCAGCTCGGCGCCGGTGGGGGCGGTGGTCCAGACGGCGGCGGCGTCCCCTCCGTACTCGTCGGCGACGACCCGGCACAGCGCCTGGGTGCGTTTCGCCATCGAGCCGGGGAAGCGGTGGATCGCCGGTGGGCCTTTGAACAGAGCGGTGAGTTCCTCCTCGTCCATGTCGGCCAGTTCGGCGGCGTCGAGGTCACGACCGAGCCGAGTGACCAGCAGGTGGGGGCCGTAGAAGGCGCGCTCCATCGGGAACTGCTGGTCGAGCAGCATGCCGATGAGCAGCGCCAGCGGGTCGGCGGCAAGGAGCCGGTTGGCGTCGTCGTCCTCGGTCCAGGGCAGGGCTGTCACCTCGGCCATCGGGTGCCTCCGTGGGGTCTCGCCCCCGAAAACCGTAGCGCGCGTGAGGGTGGTGGGAGGCGTGGTTTGTGCAGCTCGTGGTCTGGGAGGGGCTTGAGTTGGGCCCGGGGCGCTGGCATGATCGTGACATACCCCCAGCTGCTTCGGTAGCTGGGTGCGAGACCCGCCGTCTGGCGGGTCTCTGCGTTGTGGGCTACCACGCGGCGGGTTTGTGGAACGTCCCGTGGCAGTCGGTGAGTGGAGTGGGGAGCTGGCAGTGTGCTGACAGATTGCGCCGGAGCTGTTTGAAGAAGGACGCCCGGAGCGCTCTTGATCGTCTGCCCGGGTACTGTGTCGGTACCGTGCCAAGGGCGGGTGTACACGATGCCTGGTGGCGGTCTTGAGATGCAGTTCCCATATGGCATACCTCCGGAGTTCCTCAAGGTGGTGTCGCGGTGACGGTCGCTGAGTTCCTCGATGAACTGGATACGTGGTGGTTGCGGGAACACATGTCAGCGATCGAATCGAAGTCTCCGGATTCGATGGGCGGAGAACTGGGACGGCTTTACCGCCAGCTGAGTGACAAGGAGCAGAGACTTGCCCATGTGGCCTTCATCGCGTGGGCCCTGAGTGAGGATGAGGCGAAGCGATTCGATGGGCTGCACATGGTCGATTCGCTTGGGATCGTCGAGGCGATCCCGTCCCTCAGAGTGCTCGCACAAAGGTTCGAGCAGGGGGACGGTCCGTCAGCTCCGTATGATTGGGCGAAAGTCAACCGGATCCTCGGTCGGCTTACCTCTGCCGAAGTCGCTAGTGGTGAGCCGAGCTGAGATTGGCTGGCCCGACCAGGGCGCATTGCTGGGCGGTTGGGTGAACTCCTCCTACCCGGTGTTCCGGGTCGAATCCCGCTAGGGGCCTTGGGGTTCGACGGTGTAGGTGCAGCCGAGGGGGCTGGTCCACCGGTAGCAGTCGTCGTAGGTGCGGCTGAGGGTCCACCCCGCCTCGTGTTTCATTCGGTGATGATGCCGGCACAGCGGGGCGAGGTTGTCGTCGGTGGTGGGGCCACCCTCGGCGAACGCCACGGTGTGGTCGAGGTCGGCCCGTGACGCCGGGGTGCGGCAGCCCGGGAAGACGCAACGGGGGCGGCGGATCGACACCCGGCGCCGCTGGTCGGTGGTGGGGCGGCGCCGGGTGGTCCCCGCCCATAGGAGACGCCCGTTGTCCGGGTCGGTCACCGCCACCTGCCAGGTGGACGGACGCTCCGTCACCTTGCGGGCGATGTCGGAGATGACCGGACCCCACCCCGGGATCTCAGCCGGGCCCTCGTCGAGGCAGACCAGGGTGGCGAGATCGACCCGGATGTCGACCACACCGCGGCTCGAGGCTGCGCCGTCGTGTTCGACGCCCTCGAGAAGGTCGAGCGCCACGTCGGTGCGGACCTGTTCGAAGGTGCGGGGGTCGCCGGCCGTCTTCGCCTGGTGGGCGAGACGGCTGACACGACCCATGACGGCGACGGCACGATCGGCGGGGAGGTCGAGGAGATAGAGGTTGGCGCTCCCGTCCGGGCTCGGCTCGGCGATCACCCGGCGCCGCTCGACGGCATGCTCGTAACGCTCCGCCTCGACCTCCGGCCGCGCCTGGGCGCGGAGGCGGCGGATCCGGGCAGCGAGCTGCCCGGTGGTCTTGGCACCGGCATCCTCCAGCACCGCGGCGACGATGTCGGCGCGCAGCTCATCGGGGAGGAAATCCGTCTCGTCGACGATCACCCGCGCCCGGGGAAGATCGATGCGTCCCGCGGCGAGAGCGGCGAACACGTCGGGCAAGCGGACGAGGTGCCAGGCGAAACCCAGATGACCCTCGGCGGCGCGGCGGGTCCAGGTCAGGGCGGCCGCCACCTCGTCACCGGCGAACTCGGCGGAGCTTTCCGCCGGGCCTGCCTCCACGGTGGCGTTCCCCACCGCCGCCATCACCCGATAGAACGCCGCCTGGTAGTGGGCGACGAGACGCGCCAGCGCCTGCAACGCGGCGACCCCGCCCTCCTCGTCGAGGGCATCGGGGTCGATGTCGGCGAGGGCGGCGGCCAGCTCGGGGCCGGACGCCATCCGCTCCCAGGGCGCAGCGTCGGTGTCCACCGCTACGGTCGAGGTATCGAACATACGTTCGATCCTATCGCGCCCCTGCGACAGGAACCGGGGCGCCGAAGCAGCCCCACCCTCAACGATGGCGGGTCGACAGCAACGGCCGGCTGGCCGGATCGAAGATCCGGTAGGCGACCAGTTTCACCCGGTCGTTCACCACGAACCAGGCCAGGGCGTACACCCACACCAACCCGG
>CAYQEC010000042.1:0-15781 GCA_964416425.1 uncultured Acidimicrobiaceae bacterium | reverse complement strand
CTGAGTTCCTGGAGCCCGTTCGAGCAACCCGGGCACTCCGACGACCGGGGGTTCTCAGACCAGAACCCACGCCGGTCGCCCCGCCGATGCCGTTGGCTTACTAACACAGCGCCCGTCAACCCGCGAGACAGAATCGCGTGCCCGACCGAAGGCTGATTCCAGTATGGGCAGAGCTATCCCTGCTGCGTCGCCCCGCTCAACCCGGTCGTGCGGCGAGTGCCGCTCCGACGATGGGCCGGCCGGTGAGTGTGGCGAGTCGGTTGACGACGGCGATGACGGCGGTCTTGCCGCTGCCGGCGGGGTCGATACCGACGTCGACCGTGTTGCCGACTGGTCAGCCTCTCCGCTCCCCGGACTTCTTGCGGAGGGTCTAGGAGCCCGCGGTGGCCGACGCTGGCCTCGGCGATCTGATGCCACCACACGGCTGCCAGTCTGGCGATCTCAGATGGAGCAAGCGTCAAGCGGTACCGAGAATGCTGGGGCCATGCTTCGGCTCAGATCACTCTCGACCGGTGCACACATCGGTCCGAAGGTGATCTCGATAGCCTCGCTGAGTCGATGGATGCTCGTTATCGTGCGGCCCAAGCGGCCCAGGCGCACATCGCACGATGTTGCGGACCTGTCCGAGAAGGCTCGAAAGGGCGGCATTTCGGGCGCCCTGTAACATCATTGCCCCCGTAGCTCAGGGGATAGAGCACCGGTTTCCTAAACCGGGTGTCGCAGGTTCGAATCCTGCCGGGGGCGCTCCCACCCTGCCTTCGAGCGACGGTGATGCTCAGGCAGGCTCGACGGGGTCGGCGTCACCGAAGGGAACGCCGACCGATTCGATCAGCTCCCTGAGGCGTGACGCGAACCTGGTCGCCGGGGCGCCGTCGACGACGTCGTGGTCGAATGCCAGCGTCAGCTGCAGGTACTCGCGGGCCTCGACCGCGCCGTCGACGAATCCGGGCCTGGTGGCGATGCCGCCCACCACCAGCTCGAGGGGACGGACCTGGAAGGCGGTGCCCCAGCCACCGCCCCGGCCCTTCATGCCCACGGCGGTGAGCCCCACTGTGCCCACCAGCGCCTTCTGCCGCTCCGGCAGCCGGTAGAGGAGCCGGAAGGCCCACACCCGCAGCACGCCGGGGAGCATCAGGACCCAGCGGGCCGACCGGGCGAGGCGTGCCGTCGGGCTCCGGGACGGGTCATGTTGCACGCGGCGGATCTCGGCGCTGAGATCCGCCACCGATCGGTCCTGCACCGCCCGCAGCACGTGGTTCATCGGAAAGGAGCGGCCTTCCAGCTCCACCTCCACCGAGATGTTGACATCCACGTCGTCGAAGCGGACGAGGCGCCCCCGCAGATCCCGCAGGGCCTGCACCGACCGGTCGGCGGCCACCGCCCGTCCCAGGCAGGCGACGATGAACGCCGTGAAGGAGAGGTCCTCGCCGGTGGCTTCCTCGTAGGCCCGGAGGCGGCGGCGGGCAGCGGTGACGTCGACATCGAGGAAGCCCTGCACCGTCCGGCGTGACCGGGTGGCGCGCCCGATGTCGACGATCACCCGGCGCGAGCGGGGAAACGGGATCACCTCGATGCCGCGGTGGGTTCTCATGGCCGGGATGCTACCGGCGCCTCCGTTCAGGTGATCTGCGGCAGCAATGCGGGGAGGCGGTCCTGCAGCCGTCCCCGGGACAGCACCTCCCCGGCCCCGAGGGACCGGGTGCGGGCGGTGACCACGTCGTCGACCGCCGATCCGACCGCGATGGCGGGAACCCCGGCCTGCTTCAGCGCTCGGAGCGCCTCGTCGGAGGTACGGTGATCGAGATCGACGATCGCCATCACGGGCCGGCCCGCCGCCAGTCCGGCGTCGAGCGCACCCGGGTTGCGCCACACCGCGAGCGAGAACCCGGCCTCCCGGACCATGATGCCGACGTCGTTGCGCAGCTCGGCGTCGGCCGAGAACAGCGCCACCGCGGTGGCCACCCGGCTCGGCGGCGGCGCCGCCTCCGCCGGCCCGGGACGCGCCCCCAGCGCCTTCGCCTTGGCGACGCCCCAGACGACGTGGGCCTGCCAGGCCTCCTCGCCCAGGTCCTGCGACGAGGCGGGGGCCAGCCGGTAGCGATCCCCCGGCAGGGTTGCCACCTCCGCCTCGTCCCGCGCCACCGGTGCCACACCGTTACGTTCCAGCGCCTCGGTGGGGAACGCCAGCGCCGCCTGGAAGAGAGCGAGCGGGGAGCTTCGCTGCGCCGCCGGAGCGGCGGCGAACAGCTCGCCGAGCCGGCCGTCGAGCCAGGTGGCGCCCATCTCGATGGCGGTCGCCACCGAGTCGGACGGCTCGATGTCCCGCTCCCCCAGTCGCGCCCGCACATACGGGGCGAATGCCTCCACCAGGGCACGGCGTACCCGGAGCGAGGCGGCGGTGAGATCGTCGCTCATCACCTGAGCCTATCTCCCACAAAGTGCCGACACGCTCCCTCCCCCAAGGGGAGTATCTTCTCCCCGAGTGGCCGAGGAGTCCTCGTGGGCAAGATGTGGCGGCTGGCATGTGTGCTCGTCCTGGTGACGACGGCGTGCCGCGCCGAAGTCAACCTCGTCCTCGACGTCGGTGAGGACGGGACCAGCACCGCCCGGGCCGAGATCGGGGTCGACCGCGAGGTGCAGGACCTGATCGGGTCCCTGGCGGACGGCGATCTCGACATCCTCACCAGCCTCGATTTCGGGATCGAAGGCGAGACCGAGCAGCGCACCGAGGGCGACATGACCTACTACGTGACGCCGGCGACGTTCGGATCGGTCGAGGAGCTGGTGGCCTCGCTGGGTGAGGGCGACGGCACCGGGCCGTTCCGGGAGTTCTCCCTCACCGTCGACGAGAACGGCGCCGAGTTCGACGCCACCCTGGCCCCGCTCGGTGGCAGCGACTTCAGCACCGACGAGCTGCCACTCGACCCGGCGACGATCTCGGGACAGTTGTTCTCTGCCAGCGTCGTCGTGTCGCTGCCCGGGACCGTCGAGGAGCACAACGCCGACGAGCAGCTCCCCGACGGGCGGCTCCGCTGGTCGATCCCGATCACCGGCGACGAGCTGACGCTCCACGCCCGCTCCACCTACGGCGGCGGCGGTTTCCCGGTCTGGCTGGCCGTTGTCATCGCCCTCGTCGCCGCCCTTGGCATCGCCCTCTGGGCCTTCTCGGTGCGCCGCAACCGGCGATCGGTGGCCGCCATCGAGGCCGCCGCCGGACCGCCCCCGTCGCCGTTCTTCGAGATCGACGACACCCGGCCCGACTGAACTCACCTCCGGTACCGCGCCCAAACCCCGAGCCGCCGGAGGTGGCGGCAAACACGTAGGCTTGGGACGGCACACCCGGAACCTCTCTACCGTCCCGGGACGGTAGAACCGCAAACAGACCGCCGGCATCGTCCCCGATCCGGACTCGTCGAAACCCGAAGCGCCGCGCCGACGAAAGGACCCAGAACCAGTGATCGCCGTCGGGTCACTCCTGCTGCTGGTGCTCGTGATCCTGCTGGTGGCGAGAGTCGCCACCGTGGCCCTCATGGCCACCGGGCTCCCGTTCGAGGTGGCCCGCTTCCAGGCACGGACGATGCTGACCGGCGTCGGTTACACGACCAACGAGTCCGAGTCGGTGGTGACCCACCCGCTGCGGCGCCGCATCGCCATGATCCTGATGCTGGTGGGCAACGTCGGGCTCGTGAGCATCGTCGCCACGACGATGCTCTCCTTCGCCACCAGCGCCAACTCCGGCCAGGTCCTGACCCGGCTGGGGGTGACCCTCGGCGGGCTAGGCGCCATCTTCCTGCTCACCAGGACGACGTTCTTCGAACGGCGGGTCACCCGGTTCATCACCCGAGTCTTCCGCAACTTCACCGACCTCGAGCTGCGCGACTTCCATCACCTCATGCAGCTCAGCTTCGACTACGCCGTCACCGAGCTGCAGGTGCGGCCCGAGGACTGGCTCGCCGAGAAGACCCTGGCGGATCTCGAGCTGCCCGATGAGGGGGTGCTGGTGCTGGCGGTGCAGCGGGCCGACGGCGGGTTCATCGGTGCTCCTCGGGGAGGCACCGTGGTCCATCGCTACGACACACTGGTGCTCTACGGGCGTTCCGAGGTGCTGGCCGACCTCGACATGCGCCCGGCGACGCCCTTCGGCGATGACGCCCACGCCCGGGCCGTCGCCGAGGCTCAGGCCGCCGAGATCGACGACGAGGACGAGACAACCGCCGAGGCGTAGCCGGAGTCAGCCGGCGAGGATCACCACCACCATCAGCCCGAGCGGTCCCTCCACCACCGCCACCCCGGCCTTGACGTAGTCGAGCCCCACCAGCTCGGCGCCGGCCGCCTCCTCGTCGCGCAGGCCCTGGTGGGCCGAGGCCGGGGTCGCCGCCAGGGCCACCACCTCGGCCCGGGCCACAGTGGGAAGGCCGAGGTCGTTGAGGTCCTTCCGCAACCCTTCGGTTCGGCGGGACACCCGCCCCGACGTGTACATACCGGCCGCCCGGGCCTGCGCCACCTCGTCGAGGGCGGCGGAGCGGCTCACCGGATCGGTCCCCGTCGCCACCCGCTCCCGGTTGAGCATCTCGAAGACCTCGTCGGCGTCGCCGGACCGCAGGTCGAGTTCCTCAGGTGCCGCCGGCGGGACGTCCACGGTCTCCCCCGGAGCCGGGACGATGCGGGGCACCCCGGCGAGGTCCTCCAGCTCGAGCACCACCTGCATCACCCGATCGCCCGCCAGGAGGCGCAGCATGCGCTGCGGAGCGCCGGTCGGGTCGGTGATGCGGGCGGCGACGGCCGAGCCGTCGACCTCGTCGGCCACCGCCTCGGGCACCGGCGCCACCGCCAGCAGCGACACCACAACGGTGAGCACGACCACGTAGCCGGCCGCGGCGAGGGCCGCGCCCGCGATCCGGTTGGCGGTGCTGAGCCCGGGGAGCGCCCGGATCCCGCGGTGGACGAGGTGGCTCACCACCCCGGCCGCGATCGAGATCAGCAGGAAGATCGCCACCCCGGCCACGACGCGGGCGGTGTCGGGCGCAGTCCCGCTGACCCGCTCCACCCAGGGGCCGACCAGCCCGCTACTCCGGAACGCCACCACGGTGCCGGCCACCACCACCACCAGGCCCAACGCCTCCCGGGCCAGCCCCCGCATCCAGCCGCGCACCACCAATCCCACCAGGATCAGCCCCAGGATCAGATCGAGCACCATGCCGTCGTTCCGTTCCGGCCCGGGGTGCGGGCCTCAGTCGCCTGGCTCGGAGAAGGGCGGGTCGCCGTCGCCGGCGTCGCCGGGACCAACGATCGTGTCGGGGTGACGGGTTCCCCCGTGGCGGATCTGGCTCAGCAGCGGCTCCGGAGGCTCCGACTCCTCGATGATCGACTCGATGGCCTCCTCCCACGAGTTCCCCAGCACCCGGGTTCGCCACAGGTGGCCGGCCAGGATCTTGAGCGCCGCCGTCAACGGGACCGCCAGGAGGACCCCCCACAGGCCGCCGGTGGCGCCGCCGACGATGAGGACCAGGATCACCACCGCCGGATGGAGGCGCACCGTCGCCCGCAGCACCGTCGGGCTCACGAAGTTGTTGTCGATCTGCTGGACGACCAGCGCCACCACGGCCGCCCAGATGGCGGTGGTGAGGTCGGCGGTGACCAGGCCCACCAGCACCCCCATGGCGCCCCCGGCCCACGGCCCGACGAAGGGGATGATGTTGAGGAAGCCTGCGGTCATCCCGATGATGAGCCAGAACTTGAGCCCGATCAGCCAGAACCCGACGCTGGTGAGGACCCCGACGATGATCGCCACCAGGAGCTGGCCCCGCAGGAACCCGCCCACCGCGCCGCCGAGGCGCCGAGTCACGTGGATCACCTCGGCCCGGTGGCGTTCCGGAACGAGGCCGACGGCTTCCTCCCGCACCCGGGGAAGGTCGATGAGCACGTAGAAGGCCACCACCGGGGCGACGAAGAACACCAGGATCGCCTCGAACAGGCCCGAGGTCACCGCTCCGATGTTCCCCCACACCGCCGACAGCACCTGATCCTGCCGGTCGGGATCGTGGATGAAGTCCTGGAGCCGCTCGTAGGACCAGAGGTCGACGTCGCCGAACCCGAGACTGGCGACGAGGTCCTCGATCTCGGCGGTGGAGTCCTCGTAGATCTGGGGGAAGTCGGTGCCGAGCGAGCGGGCCTGGCCGCTGATGCTGGGCACGACCAGGAAGCCGAGCAGCACCAGCGCCCCGGAGAGCATGAGAAACGCCAGGAAGGCGGCGACGATGCGGGGAAGGTGCCATGCCACGAACCGGCCCACCAGCGGGTTCAGCACGTAGATGAGGGCGATCGCCAGCACCACCGGGGCCAGCACCACCCGGAACCAGCGCGCCATCCACACCAGCGCCCCGAGCAGCACGATGATGCCGACCAGGCTCCAGGCGGTGATCCCGACCCGGGTGATGAGGTCAGGCAGGTGGCGCGCCGGTTTGGGGTCGTCCTCGGGCCCGGGGGTCGCACCGCTGCCGGCGGTCGGGTCGCTCACGTCACCCGGTGACGTCGTGACCGCGGGCGGCGATCGCCTCACGCCGGTCACGCCGCATCTTGCGCAGCCGGTGCACGGTCAAGGGGGCGTAGTCGCAGGCGGCGGCGTCATCGACGAGGCGCCGCAGCACCTGGTAGTAGCGGGTGGAACTCACGCCGAGCAGGTCCCGCACGGCCCGATCCTTCGGACCCGGGTACAGCCACCAGGCGCCCTCGAAGTCGAGCACCCTCTTGTCGCGGTCGGACAGCATGCGGGCAGCGTATCCCCGGCCACCGACAGAAACGCGGATTTCGCGACCCCGTGAGCGGTCGCGGAGCTGGCGGAGGGATTCGAACCCACGACCTGCCGCTTACAAGGCGGCTGCTCTACCGAACTGAGCTACGCCAGCAGGACGATCTAGGTTACCCAGCCCCGCATCCGGGCGAGCTCGAACACGGCCAGGGCCGCCGCCACCCCGGCGTTGAGGCTCTCCACCCCGGGGGCGAGCGGGATGCGCACCCGGGAGTCCACCCGCTCGGCGACGAGCCGGCTCAGGCCCCGTCCCTCGGCCCCCACCACCAGCGCCACCGGCCCGGTCAGCAGCTCGCAGCCGAAGAGGGACGACCCCCCGGCGGCGTCGAGGCCGACCAGCCACACCCCGGCCCGCCGCAGCGTGCCGAGGGCGCTCGCCACCGAACCGACCGTGACCACGTCGATCGCCTCGAACGCCCCGGCGGCGGCCTTGAAGGCGGTGGCGCTCAGCGGGGCGGCGCGGCGGGTCGCCATCACCAGGGATCGCACCCCGGCGGCGAGGGCGGAACGGGCGATGGCGCCGACGTTGCGGGGGTCCTCGACCCGGTCGAGCACCAGCAGGGCGGCCGGATCGATCCGGGCCACCGCCGCCTCCAGCGTCACCGTGGAAATCGGCCGGGCCCGGGCGACGAGGCCCTGCGGCGCCTCCGTCACCGCCTCGGATCGGACGTCGTCGACCTCCAGCACGGTGGCGCCGGTCTCCCGGGCCGCCACCGCCAGGTCGGCGTAGGCGGGACGGCGCAGCCGCGACGACTCGACTTGGAGGTGGGTGACCCGCCCCGCCGCCACGGCGGCGGCGACGGCGTGGTAGCCCTCGAGCCTATCGCCGATGCCAGCGGGTGCCATCGGCCGTGTCCTCGATGACGATGCCGATCTCCCCGAGGCGGTCGCGGATGGCGTCGGCGGCGCCCCAGTCCCGCTCGGCTCGCGCCCGGCGGCGTCCCTCCAGCAGCCCCTCCACGGTGGCGGCGCCGGGAGCGGCGGCCACCCCGAACTCGCCGGCGAGCGCCGCCAGCGGGCCGGCGAGGTCGTCCAGATCCATCTCCGGTTCCCCCAATCCGAGCACCCCGGCCATGACGTCGTAGGCGGCGATCCAGGAGGAGGCTTCCTCCCCGGCGTCGAGCAGTCGATTGCCCTCCCGTACCGCCTCGAACATGACGGCGAGCCCGCCGGCGACGTCGAAGTCATCGTCGAGGGCAGCCCGGAACTGCTCCATCGCCTCCGGCTCCGGGGCGGCCTCACCCTCCCCCGGCGCCCTCCGCCGGAACGCCCACAGTCGCTCCAGGGAGGCGGCGGCGTCGTCGAGAGCTTCGGAGCTGAACTCCAGCGGCTTGCGGTAGTGCGTACGCAGGTAGAAGAGGCGCACCGCCGACGGCGGGTAGCGGTGAACCGCCTCGAGCAGGTCCACGATGTGGCCGGTGGACTTCGACATCTTCTCCCCGCCCAGGTTGAGCAGCCCGTTGTGCATCCAGTAGCGGCAGAACCGGGCGCCCTCCACCGCCGCCTCGGCCTGGGCGATCTCGTTCTCGTGGTGGGGGAAGATGAGATCGTTGCCGCCGGCGTGGATGTCGAACCCGTTCCCCAGGTAGCGGCGGGCCATCGCCGAGCACTCGATGTGCCAGCCGGGACGCCCCGCCCCCCACGGCGAGTCCCACCGCGGCTCTCCCGGCTTGGCCGCCTTCCAGAGAGCGAAGTCGAGGGGGTCGCGCTTCTGCTCACCCGGCTCGATCCGCTCCCCCGACCGCAGCTCGTCGATGTCGCGGCCCGAGAGCTTGCCGTAGCCCGGGAAGCTGCGGACCGCGAAGTAGACGTCGCCGCCCGCCTCGTAGGCGTGGCCGCCGGCGACGAGCTGCTCGATCATCTCGATCATGTCAGCGATGTGCTCGGTGGCGCGAGGCTCGATCGTCGGGGGCGCCACTCCGAGAGCGTCGTAGGCCTGCTGGAAGGCCCGGTTGGCGGTGTCGACCACCTCGGCGGTGGTGATGCCGGCCTCGGCGGCGGCGGCGATGATCTTGTCGTCGACGTCGGTGATGTTGCGGACGTAGGTGACCTCGTACCCGAGCCACTCCAGGTAGCGGCGCACCACGTCGAACACCACCGCGTAGCGCCCGTGCCCGACGTGGGGACGCGATTGCACCGTCGCCCCGCAGACGTAGATTCCGACCTTGCCGGCGTCGCGCGGGGTGAACTCCTGCAGCTCCCGCCCCAGGGTGTTGAAGATCCGCATCGTCTGCGATGCTATCAGCGTGGCGGCGGCGCTCCCGGCCGCGGCCGGACCGCTCACGAAGGAGATCGCCGTGCTCACCTCGCCCGACCGGGACCGGCCGCTGGTGCTCGGCCACCGGGGTGCCTCGGCGTTCGCCCCGGGCAACACGATCGCCGCCTTCGCCCTGGCGGTGGAGCACGGGGCCGACGGGGTCGAGTTCGACGTGCGGCGCAGTGCCGACGGGGTCCTGGTGGTGCACCACGATCCGGCCGTGCCCGGTTTGGGGCCGATCGCCGACCTCGCCTTCGCCGCCATCCGGGCCGGCGCCCCGCAGGTACCGACCCTCGACGAGGTGACACCCGTGCTCGCCGGGCTGGTGATCGACGTCGAGATCAAGAACGATCCCGCCGAGCCGGGCTTCGATCCCGACCACGGGACGGCCGAGGCGGTGGCGGCATGGGCGGAACGCCACGACGTCGCCGGGCGGATCCTGGTGTCGTCGTTCAACCCGCTGATCCTGACCCGGATGCGACAGGTGGCGCCCTCGATTCCCACCGGACAGCTCTTCGCTCCCGGCTGGCGGCCGGAGCGGGACAGCGCCCCGGTGGCGGCCGCCGGCCACCGCTGGGTCCTCCCCCACCACGGCGACGTCGCCGCCGACCCGGAGGCGGCGGTGACGATCGCGACCCGCCTCGGGCTCGGCGTGATCGTGTGGACCGTCGACGATCCGGCGCTGATCACCCGGCTCGCCACCGCCGGGGTCGCCGGCATCGTCTCCAACGACCCGCGGCTGGCGCGCCGGGCCGTGGAGAGCGTCACCGGCAGTTGAGGGAGATCACGGTCCGGGACGGATCGTCCGGGTCGAGGTCGACGATCGCCGCCGCGTCCGGCGGGGCCGCCCCGGCGTCGTCGAGGCTGACGACGATCTCCTCGAAGGCGGGGCCGGCGAAGCCCTGCAGCCAGTCGGCGCCGAGCACCCCTTCGGCCACCCGCCGCCAGACGGCGCGCTGTTCCCCGCCGCGGGCCCGGGCCATCTCCTCCTCCGGCGGCCGCAGCTCGGCGCCCGGTGGCGGCGGGGTGGGGTGGGGCCGCGGCACGCCGGCAGGCGGGGCGGGACGTTGCGGCGCTCGCGCTGGCAGCCACGCCGCCTCTTCGATCCGCCCCAGGAAGAGGTGGCGCAGGTACCCGACCTCGACGGCGTGCCACAGCTCCGCCACCCCGCCCTCGGCATGGCGGCGCCACTCGGTGATCGGGTAACGGCCCCCGAAGGCCACGAAGTTGATCCAGCGCCGGATTTCGCGCCGGTCGACCAGGTAGTCGCTCCAGGCCTGCCCCACCACCGCCAGCATCACCTGGCGCTGCACCTCGGACCACAGGGCGGGACCGCCGCACTCCCGCTCCCGGCGCCGGCAGCGTTCCGCCGGTGTGGTGGCCCCACCCAGGGCGGCGGCGTGCTCGGCCAGCTTCTCGACGGTCCACGGACCGAGGTCCCGGCCGTCGAGGAGGCGATCGCGGGCGTGGCGCACCGCCCGGTAGTGGTGGTCGATGACCTCGTCGAAAGTGCGGGTGTGCTCCCGCAGATCCCGGTTGCGCCGCTCCACCGTGGCCTGGGCGGCGGTGACGATCCGGTTGGCTCGGGGATCGATCAGCGGGCCGAACTCCCCGGCGGCGAGGTAGCGGGCGGCGGGATCGTCCTCCGGGCCGAACACCACCACCAGGTCGTCCTGGAGTGACAGGCAGAAGCGGCTCTCCCCCGGGTCGCCCTGGCGGCCTACCCTCCCCCGCAGCTGGTCGTCGACCCGGCGGCTCTCCTGCCGCCCCACCCCGAGCACGTACAGGCCACCGCGGGAGCGGACGCGGTCGCCGTCGGCCCGGCACGAGGCGATGAACCCGGGCTCCACCCGGGCCAGCTCCGCCCTCCCGGCCGGGCCCGTTGGATCGATCCCGCCTCGCTCCAGCTCCTCGGCGGCGAGGGCGTGCGGGTTGCCGCCGAGCATGATGTCGACGCCGCGCCCAGCCATGTTGGTTGCCACCGTCACCGCCCCGGGGCGGCCGGCGGCGGCGATCACGGCGGCTTCGGTGGCGTCCTGCTTGGCGTTGAGCACGGTGTGCGGGATGCCATGCGCCGCCAGCATCCGGCTGAGGTACTCGGAGTGGCGCACCGACGGGGTCCCCACCAGCACCGGTTGGCGCCGCTGATGACATCGGGTGATCTCGGCGAGGGCGGCGGCGTACTTGGCCTCCGCCGTGGCGTACACCGCATCGGGGTGGTCCCGCCGGATCACCGGCCGGTTGGGGGGAATGACCGCCATCGGCAATCCGTAGGCGTCGGCGAGCTCGGCGGCGTCACGGGCGGCGGTGCCGGTCATCCCGGCCAGGTGGTGGTAGAGCCCGAAGTAGCTGCGGGTGGTGATCTGGGCCAGCGGCGCCGCCTCCACCCGGATCGGGACGCCCTCCTTGGCTTCCACCGCCTGGTGGAGGCCCTCGGCCCAGCGGCGACCGGGGGTGACCCGACCCGTGAACTCGTCGACGATCTCGACCCGGTCGTCCACCACGACGTAGTCGCGGTCCCGATGCAGCACCCCGGCGGCCCGCAGCGCCAGTTGCAGGTGCGCCACCAGGTCCTCGTTGCCCTCGGCGTAGAGGTCGACCCCGAGGCGGGACTCCACCGTGCCCGCCCCGGCCGGCGTCAGCCACACGATGCGCTTCTCCTCGTCCACCCGGTAGTCCCGACCCGGGGCGAGGTGCCCCACCGCCGCGGCGGCGTCGCGATGCCGGGCCGCGGCCTCCTCCTCGGCTCGCCCCGTCACCACGAGGGGAACCCGGGCCTCGTCGAGGAGCACGAAGTCGGCCTCGTCGACCACGGCACACCAGTGCTCCCGCTGCACCCGGTCACGGCGGCGGGGAACGAGCTGATCGCGCAGGTGGTCGAACCCGAGCTCGCGGGCGGTGCCGTAGGTGACGTCGCACCGGTAGGCGGCGCGCTTCTCGCCGGCGGGCATGGCGGCGGTGACGGCCGCCACCGTGAGCCCGAGGAACCGGTAGATGCCGCCCATCCAGGCCGCATCCCGGGTGGCGAGGTACTCGTTGGCGGTGACGATGTGGACGCCGCGCCCGGTGAGGGCGTACCCGAAGCCGGCCGGGACCGCCGCCAGCGTCTTCCCCTCGCCGGTCTGCATCTCCGCCACCCAGCCGCGGGCGAGGGCCGCCGCCCCCAGCATCTGCACGTCGAACGGGTACTGCCCGATCACCCGCCGGGCCGCTTCCCGCGCCACGGCGAGGGCGAGTAGGGACTCGGCGCTCCCGACGGCAGGTTCCGCCTCCCCGGCGGCGCGCCGCATCCGCCCCGCCTCGACCTGCAGCTCGGCGTCGGTGGAGGACGCGAGGCGCGGGGCACTGCGATTCACCTCGCCGAGGTCGGCTTCGAGCTGGCGCAGTGGCCGGTCGGCGCCCACCGACAGCAGCCGGGACAGCAGGGACATGGCGGTCTCCTCACGGGATCACCGCCGCGCCGCGATCGGGCGGGCGGTGGAGCGAAGCGCCGGCCGGGCGGCCGGCTACGGGACGGTCGGGAAGAGAGCGACCGGGGGCGAGGTGATGCGGCGCGCCAGCCAGTGACGGCGACGGATCTCCGCCGGCGAACCCTGAGCCTGCACCGCGGTGGCGGCGGAATCGGAGCCCGGATCGACGAGCGTTGCCACCGGCGCCGGTACCCAGCAGGCGTGCGCCAGGCTCCAGACCACGATCGTGAGGGCTCGCAGGGCCGCTGTCATCACGAGATCGATCCTACCCGGCCCCGGGGAATGGGCGCGACGGGCCCCACGTCAGCCGCCGGCGAGCACCGCCACCGCGGTGGCGGCGACGCCCTCATCACGGCCCAGGTACCCCATACCGTCCGTCGTCGTCGCCTTCACCGACACCTGGGAAGGGTCGAGACCGAGCACGCCGGCGATGACCGACCGCATCGCCTCCCGATGCGGTGCCACCGGGACGGCCTGGGCGATGATCGTGACGTCGACCGAAGCGACGGCGAAACCGGCGTCCTGCACCGCCGCCGCGACCCGTGCCAGCAGGTCCCGGGAATCGGCGCCCTCCCAGCGGGGATCCGAGGAGGGGAAGAGCGCGCCGAGGTCTCCGAGGGCGGCCGCCCCGAGGAGGGCGTCGGCCAGGGCGTGGAGGGCCGCGTCGCCGTCCGAGGTCCCGACGAGTCCCCGGGCGGGATCGACCGGGACACCACCGAGCACCATGGGCCCGTCACCGCCGATGCGGTGGGCGTCGCATCCCCAACCGACCCGCATCCCATCCTCCTGTTCAGTCACCGCGATCGAACTCCAGCAGCGCCCGCGCCACCGCCAAGTCGTCGGGGAAGGTGACCTTGAGATTGTGGGCGTCGCCGGCGACGGTGACCACGGTACCGCCCCATGCCTCCACCAGGGAGGCGTCGTCGGTGGCGTCCCCTTCGATCTCGTCGTGGGCGCGGCGCAGCGTCCCGGCACGGAACCCCTGGGGGGTCTGCACTGCGGCCAGCCCGCTCCGGTCGATGGTGGCCACCACCATGTGCTCTTCGATCCGCTTCAGGGTGTCGGTGACCGCCACGACCGGGATCACGCCGTCGGCGTCACCCATGAGGAGCCGATCCGCCACCCGCCGCACCAGCGCCGGGCCCGCCAGGGGGCGGGCGGCGTCGTGCACCAGCACGTAGTCCACCTCGGTGGGAACCCGGTCGAGGCCGGCCGCCACCGAATCCCGCCGCCGTGGCCCGCCCGGGATCCCGCCCGGCACCGGACCGACGAGAACCACGTCGCCGATGCCGGCGTCGTGGAGGGCGGCGAGGGCCCATTCCCACATGGGCCGGTCCCCCAGCGTGGCGAGCTGTTTGTGACCGCCGAACCGGGTCCCGGTGCCGGCGGCGACGAGCACGGCCCAGACACTCACGGCAGGAGCCGGGCGAAGACCATCCGTCCCACCGAGGTCCGCACCATGTTCCCGACCTCGACCTCGACCGTGTCGCCGACGCTGCCGGCGGCGTCGGCCACCACCACCATGGTGCCGTCGTCGAGGTAGCCGATCCCCTGACCGGCCTCCGAGCCGGGCTTCTCGATGCGGACCTCTACGGTGTCGCCGGCCACCACCACCGGGCGCAGCGCCTCCGCCAGGGCGTGCGGGTTCACCACCGCGATCCCACGCAGCTCGGCGGAGCGGGCCAGGTTGTGGTCGGTCGTGATGAGCGAGGCGTCGAACCGGGAGGCGAGGGTGAGGAGCTTGCCGTCGACCTCGTTCTGCTCCGGGACCGTGTCCTCCAGCACCCCGACCCCGACCCCGGGCACGTCGCGAAGAGCGTCGAGCATGTCGAGGCCGCGGCGCCCTCGACGCCGCTTGCTCTTGTCGGCGGCGTCGGCCACGGCCTGCAGCTCGTCGATCACGAAGGTCGGCACCCAGTAGCTGCCCCGCATCAGCCCGGAGCGAGCCAGCTCGAGGAGGCGGCCGTCGATGGCGGCCGAGCTGTCCACCAGGTAGCCGTTGTCGTCGCCGCTCAGCTCGGTGGCACGGGCTCGTTGGGCGATGCTCATCCCGGGGGCGAGCAACTCGTGGGCCCGCGCCGCGAACACCCGGGCGCCGAAGGCGGCCAGCACCAGCACCACCAGGCCGCCCAGCGGCCATCCCACCACCGGCGGGAGCATGAGCACGGCCGGGACCGAGAGCACGGCGCCGACCAGCACCCCGGTGATGACGCCGAAGGCCCCGGCAAAGAGCTGCGGGCCGGTGGTGTGCTGCACGGCGCGGGGGGCGGCTTCGAGTCCCCGGTCGACCAGCCTTCCCAGCATGCCTCCCAGCACGTACCCGACGCCGGCACCCACCAGGGCGCCCCAGAACCGCCACGGGTCGGGATCGAGCGGGGTCCCGTTGACCCAGCCCGGGATGGCGCGGCCGACGGAGAGCCCGATGGCGGTACTCGCCAAGGTGACGATGAGCCGGACGGCTTCGACGATCACGGGGTCCTCCGAACTGCTGTCTGGCCAGTCGAATCGGCAGGCGTCGACGAACCCTGAAGCTTACCGCCGAGGCCCGGAATCACGCTTCGACGGGTTCGTCGATCTTGGGGAGCGCCCGATCGAGGCGCCGGACGGCATCCTCTTCGTCGAGGTTGAGAGCAAAACGCAGCTCGCTGATGATGATCAGCCGTGCCTTGGCCAGCATGCGCTTCAGGGCAGGAGAGATCCCCTTCACCTGCTGGGCGTAGGTGAGATCACGGACCACCTCGGCCACCTGGAAGATGTCGCCACTGTTGATCTTCTCGGTGAGGAGCTTGTACCAGCGGCTCCAGTTGGCGCCCGCTTCCTGCGGTTCCTCCTTGAAGGTGGCGAAGACCTTGCGGGCCATGTTCTTGGAGATGACGGGGCGCACTCCGAGATCGACGGCCTTGACGGTGGGGACCCGAACCGTGAGCTGGTCGGTGGCGACTTCGAGCACGAAGTAGTCGTGCCGCTCTCCCCCGAAGTCGATCCGCTCCCGCTTGATGATGGTCGCCGCCCCGTGGTGGGGGTACACGACCTTGTCTCCCACCGTGAACGGGACCTTCGGCTTGGAAGTGGTCTTCTTGGGGGTCGCACCGTCGCCTCCGCTCGACGCCGAGGCCTTGGCGGTGGCCTTCTTGGCGCCGGCCTTCTCCGCCTGCACCGTCTTCTTCACCGCCGCAGCCTCCGCCGCCGCGGGCTTCTTCACCGCGGCCTTCGCCGCAGGCTTCTTCACCGCGGCCTTCGCCGCAG
>CAYQEC010000041.1:0-16961 GCA_964416425.1 uncultured Acidimicrobiaceae bacterium | reverse complement strand
TGGGCCTGGGCGCGGTGGTGGGCGGCCTCAGTGTCGCCGGGTCGGGGAAGCGGGGAATCGGCCCCCTCTCGTTCTGGGCGGTGGCGCTCGGCGCTACCACCCTCGTCGCCTCTGTCGCTCCCAACCTGATCCTCGAACTGGTGGCGCTGCTCATGGTGGGGGTGGCGAGCATCTCGTTCATCGCCCTCGGCAACGCCACCCTGCAGCTCACGGCGTCGCCCGAGATGCGGGGCCGGGTCATGGGGTTGTGGACCGTCGCCTTCCTCGGCTCCACCCCGATCGGCGGGCCGATCGTCGGCTGGCTCGGGGAGCACATCGACCCCCGAGTCGGGCTCGGGACCGGCGCCGTCGCCGCCCTCCTGTGTGGGGCGCTGGTGTGGTGGGTGGCGGGCCGCGGGTCGCGGTCGTCGGCGGAGGTTGGCCGCCCCTGAGGCGACCGGCGCCTCAGGATCCGGTGCCGGTGTAGGCGTTGACGCCCCGGGTCCACACGAAGTAGGTGACGGCGAAGAGCCCCATGCCCACGAACGGGGCCGCCCACACCAGCCCCGACACCGACCCCGGTCGCAGGAAGAGCTGGGACGGGAAGAAGGCGACGAACCCGATGGGGAGGATGTAGGTGAAGGTGATGCGCATCAGCCCGGAGAAGATCGTCATCGGGTAGGGGGCAAACTCGCGCATCTTCCACGCCAGACTCAGCACCGGCCACGAGTTGATGAACCAGAACGCCGAGCAGGCCGCCGTCACCACCAGGGAGATCTGCACCAGCGAGGCGCTGAACACGGTCACCAACAGGATCCCGATCCGTCCCGGCGTCCAGTCGAGGCCGAGCTGGACCGACGAGTAGACGAGCAGGCCGATGCCGAGGGCGAGCTGGGTGAGGCCCTTCAAGTCGAACCGCTCCGACACGTAGTAGAACATCATGTTGAGCGGGCGGAAGTAGTACTTGAGGAAGGTGCCCTGCTGCACGTCGAAGCGCAGGAACCAGAACTGGTCGAAGAGGATCTGCATCGGCGAGATGGCCACCATGTAGAAGGCGTAGATGAACACCATCTCCATGAAGCTCCACCCGGCCAGCTCGCTGATCGTGCTGAACAGCACCGCGAACACCCCGAGGGTGGCCAGGCTCGAGAACACCATGCCGACCGAGCTGATCATGAAGTCGGCCCGGTACTGGAGGCGCGCCTTGATGTACTGCCCCTCGATGATGAAGTAGAGGCGGAGGTACTCGGCGGGGGATCGGATCGCCATGCTCAGCCTCCCGCGATCCGCAGCACCTTGACCGCCCGGTGGTAGAGGAGCCGGGTGGCGGCGAGCAGCGTCACCACCCACAGGGTCTGGACCGCGAGCCGTACGAGGTGCTGCCAGGTTTCGTCGGGGAGGGTGACCAGGCTGAGCGGGGTGTAGTAGACGGCCTGGAACGGGAGCCATTGCAGCGTGTCGCGGATCACGTTCGGGAAGAACTGCAGCGGGATCAGCGCCCCCGAGAGCACCAGCACCAGGGAGTCCTTGACGATGCTGATGCCCCAGATCGACTCGGTGAAGAAGCCGGAGAGCCCCACCCCGTAGTCGAAGCAGAAGGTGAGGACGAAGGCGAACACCAGGCTGAGGGGCAGCAGCGCCAGCGGCGCGCTGAGCGGGATCGACACGTGGAAGACGAAGACGACGAGCAGGACCGTGGGGACGACCACGGTGGTGACGCTGAGGAGGAAGAAACCGACGCAGGACGCCAGCATGTAGAGCTGGAAGTCGACCGGCCGCACCAGGTAGATGGCGACGATGCCTTCCCGGATCTCGTTCGACAGGCTCCAGTCGATGTAGGTCTTGAGCACGATGAAGAGGGTGCTGCCGAGGGCGACGTAGAGGTATGTCTGGTCGAAGGTCAGGCCGCGGATGACCGCGGAGTCGGCGTAGACGCTCTTCCACAGGTAGTAGGCGACACCGAGGTAGATGACGTTGCCGACGGCCGAGGCGAGGAAGCCGAAGCGGTAGACCATGCCGATCATGGTCGAGCCGCGAGCGACCGCCAGGTACGACCTCACTCCAGGGCCCCGTCGTAGACCCGTCGCACCACGTTCTCCATGGAGATCTCGACGATGCGGACGTCGTTGACCGGGAACGTCCCCATGACGTACGTGAGCACGTCGGACAGGGGGGTGCGGTCCTGGTCGATGGTGATGTTGGTCCAGAACTCCTCCCGGCAGGCCACGGTGATGCCGTGGTCGGCGCCGAAACGGTCGGCGAGACTGTCGCGCATCGCATCGAGCGTCTCCTCGCAGAAGCCCTCGATCTGCACCTTGAGGGTGCGGTAGGCGCCGAAGAGGGCGGTGACCTTGTCGATGCTGCCGTCGTAGAGGATCTTGCCCTCGTCGATGATGATGATGCGCCGGCACAGCGCCTCGACGTCGCCGAGGTCGTGGGTGGTGAGGATGATGGTGGTGTTGCGGGTGCGGTTCAGCTCCTCGATCACCGAGCGGATCTTGGCCTTGACGGAGACGTCGAGCCCGATGGTGGGCTCGTCGAGGAACACGACCCGCGGGTTGTGGAGGAACGAGGCGGTGATGTCGCACAGCATGCGCTGGCCGAGCGAGAGGGTGCGCACCTGGCGGGTGTAGAGCGCCGAGAGGCCCACCAGCTCGTCGAACATCGTCATGTGCTGGTCGAAGGTCCTCTGGTCGACCTTGTAGATCTCCTTGAGGATTTTGAACGACTCGATCACCGGCAGGTCCCACCAGAGCTGGGTGCGCTGCCCGAAGACGACGCCCATCACCAACGCCTGGTGGATCCGGTTGTCGTACGGCGCCTTGCCGTTGACGAGGATTGTGCCCCCGGACGGCTTGAGGATCCCGGTCATCATCTTGATCGTGGTGGACTTGCCGGCTCCGTTGGGGCCGATGTAGCCGACGATTTCGCCGGGCTCGATGTCGAACGAGACGCCGTCGACGGCCTTGACCGTGCGGTAGTCGCGGGAGAACAGGTCGCGGAAGGCGCCGCCCAGGCCCTCGCGCCGGTTCAGGACCTTGAAGTGCTTCGACAGGTCGTCGATGTGAATGAGGCTCATGAGGCCGTCCCCCTCGGTGGACGAGTCTATGGGTTCCCTGTGACAGGAAATGTGGGCCGGCCTAACACCCCCCGCCGTCCGTCCCGGCGCCCCCGGCGTGTACCTTTGGCGCCGCGGGAGGCCGGGTTTCGACCGGCCCGCCGCGGGGAGGAAGGCAGGATTCGTGATGGTAGAGGTGACGGGGGCCGGAAATGCAAACCGGCGCCTCGCCGAGGACGAGGTGCGGGCGCTGCTGGCGGGCCTCGCCGATTCCTGGGACCTGGCCGGTCGGCGGGTGCTGTTCGTCATCCCCGACGGGACCCGTACCGCCCCGATGCCGCTCATGTTCCGGTTGCTGCACGAGCAACTCGCCGGGGTGGTCGCCCGCATGGACTTCGTCGTGGCGCTCGGCACCCATCCGCTGCTGGACGACGCCGCCATCGACGCGCTGCTCGGCATCGACCCCTCCGACCGGGCCGGGCGCTACGCGGGGGTGGGGATCTTCAACCACCGCTGGGACCTCCCCGACACCTTCGTGACGATCGGCGCCATCCCTGCCGCCGAGGCGGGGGAGTTGAGCGAGGGGCGCCTCGCGGTGGAGGTGCCGGTGCGCATCAACCGGGCGGTGCTCGAGTACGACCTGCTGGTGGTGTGTGGGCCGGTGTTCCCCCACGAGATCGTGGGCTTCTCCGGCGGCAACAAGTACTTCTTCCCCGGGGTGGGCGGTCCCGAGGTGATCGACTTCACCCACTGGCTCGGCGCCCTCGAGACCAGCTACCAACTCATCGGTGTCGGCGGCACCCCGGTGCGGGAGGCGATCGAGCGGGCCGCCTCGTTCATCCCCACCCCGACGGCGGCGATGTGCATGGTGGTGGCCGACGACGGGCTTGCCGGCCTCTACCTGGGGCCGGTACGGGCGGCGTGGGAGCAGGCGGCCAAGCTGTCGGCCCAGGTGCACGTGCGGTACGTCCCGCACCCGTTCCGCCAGGTGCTGGCGGTGGTGCCTCCGATGTACGGCGACCTGTGGACCGGCGCCAAGGCCATGTACAAGGTGGAGCCGGTGGTGGCCGACGGCGGCGAGGTCATCCTCTACGCCCCCCACATCACCGAGTTCTCCGCCACCCACGGCGAGGTGATCGAGCACATCGGCTACCACGTCCGCGACTACTACCTGGCCCAGTGGGACCGGTTCGCCGGATTCCCGTGGGCGGTGCTGGCCCACTCCACCCACGTCAAGGGGATCGGGACCTACCGAGACGGGGTGGAAACACCGCGCATCCGGGTGTCGCTGGCGTCGGCGATCCCGCCGGAGCGGTGCGAGGCCGTCAACCTCGCCTACCGGGACCTGGCCACGATCGACCCCGCCGCCTACGCCGGCCGGGAGGACGACGGCATCCTGATGCTTCCCAAGGCCGGCGAGACCCTCTACCGGCTCGAATCGAACCGACCCTGACTGAGGGGGGCTCCCTTCGTTGGTGTCGATTCCCTAATGAGTCCCCAAGTCACGGCGCCGTCTCTGCCGACAGCCAACGCCTCGGGCTGGTGTGGGTCGATCACGCCACCAGCCGGCGCATCCCGAAGCAGAGCTTCGCCCGGTATCGAGATCTGATCGCCGCTCAAACCCCGGTCGAGAGCCCTGCCGCGTGACGGCGACGTGAGCAGGGCCGACCCGGGTGTCAAGTCCCCTTGACATCCGGCATCTCCATCCCTACGATGTAAAGCGTACTTGACATCAGGGAGTCCCATGGTGCTGCACGATCGACTCCGGGAGCTGCGGCTCGCCGCCGAGCTCACCCAGAGTGACCTCGCGGAGCGGGTCGGGGTCAGCCGGCAGACGATCATCGCCATCGAGCGGGGCGGCTACACCCCCTCGGTGCTGCTGGCGCTCAAGCTCGCCGGGGAGTTCGGGGTGCCGGTGGAGGAGATCTTCTGGGACGAGGACGAGGACGAGGACTGAGGTGCGTCATGGCGTGGACCGTCTACTACGTGACCCGGGCGGCGATCGCCGTCGCCGTCGGGACGCTGCTGGGATTCGCCGGCGTGACCTGGTGGGCGGCGGCGCTCGTGAGCGTGTTGGTGATGGGGTTCTTCGTGTGGGCGCCCCGCGGGGGCCGCTACCTGACCACGAAGGATGGGGGAGCGGCGCCGTTTCGCACCGACGAGTGGACTCGGCATGTCCGTGACGTCTCGGCCCGCAATGCCCTCATGGTGGGTGCCCTGGGGTACGCGGTCGTGATGGTCGTGGCCGTGGTGCGTGACGACGACTCGGTGTCGGTCGGCGTGCTCTCGATGCTGGGCTTCGTGGTGGCCCTGGCGTACGTGGCGAGCGATTGGTGGCAACGCCGGGCAGGGTGAGGGGGCCACCTGTCCCGGCCTCGGCCGCTCTTCTCACCCTCCCTGCTGTGCAGGGAGGGTCGCAGAGTCCACCGGAGGTGGACGATGCGGGGAGGGTCGCCTGCAGTCCCGCGACCTCGCACCCCCCTCTGTCGACGTTCTTCTCACCCTCCCTGCTGTGCAGGGAGGGTCGGAGAAGGAGCCGTAGGCGACTGATCCGGGGAGGGTCACCGTGCCGCGCCGCGACCTCGCACCTCGCGCGCTTCGCCCCCGAGCGTTCCCTAGATCGGCATCCCGGGTAGCGTCGCGGGTATGAGAGGGCGCATCCTGGTGTGGCTGAGCGGGCTGGTCGTGCTCGCCGCCTGCTCCTCGGATGTCACCCCGGCTGAGACCACCACCACGACGGTGGCGGCGACCACCTCAACGTCGACTACGACCTCTACGACGTCGACCACCACCACGACGCTTCCCCCGACCACGACCACCACCACCGTCCCGCCCTTTGCCCGTCCCGACTGGCTCGGTTCCCGTCCCCTCCCACTGCGAGAGGACGGGTACGGGGAGGTGGAGCCCACTCCTCCCGAGCTGGTCGACCGCCGCCTCGAGACGCTCGACCTGCTGCCGCCTCCGGAGGGAGACGAGTTCGCCTGGACCATCGACGCCGTGCCGCCCGACATCGTCGCCCGTTCGAGCTGGTCGGAGGATTGTCCCGTGACCCTCGATGATCTGGCGTACGTGACGGTGTCGCATTATGGCTTCGACGGCGAGTACCACACGGGGGAGTTGCTGGTGAACGCGGCGGTGGCCGAGGACATCGTGCAGGTGTTCCGAACCCTGCACGAGGCCCGCTTTCCCATCGAGGAGATGAGGGTGGTCCGTGCCGAGGAGATCGACGCTCCGCCGACCGGGGACGGGAACGACACCACGTCGTTCGTGTGCCGCCCCGCGGTGGGCTCCGACGGGGGATGGTCGTGGCACGCCTTCGGGTTGGCGGTCGACGTCAACCCGTTCCACAACCCCTACCTGAAGGGCGACCTGGTGCTCCCTGAGCTGGCGTCCTCGTACACCGATCGTGATCGGGAGCTGCCCGGCATGGTGCTGCCCGACGGCGTGGTGGTGGAGGCCTTCAACGAGATCGGCTGGCAATGGGGCGGAACCTGGCACAGCCTGAAGGACTGGATGCACTTCTCCCGCGACGGCGGCTGACCCCCAGCCCTGAACCCTGGGTTGGGAGCACGGGAGATTCGGGCAACTGGGTGCCCCAAGGTCGTGACGGGCGCGTAGCCTGCGGTGGCGTCGATCGTCGTTCAACGCGGGGGAACCGGGAATGCGGCTTCGGGTGGGTTGCACCGTGGGGTGTCTGGTGACCCTGATCCTGGCGGGCTGTGGCGGTTCGGCGACCGAGTCCGGCAGCACGACGTCGATCGTGGCGGCGACGACCATCACGATGGCGGCCACGACGACGACAACCGCGACCACCACCATGGCGACCACGACCACGGCTCCGACAACCACCACCACGACCGTGCCGGCGACGACCACGACACCACCGGCCGGATCCCTGACGGGGCGGATCATCGTGATCGACCCGGGGCACAACGGGCGCAACTATCAGCACCTCGACGAGATCAACCAGATCATCGACATCGGCAACGGCACCAAGGCCTGCAACACCACCGGCACCGCCACCGACGACGGCTATCCCGAGGCGACGCTCAACTGGGAGCTGGCGCTGGTGACGAAGGTTCGGCTTGAGGCGCTCGGCGCCACCGTGGTGCTCACCCGGCAAGACAACGACGGATGGGGGCCCTGCATCACCGAGCGGGCCGCCATCGGCAATCGCAACCAGGCCGACGCGGTGGTGTCGATCCACGCCGACGGCGGGCCGGTCGACGGCCGCGGGTTCCACGTCATCTACCCCGCCACCATCGACGGGCTCACCGACGACATCGCCGAGCCGTCACTGCGGCTCGCCGAGGCGCTGCGGGAGTCGTTCCAGGCGACCGGGATGCCGATCTCGGACTACACCGCCAGCGACGGCCTCTCCCGCCGCAGCGACCTCGGAGGCCTCAACCTGTCCGACGTGCCGGTCGTGTTCCTGGAGGCGGGGAACATGAAGAACGCCGCGGACGTCGCCCTCCTGCTCGATCCCGACTTCCGGGAGAAGGAGGCCGACGCCATCGCCGCCGCCTTGGTGAGCTTCCTCTCGGGGTAGGGGGGAGAGGGCGTTTCTGTCACCCTCCCTGCTGTGTGGGGGGGTCGCGGTGAAGTTCCTCACCGCGACCCCCCTCAGCTCACTCCGTTCGCTGGTCCCCCCTGATCCCAGGGGGGACGACAGGAAGCGCGAGGGGGGACGGCAGGAGGCGGGAGGGGGCGGTGTTTCTTTCACCTTCCCCGGGGATCAGGGAGGTTCCCTCCGCCGCAGGCGGAGGCGTCGTAGAGGCGGCGGCGTAGCCGCCGGCGATTCGGGGAGGGTCACGGTGGGGTCTTTCGCCGCTACCCCCCCCGGCTCAACGCCAGCTGCGCTGGCACTTCGCCGGTCCCCCCTGATCCCAGGGGGGACGACAGAGGGCACACCCCCCTCGGCTCGGTTGCCAGCTGCGCTGGCACTTCGCTGGTCCCCCTTGATCCCAGGGGGACGACAGGAAGCGCGAGGGGGGTCGGCAGGAGGCGGGAGGGGGCGGTGTTTCTTTCACCCTCCCTGGGATCAGGGAGGGTCGGCGAAGCCGCCGGAGGCGAGCTGAGCCGGGGAGGGTCGCGGCGCCGCACGCCCCCCTCGGTTCATTACCAGCTTCGCCGGCGCTTCGCCGGTCCCGCCTTTTCGCAAGGGGGATAGGAGAGACGAGGGACGAGAGGTGCCCTCAGTCGTCCCAGCCGGTCATGCGGGCGAGCAGCGTGTACCAGGCCTTGCCCTTGCGGTCGCAGTTCCCCATTCGGGAGTGGGCGCAGCCGGTGGCGTCGTTGGGCCAGACGCACTCGACCGGCATGCCGTGGTAGGTGCACTGCACCTCGCTGCCGTCGAGGTAGGACTCGATGTCGGCGAAGTCGAACAGCCACTTCCCGTGCAGCTCGGCGTAGTCCCGCACCATCTGGTTGTCGCGTTGCAGGATCTGGTTCTCGGCGTCCCCGTAGAGGTACTCGCTGTAGGCGCCCCGCAGGTGGCCGGTCATGTAGATGAACTGCACGTCGGGGTACCTGACCTCGAGGGCCGTCATGTCGTCGAGGTACTCCTGCACGTCGTCGACGGAGTTGCTCGACTGCTGACCGCACCACGACCAGATCACCACCTCGGTCTCGGGATGATCCTCCAGCCACTGGTCGGTCTGCGGCTCCCACACGTCGTAGCCGAGATCGGGTGACGTCTCGACCAGGTTCACCAGCTGCCATGCCGCCGGCATCATGCCGACGCCGGTGACGAGCTGGCTCCCGTGTGAGGTGTGGCCGTAGTAGATGTGGAGGTTCGCCACCTCGGTCACGACGCCGCTCGGGATGGTGTCGTAGGCGGCGACGAGCGTGTGGTCGGCGATCCGACCCTCCGCCGACGGGACGATGTTGGGGGCGGGGGATCCGAAGGCGCGGTGGAGGAAGGCGGCCATCTGGGCTCGGGTGGTGGCCTGATCGGGACAGAACCGGTCATTGGCCGGTGGGTTGCATCCCAAGGTGACCCCGGCGGCGGCCAGCTTCTCGATGTCGGTTTCGAACACCGAACCGTCATCGTCGAGGAAGTCCCGATCACCCCGGTCGGTGTAGCCGAAGGCGCGCACCAGGAAGGCGGCCATCTCCCCCCGGGTGACGGCACGATCGGGACAGTACCGGTCGTTGCCGGGCGGGTTGCAGCCCAAGGTGACCCCGGCGGCGGCAAGCTTCTCGATGTCGGCTTCGAAGACCGAGCCGTCGTCGTCGAGGAAGTCGCTGTCGCCCCGGTCGGTGTAGTCGAAGGCGCGCACCAGGAAGGCGGCCATCTCCCCCCGGGTGACCGGATCGTCGGGACAGAACCGCGAATTCGATGGCGGGTTGCAGCCCCTCGTGATGCCCTCCCCCGCCAACCAGGCAACCGCGGTGGTGAACTGATTGCTGGTGGGCACGTCGACGAACACCTGGGGCACGCTCTGGGCTTCGGCGGGCTCGGCCGGGACCTGCCCCAACACCTCCACCAGCAACATGACACCAACCACACCCGACACCAGGCGACCCATACCGAATCCTCCAACACTCGGAACGGCGCCTCCACTACCCCGCAGCGAACGTACCAGTGCGTCACCCACCCGACAATGAGCCGCCCGGCCTGTTGCGACAGGCTCGACGAGGCGGCAGCCTCAGGAGAAGATCTCCTCGATGCGGGCCTTGATCTCGGGGGTGAGGGCCTCGAGCACCTCGAGGGCCGCCATGTTCTCGACGACTTGTTCGGGGCGGCTGGCGCCGGTGATCACCGAGGTGACGTTGGGGTTGGACGCCGCCCACGCCAACGACAGCTGGGCGAGGGAGCACCCCATCTCGTCGGCGACCGCCTTCAGCTCACGCACCGTGGCGTTGGTGTCCACGCCGGTGAGCTTCTCACGGAGCCACGACACCGAGGCGGCCCTGGTGCCTGCCGGGATGCCGTCGAGGTACTTGCCGGTGAGCAGGCCTGCCGCCAGCGGGCTGAAGGTGGTGAGACCGAGCCCGATGTCCTCGTAGAGCCGCGAGTACTCCTGCTCGACCCGGTCGCGGCGGAACAGGTTGTACTCCGACTGCTCGACGACCGGCTTGCGGAGGTGGTGACGCTCGGCGATCTCCCAGGCGGCGCGGATCTCGTCGGCCTTCCACTCCGAGGTGCCCCAGTAGAGGGCCTTGCCCGAGGCGATGATGTCGGACATCGCCCACACCGTCTCCTCGATCGACGTCTCCGGGTCGGCTCGGTGGCAGTAGACGATGTCGACGTAGTCGAGGCCGAGCCGCTCCAACGATCCGTCGATGGCTTGCATGAGGTACTTGCGGTTGAGGGTCCAGTGGGTGTTGGGCACATCGTGCAGCCCCCAGAAGTACTTGGTGGACACCAGGTACGAGTAGCGGGGCCAGCCCAACTCCCTGAGGGCGGCGCCCATCACCCGCTCCGACTCGCCGCCGGCGTACGCCTCGGCGTTGTCGAAGAAGTTGGCGCCGGCATCGTAGGCGGCCTGCATGCTGGCGATGCTCTGCTCGACGGCCTGCGACTCGCCGAAGGTGAGCCACGACCCGAGGGAGAAGGCGCTCAGCTTGATACCGGAGCGCCCCAATCTGCGGTACTGCATCGCCATGTGGAGGCCTTTCCGGAAGGGAAAGGCCATGATGGCTCCACGAACGGTCTGGCTCAAACGGGCACGGCGCGATGGGCCGGCGGGCTGCCCTGATGGGCTACCGTTCGGCCGGAGACGCGGGGGAGACGTGACACGACTGGGTGACTACTTCGAGCGGCACCAGCTCGGCCTGGCATGGTGGGCCCTGCTCGCCCTCACCGCCACGATGGGGATCTGGTCGAACGCCGAGGCCTTCAACCCCGGCCAGTTCGACGTCCAGTTCGCCGCTACCCCGCATCAGATGTGGGTGGTGTTCTCCGAGCTGGCACAGAAGGGCGGGTTCGATCCGCTGCGCCAGGCGGTCACGATCGACACCTGGCTGCTCGTCCCGCTGTACGTGGCGTTCCTGATGGTGACGGTGCAGTGGGTGCGGCTCCATTTCGGTCCCGGCACGGTGATGCGGCAGGTGGGCCAGGCCTTCATGCTCATCGCCATCATCGCCGGGATCATCGACCTGCTCGAGAACCACCAGATCGTCCACCTCATCTCCGACAACACCCTGCTCACCGCCGGCCCGGCCGCCATCTCGGCGGGGGCGGCACGGACCATCACCCGGCTGGCGCTCGCCAAGTACGTGGCGCTCATCTTCGTTGCCCTCTACCTGCTCACCTGCGGCGCCATCTTCGGGACCCGCGCCCTGGCCCGGCTGTGGCGGGAGCGTCTGGCGGGGCCGGTGCCGATGGGGGACCCCGGCTTCGAGGACGAGGGCATCGTCATCCCCGGCGCCGGTCCCTCCCCGGGCGACCGATAGGCTGCCACGATGCCCGCCGGCCGCCGTCTCCTCGTGCTCATGGTGCTGGCGTTCGTCGCCCTCGGTATGCCGATGCAGGCGATGGGGGTGGCGTGGCCGTCGGTGGCCGCCGACCTGGGGCGGCCGATCGGGAACCTCGGGGTGCTGGTGTTCGCCTTCGGCGCCGGCTACGCCGTCTCCACCTACCTCAGCGGCCACCTCTCCTGGCGGGTCGGCCCCACCTGGCTGCTGACAGCGGCCGCCGCGACGTCGGCGCTGTGCCTGGTGGTGATGGCGGTCGGCGACACCTGGATCGGGCTGGTGGTGGAGGCGCTGCTGCTCGGGCTCGCCAGCGGGCAACTCGACTCGGGCATCAACGCCCACGTCGCCCTCAACCACGGGACCCGTTCGATGGGGATCCTGCACGCCGGCTGGGGGGTCGGGTCGATGCTGGGCCCGGGCCTGGTGACGGTGCTGCTGGCGCTCGATGCCTCGTGGCGGTTCGCCTTCGTCGCCGTCGCCATCGCCCAGGGGGCGCTGGCGATCGGGTTCGCCCGCGCCGCCCGCCGCGGCGAGCGGGCCCGGCGCCGCCCGGAGGGGACCCGGCCGGGGCGGCCGCCCGGCGCCGGAGCGGTGCTGGTGCTGTCGATCTTCACCTTCCTCCTGTACTCCGGCCTCGCCACCGCCACCGGGCAGTGGGCGTTCTCGGTGTTAAGCGAGGGGCGGGGTCTCAGCGTGGGCGTGGCCGGCGTCGCCGCCTCGGGGTACTGGACCGGGCTGACTGCATCGCGGTTCCTGCTCGGCCTGGTCGGGTCCCGTTTCGAGCCCAACCGGCTGCTCACCATCTGCACCGCCGCCACCATCGCCAGTCTCGTCCTGTTCTGGTGGTCGCCGACTTCGGCGGTCGGCATCTTCGGGCTGGTGTTCTCCGGGTTCGCCCACGGGGCGTTCTTCCCGGTGGAGGTGGTGCTGACGGCCCGCCGCTTCGGCCCGGGCTACACGCCGTGGGCGGTCGGGTACTGCTTCGCAGCCGCCAACGTCGGGGTGGCCGGTCTCGGCGCCGTACTCGGCATCCTGGTCGACCGGATCGGGCTCGACATGATCGCCCCGGTGCTGGTGCTGGTCGCCGTCGTGCTGGCCGTCGTCACCAAGGCGCTCGAGCGTCTCTCCGGTGCCATGGAGTCGTCCCCGCAGACGGCGGGGTAGCGGCCGGCGAGGGAAAGTGGCGGCCGACCCGCCGGGCGCCGGGTTCGATCGGTAGCGTTGGAAGCCGGACTCGTGGGAGGGATGCGACGTGTCGGCGAAACTGCGGGCGTTCTTGCGGGACCACGGCCTGGCGCTCACCTGGTGGGTGTTGCTGGGCCTGCTGGTCGGGGTGATGCAGTGGATGGAGGCGGCGACGTCCGGTCCCCACCAGATCGACGTGCAGTTCGCCGGCACCCCGGAACGGGTCGCCGCGGTCTTCACCCGGCTGCCCGCCGACGGCTTCGCCTCGCTCCGTGAGGTCGCCACCATCGACACCTGGCTGCTCGTCCCGCTCTACGTTGCGTTCCTCATCGTGTCGATCGAGCTGGTGCGGCGCCGCTTCTACGTCGTCTCGGCGGCACAGCGGGTCGGCGGGTCGCTCATGGTGGTGACCGTCATGGCCGGCCTGTTCGACCTGATCGAGAACCACCTGATCCTCGACCTCATCGGCGACAACTCGATGGCCACCGCCGGGGCCGGGGCGATCTCGGCCGGCTCGGCCGCCGCCATCACCGGGTTCGCCCTCGCCAAGTACACCGGGTTGGTGCTCGTCGGCCTCTACGCGGCGCCGGCCCTGATCGGGTACGCCTGGCGCACCAAGGCGATGGCCCTCTTCGAAGAGGTCGTCTTCACCGTGCTCTACGCCGTCCTCGTCCCCCTGTTCTTGGCGGTGGCGATCGCCACCCGGGCCAACATGCTGGACCGTGACACCTTCGTGCGGGGACTGCGGATCCAGAACCTGAACCGGCCCAAGGACGCGGTGGTGGGAGGGGACGCCTCCCTGCTCGGTGCCGGCGAGGTCGCCCTGATGGACCGGTTGCAGCCGCCGCGGGCCGGGGTGGAACGCCGCGGCGTCTGCTTCAGCGGCGGCGGGATCCGCTCGGCGTCGTTCGCCCTCGGGGCGTTGCAGGCGCTGCAGGGCACCGAGGTCCTCGACGAGGTCGACACCCTGGCCGCCGTCTCCGGCGGCGGCTACCTGGCGGGCTCCTACGAGATGGTCCGGTCCCACGGCGTGTTCGCCGCCGACCCCGGCACCGAGCCGTATCCCTACGCCCCCGGCACCCCGGAGGAGGACTGGTTGCGCAAGCGCAGCGCCTACCTGGCCCACACCTTCGGGCAGAAGATGCGGCTGGTGACCCGACTCGCCATCGGCATCGGCGTCAACGCCCTGTTCCTCTTCGCCCTGCTCTACGCGGTGCTGCGTCCCATCGGGTGGGTGCTGCACGACCGGATGCCGGGGATGGTCGTCGACAGCGAGGTCACGGGTTTGATGATCCCGGTGGCTCACGCCGTCGCGGTCGTGGTCCCGCTGGTGGTGGCGCTGCTCGCCGGCGTGCTCACCGTCAATCCCCGCATCGTGGGGGAGGACCGCGGCCACGAGCGCACCCTGTTCCTGGGTCGGTCGCTGGTGTGGCTGGCGGGCGCGGCGTTCTTCGCCTTCGTGCTGCTCCCGGTGGGGGTGTGGCTGCTCTACGAGGCGGTGCCGTCCCTGTGGCGTGACTTGCCGTTCGCCTCCGACGGCGGCGAGGCGAGCAAGGAGACGGTGCGGCTGGTAGCCCTCTTCGGCGCCGGTGGGGCGCTCGCCTTCGTCACCACGGCGGTCAAGAAGCAGTTCGAGGGGGTGAAGGCGTCGGTGTGGGCGATCGTGGCGGCGGCGGTGGTGGTGCCGCTGCTGGTGCTGTGGGCGCTGGTGTCGGTGGTCTTCGGCGCCCTCGAAGACGGGGTCACCGGGACGATGTCGCCGTTCGGGGCGTTCCAGATGCCGGAGCGAACCGCCTGGCTGGTGGTGGCATCGCTGCTGGCGCTGTTCTGGCTCATCAGCGACCAGCGGGCCTGGTCGATGCACCGCTTCTACAAGCGGCGCCTCCACCGGGCCTTCGGGGTGCAGCGCACCGGGTCTGACGAGGCGACCGAGATCCCCTACGAACAGCCGACCCACTTCCAGCCGAACCCGAAGCCCCACTTCGCGTCGTGCGCGGTGGCGAACCTGAGCGACTACGCGGTGGTGCCGCCGGGGCTGCGCTCGGTGCCGTTCACCTTCGACGCGGTCGAGATCGGCAGTCCCGAGCCACGCATCGGCTACATGGCGATGCCGGAGTATCGGGACCGGCTCGACCAGACGCGGGTGCGGGACGTGACGATCCCGGCCGCCATCGCCATCTCGGGGGCGGCGGTGTCGCCGGCGATGGGCAAGCAGACCCGGCAGTGGCTCACCGCGTTTATGACCCTCGCCAACGTCCGGCTGGGGGTGTGGCTCCCCAATCCGCGCTGGATGCGGGCCCAGGACTTCGCCGCCGATGAGGTGTGGTGGGAGCGGCCCCGGGTGTCGTACCTGTTGAAGGAGATGCTGGGGATGCACTCCATCGACGACCGCTTCCTCTACGTCACCGACGGCGGCCACTACGACAACCTGGGGCTGGTGGAGCTGCTCCGGCGCGGCTGCACCACCGTGTACGTGTTCGACGCCTCCGGCGGCCAGCCCGGCACCTTCAACACGATCGGGGAGGCGATGGCGCTGGCCCGGTCGGAGCTGGGCATCGAGTTCGACCTGCCCCTGCACGAGATCCGCCCCCTCGATCCCGACGCCGCCGACCAGTACGAGGACAAGCGGCTGAAGCTGCCGTGGCGGCGGCGCCGGGCCGAGGTGAGGGGTGGGGTGCTGGTGGCCCGGCCGTATGTGTGGGGGACCTTCACCGATCCCCGGCTCCCCAAGCACACCGAGGGCCACATCTGTTACGTGCAGGCGGCGGTGTCGGAGGAGGCGCCGTGGCAGGTGCGGTCGTATTGGGAGGCCGACGAGCGCTTCCCCAACCACTCCACCATCGACCAGGACTTCGACTTCGCCGAGTTCGAGGCCTACCGGGCGCTGGGCGACTGGGCGGCCGGGGCGGCGCTCGCGGCGACCCCATCGGGGCGGGGCGGCCGCTGGCGACGGGTCCGGGACTGAGGGCCGCGGCGACACTCCGGAGGTGCTGCGCAACGTGGCGCTCGGAGTCCCCTTCGGGTCCGGCGGCTGGTCCGTCATCCGCCGGCCGTCGCCAGGCAAGGGATGCGCCGCCGGGTGCCGGGCGTTGCTCCGATCGGTGACGGATCGTGCCGCTTTCCAGACGACTGGTCGCCAGTGAGGCTCCGACGCAGCTCCTGCATCGGACCTGGGACCTTTGGGACGTTCGGTAGGGCCCTATGGCACGTAGAGGCGGGGGGCCTTCTCCCTCATGATTGTGGAGACTCTTAGTCAACTAGTCCATCACTCACGAGGAGAGTAAGGAATGCGAGGTCGTCTCAAGAAGCTGGGATACATCCTGGTAGCCGTCGGGCTGGTGTTCGCCGTGGCCGGCGCCGTTGCGTACACGAAGGCACAGGACGGGTACCAGGCCCTCCAGTCGTTCAGCGAAGCCCAGAACGTCACGCTCACCTACAACGAGGACGGGCAGCTCGTCGACCGGGGCACCGTCGAAGGCGCCCAGGGGATCATGACGCTGCTCACCGACGACTGGGGCTACCCGGTGGTTCAGTCCGACTTCGATCCCAACGACCCGCTGGTCAACACCGCCAGCGAGTACATGTTCCAGATGGCGACAATCGGCTATCACACCCTGCACGGCACCCAGACGGTGACCCTGGCCGAGGACGCCGAGTACAACGGTGAGGTCTTCCCGGCCGGCACCTACGAGTTCGACGTCGACGGCCGCTACTGGACCGAATTCGACCGCTCGCACCCGATCGAGGGCCCGGCCCGAGAGCTGGCGTGGAACCCGACTGTGCACGGCCTGTTCGCCGAGCTCGGGGTCGGCACTGTGACCCACTCGGCGCTCCAGCTGAGCCTGGCGCTGGCCGGACTGTTCGCAGCCGTCGGCATCCTGTCGATCCTCACCGGCATCGGCCTCGTGTGGGCGAGCAAGGGAACCGACGTGGTCATCCCCCACTACGTCGATTCCGAGGATGTCGCCATGCCGAAGGCCGATCCAGTGCTGGCCTCCAGCTAGACGGCCTCCCAAAACGGGAAGCGGCGACGGCCGCTCCGGCAAAGACTCAGGGGCTCCCACTCCTCGTGGGGGCCCCTGACTAATTGGGGGTCCTTCTCATTCCCGCTCGCCTCTTCTTCTCGTCCCCCCTTGTCAAAAAGGGGGGACCGGCGAGGCGGCTCCGAAGGAGCCGTGCGAGCCGAGGGGGGTGTGGGGCGAGCAGTAGCACCGTGACCCTCCCCGCATCGCCGTCACCTTCGGTGTCGGCTCTGCGACCCTCCCTGCACAGCAGGGAGGGTGAGAGAAAGGTCGAGGGGGGTGTGCGGGGACATCCT
>CAYQEC010000040.1:0-18678 GCA_964416425.1 uncultured Acidimicrobiaceae bacterium | reverse complement strand
ACGGAACCCCCCTCGGCTCACTTCGTTCGCCGGTCCCCCCTGATTCCAGGGGGGATGAGAGAATGGCTCGTCGGTCTCCCCGAATTCCGAGGGGGACGAGAGGAAGGAAGGGGGCGACAGCAGACGCGGCGGGGGAAGCCTTGGTTCAGTGGGTGTGCTCGTGCTCGTGCTCGTGCTCGGGGTCGTGCTCGCCGTTGCCCTGCGAGGCCTCGATCTGGCGGCGTACGTCGTCCATGTCGAGCGCCTGAGCCTGGTCGATGAGGTCGGTGAGGGCGGCTTCCGGCAGGGCGCCCGGCTGCGAGAAGATCCCGATCTTGTCGCGGAAGATCATGAGCGTCGGGATCGAGCGGATCTGGAAGTAGGAGGCCAGCTGTTGCTGATCCTCGGTGTCGACCTTGGCGAACACCACGTCCGGGTAGGACTCCGAGACCTTGTCGTACACCGGTGCGAACATCTTGCAGGGACCGCACCAGTCGGCCCAGAAATCGACCAGAACCATGTCGTTGTCGACGATGGTCGATTCGAAATTGTCCTTGTTCAGAGCGATGGTTGCCATTGGTGGTGACTCCGGTGGTTGGGTGTCGCGGTAGCGACCTCTTCATCCCGTTCGGTCACCACAACAGATGCACGCATCTGCAAATTCCCCTCGCGGGCATCGGTTGGGAGGCCCGCCGTGCCACCGTACACTTCGCCTCCGTGTCTTCGACCACCCCGCTCGTCGAACTCCACGGCATCGCGGCCCGTATCGGGGCCACGACCATCCTGCGCGATGTCGACCTGACGGTCGGCCCCGGCGAATCCATCGGGCTCTTCGGCGCCAACGGCGCCGGCAAGACCACCCTGTTGCGGATCGTGGCGACCCTGCTGCGACCCAGCGCCGGGAGGGGGCGGGTCCTCGGCGCCGATCTCGCCGGGCCGGATCGCTACGACATCCGGCACCGCATCGGCCTCATCGGCCACGTGCCCGGCCTCTACCCGGAACTCACCCTGGAGGAGAACCTCGCCTTCGCCGCCCGCGCCGCCGGCATCGATCCGGCCGGCGTCGCCGCCTCCCTCAAGGCGGTCGGCCTCGCCAACGCCGCCTCCCGCCGGGCCGGCGAGTCGTCCCACGGGATGCAGCGGCGGGTCGAGTTCGCCCGCGAGCTGCTGTTCGAGCCGGACCTGCTCCTGCTCGACGAGCCGCATACCGCCCTCGACCCCGCCGCGGTCGAGCTGGTGGCCCACGTCGTCGACGAGGTGCGGAACCGGGGCGGCGCCGCCGTCGTCGTCTCCCACGACGTCGGGCGGGTGGCGCCGCTGGTGTCGACGACCGCCGAGATCGCCGGAGGCACCCTGCGATGAGCGGCCGCCCGTCCTTCTGGTCCCAGGCCCTCGCCATCGCCCGCCGCGACCTGGAGCGGGAACGCCGCGCCGGTGAGGTGGTTTGGATCACGATCCCCTTCGGCGCCGTGGCCCTGCTGCTCATCCCCCTGGCGGTCGGCACCAACGAGAACCTGCTGCGCGACATCGGGTCCGGCATGTTCTGGGTGGTCGTGCTGCTCTTCGGGGTGCTCACCGCGGTGCGCCGCACCAGCACCGAGACGCCGGCGCAACGGGACGCAGTGGCGCTGCTCGGCATCGACCCCGCCGCCGAGTTCACCGGGAAGGTGATGGCGGGCACCGTGATGCTGATCGGCTTCGAGCTGCTGGTCGGGGCGGTCGCCGTCGCCCTCTACGACATCGACCTCAGCGGATGGCCCTGGCTGCTGCTCGTCATTCCCCTCGCCGCCGGCGGGCTCGCCGAGCTGGGAACCCTCTCGGGCTCGATCGCCACCAGCCTCACCGCCGGACCGGCGCTGATCCCGTTCCTGGTGGCCCCGCTGGCCATCCCGCTCCTGCTCGGCGCCACCCAGGGCGCCGAAGCCATACGCCAGGGTGACGGTATTCTCTCCTGGATGCTGCTCATGGCGATCGTCGTGCTGGCGCTCGCCGTCGCCGGCGTGCTCACCGCCCGCCCCCTCCAGGAGACCCGATGACCAGTTCCCCGACCCGTCGCTCCGCTCGCTGGCTCGACGTCGCGGCCGTGCTCGGGATCGTGGTGGCGCTCGGATTCGCCCTCCTCACCCCCGCCGAGCGGACCCAGGGCACACCGGCCCGGATGCTCTACCTGCACGTGCCGACCATCTGGCTCGCCTACGTCGCCTTCGTCGTGACCCTGGCAGGCAGCATCGCCTACCTGGCGACCCGGCGGATGCGGTGGGACCACCTGGCGGAAGCCTCCGCCGAGGTCGGGGTGCTGTTCACCGGGATCGCGGTCGTCGACGGCATGATCTGGGCCAAGCCGATCTGGGGCGTCTACTGGACCTGGGACGCCCGGCTCACTCTCACCGCCATCATGTTCTTCGTCTACGTCGGCTATCTGGCGCTGCGGCGCACCATCACCGACCCCGAGGGGCGCGCCCGGCGGGCGGCGATCCTCGGCATCGTCGGCGTGTTCCAGATCCCGATCGTGCACTTCTCGGTGATCTGGTGGCGCACCCTTCACCAGCCGCCGACGCTGCTGCGGCCCGACGAGATGCAGATCGACCCGCCGCTGCTGGCGGCGCTGTGGATCGGGGTGGCCGCCTTCACCCTGCTCTACGTCGCCCTGATGCGGCACCGGATGCAGCTCGCCCGCATCGAACTGGCCCTCCACGACGCGGCCACCGCCCCGGCAGGCCCCGTGGCCGGCGACGCGGTGTCAGCGCCGGAGGTCACCGCCGGGAGGAGCCGTCGATGAAGTGGGCCGTGCTCGGATACACCTTGACCTATGGGGCTCTCGCCCTCTACGTGGCGTCGCTCGCCGCCCGGTTGCGGGGGGCGGGTCGCCGCCTCGCCGAGAGACGGTGACGTGAGACGCTACTGGCGCTTCCTGCTCCCGGCGGTGATCGTGATCGGCATCCTGGCGGTGCTGCTCGTCAACCTCACCAGCAACCTCGTCTACTTCAACACCCCCACCGAGCTGCTCGCCCGCACCGATCTTCCCACCCCCCGGCTCCGCCTCGGGGGCCAGGTCGAGGCCGGGACGATCACCGAGAACGGCGACGGTATCCACTTCATCCTCACCGACGGGCGTGAGGCAGTGGAAGTCCTCCATCAGGGCACCCCGCCGCAACTCTTCGAAGACGGCATCGGCATCGTGGTGGAAGGCACCTGGGACGGCCACGAGTTCCACTCCGACAACATGCTCATCAAGCACGACGAGCAGTACCGGACCGAGGACGGCGAGGTGTACGACCGGTCGGAGCACCAGCTGGGCGAGCCATGATCGCCCTCGTCGGTTACCTCGCGATCCTGGCGGCGGCGGCCGGGTCGGCCTGGTTGGCGGTGGCCGGGTTCCGGACGGCCCGGCCCGGCGGCACCGAAGGATCGCTGCGCTCCCCGGTCGCCCTGCTGGTGGGCGGCGCCGTGGTGGCGTTCCTCGCCCTCGAGGCCGGGCTGCTGAGCCACGACTTCACCCTGCAATACGTCGCCGACCACTCGTCCCGTTCGACGCCGCTCATCTTCCTGCTGGCGAGCGCCTGGGCCGCCCTGGAGGGGAGCATCGTGTTGTGGGGCCTGGTGCTCGCCGGGTTCACCTGGATGGTGGCTCGGACGGTGCGTCGTGGTGACGGCCTCGGCGCCGGCGCCCTCGCCGTCATCGGCGCCGTCGCCCTCTTCTGGTTCGGCATGATGGCCACCGTCGCCGACCCGTTCCGGGTGTGCACCGAGGTGGCGAGCGACGTCTGCCAGGCGTCGAGCTGGTTCCCGCTCGCCGCCGCCACCGCTCCCCTCGACGGTCTCGGCGCCAACCCGTTGCTGCAGAACAACATCCTGATGGCGATCCACCCGCCGATGCTCTACCTGGGCTTCGTGGGGTTCACGGTGCCGTTCGCCTTCGCCATCTCCGCCCTCGCCCGGGGTGAGCAGGGGCGCACCTGGCTGGAGCGCACCCACCGGTGGTCGCTCCTCGCCTGGACGTTCCTCACCCTCGGGGTGCTGCTCGGGGCGTGGTGGTCGTATGCCGTGCTCGGCTGGGGCGGCTACTGGGCGTGGGACCCGGTCGAGAACGCCGCCTTCATCCCCTGGCTCGTCGCCACCGCCTTCATCCACTCCGCCGCGGTGCAACGGCGGCGTGGCGTGCTCCAGGCCTGGAACCTGGTACTCGTCATCTCGACGTTCGCCCTCACCATCCTCGGCACCTTCCTCACCCGCTCCGGCACGATCCTCTCGGTGCACTCCTTCACCCAATCGGGTGTCGGGCCGGCGCTGCTCGGTTTCCTCGTGCTGGTGCTGCTCGCCTCCTTCGGGCTATTCGCCTGGCGGGCCGACCTCGTCGCCTCGGCTCCCCGGCTCGAATCTCTCGCCAGCAGGGAGGGAGCGTTCCTGCTCAACAACCTGCTGCTCGCCGTCTTCGCCTTCACCGTGCTCGTCGGGACCCTGTACCCGATCCTCACCGAGGCGTTCTCCGGTGACGTCGTTTCGGTGGGCCGGCCCTTCTTCGACCGCATCACGCTCCCCATCGCCTTCCTGTTGCTGCTCGCCATCGGGGTCGGTTCGATCGCGCCGTACCGGGTGGCGCGCGGCACCGTGGTGTGGGCCCGGATCCGGACCCCGTTGCGGGCGGCGCTGGTGGCCGGCGCCGGGGCGGTGCTGGTCGGGGTGCGCTCCGTCCCGGTGGTCCTCATCACGGTGCTCTCCACGTTCGTCATCGGCGTGGCGGTCCGCCGCTTCTGGGAACAGGCCGGCGTGGTGCGGCGCAGCGGCGTCACGGCCGGCTCCGCCATGACACGGGTCCTCGGCGGCGATCCCGGCTACTGGGGCGGGCAGATCGCCCACATCGGGGTGGCCCTGGTGGCGCTCGCCATCGCCACCTCGACCGGGCTGGCCTCCCGTTCCGAGGTGCACCTCGCCGAGGGTGACACCGCGGTGGTGGACGGCTACTGCGTCGAGTACCTCGGTTCCACCACCCGCACCGAGCCGCAGCGCACCGTCACCGCAGCCCGCGTCCGCCTCCTCCGCGACGACTGCCAGCGGGAGATTGGGGTGCTGGCGCCGTCGATCAACGAGTACCGGCGCCCGCCGGCGGTGGCGTCCCCGGCGATCCACGTTGGCATCGTCGAGGACACCTTCCTGTCGCTGGTGGGCGGCACCACCAGCGAGATCGTGCTCGGGGTGTACGTCTTCCCGCTGCAGTGGCTGCTGTGGGCGGGAGGCCTCGTCACCGTCGGGGGAGGGGCATTCGCCTATCTCGGGCGCCACCGATCCCGCAGGAAACGGGCGGCGCCGGCACGGGAGCGCAGCCATGCGTGAGATCGTGCGGCGCGGGCTCGGGTGGGCCGTGCCGCTGGCGGCGCTGGTGGTCATCGTCGTCGGCCTGTGGCCGGCCGCCGAGGCGGCCGACCCCGCCACCCGGGTGCAGCAGGTGGCGTCGGGGATCCGCTGCCCGTTCTGCAGCGGCGAGTCGCTGGCGGACTCCACCTCGGACGTGGCCCGAGACCTGCGGGACATCATCGCCGAGCAGGTGGCGGCCGGCATGACGAACGCCGAGATCGAGGACTACTTCGCCGCCCGCTACGGCGACCAGATCCTGCTCGACCCGTCGCGAGGCGGATGGGCGCTGGCGCTGTGGCTGGTGCCGTTGGCCGCCGCCGCGGTGGGAGCCGTCGCGATCGCGCGCCGGCGCCGGGCGAGGGCGCCGTCGTGAGCCTGCCCCGCGCCCAGGTCGAGGAGCGGCTCGCCCAGGTGGAGCAGGACCTCGCCGACGTCGATCGGCAGCGGGCCGACGGCGAGCTGGACGACGTGTGGGCCGAGCGCCTCCGCGCCACGTACGTCGAGGAGCGCAACGAGTTGCAGGAGCGGCTCGCCGCCTTCGGATCGGAGACCGAACCGGCGACCCCGGTCCGGTCCGGCTCGCGGCGCCTCCTCGCCGGCGCCATCGTCGTGGTCGTCGCCGCGGTCGGGATCACGATCGGCGCGGTGGCCGCCCTCCAGTCCCAGGACGCCGCCGCCGGAGCCGAGGGTGTCGTGTCCGACATCGTGGGCGGGCAGGGAGTCGACCTGTCCCAGGTCAGCAACGAGCAGCTTGAAGACGTCATCGCCCAGTTCCCCGACAACACCCCGATGCGGCTGGCGCTGGCCCGCCGCTACTTCTACGCCGGCGAGTTCGACAAGGCCCTCGACCACTACATGATCATCCTCGACGAGGAGCAGAACCCCGAGGCACTCGCCAACGTGGGGTGGATGACCTTCCTGTCCGGCGAGCCCGAGGTGGCGGTGCAGTTCGTGGAGAAGGCCATCGAGATCGCCCCCGAGGCGGAGCTGCCGTACTGGTACCTGGCCAACATCCGCCTCGACGGCCTCGACGACCCCGCCGGGGCCGTGGCGCCGCTCGAGACCCTGCTCGGCTTCGACGACCTCCCCGACGACCTTCGTACCGAGGCCGAGGGCATGCTGAACACGGCCCGGGAGGGGGCGGGATGACACCGGAGCGGGAACGCCGCGGCAACCTCATGTTCTGGGTGGTGATCGCCGCCGGCGCGGCAGTGGTGGTGCTCGGGGTGGTGTTCGCCGGGAGGTTCGGCTCCGACCCGATGCTGACGCCGTCGCCGCTCATCGGGAAGCCGGTACCCGACGTCACCGTTCCCTACCTGGAGTTCGACCAGGACCTCCACCTGCGGGACCTGGAAGGCGACATCGTCGTCGTCAACTTCTGGTCCTCGTGGTGCCTGAGCTGCCGCGCCGAGCACCAGGCACTGCTGAGCGCTGCCGCCGAATACGCCGACTTCGACGTGACGTTCGTCGGGGTGCTCTACCAGGACACCGTCTCCAACGGCCTCGGCTTCCTCGCCGACCAGGGGCGGGGCGATCCCTACGTCTACGTCGAGGACGCCGACTCCCGGGTCGCCCTCGAGTTCGGGGTGCTCGGGCTGCCCGAGACGTTCTTCGTCGACCGCTCCGGGACCATCGTCGGCAAGGTGAGCGGTCCGGTGAGCCGTGGCCTGCTCGACGCCACCTTGCAGGCACTGGTACTCGGCCAGTCGATCGACAACCAGGTCATCACCGGCGAGGTGGAGAACCGCGACTAGGCCGGGGCGTTCCGGTGGCGCCGCACCTCAGAGTGCCGCATGAGGATCTCCCGTCGAGACCTCGGTCGTCGCTACCGTGAGCCTTGCCATCGATTGCTCGCGCGTTGGTGACAGAACCGTCCTTCGTCGCTCGCTATCACGGATGATTTGTCGGCCCCGTCGACAGGACGATGACGATTCCGCCGAAGCCCCAATCTCTACGACCGGACTTGGCAATGCTGCCACGGGTATTCCTGTCACCGCGACGCCAGCATGCGGCAACGTACCGGGCGACCGCCACTGCTCGGGCGGACGCTCGTCGCGTGCCAACATGACAGCGCACGGTGGATGGTCTGCCCAGGCCCCGGCGGCTGAAGGAGCGAGGTGATGGACCTTCGAACTGCCAGCATCGACCGCATCCGCAACGGAACGTTTGACGTGTTCATCGTTGGAGGCGGTATCAACGGAGCGGTATCTGCCGCTGGTCTCGCCGGTCGCGGTGCGTCGATTGCACTCGTCGATCGCGGCGACTTCGGTGCATTCACGAGTCAGGAATCTTCGAATCTCGTATGGGGCGGTTTCAAGTACCTGGAGACTTATGAGTTCCTGCTGGTGCGTAAGTTGTGCATGTCGCGCAACCGCCTGATCAAGGCGTACCCCGACAACATCAAGCAGATCGGCTTCCTCGCCGCGCTGGACGAGAGCTCACCCTTCCCGCCCTGGCTCGCCGCCCTCGGCAGCCTCGCCTACTGGGCGATCGGGAGCTTTCGAACCCACCATCCGCGGCTCCTGGGCGCCGCCAAGATCAAATCGGCGGAGCCGGTGATCGACACCAGCGGCGTGCGGGGCGGCGTCGAGTACTACGACGCCTACCTCAAAGACAACGACTCCCGATTCGTGTTCGGGTTCATCCGTTCGGCATTGGACGTCGGAGCCGCGGCCGCCAACTACGTGGAGCTCATCGATGCGCGCCGGGACGGCACCGTCTGGCGGATGAGGCTGCGCGATGTCGAGAATGGTGGCGAGCTGTCGTGCACCTCCCGGATACTGGTCAACGCGACCGGTCCCTTCATCGACGGGGTCAACTCGCAACTCGGGCTACGCACCGAACACCGCATTGTCTACTCGAAGGGTATTCACCTCATCGTCCCGAGGATCACGCCGAACGAACGGGTACTCGCCTTCTTCGACGATACGCAGCGTCTGTTCTACGTGATTCCGATGGGCTCCAGATCGGTGATCGGGACCACAGACACCCGAGTCGCGCATCCGGTCACACAGGTGACGGCGGAGGACCGCGAGTTCTTGCTCGGCCAGATCAACGCCAGGCTTGATCTGGCGAAACCGCTCACAGCGGCCGATGTGATAGCGGAGCGTTCGGGTGTGCGACCCCTCGTGGTCAGCCAAGACGGGGACGACCGGGAGAATGCCGACTGGACCAAACTGTCCCGAAAACATGAGATCGAGATCGACCGGAACGACAAGGCGATCTCGATCTTCGGAGGCAAGCTCACCGACTGCCTCAATGTCGGCGAGGAGGTCGCCGCCGGAGTTGAGCGCCTCGGGGTGCCGCTCGAACCGGACACGCATACCTGGTACGGCGAGCCGGCTCGCGCCACCCGCGACGAGTTCTATCGCCAAGCCCGCCTCATGAAGCTCGACGCCCTGCGCCACAAGCGCGATGTGGAGCCGCTATCGGATCGCCTCTGGCGCCGCTACGGGCGCCGTGCATTCGAGATGCTCGACGAGATACAGCGGGATCCGACGATGGGGGAGGACATCATGGACAACGCCGACTACCTGCGGGTCGAACTGCACCTGGCGGCCGGCACCGAGATGATCACGAAGCTCGAGGACTTCCTCCGGCGGCGCTCCAAGATCAGCCAGGTGGTCTCTGAACAAGCGATTCGCGCCTCCGCCGGCATCCATGAGGTCGCCGAGATCCTGTTTGGTGCGGATGCTGACGACAAGGTTGCCGAGTACTTCGGTGACACGCCCCGCCCCGCCTCCAATTGAGCCGGGCGCGAGGGCTGCCGGCCAAGCATCTGTTCCGCCCGAGATGCATCGGCGTAGCGCGCGGCACCTGTCTGGTACCGTCGCCGATGCAGCGGAAGGCGTGAGAGGAGACGACGGTGGATCGTCACGAGAGCGTGATCCTCAACGTGACCCCTGGCGAGGGGATCGACCTCGAGGAAGAGCTCCTCGCCAAGGCGGGGCATCCCGTGCTCGCCTGCGGCGGGCCGTCGACCGTCGACCAGTGCCCGGTCCTGGTCGGTGAGGAGTGCCCGCTGGTGGAGGTGGCCCACGGGGTCGTCTTCCAGGTCGACCTCGACGTCCCGGCGCACCGCGCCGTCCTCAGCCGCTACCGGGAGATCCTGCCGGAAGGCACCCCGCTACGGGTGGTGGTGCGCCCCGGTCAGCGGGAACGGTATGCCGAGCTGCTCGGGGACCTGGCGGTGTGGACCCGGTCGCCCACGGTGGCGGACCTCGACGGGTTCGCCTCGCTGGTGGAGGCCGCCGATGCGACAGCAGACGCTGTCGCATCGGTTGGAGTATCAGCTGGCGCTGATACTCCCGCTCAGGGACCAGCGGCGGAAACCGCCGAATCCGTTGGAGTATCAGCTGGCGCTGATACTCCCGCTCAGGGACCAGCGGCGGAAACCGCCGAATCCGTCGAATCCGTTGAGGAGCAGTGAACCGGATCAGCGGGTGAGCACCCGCTGCAGGCGCCACGAGGCCAGCCCGTACAACACCACGGCGTAGCCGAGCAGGATCCCGAGGTAGGGGAGGATGCCCACCAGGCCCGCCCCGTCGAGCACCATGTGGTCGAAGGCCTCCATGCCCCAGGCGTGCGGCGTGATGTGGGCGACCTTGTAGAGCCCGGGCGAGATCCACTCGAAGACCTGAAGTGGGACCATGCAGCCCCCGAGGGCCGCGAGGCCGAGGCCGAGCAGCACCCCGAGGCCGCCGGCCTGCTGGTCGTTGTCGAACAACGCTCCCATCAACATGGCGGCGCCGCTCCCCACCAGGCCGAACACGATGAGGACGGCGGCCGCCCCCAGCGGGTCCCCCCAATTCACGCCGAAGACGAGCCAGGTGCCCAGCATGATGAAGAGCCCCTGCACCAGCGCCACTGCGTACCGTCCCAGACCTTCGCCGACGAGAACGGTGCGGGCCGTCGTCGGGGTCGAGATCATGCGGCGGGCAACGCCGTAGCGGCGGGTCTGGATGAGCGCGGCCGAGCCGGCGGCCGAGGTGAGGAACATGAACAGGAGGAGCTGGGTCTGGGCGCTCGAATCGAACTGGCCGAGGCCGGACAGCGAGAACGCCTCCCCCGACGTGGTGACGGCGACGTCGACGGAAGGGATCTGGCCCTGGAGGGCGGTCGCGGTCGCCAGGCCCTCTGCGAAGCCGGCGACCCCCTCCGAATCGGCGAAGTGGGCCGCCTGCAGCAGGGTGGCCTGTTGGGTGATGATCGACTCGACGGTGGTGCGCATGGCGGTGGCGTCGATGCCCGAGCTCGACACGAACTCGACGTCGACGGAATCGCCGGCGCGGATCGTGCTGTCGAAGCCGGCCGGGATCACCAACCCGGCTTCCAGCTCGCCCCGTTCCACGGCGCGCACCATCGAGTCCCGGGCGTCGAACTCGGTGACCCGGATGTCGCTGCTGGCGTCGAGGTGATGGGTCAGATCCACCGCCAGCTCACCAGAGTCGAGCGAGAGCACCCCGAGGCGGGGCACGACCGAGCCGCCGAACGAAGCCCCCAGCACCAGGATGAGCAGGATCGGGAAGATGAACACGAAGAAGACGTTGGCCCGATCCCGCAGGAACCGGCGCAGGTTGGTGGAGGCGATGACGAGGACCTTCACGGCGTCAACCCCTTCCGGAGCCGCAGCATCGCAACGCTCCCCGTCACCACTCCGAAGAGCAGCAGTGCCACCACCGACGGGATGATGTCGGCGAGGTTGCCGCCCGCCAGGTCGCCGAGGCCCTGCATGAACCAGGCGTGGGGGGTGAGAAACCGCAGCCTCGCCAGCAGGCCGCCGGCCTGGGCGATCGGGAAGAAGGTGCCGCCGAGGAAGCCGAGCACGACGCCGATGATGCTGGCGAAGGTGCCTGCCTGCTCGGCGGTGCGGGCGAAGCCGGCCACGATCGCCATGATCCCCATCGCCGAGACGATGCCGGCGAGGATCAGGGCCAGCACCCCGATCGGGTTCCCCCACTCCGCCCCGAACAGGAGAGTGGTGGCCACCGCCAGGATGATCATGCTCACCAGCCCGAGCAGGAAGGCGGTGAGCATCTTCCCGACGATGATCATCGAGCGCGGGATCGGCGCCGCCAGCAGGCGGCTCAGCGTCCCGGCGTGCCGCTCCTCCAGCAGGCCGTTCACGCCGAACTGCACGGTGAAGAACAGAAAGAAGATGGCGAGGCCGGCGGCGTAGAAGGTGGTGTCGCCGAGCTGCTTGACCGCGGCCGGGACGTCGACGAGATCCACCGGTTGTGGCACGCTCGCCGCCCGCGCCCCCGCCTGGAGGCGATCGACCGGGTCGCCGAGATGCTCGGCGGTGGCCACCGCGAGGCGGACCGAGTCGAGCTGGCCGGCGTAGGACTTCGCCACCGCCACCGCAACGTTGGCGGCGGTGCCGTTGCCTTCGTTGATGATCACCTCGAAGTCGGCGGGCCGGGCCGACTGCACCAGGTCGCTGAATCCCGCCGGGAACACAAAGGCGCCGTCGATGCCGTCACCGCCGCCGAAGGGGTCGGCCCCCGAGTCGACGAGGTTGCGCGCCTCGTCCACCGAGTCCACGGAGACCACGTCGACGGTGCCGGAAGCCTGCATCGCACCCAGCACCTGGTCCACGAACACGGTGGATGCCGGGCCGCCGTCCTCGTTGACCACGGCGTACGTGGCGTGGAAGCTGAAGTTCTGGATCGGGTTGAAGACGAAGCTGAAGATGGCGGCGAGGCCAAGCGGGGCGATGATCCCGAGCACGATCGCCGAACGGTCCCGGATCCGCTCCCGGGTGTCCTTGGCGGCGATGGTGAAGGCGCGGCGCATCGTCAGTCCCGCAGGGCTCTCCCGGTGACGTGCAGGAATACCGACTCCAGGTCGGGCTGGTCGATGTCCACCCCGGAGACCGTGACGCCGGCCTCGGCCACGGTGGCGAGGATCCGGGCCAGCAGCGCCGAGGCGTCGTCGACGATGAGGTCGATGCCGCCGTCGCGGGCGCCGGCCTGCTTCACGCCTGGCACGGTGGCCAGAGTCGTGGAGGCGGCGTCCAGCGCCCCGGAGGCGGTGAGGCGGATCCGGTCACGTTCGCCCACCATCTGGACCAGCTCGTGCCGGGTACCTTCGGCCATGAGCTGCCCGTGATCGATGATGCCGATCCGGTCGCAGAGGCGCTCGGCCTCCTCCATGTAGTGGGTGGTGTAGAGCACCGCCATGCCCTCGCCGCTGAGCCGCTCGACGCTCTCGAGGATGGCGTTGCGGCTCTGCGGGTCGACGCCCACCGTCGGCTCGTCCAGCAGCAGCAGGCGGGGGGTGTGAAGGAGTCCGATGCCGATGTTGAGGCGGCGCTTCATGCCGCCGGAGAACTTCTCGACCCGGTCGTCGGCCCGGTCCGCCAGGCCGGTGATCTCCAGCACCTCGGCGATCCGGGCCTGTGCCTGCTTGCGGGGCATGCCGTAGAGCTTGCCGAAGAAGGCGAGGTTCTCGGTGGCCGACAGGTCGGGGTAGACGGCGAGATCCTGCGGCACGAGGCCGATGTTGCGCCGCACCTCGGTGGTGGAGGAAGTGAGCGGCTGGCCGTCGAGGGTGACCTCTCCGGCGTCCCGTTCCAGCAGGCCGGTGACCATCGAGATCGTGGTGGTCTTCCCGGCGCCGTTGGGGCCGAGCAGGCCGTAGGTCTCACCCTCGGCGATGTGGAAGCCGATCCCGTCCACCGCCACCAGGTCGCCGAACGCCTTGTGGAGGTCGTGGCATTCCAGTACGTACGTCATGACGTCCCCTCGCCTGGCTTCTGAGGCGTGGTGATCGTAGCGGTGAGAACTCCGGGCCGGCGCATCCGCCCGCGGCACGGCGTCCGGCCCGTCCCCGGACGTCTCCGCGGTGGCTACCCGGCGGCGGCGAACCACCGCGTGAACCAGGCGCGGGCCAGCTCGGCGACCTGACCGAGCGTCCCCGGCTCCTCGAACAGGTGGGTGGCGCCGTCGACCACCGCCAGCTCGTGCTCGGCGCCGATCCGCTCCGCCGCCTCCCGGTTGAGGCCCAGCACCACGTCGTCGTTGCCGCCGACGACGAGCAGGGTCGGTGCCGTCATCTCCTCGATCCGGCGAGCGAGATCGGGGCGGCCGCCCCGGCTCACCACGGCGGCAACTCCGTCCCCGAGCCGGGCGGCGGCGTCGATGGCGGCGGCGCCGCCGGTGCTGGCGCCGAACAGGCCGATCGGCAGGCCCTCGATCTTCGGTTCGGCCTGCATGTGCTCGACCGCCGCCACCAGCCGTTCGGTGAGCAGGCCGATGTCGAACACGTTGGAGCGCTGGGTGCTCTCGTTGAGGGTGAGGAGATCGAACAGCAAGGTGGCGAGACCGCCGTGGTTGAGCAGCGCCGCCACCTCGGCGTTGCGCGGGCTCAGGCGGCTCGAACCGCTGCCGTGAGCGAACACGACCGTGCCGTGGCAGCCGCGGGGAATCGTCAACTCCCCGGGAAGGCGCACCCTCCCGCTCTCGATCTCCACGTTCGATCGAAAGACCTCGATCACGGTGGATTCCTCCGATGTGTGCGTTCCGAGTGTGCCTGCACCGTGTCCCCGCCGCCAGAGGCGAAGGTCACCCGTTCCGTTCGCTCATTCCGCGACCGCGCCCCTCACCACCAGGGCGCCGAGCAGGGACCGGGACGTCGCGGCGATCTCGGTGACGGCCTGCTCGAAGGCGGCCTCGTTGCGGCGCGACGGTTGGCGGAACCCGCTGATCTTGCGCACGAACTGCCGGGCGGCGGTTTCGATCTCGTCTTCGGTCACCGGATGGTCCATGCCACGGAGGGTCTTGATGCTGCGACACATGCGCCGCAGCCTACGTGCCGGTCGGGGACGGTGACGACGGTCGCGATAGGATCGTCGCCTCCGAACCGGGAGAGCTGGGAATGGTGACAGAAGCCGACTACCGACTGCCCCGCGCCGTGCTGCCGAGCCGGTACGAGCTGACACTGGAGCCCGACCTCGAGAGCTTCGCTTTCGAGGGGCGGGAGATGGTGGCGGTCCGGGTGGTTGAGGCCGTCGACGAGATCGTGCTCAACGCCATCGACCTCGAGATCAACGAGGCCACGCTGACGCCGGCCGCCGGAGGCGAGCCGATCACGGCGCGGCCCGAAGCCGACTCGGCGGCCGAGCGGCTCACCCTCCACCTGGAGCGGACCGCCGCACCGGGGGAATGGAGCCTCCAGATCGCCTTCCGGGGGGTGCTCTCCGACAACCTCGAAGGTTTCTACCGATCCACCTATCTCGACGCCGCCGGCAACGAGAAGACCATCGCCACCACCCAGCTCCAGGCGACCGACGCCCGGCGAGCGTTCCCCTGCTGGGACGAGCCGGACCTCAAGGCGACCTTCGCTGTCACCCTCGTCGTTCCCGAAGGGCTGACCGCGGTGTCGAACACCCGGGAGATCGCCGCCGAGCCGACCGGCGACGGGCGGACCCGGCACCGCTTCGCCGAGACGATGGTGATGTCCACCTATCTGGTCGCCTTCGTCGTCGGAGAGCTGGAGGTCACCGATCCGGTCGACGTCGACGGGATCCCGCTCCGGGTGGTGCACGCCCCGGGCAAGGCCGGTCTCACCGACTTCGCTCTCGAGATGGCCGCCTTCGCCCTCCGCTACTTCGCCGACTACTACCGCATCCCCTACCCGGGGGACAAGCTCGACCTCATCGGCATCCCCGACTTCGCCTGGGGGGCGATGGAGAACATGGGCGCCGTCACCTTCCGGGAGACGGCGCTGCTCGTCGACCGTGCCACCGCCACCCGCAGGGACCTGGCCCGGGTCGCCGAGGTGATCGCCCACGAGCTGGCCCACATGTGGTTCGGGGACCTGGTGACGATGAAGTGGTGGAACGGGATCTGGCTCAACGAGGCCTTCGCCACTTTCATGGAGTTGAAGTGCTCCGATGCCTTCCGTCCCGAGTGGAAGGCCTGGCTCGGGTTCACCGACTACCGGGCCCACTCGATGGACATCGACGGGCTCGCCACCACCCGGCCGATCGAGTTCCCGGTGGCCTCGCCGGAGGACGCCAACGAGATGTTCGACACCCTCACCTACGGGAAGGGCTCGGCGGTGCTCCGCATGCTCGAGCAGTACCTGGGCGAGGAGACGTTCCGGGACGGCGTCTCCGCCTACTTGCAGGCCCATGCCTACGGCAACACCGAGACCGAGGACCTGTGGACGGCACTGGACCGGGCTTCGGGAGAGCCGGTGGGCGACATCATGCACTCGTGGATCTACCAGGGCGGCTACCCGCAGCTGGTGGTCGCCTGCGACGACGTCACCTGCCGCATCACCCAGGAGCAATTCCGGTTCCTCGGCGGCGGTGACGACCGGTGGAAGGTGCCGGCCCGCTACTCGAGCGCGGCGGGCGCGGGGAGGATCCTCGTCGAGGACGAGGCGACGCTTCCCGCCGCGGACGCGCTGCTCCTCAACGCCGGTGGCGACGGCTTCTACCGGGTCCGCTACGAGGGCGCCCTACGCGATGCCGTTTCCTCCCGGGTCCACGATCTGCACCCCGAGGAGCGGTTCGCCGTCGTCGCCGACATCTGGGCCAACGTACTGGCGGGCGCCATCCCCGCCGCCGACTTCCTCGCGGTGGTCGCCGGCCTGGCGGGGGAGAGCGAGCCGGCGGTGTGGGGAGTGGCCGTCGGCGGCCTCGGCGAGCTCAACCGGGTCATCGCGGAGCGGGACCGCCCCGCCCTGCGGCGTTTCGTCCGGGACCTCGTCACCCCCACCTTCGACCGGCTCGGCTGGCGGCCGGCGGAGGGCGAGTCGGACCTGACCCGGGAGCTACGAGGCCTCGTGCTGCGAGCCCGCGGCATCCTGGGCGGCGACACCGCCACCCAGGAGCGGGCCCGGGCCGTCTTCGCCGACGTGCTCGCCCACCGTAATGCCGTCGATCCCGACGTCGTCGAAGCGGCGGCGGCGATCGTGGCCGCCAACGGCGGGGTCGCTGACTTCGAGCGGTTCCTGGCGCTGCGGCGGGCCGCCGTCAACCCCCAGGACGAGGCGCGCTACCTGCGCTCCGCCGCCGCCGTTCCCGAGGAGGAGACCGCCGCCCGACTGCTCGACATGGTGCTGAGCGGCGAGATCCGCCGGCAGGATTCCTTCTGGGTGCTCGCCGCCCTGCTGGGGCACCGCACCACCGGCGCCGGGAGCTGGCGCCGGATCCGGGATCGCTGGGACGAGGTGCTGGCGGCGATGCCGCCGCAGAACAGCCGCCGGCTGCTCGATCAGGCGCATCTCCGCTCTGAGCCCGACGTCGCTCCCGAGATCATGGCGTGGCTGTCGGATCACCCCATCCGGGGCTCCGCCAAGTTCACCCCGCAGGTGTTGGAGCGGCTCCGGATCCGGGTCGGCTTGCGGGAACGGGAGGCGGATCGGCTCGCCGCGGCGTTGCCGGCGACCTGATCCACGATCGCGGTTTCGGGGCGCGTCCCCCGTCGAGGAAACCTATGCGCGTACAATGAATTGATACGAAGTGAGGAGTGTCGATGGGATTCATGGATACCGTGAAGAAGTGGTTCGGCTCCGCCAAGGGCAAGACCGAAGAGGTGGCGCCGAAGGCCTGGGAGAAGACCAAGGAAGTCGCCGGGGACGTGGCCGAGAAGACCGGTGAAGTCGCTCCGAAGGTGTGGGAGAAGACCAAGGACGTGGCCGGGAAGACCGGCGACATGGCCGAGAAGGCGTGGGAGAAGACCAAGGACGTCGCCGGAGACTTCAAGGGCAGGATGGCCGGCGAAGAAGAAGGCGACAAGCCCGCTGACCCCGCCGACCCTGCCGACCCCATGTAGCGATCCGTCTCCCGCCCGATCGGGCGAGACAAACGACGACCGCCGGGCCGCCCCGGCGGTCGACCGCGTCGGGGAGGGAACCGTTTCGCCGGCGCCGGTCGCGTGCCAGACTCCTCCCGTGATCCATCCCTACCTGGCCCTCGAGCACCCGATCCGGTTCGCCCACCGCGGCAGCCGGGTCCTGTGGCCCGAGAACACGGCGCCCGCCTTCCAGGGCGCGGTCGATCTCGGCTACCGCTACCTCGAGACCGATGTGCGCATCACCCAGGACCGGGTGGTGGTGGTGTTCCACGACGCCACCCTGGATCGCACCACCAACGGGGTCGGCAAGGTGTCCGGCTGGCGGTGGGACGACCTGCGCCACCTCGACGCCGCCTGGAGCTTCGACGAAGCCAGCGGCTACCCGCTGCGGGCCACCGGGGTGGGGATCATGACCCTGGAGGACGCCTTCACCACCTGGCCCGACGTGCACTTCAACATCGACCTCAAGTCGCCTGGGATGGAATGGGCCGTCGCCGAGCTGATCGTGCGCCACGACCGCCTCGACTCGACCCTGATCGGGGGGTTCTCGGATCGGCGCATCGCCCGCTTCCGGCGGGTCAGTGAAGGCCGGGTCGCCACCTCCGCCGGACCGGCGACGGCGCTGGCGATGTGGTCGGCGGCCCGGGTGGGGCGCACCATCCACCGGCCCGCGGTGGCGTACCAGGTGCCGGCCGACTACCGGGCGCTCCGGTTCGACCACAAGTTCGTGACCGCCATCCACGCCTCCGGGGCCCAGGTGCACGTGTGGACGGTGAACGAGCCCGAGGAGATGCACCGCATCCTCGACCTCGGCGCCGACGGCATCATCACCGACCGTCCCGACCTGCTCAACGACGTGATGCGAGCCCGGGGGCACGATGTCTGAGACCCTGACCCGGTTGGGACAGGTCACCGGTCTCCGGGTGCACGGGACCCGGGTCAAGCAGGACGGCTGCTACGACCCGGCGACCCTGATCGAGGTGGTGCGGGCCAGCCTCGACACCTCCGGCATGCTGGGTTGGGACGGCCGCGGCTGGGTGGTCGACGTCCATCACCGCATGCATCCGGGCAGCTCGGGGAGCCGGCGCCTCTCCATCGGGTTCACCAGCCACTACCAGTTGATGCGGCAGCGTTTCGGATCGGTGCCGTTCGGGGTCGCCGCCGAGAACGTGCTCGTCGGCACCGACCGGGTGGTGAGCGCCGACGACGCCGCCGCCGGGCTGGTGATCCGGACCCACGATGGTTGGGAGGTGGGGCTCGGCGACCTGCGGGTCGCCCGCCCCTGCCGCGAGTTCACCTCGTACCTGCTGCAGCTCCCGTACCGGGCGGAGCGGGAGGAGATCGCCGCCGAACTCGGGTTCCTCGACGGCGGGATGCGTGGGTTCGTCACCGACTTGGCCGGCCTGGGCGACCCGGCCGTGATCGGCATCGGCGACGAGGTGTTCCTCCGGAGCTGAACGAGGCCGGGAGGTTCTGTCACCCTCCCTGGGATCAGGGAGGGTCGGAGAGTCCGCCGCAGGCGGACGATCCGGGGAGGGTC
>CAYQEC010000039.1:0-20435 GCA_964416425.1 uncultured Acidimicrobiaceae bacterium | reverse complement strand
GAGCTTCTGGATTTGGTGGAGCTCGAGGTGCGGGATTTGTTGACGGAGTATGAGTATCCGGGTGATGAGGTGCCGGTGATTCGTGGTTCGGCGTTGAAGGCTCTGAAGGGTGGGGATCCGGAGGCGGAGGCGTCGATTGTGGAGTTGATGGAGGCGGTGGATTCGTATATTCCCGATCCGGTGCGGGATACCGACAAGCCGTTCCAGATGCCGATTGAGGATGTGTTCTCGATTACGGGTCGGGGGACGGTGGTGACGGGTCGGGTGGAGCAGGGGAAGCTCACGACGGGTACTGAGGTGGAGATTATTGGGTTGCGGCCGGTGCAGAAGACGACGGTGACCGGGGTTGAGATGTTCCGGAAGTTGTTGGATGAGGCGCGGGCTGGGGACAATGTGGGGTTGTTGTTGCGGGGGATCGGGAAGGATCAGGTGGAGCGGGGTCAGGTGGTGGCGTTGCCTGGTTCGATTACGCCTCATACCGATTTTGAGGCGCAGGTGTATGTGTTGACGAAGGAGGAGGGGGGTCGGCATAACCCGTTCTTTGACGGCTATCGGCCGCAGTTCTATTTCCGGACGACGGATGTGACGGGTTCGGTGCGGTTGCCGGAGGGGACTGAGATGGTGATGCCGGGTGACAACACGGAGATGACGGTGGAGTTGATCGCGCCGATCGCGATGGATGAGGGGTTGCGGTTCGCGATTCGTGAGGGTGGCCGGACGGTGGGTGCCGGCCGGGTCATCAAGATCCTGAAGTAGCGAGGAAACCATGGCTTCCGACAAACGACCTCCGATCACGCTCGCCTGTGAGACGTGCAAGCGGCGCAACTACGTGACGACCAAGAACCGGACCAACACCCGGGAGCGGCTGGAGCTGAAGAAGTACTGCCGCTGGTGTCGCACCCACACGCCGCACCGCGAGACCCGCTGACCCGCCGGTGCCGGCCCGGGCCGTAACAGCCTGGGCGCCGGCCCGGGAGGGCTACCCTCGGCTCCCATGTCGCTCGATCAACTGCTCGCCGAGGTCTTTGGCCCGTCGCCGCGACGGATCTCCCCGGAGAAGGTGGCCGAGTACGTGGCGGCTACCGGCGACGACCCGCAACGCTGGACGCACGCCGCCCCACCGTCCTTCGCCGGCCTGCTGCTGTTCGTGGCGGCCGGTGAGTTCCTCACATCCCCGGAGGTGGTGGCGCACACCAGGGTGCTGCTCCACACCGACCAGGACTTCCGCTGGCACCGGCCGTTGACCGTCGGCAGCCCCGTCGAGATCACCGGCACGTTCACCGAGGTGCGCCATCGCGGCCCGCTCGATTTCGTCACGTTCACGACGACGGTGACGGGGGAGGGAGGCGCCCCGCTCCTCGACGCCACGTCACGGTTCCTGATGGGGTCCGAACCGGCCGAGCCTCCGGCACAGCAGTGGACCGAGCCGGCGGCGAACCGGCGCGGCCCGAACCGGGAACCGGCTCGGTACACCCTGCCGGCTCCGGGCGGCGAGCTTCCGGAGCTCCCCAAATCGGCGAGTCGCATCGACCTGGTCCGCTACGCGGGGGCGTCCGGCGACTTCAATCCGATCCATTTCGACCACGCCGCCGCGATCGGGGCCGGCGTCCCCGGGGTGGTGGTGCACGGGCTGCTGATGGCCGCCTGGGTCACCCAGCTCGCCGCCGCCGGCGGTGCCGACCGGGACGATCCTCTGGCGGATCTCCGCCTCCGTTTCCGGGCCCCGCTGCCTCCCGCGGCGCCCGCCGTGGTGGGCGGTGAGGTGGAAAGCGGCGACGGCGACGAGGCGACGATGCAGGTGGCGATCCGCCACGGCGAGCAGGCTCTGGTGACCGGCCGGGCCACGGTGAGGACACGGTAACCCCATGGCGTCAGGAGAGGTCAGACCCGAAGACGGAGACCTGCTGCTCCGAGCCAGGAACGGCGACCGGGCGGCCTTCTCCGAGCTGGTCAGAGCCCATCAGAACGAGGTGTACACGTTGGCCCTCCGACTCGTCGCCGACCGTGATCTCGCCGCCGACGTCGCCCAGGAGGCGTTCGTGCGGGCCTGGCGGGCCCTACCGCGGTTCCGGGGCGAGGCGCGCTTCTCCACCTGGATCCATCGCATCACCGTCAACGTGGCCTGGTCGCAGCGGCGGCGGGCCTCCCGCCACCGGGCCGATCCCCTCGACGAGAGCTTCGAGGAACCGGTGTCGCGCGACCTGTCGCCGGAGCGGGCCGCCGAATCGGCCGACATGCGTCGCCGCCTGCTCGACGCCCTCGGTACCCTGTCCGACCCGGTGCGGTCGGTGGTGGTTCTCAAGGACGTCTACGACTGGCCCCACGCCGAGATCGCCGCCCACCTCGGCATCTCGGTGACCGCCGCCAAGGTGCGCCTCCACCGGGGGCGGCGCCAGCTGCGGGAACGGTTGTGGCAGGAGGCGGGGGTGGCGCGATGAGCCTCCGCTGCGTCGCAGTGCGGCTGTCCCTCCCCACCATGGATCGGGTTGCCTGGCAGGAGGGCCGGCTCGGCCGTCACGCCACGAGTTGTCTCCGCTGCCAGGCCGAGACCGCCCGCTACCGGAAGCTGCACCGCAGCCTCGAGGCATTGGGCCAGATCACCGAGGCGGCGCCCGCCTCGTTGCTGGCCGGGGTGGAGCACGCCATTGGCGGGCCTCCCGTGGAGTCGTCCCCGGTGCGGGGCCGGCTGGCCGGGATCGCCGCTGCCGCCGGAGCGGTGGCCGCCGCCGCGGCCGGGACCGCCGCGGTCGTCGCCTGGCGCCGGGTCCACGGCGCCGCCTGAGGGACGCCGCCTTCCCGCACCGGTCACCGCCGGGGTGGTCCCCGGGTAGGGGCTGGGGGGTTTTACACTGAGTCCGTCCGGCTCATATACTCCCCGCCCGGGCCCACGGCCCTCCTGGAGGGGTGTAGCTCTAATTGGCAGAGCGCCGGTCTCCAAAACCGGAGGTTGCGGGTTCGAGTCCCGCCGCCCCTGCGCACCGAGGAAGGATCAGCACGTGAACCGAGAGATGCGACGCCTCCAGCAGAAGGAGGAGGAGCGCGCCAAGCGGCGGCGCCAAGAGGGCCCGCGCCCGCGCTCGCGTGATCGCGTCGGGGTCCGCCAGTACTTCCACGAGGTGAGGCAGGAGCTGAAGAAGGTCGCCTGGCCCACCCGTCAGGAGACGGCCACGTTCACGGTCGTGGTGTTGATCGTCACGGCCTTCGTCACCGGGTTCACGTTCGGTCTCGACTTCATCTTCAAGAAGAGCATCCTCGATCTCCTCACCTCGGCGGTGTAGCGATGCCCGACACCGTTCACGACCACGACGAGATCGTCGAGGAGACCCCGGAGATCGCTGAGGAGATCCCGGCGCCGCCCCCACCGCCCCCCAGCCCCTACGACCTCCCCGGTGGCTGGTACGTCATCCACTCGTACTCCGGCTACGAGAACAAGGTGAAGGCGAACCTCGAGACGCGGATCAAATCGATGCACCTCGAAGACAAGGTGTTCGACGTCGAGATCCCGATGGAGGAGGTCGTCGAGTTCAAGGCCGGCCGCAAGGTCAACGTCATGCGGAAGAAGTTCCCCGGCTACATCCTGGTGCGGCTCTACATGGACGACGACTCCTGGTACGCGGTGCGCAACACGCCGGGCGTGACCGGTTTCGTCGGATCGGGCTCGAAGCCGACCCCGCTGTCGCGGCGTGAGGTCGAGCGCATCCTCGGGGTCCGCAAGGACGACGAGGAGAAGAAGGAGCCCCGGTTCAAGCCGGCCTGGGAGGTCGGGGAGACGGTGCGGGTCGTCGAGGGGCCCTTCGCCGACTTCAACGGCGTCATCGAGGACATCAACGTGGATCAGTCGAAGGTCCGGGTCCTCGTCGACATCTTCGGCCGGGAGACCCCGGTCGAGCTCAACTTCGATCAGATCCTCAAGTACTGAGCCAAGCGAGGGAAACCAGAATGGGCCGCAAGCGATTGATGACGACGCTCAAGTTGCAGATTCCCGCCGGGCAGGCGAGCCCGGCGCCGCCGGTGGGGCCGGCGCTGGGTCAGCACGGCGTCAACATCATGGATTTCGTCAAGGCGTACAACGACGCCACGTCCAGCCAGATCGGCACGATCGTCCCGGTGGAGATCTCGATCTACGAGGATCGCAGCTTCACGTTCGTGACCAAGACGCCGCCGGCGGCCGTGATGCTGCGGCAGGCCGCCCGGGTCGAGAAGGGATCGGCCGAGCCTCGCCGGGAGAAGGTGGGCAAGGTCACCCAAGACCAGGTGCGGCACATCGCCGAGACCAAGATGACCGACCTCAACGCCAACGACATCGACGCCGCCATGAAGATCGTCGAGGGAACGGCGCGGTCGATGGGAATCGAGGTCGCCGGCTGAGTCTGCGGCCGGCGACGAGACGCACGTGGGAGGAGCTCCGGCTCCGTCCGGACCACAGGAGGAAACACCATGGCAGGCAAATCCAAGAAGGCCCTCGAGGCGGCCCGGCGTTACGACAAACTCGCCCTCTACGGGCCGCGTGACGCCGTCGACCTCGTCAAGACGCTGGCCTATGCCGGGTTCGACGAGGGAGTCGACGCCGTCTTCCAGCTCGGGATCGACGCCCGCAAGGCCGACCAGCTCGTGCGCGGCACCGTCGGTCTTCCCCACGGCACCGGGAAGGCGGTCCGGGTGGCGGTCTTCGCCGAGAGCGACAACGCCCGGGAGGCCGAGGCCGCCGGCGCCGACGTCATCGGCGGCCGGGAGCTGGCCGACGAGATCGCGGCGGGCCGCGCCCTCGACTTCGACGTCGTGGTCGCCACTCCCGACATGATGCCGGTGGTCGGCAAACTCGGTCCGATCCTGGGCCCGCGAGGGCTGATGCCGAACCCGAAGAGCGGCACGGTGACCCAGGACGTCGCCAAGGCGGTGTCCGAGTTCAAGGCGGGCCGGGTCGAGTACCGCAACGACCGCTACGGCAACGTTCACGTCCCGATTGGCCGGGTCTCGTTCGAGGCGGAGCAGCTCGTCGACAACTTCGGGGCCGTCGCCGACGAGATCATGCGGGCCCGGCCGGCCGCCGCCAAGGGCCGGTTCATCCGCAAGGTCGCGGTGTCGTCGACCATGGGACCGGGCGTCCGGATCGACCCCACCCACGTCGAGGGGCTCATCAAGGAGATGCGCTGAGCGCCGCAGGGGGATTTCCCACTGGACATCCCCGGCAAGTTCCGCGATAGTTCCCTCTAACAAGACATGGGGAACCCGAGGCCGGTGGCAGGGACGATCCACCACCGTTCCGAGGGCGGAATTCGGCTACTCCAAGACTTGGTCGGCCCCTACCCTGGCCAAACCCGGAGTAGCGCGTGTAGATGGCTTCCTGGCCCGCCGTCTGCCCGAATCCTCAAAGAGCGAAACCCGCTCTCCCGGACCACGGGTTCCCCGTCTTGGTCGTAGAACGCCCGGTACCCCGGGCGTTCTACGCGTCGCACCGCGGCCGCCGGCGGCTTTGACGTCCGATCGGACCGGGCGTACCATCCCGTCCCGCACAACCCATACCTCCGGCCCGAGACCGCAGGTGCCCGCCAGGGCGTAAGTCACCACACGTGACGCCGGCGCAGGTCGCTCTTCCTCGAAGGGCTCCCGCGTGTGACTCGCCGCCGGGAGCCTGCGTCGTTCGCGGGCCCCTCTTGGTACGGGGAGGCAACGACCAAGCAGGAGGAAGACGGATGCCACGACCCGAGAAGGTCCAGGCGGTCGCCGAGATCAAGGAGCGCCTCGAACGAGCGCGCGCCGTGTTCCTCGCCGAGTACGCCGGCCTGTCGGTGAAGGATCAGCAGTCGCTGCGCCGTGGGCTTCGCGAGACCGAGGCCGAGTTCAAAGTGGTGAAGATGACGTTGGCGCGGCGCGCCGCGGCCGAGCTCGACCTCGCCGCGCTCGACGACCTGTTGCTGGGGCCGACCGGCCTCGCCTTCGCCGACGGGGATCCGGTCGGCGCCGCCCGGGTCCTCAAGAGATTCTCGACCGACCACGAGCCGTTCTCGATCAAGGGCGGGTTGCTCGGCGGTGAGTTCCTCACCCCGGAGCGGATCAGCTACCTCGCCGACATCGAGCCCCGTGAGGTGCTGCTCGCCAAGGCGGCCGGCACCATGAAGGCTCCACTGACGAAGCTGGCCGGGTTGGTGGCGGCGATGCCGCGCAACCTGGCGTCGATGATGCTGCAGCTGATCGAGAAGAAGCAGGACGCCGGCGACACCAGCGCCGCCGCGCCGGAGCCGGAGGCCGCGGCGGCAGCGGAGCCGGAGGCCGCGGCGGAAGCGGCCGTTCCCGCAGCCGAGGACGGCACGGCACCGGAGGCGGAGGCCGATCCCGAGCCCGCTCCGGAAGTAGCCGCGGTGGAAGCGGCCGCCCCCGAGGTGGAAGCCACCGTCCCGGAAGCCGAACCCGAAGCGGAGGAAGCCGAACCCGAGAACGCCACCGCCGACGCAGGCGAGGACGCACAATCCGATGATGAGCCGGCCGAAGAGGCCGAGGAGGAATGACCATGGCCAAGATGACCACTGAAGAACTCCTGGGCGTCTTCGAGGAGATGTCCGTACTCGAGCTTTCCGAGTTCCTCAAGGCGTTCGAGGAGAAGTTCGACGTGACCGCAGCCGTGCCGATGGCGATGGCAGCCCCCGTGGGCGAGGCCGCGGCGGCAGCCGAGGAGGAGCAGGACGAGTTCGACGTCGTGCTCACCGCGGCCGGCTCCGCCAAGATCCAGGTGATCCGGGTGGTTCGTGCCCTCACCAGCCTCGGCCTCAAGGAGGCCAAGGACGTCGTCGACCAGGCGCCGGGCAAGGTGCTCGAGGCCGTCGACAAGGAGACCGCCGAGAAGGCGAAGGCCACGCTCGAGGAGGCCGGCGCCACGGTGGAGCTCAAGTAGCCTCGACTCCACGCCCCGTCGTGCAGGGGCCGCCCGGTGCGGTCCCTGCGGCGCGTCGGCCCTGCGGGGGATCCCGGGGCGGTCCTCCCGGGCCGCCTCGACCCATTCGGCTCCTTGACACCCGTGGCCGGCGCGTTGTATGTTCGCGGGGTTAGTTGAAGGCGTATTTTACGACTCTTGCGTTGCAGAGCCGGGGTAGTCGTGTGCTATCCTGGTCTTTCTGTCGTCCAAACCCGCTCTGAACCACCCCGCCCACCGTCCATCTTGCCCACAACCGATCGTCGGCCGCTCCCACACGCCCGCCCCGACCAGAGGAGGATCGCCGTTGCTTCGTGCGCGCACCCCCCGTCTCTCGTTCGCCAAGATCCCTGAGGTCCAACCGCTCTCCGATCTCCTCTCCGTTCAACACGACTCGTTCTCCTGGTTCCTCGAGCACGGGCTGCGGCAGATCTTCGCCGAGGTCTCGCCGATCGAGGACTTCACCGGCAACCTCGCCCTCGAGCTGACCGACCACCGATTCGGTGACCCGCCGCTCACCATCGACGAGGCGAAGGAACAGGACGCCAACTACTCCAAGCCGCTGTTCGTGACGGCTCGCTTCCTCAACCGCGAGACGGGCGAGATCAAGGAGCAGCAGGTCTTCCTCGGCGACTTCCCGATGATGACGCCCAACGGCACCTTCATCATCAACGGCACCGAGCGGGTCGTCGTCAGCCAGCTGGTGCGATCACCCGGCGTCTACTTCGACCAGGCGATCGACAAGACCTCCGACAAGGACGTCTTCGCCGCCAAGGTGATTCCGGGCCGGGGCGCCTGGCTCGAGTTCGACATCGACAAGAAGGACACCGTGGGGGTTCGGGTCGACCGGAAGCGGCGCCAGCTCGTCACCACGTTCCTGCGGGCGCTCGGCCTCGGTGAGAGTGACGAGGAGCTCCTCGCACTGTTCGACGGGGCCGAGGTGATCCGCAACACCCTGGAGAAGGACACCACCTCGACCCGGGACGAGGCGTTGCTCGACCTCTACCGCAAGCTGCGGCCCGGCGAGCTCACCACGGTCGAGTCGGCGCGCGGCCTCATCAACACCCTCTTCTACAACGCCAAGCGCTACGACCTCACCCGGGTCGGCCGCTACAAGCTGGACCAGAAGCTGGGCCGCGAACCGGTCATGTCCGACGAATACCGGATCGACGAGAACGGGCTGCTGAGCCAGGACGACGTCCTGGAGACGATCCGCTACCTGATCGCCCTCCACACCGGGCAGAACGGGTACCGGGTCGACGACATCGACAACTTCGCCAACCGCCGGGTACGCACCGTCGGCGAGCTGATCCAGAACCAGATCAGGGTCGGCCTCAGCCGGCTGGAGCGAGTCGTCCGGGAGCGCATGACCACCCAGGATCCGGAGGCGATCACGCCGCAGAGCCTGATCAACATCCGTCCCGTCGTGGCCTCCATCAAGGAGTTCTTCGGGACCAGCCAGCTCAGTCAGTTCATGGACCAGCCCAACCCGCTGGCCGGCCTCACCCATCGCCGCCGCCTCTCGGCGCTCGGCCCGGGCGGCCTCTCTCGCGAGCGGGCCGGTTTCGAGGTCCGCGACGTGCACCCCTCCCACTACGGGCGGATGTGCCCGATCGAGACGCCGGAGGGCCCCAACATCGGCCTCATCGGATCCCTCGCCAGCTATGCCAAGGTCAACCGCTACGGGTTCATCGAGACCCCGTACCGGCGGGTGGTCGACGGCAAGGTGTCGAGCATTGTCGACTACCTGACCGCCTCCGCCGAGGAGTCACACGTCATCGCCCAGGCCAACGCCCCCCTCAACGACGACGGTTCGTTCGTCAACGACCGGGTGCTGGTGCGCAAGACCGGGGGAGAGGTCGACTACGTCGCGCCGGCCAATGTGGACTACATGGACGTGTCGCCGAAGCAGGTCGTTTCGGTGTCGACGTCGCTGATCCCCTTCCTCGAGCACGACGACGCCAACCGCGCCCTGATGGGGTCGAACATGCAGCGCCAGGCGGTGCCCCTGCTCCAATCCGAGGCGCCGCTGGTCGGCACCGGGGTCGAGGCGCAGGCCGCCCAGGACTCCGGCGACGTGCTGCTGAGCCCGGTCGACGGCGAGGTCGTCGAAGTGACCGGCAACCGGATCGTGATCAAGGAGAGCGGGACCAACAAGAGGCACGTGCGCAAGCTGCGCTCCTTCGAGCGATCCAACCAGGGCACCTGCATCAACCAGCGGCCCCGCATCGCCGAAGGCGCCAAGGTGAAGGTGGGTGACATCCTTGCCGACGGGCCTTCGACCGATCAGGGCGAGCTCGCCCTCGGGCGCAACCTCCTGGCGGCCTTCATGCCGTGGGAAGGGCACAACTTCGAGGACGCCATCATCGTCTCCGAGCGGCTGGTCAAGGAGGACCTGCTCACCTCGATCCACATCGAGGAGCACGAGATCGAGGCCCGCGACACCAAGCTCGGGGCCGAGGAGATCACCCGTGACATCCCCAACGTGGCCGAGGAGGTGCTGCGCGACCTCGACGACCGCGGCATCATTCGCATCGGCGCCGAGGTGGGCGCCGGCGACTACCTGGTCGGCAAGGTCACGCCGAAGGGCGAGACGGAGCTGACCCCCGAGGAGCGCCTGTTGCGCGCCATCTTCGGCGAGAAGGCCCGCGAGGTGCGCGACGTCTCGCTCAAGGTGCCGCACGGCGAGAGCGGCAAGGCGATCGCCATCAAGGAGTTCCGCCGCGACGAGGGCTTCGACCTCCCGCCCGGCATGAACGAGCTGGTGCGCGTCTACGTCGCCAAGCAGCGCAAGATCTCCGAGGGCGACAAGCTGGCCGGCCGCCACGGCAACAAGGGCGTCATCGCCAAGATCCTCCCCGAGGAGGACATGCCGTTCCTGGAGGACGGGACCCCGGTCGACATCATCCTGTCGCCGCTGGGCGTGCCCTCCCGGATGAACCTCGGCCAGGTGCTGGAGACCCATCTCGGATGGGCCGCCGCTCAGGGCTGGGAGGCCTTCGAGGATCTGGAGAGCCCGGCGTCGGGAGGCGCCGAGCCCTGGACGACGGTGGCCACCCCGGTGTTCGACGGGGCCCGCGAGACCGAGATCCTCAAGTTGCTCTCGGTGTCGAAGCCGAACCGGGACGGCGACCGGCTCATCGACGACGCCGGCAAGGCCCGCCTCATGGACGGCCGCAGCGGCGAGCCGTTCGATTCCCGGATCACGGTGGGCTACATCTACGTCTTGAAGCTGGTGCACCTGGTGGACGACAAGATCCACGCCCGGTCCACTGGCCCGTACTCGATGATCACCCAGCAGCCGCTCGGCGGGAAGGCGCAGTTCGGCGGGCAGCGCTTCGGCGAGATGGAGGTCTGGGCGCTCGAGGCCTACGGCGCCGCCTACGCCCTGCAGGAGCTGCTGACGATCAAGTCGGACGACGTGCGGGGCCGGGTCAAGGTCTACGAGGCGATCGTCAAGGGGGAGAACATCCCCGAACCGGGAATTCCCGAGTCCTTCAAGGTGCTCATCAAGGAGATGCAGAGCCTGTGCCTCAACGTCGAGATGCTGTCGGCGGGTGAGGAAGTCGAGCTCAAGGAGCTCGAGGAGGACGTGTTCCGGACCGCGGCGTCGCTCGGGATCGACATCTCGCGTCCCGAGCGGGCCGAGGTCACCACTTGAGATCTTTGGATAATGAATCGTTGGAGAAGGTGAGCGCAACGTGCCACAGCTGTTTGATGAACTGAGGATCGGCCTCGCCAGCGCGGATCAGATCCGTTCCTGGTCCTACGGCGAGGTGAAGAAGCCGGAGACGATCAACTACCGGACGCTGAAGCCGGAGAAAGACGGCTTGTTCGACGAGCGCATCTTCGGTCCCACCCGGGACTGGGAGTGCTACTGCGGCAAGTACAAGCGGGTCCGCTTCCGCGGCATCGTCTGCGAGCGCTGCGGGGTCGAGGTGACGCGGGCCAAGGTGCGGCGGGAGCGGATGGGTCACATCGAGCTGGCCGCGCCCGTCACCCACATCTGGTTCTTCAAGGGCGTGCCGAGCCGGCTCGGTTACCTGCTCGACATGTCGCCCAAGGACCTCGAGAAGGTCATCTACTTCGCCGCCTACCTCATCACCTGGGTCGACGACGAGAAGCGCCAGACCGACCTCCCCGACCTGGAGGAGGCCACCCGCCACGAGCTCGAGCTCATCAAGGCCGAGTTCGAGGAGTGGAAGGAAGCTCGCCTCGAGCGCCTTGAGGAGGAGCTGGCGCAGATGGAGGAGGCCGGGGCCAAGACCCAGGAGGTCAGCGGGCGCCGCCGCGAGGTGGAGCGCGAGGTCAAGGACCGCGAGGAACGGTCCCAGGTCGAGGAAGAGCTGCTCCAGGAAGCCTTCGACACCTTCCGCACCATGAAGCCGAAGCAACTCGTCGAGTCCGAGCAGCTCTGGCGCGAGATCGTCGACCGTTACGGCGACTACTACGTGGGCGGCATGGGCGCCGAGTCCGTCAAGGACCTCATCGCCCGCCTCGACCTCCAGGAGGAGATCAACCTGCTGCGGGAGGACCTCGAGGCCAATTCGCAACAGCGGCGGCAGCGGGCCATGAAGCGGCTCAAGGTCGTCTCGCCGTTCGCCGACGGGCGCAACGATCCCCGCGGCATGATCCTCGAGTCCATCCCGGTGATCCCGCCCGACCTGCGCCCCATGGTGCAGCTCGACGGCGGCCGCTTCGCCACCTCGGACCTCAACGACCTGTACCGGCGGGTGATCAACCGCAACAACCGCCTCAAGCGGCTGCTCGACCTGGGGGCGCCCGAGATCATCGTCAACAACGAGAAGCGCATGTTGCAGGAGGCGGTCGACGCCCTCTTCGACAACGGTCGCCGCGGCCGCGCCGTGACCGGGCCCGGCAACCGTCCCCTCAAGTCGCTCTCCGACATGCTCAAGGGCAAGCAGGGGCGGTTCCGCCAGAACCTGCTCGGCAAGCGGGTCGACTACTCGGGCCGGTCGGTCATCGTGGTCGGTCCCCAACTCAAGCTGCACCAGTGCGGCCTGCCGAAGATCATGGCGCTCGAGCTGTTCAAGCCGTTCGTCATGAAACGCCTCGTCGATCTCGACCTGGCCCAGAACATCAAGGCCGCCAAGCGCATGGTGGAACGGCGCCGTCCCCAGGTGTGGGACGTGCTGAGCGACGTGATCCAGGAGCATCCGGTGTTCCTCAACCGCGCTCCGACGCTGCACCGCCTCGGCATCCAGGCGTTCGAGCCGATGCTGGTGGAGGGCAAGGCGATCCAGATCCACCCGCTCGTCTGTGAGGCCTTCAACGCCGACTTCGACGGCGACCAGATGGCGGTGCACCTCCCGCTGTCGGCCGAGGCGCAGGCGGAGGCCCGGGTGCTCATGCTGTCCACCAACAACGTGCTCTCCCCGGCTTCGGGCCGTCCCATCGTGACGCCGTCGCAGGACATGGTCATCGGCGTCTTCTACCTTTCCGAGGTCGTCGAGGGCGAGCTGGGCGCCGGCCGGGCGTTCACCGATCTCGAAGAGGCCCGGATGGCCTACGACATCGGCGACCTGGGCCTGCACGCCCCAATCAAGCTCCGCGTGGGACACCTCGCCGGCGACCCCGAGATGCACGCCGTGTTCAAGGACGCGGTGGGCGACCTCATCACCGACGAGCCGGTCGACGGCGAAGCCCTGCTCGAGACCACCGTGGGCCGCGCCATGCTCAACGAGGTCTTCCCGGAGTCGTTTCCCTACGTCAACTCGCCGATCTACAAGGCGGACATGCGGCTGCTCATCGAGGAGATCATCGGCCGCTACGACAAGCCGGACGTGGCCCGCACCCTCGACGCCATCAAGGACCTCGGGTTCCACTTCGCCACCCGGGCCGGCTTGACGATCGGGCTCGAGGACGTCAAGACCCCGCCCCAGAAGGCCCAGATCCTCGACGCGTTCGAGATCCGGGCGGCCAAGGTCGAGTCCCTCTACCAGAAGGGCGTGATCACCGACGACGAGCGGCGCCAGGAGCTGATCGAGATCTGGACCGAGGCGACCGACGACGTCAAGGACGCCATGCAGATCAACCTGGAGGCCGAGAAGTTCAACCCGATCGACATGATGGTGCGCTCCGGCGCCCGTGGGAACATGATGCAGCTCCGCCAGATCGCCGGCATGCGCGGCCTGGTGGCCAACCCGAAGGGTGACATCATCCCCCAGCCGATCAAGGCGAACTTCCGGGAGGGCCTGTCGGTGCTCGAGTACTTCATCTCGACCCACGGCGCCCGCAAGGGGCTGGCGGACACCGCCCTGCGGACCGCCGACTCCGGCTACCTGACCCGGCGCCTGGTGGACGTGTCCCAGGAGATCATCATCCACGATCAGCCGAGCGACGACACCGGCCTCGCCATCGAGGTCCGCGACGCCAAGGGCGCCACGATCCGCAACCTGCGGAACCGCATCTTCGGCCGGATCCTCGCCGAGGACGTCAAGATCGGGCGTTCCCTCGTCGAGACCAAGGACGGGGTGAAGCTGCGTGGCGGCGAGTTGATCGATCGGGCCGCCATGCAGGCGATCGCCGAGGCCAGCGACGTGCAGACGATCAGGGTTCGTTCCCCGCTCACCGACCAGTCCCGTTACGGGATCAGCCAGCAGTCGTACGGCCTGAGCCTGGCGACCGGGCTGATGGTCGAACCGGGCGAGGCAGTCGGGATCATGGCCGCCCAGTCCATTGGCGAGCCGGGCACCCAGCTCACGATGCGCACCTTCCACACCGGCGGCGTCGCCGGGGAAGACATCACCCACGGCCTGCCCCGGGTGGTCGAGCTGTTCGAGGCCCGCACCCCGAAGGGCAAGGCGCTGCTCGCCGAGCACGGCGGCACGGTGCGGATCGTCGAGGACGAAGAAGGGCGCCGCATCGTGGTGACCGACAAGGACCAGGAAACCGAGTACCCCCTGCCGCGGCGGGCCCGCCTCCGGGCTGCCGACGGCGACGTCATCGAGCCGGGAGCCCAGCTCACCGAGGGCCCGCTCGATCCCAAGGAGATGCTCGAGATCCGGGGCGTGCGAGCCTGCCAGCGCTATCTGGTCGACCAGGTGCAGGAGGTGTACCGCAGCCAGGGTGTCGACATCCACGACAAGCACATCGAGCTGATCGTGCGCCAGATGCTGGCCAAGGTTCGGGTGGTCAGCTCCGGCGACTCCCGCTTCCTGCCGGCTGAGCTCATCGACCAGCAGGACTTCCGGGAGGCCAACCGGCACCTCGTCGAGGAGGGCAAGACTCCGGCGGAGGGCCGGCCCGAGCTGATGGGAATCACCAAGGCTTCGCTGGCGACCGACTCGTGGCTGTCGGCGGCGTCGTTCCAGGAGACCACCCGGGTGCTCACCGAGGCGTCGCTGCAGTCCCGCTCGGACTTCATGCGCGGCCTCAAGGAGAACGTGATCATCGGCAAGCTGATCCCGGCCGGGACGGGGAGTGACACGTACCAGGCGATCCAACCGTCGCTGCCGGACGCCACGGTGGTCAGCGCCCTCGGGCTCTTCGGCGACTCGCCGCAGGAGACGGCCGAGGAGGCCCTTCCCACCAACCCGGCCGAGTGGCTCGCCAGCCTCGGCGCCCAGGCCGACGGTGACCGCGCCGCCTCCGACGAGGAGGGCGACGAGTAGCGGCCGATCTCAGCGGATGACGTGGAGGGCGCTCCCGGTGGGGCGCCCTCCTCCGCGTCGTGGTCGAGTCGGCTCAGGGCGTGGTCGCCTGCCACCACTGCACCGAGCGGGCCAGCAGCGTCGCCGCCTGGTCACGGGGGAGGCTGCGGCGCGGGCAGTAGTGGGTGTGGTCGTCGTCGCACCCGCGGGTGATGCCGGCGGCGCCGATGGCGTCGATGGCGGGCTCGAAGATGGAGCCCTCGTCGTCGACGAAGACGTCACGGTCCGCGGCGGGGAAGCCGAAGGTGCGGGTGAGGAAGGCGGCGAGCTGGCCCCGGGTCACCGGCTCGTCGGGACACACGGTGGTGGCCCCGCAGCCGAGCACGATGCCGAGCGGCGCCAGCCGGTTGATCGCCCCTTCCGCCCAGTGCCCGTTGTCGTCGTCGAAGGCGTCACCGGAGGCGGCGGGGGGCTGCAGCACCCGATCGAGAACGGCGATGACCTCCGCCCGGGTCAGCGTGCGGTCCGGACAGTAGAGATCGCCGCCGCAGCCGTAGAGGTAGCCGGCGTTGAACATCCACTCGATGGCGTCTTCGTGCGGATCGGCGTCGTCGTCGGTGAACCGGGTGAGGCAGCCGATGCGACCGGTGGTGCTCAGTTCGAGATCGTCGATCCGCAGGTTGAGGTTGCGGTCGTTGGGGATGGTCGACCCCCCGAAGTAGATGTCGAGCCAGAAGGTCCGCACCGCCAGCCATCCCTCCTCGGCGCGTCGGAACTGCAGCCCGTCCTGGGAGAAGGCGGGTACCCCGTCCACCCAGCTCTCGAGCAAACCGTCGGCGACGCCCGGCTGGTTGAGCCGCACGTGGCCCTCGATGCAGTACCAGCGATGCTGGTCGAGGTGGGCGGCGGCATCCCACAGCATGGTCTCGCCGCAGGAGCCGGGCTGGTCGACGTGGTAGACGTAATAGCCGAGGGGCACCTGGCCCGGGGCGGCGCCGTCGCTCCCGACGGGGTCGAATTGGAGGCGGGCCGACCAGCCGGGTTGCTCGGGAGTGGACGGCAGGCAGCCCTTGGCGGTCGAGTTGGGCGCCCCGGCGAATCCGGGGAGCTTGCCCGAGGTGATCGCATTCCAGGAGTCGAGGCGGAGGTGGTAGCGGAACCAGGCCTCCTCGACGCCGTCCGGCAGGCGAAAGTGCGGTCCGGTGCCGCGGCGCTGATTGGGGGGAATGGTGACGGCGAGGCCGTTGCCGTGGTACCCGGGCACGATGTCGGTGTTGGCGTCGTCGGCGGTCCGCCAGTCGATCCAGGTGTCGTGCCACTCCTCGCTCTCGAACGGCTCGACCAGCACCGGGTCGTCGCCACGGGCGGCGGGGGGCGGCGGTGCCAGGATGGTGGCGGCCACCAGGAGCAGGGCCGCTCCCAGGGAGCGGCTTCGCCGGCGGCGTTGGGGGGAGGCGGCGCGCTGCACGTCACAGACAGTACCGGTGACGCCACCTTAGGTGGGGATCTCGCCAGATCCCGGCCGGTCCTAGGATGGGAACGATGCGGATGTTCGTGATGTGCACGCGTTGTGGGCGGGCCCTCGCCTGGCCGGGTGGCCGGTGCCGGCAGTGCCGGCGCGTCGTTGCCACGCCACCTCCGTCTCGCCGGGTCGAGACGCCGCGGCGCGGCTGAGGCGGGATCGGCCGGCACCGTGCTCACCTTCTCCTTGCTCGGCGTCCCGGTGCGGGTCCATTTCTCGTTCGCCCTCATCGCCCTGCTCGCCCTCGGCCAGCTCAACGGCATCGAGATCGTCGCCTGGACCTGCGCTGCCTTCGTCGCCATCGTGGCGCACGAGGCCGGACACGCCTTCACGGCCCGCCACTTCGGGGCGCCGTCGGTCACCATCACCCTGTTCGCCCTCGGGGGCGTCACCATGTACCCGGTCACCACCGAGCTCTCCCCCGGGAAGCGGTTCGTCATCTCGGCGGCCGGGTCGACCGTCGGCGTCGTCCTCGGCGGGGCGCTGTGGCTCGCCCGCTCCGCCGGATGGTTCGACGGGGTCTCGGACTTCCTGTGGGTCGCCATCGGCAGCTTCATCTACGTCGCCCTGGTGTGGGGGATCCTCAACTGGCTGCCGATCCTGCCGCTCGACGGTGGGCACATGGTGATGAGCCTGCTGGAGATCTTCACGCCGCACCGTGCCCTCGCCATCACCAAGGGCGTGTCCCTCGCCGCCGGCACCGCGGCGGCGGTGGCGGCCGTCGTCGTGCTCGATTCCCCGTTCCTCGCCATGTTCGTCGGGTTCATCACCCTGACCGGGTTCCAGATCGGCTCCCGGCCTTCGCCGCAAGAGAACACGGGTGCGGGGCGTCCCACCGCGGACCGTCCCGAGCATTCCATCGGGGAGCCTCCGGAGTTCCCGATCTGACCGGTCGCCGGTGGGACGACCCCCGGAGAAGAGGGCAGAAAGGTCACGCCGAGTCACCCCAACCTCGCTACCCTGGAGGGCAGACCTCCCGGAGTGACGATGAAGAAACTGCTGTTCCTGGTGCTGATCGTTGGGGTGCTGGTCGCCATCGGAATCAAGACCGGCGCCATCAAGATCAAAGCCGAAAACTGAGCCTTTCCGGGCCCGAACCATGGCCGCCCGGTCGCCGTACCGGGGCGGCCGAGGCCTCCCGGGGACGGGGCGAACGGCGCCGAGCGCCCGATTTCGCCAGCTTGCGTGTGTCCCCGGGGGTTCCCTATAATCACCGTTCGGTTTTCCCAACGGGTCCGCGCTTACCCGGAGGCGCCTTGGCGCTGTTGTGAGCGGAGCGATCCATGAGGGGTCGGCGGCGGCCACCGCAGGTGGCTGCGCCGATTTTCGTCTGTAAGAACCCGTCCCTCCAGGGGGTCGGGGTGCGCCGAAGAGAGAAGAGAAGGCACTGTGCCGACTGTGCAGCAACTGATCCGCCAGGGTCGGAAGCCGAAGCCGAAGAAGACGAAGACTCTGGGTCTCGCCGGCTCGCCGCAACGCCGCGGCGTGTGCACGCGCGTCTACACAGTCACGCCCAAGAAGCCCAATTCGGCGCTGCGCAAGGTGGCACGGGTGCGTCTCACCTCCCAGATGGAGGTCACCGCCTACATCCCGGGTGAGGGGCACAACCTCCAGGAGCACTCGATCGTGCTCGTCCGTGGTGGCCGGGTGAAGGACCTGCCTGGCGTCAGGTACAAGGTCATCCGGGGAGCCCTCGACGCCGCCGGCGTCGAGGGGCGCAAGCAGTCACGATCTCGATACGGCGCCAAGAAGGAGTCCTAGCCGATGCGTCGTGCACCCGCCGAAGTACGCAAGGTCGAGCCCGATCCGATCTACCGGAGCGTGCTCGTGAGCCAGATCATCAACAAGGTCCTCTGGCGCGGCAAGAAGGGCGCCGCCCGCCGCATCGTCTACGGGGCCCTCGAGATCGTGGAGCGCCGCACCGGCGCCGATCCGCTTCCCACCCTCAAGAAGGCGATCGACAACGTCCGGCCCTCGATCGAGGTGCGGTCCCGCCGCGTCGGCGGCTCCTCGTACCAGGTCCCGGTCGAGGTCCGGCCCCGCCGGGCTCAGACCCTGGCGGTGCGCTGGCTGGTCGAGTTCGCCCGCCGCCGCAAGGAGAACACCATGGCCGAACGCCTCGCCAACGAGGTGCTCGACGCCGCCAACCGCACCGGCCTCGCCGTGAAGCGCCGGGAAGACATCCACAAGATGGCCGAATCCAACCGGGCCTTCGCCCACTACCGCTGGTAGCCCCGAGCAGCAGAAGCATTTCCATGGCACGCCTCATCCCCATCGAGAAGATCCGCAACATCGGAATCATGGCCCACATCGACGCGGGCAAGACGACGACGACCGAGCGGATCCTCTACTACACCGGACGCACCTACAAGATGGGTGAGGTCCATGAAGGCGCGGCCGTCATGGACTGGATGGAGCAGGAGCAGGAGCGCGGCATCACGATCACCTCCGCCGCCACCACCTGTAGCTGGCTGGATCACACCATCAACATCATCGACACCCCGGGCCACGTCGACTTCACCGTCGAGGTGGAGCGATCGCTACGGGTGCTCGACGGCGCCGTCGCCGTGTTCGACGCGGTGTCCGGTGTCGAGCCGCAATCCGAGACCGTATGGCGCCAAGCGGACAAGTATGGCGTGCCCCGCGTCTGTTTCATCAACAAGATGGACCGGACCGGGGCCGACTTCTTTGCGACGATGCAGTCGATCGTGGAACGCCTCGGCGGCAATCCGGTGGCGCTCCAGATCCCGATGGGCGCCGAGTCCGAATTCGGCGGGGTCATCGACCTGGTGGGGATGCGCGCCATCGTCTGGCACGACGAGGAGGGCAAGGAGCGCGAGGTCGTCGACATCCCCGAGGAGCATCGGGCCATGGCAAACGAATGGCATCACAAGATGCTCGACGTGGTGGCCTCCGAGGACGAGGACCTGCTCGAGAAGTACCTGGCCGATCACGACCTCGAGGCCGAGGAGATCCGCCGGGTGATCCGGCGCGGCACCATCGGCCGCGATTTCGTCCCGGTGCTGTGTGGCTCCGCCTTCAAGAACAAGGGGGTGCAGCCGCTGCTCGACGCCGTCGTCTGGTACCTGCCGTCGCCCGCCGACGTGCCTCCGATGCAGGGATTCAACCCCGGCAAGGAGACCGAGCTGGTCGAGCGCCGCCCCGCCGACGAGGAGCCGTTCAGCGCCCTCGCCTTCAAGATCATGAGCGACGAGTACGTCGGCAAGCTCACCTACATCCGGGTCTACTCCGGGACCGTCTCCAAGGGTGACGCCGTCGTCAACACCAGGGACGGCAAGAAGGAGCGCTTCGGTCGCCTGCTCCGGATGCACGCCGACAAGCAGGAGGACATCGACGAGATCCGCACCGGCGACATCGTCGCCGCCGTCGGCCTCAAGCACACCAAGACCGGCGACACCCTGGCCGCCTCCTCCGCCCCGATCCAGCTCGAGTCGATGACCTTCCCCGAGCCGGTGATCGCGGTCGCCATCGAGCCGAAGACCAAGGGCGACCAGGACAAGCTGGGCAACGCCCTGAGCCGGCTCTCCGAGGAGGACCCGACCTTCCAGGTTCGCTCCGACGAGGAAACCGGACAGACGATCATCTCCGGGATGGGCGAGCTGCACCTCGAGGTGATCATCAGCCGCCTCACCCGTGAGTTCAAGGTCGAAGCCAACGTCGGGCGCCCCCAGGTGGCCTACCGGGAGACGATCAAACGGGCCGTCAAGGGCGTCGACACCCGGCTCAAGCGCCAGACCGGCGGGGCCGGCATGTTCGCCCACGTCGTCGTCGACCTTGAGCCGCTCTCTCCGGGATCCGGGTTCCAGTTCGTCGACGCGGTGAAGGGCGGGAAAGTTCCCCGCGAGTTCATCCCCGCCGTCGAGAAGGGGATGCGGGACGCCCTCGACGGCGGCGTGCTCGCCGGCTATCCGCTGGTGGATCTGCGGGCGACCCTGGACGACGGGTCGAGCCACGCGGTCGACTCCTCCGAGATGGCCTTCCGCATCGTGGGGTCGATGGCGCTGCAGGACGCCGCCAAGCAGGCCGGGGTCAAGCTGCTCGAGCCGATGATGGAGCTCGAGGTCGTCACCCCCGAGGAGTACATGGGCGACGTCATCGGCGACCTCTCGTCGCGGCGTTCCAAGGTCGAGGCGATGGAGCAGCGCGGCACCGCCCGGGTGGTGCGGGCCCTCACCCCGCTCGCCGAGATGTTCGGCTACGCCACCGACCTGCGGTCACGGACCCAGGGCCGGGCGACGTACACGATGCAATTCCATTCGTATCAGGAAGTTCCGACCGCGGCCGCGCAGGAAATCGTGGCCAAGGTTCGAGGCGAGTAAGGAGATCGTTGGTATGGCCAAGGCGAAGTTTGAGCGGACGAAGCCGCATGTGA
>CAYQEC010000038.1:0-20691 GCA_964416425.1 uncultured Acidimicrobiaceae bacterium | reverse complement strand
AGCTCGCCTTCGAGGTGGCGGTGCGCATCAACGAGGTCACCCCGGTCACCCCCATTTCGCTGGTCACCCTCGCCCTGCTCAGCGTCGGCCACCGCAGCCTCACCGTCGACGAGCTGATGCGGGTGCTGGAACCGTTCGCCGACTTCGTCTCCCGCCGCGACCTGCCGGTCACCGACACCCTCTCCCTCGACGACCCGGTCGACACCATCGCCGCCCTCGACGCCCTCACCCTCCACGGGGTGGTGTCGCCGTTCGAGGGGCCGACCGACACCGTCTACCGCATCGGCCCCGAGCAGCACCTCGCCGCCGCCTACTACCGCAACACCATCATCCACTTCTTCGTCAACCGGGCCATCACCGAGCTGGCGCTGCTCCACACCCGGGACGAGCCGGGCGAGGCCCCGCTCCAGACCGTGCTCGACGAGTGCCGGCGGCTGCGTGACCTGCTCAAGTTCGAGTTCTTCTTCGCCCCCCGCGACGAGTTCCAGGACGAGATCCGCCACGAACTGGCCGACCACGACCCGCAGTGGCGGGAGCACCTCGCCGCCGGCGACGTCGACCCGGTACTGCGGGCCTTCCGGCCCTACGGGTCGCCGGCGATCCTCCGCCCCTTCCTCGAGGCCTACCAGGCGGTGGCCGACATCCTCGCCCGCAGCGCCGGCGACGCCACCCTCACCGCCGAGGCCGTGCAGGACGAGGTGATGGACCTCGGCAAGCAGTACCTGCTCCAAGGCCGCATCAAGCACGCCGAATCGGTCTCCACCGTCCTGTTCGACGCCGCGCTGCGGCTCGCCGCCAACCGGCGCCTCTTCGCCGACGACGCCGCCGAGGAGGTCACCGCCGACCCCGAGCTGCCGGCCCGCCGCCTCGCCTTCGCCACCGAGCTGCACGAGGTGCTGCATCGCCTCGACGGCATCGAGGCCCTCACCGCCGCCGCAGCCGCCGGCGTCCTCGAATAGGGGCATCACCGGGTAACCACGGGTGACTATGCCCAAACCACCCGAAAGAACTAGTTGACTGCGCTCGGTAGTTGTCGATACACTCTCCGTAGGCGGAGGAATCCTTTCTGCGAGGGTGAAGCCCGCAATGGGTCAAGGTTCCCGAGGTGGAGCGCATGAGCCGAAACGACGAAAAGTCGGATGACGTGATTGCCGCCGAGCGCGGAGCCGCCTCGACTCCGACCGAGGACGGAGCCGCCCCCACCCCACCGTGGCTCGAGCAGTTGGCAGAGACCGAGCGGCGCATCGCCGCTCTCGAGGAACAACTCACCTCAGCCAGGCCCACCAAGACCCCCGCAGCCCCCGAGGATGCCCCCGTCCCGCTCACCCTGGTCGCCGCCCCCGAGCCCGAGGAAGACGCGGCCGACGCGTCTCGTGAGGAGGCGACCAAGGAAGCGGAACGGATCGTCGCCGACGCCCGGGAAGAGGCCACCACCATCCTCGGAGAAGCCCGGCGGGAAGCCTTCCGTCTCGTCACCGAGGCCCGCGAGGACTCCGAGCACACCGCCGCCGAGGCCCAGGCCAACGCCGCCCGCATCCTCCAGAACGCCCAGGAGATCCTCGGCCAGGCCCGCCGCGACTCCATCGCCCTCATCGACGAGATCAAGGAGGAATCCGACCAGCTCATCGCCGAGCGCAGCAAGGCCCTCGAACAGATGCGGGCCGAGTACGAGACCGAGAACGCCGACCTGCTGACCCGGATCTCAGAGCTGCGGGCCATCGCCACCGACCTCGAGGACCGCCTCTCGGCCGTCATCCACCCCCGCGAGCAGCGGGCCGCCGCCCCCGCCGCCCCCCAACCGTCGCCGTCCCAGCCACCGGCCCCGGAACCAGAGTCCCGATCTGCGGCCGCATCGGATCCGATCGAGGACAAAGAAGGCTCGATTGAGATCGACCTCGAAGCGCCCACTGCCAACCCGGAAACCGAGGAGATCGCACCGCAGGCCTCGCCGCGCGGATCGTTCTACAGCCGGCGATCCGCCAAGCTGCCTCGAATCGGACCCGATGCCGGCCGCAACGCCATCGCCGCCATCAACGCCATGAGAGCTCACGCCAAGGAAGCGGGATCCAAGGACGACGGCGAGGAGTCCTCCCCCCAGGACAAGGAGGGGCTAGCCGCTCAAACAGCGTGACTTGACGGGAACGGGAGCCTCATCAAACGGCCCGCACGCGCACGGCTGCACGACCGCCCCGTTCCCGTCAACAGAGTGGGCGCCCTCCCGCAACGGGGGCGCCCACTGTCAACTCCGGCAGCTCGGGGCTCAGGCGTAGAAGGGATTCGCCCCGGCGGTGTGGTCGGTGACGTCGACCACCTCGGTGATCTCGGGCACGTTGTGCCTGATGGCGGTCTCGATCCCCTGCCGCAGCGTCATCGCCGCCAGGCCGCAACCCTGGCAGCCGCCGCCCAGCACCACGAAGGCGGTGTCGCCGTCGACGTGATCGAGCTCGGCGAAGCCGCCGTGGGCGGCGATCGCCGGGTTGATGTGCTCGGCGAGCAGCTGGGAGACCCGCTCCTCCACCGTGCCCTCGAGGGCGATCGGCGGGGCGTCGGGGGCCTCGATGGTGGGCGTCGGCGGGTTCGGGTTACGCAGCACCAGCCCCGGGGACCCGGGCACGTCGGAGATGTCCAGGATCGCCCCCCGCAGGTTGTCGAGGCTGTCGGGCGGGATCGCCAGCGGCAGGTCGCCGTGATGCTCGACATGGTCACCTTCCTCGACGTCCTCGGGACGGAGGAAGGCGGTCTCGTAGAGGAACCCGTTCTGGCCGACACCGACGATGCGCAGCCCGAGCGACAGGTCCGGGATCGCCTCCTGATCCCGCAGCTGCAGGATCTGACTGAGGGCGGGGTCGGTGATCATGACGACGGTCTCGGTGGTGGCACCCATGAGGCGCGATGCTACCGCGGCCCGGTTCTTGCCTCGACGGTCTGTCGCCGTCGCGTCATTCCACGTACATCGCCTCGATGAGGTCGGCGAAGTGCTCGGCGACGGCTCCCCGCCGCACCTTGAGGGTCGCGGTCAGCTCCCCCTCCTCGATCGAGAGTCGGCGCGGCAGGATGGCGAAGCGCTTGATCTGCTCGGTCCGGGCGAAGTGGCGGTTCAGCTCGTCGATCGCCTGCTGGATCTCGCGGCGGATCTCCTCGCTGTCGCGGGCCGGGCCCGCCAGGCCGCGCTCCTCCAGGTAGCGGGCCGCCGCCCCCTCGTCGAGGGTGAGCACCGCCGTCAGGTAGCGACGCCGGTCGCCGATCACCACCACCTCGAACACCAGCGGGTGTCTGTGCAGCCCCTGCTCCAGCGGCTTGGGGGCGATGTTCTTGCCGCCGGCGGTGATGATGATGTCCTTCTTGCGGCCCGTGATCCACAGCATGCCGTCGTCGTCGAACTCGCCGAGGTCGCCGGAGTAGAGCCAGCCGTCCACCAGGGTGGCGGTGGTCGCCTCCGGGTCCCGGTGGTAGCCGAGGAACACGTTGCGGCCCCGCACCAGCACCTCCCCGTCGTCGGCGAGGCGGACCTCCACCCCCGGGAAGGGCGGGCCGGCCGAGCCGTAGACGGTGTGGTCCACCCGGTTGGCGGTGGTTGGCCCGGTGTCCTCCGACTGGCCGTAGACCTCCCGGATCGGGACGTCGAGGCTCGAGAAGAACTCCAGCACCTCAGCGGCGATCGGAGCCGCCCCGCTCACCGCCAGCCGGGTCGCCCCCATCCCGAGGGCCCGCTTCGCCGTGCGCAGCACGAGCCGCTGGGCGAGCCGGAAGCGGCCGCTCAGCCACGCCCCGGGTTCCTCACCCCGGTTGCGGAGGTCGTTGACGGCGGCGGCCACCCCCATCGCCCACGCCGCCACCTTCGCCTTCGGGGCAGCCAGCCCGGCTAGATGCTCCAGGACCCCGCCGTGGAACCTCTCCCACACCCGCGGCACCGCAAAGAAGATCGTCGGCTGCACCTCACGCAGGTTGTCGGCGACCCGGGGGAACGACTCGGCGTAGTAGATGGCGCTGCCCGCCATTGCCGGAGCGTGGATGGTGAAGACCTGCTCGGCGATGTGCGACAGCGGCAGGTACGAGACGTTGAAGTCGGAGGCGTCGATCTCGAAGAGGTGCACCGCCTGGGAGGCGGTCCACGCCAGGTTGTCGTGCGACAGCATCACCCCCTTGGGCGGCCCGGTGGTGCCCGAGGTGTAGATGAGGGTGGCGGCGTCGTTGGGATGCAGCGCCGCCAGCCGCTCCTCGACCCGGCTCGGCTCCACCTCCGCTCCCCGGGCCAGGAACTCGTCCCACGACATCACCAGCGGGTCGTCGATCGGTCCCGCCGGCCGCATCGTCACCACGTGACGCAGGTCGGGCAGCTTGCCCCGCATCTCGTCGACCTTGGCCCACTGCTCCTCGTTCTCCACCAGCACCACCGGCGCCCGGGAGTGGCCGATGATGTAGCCGCACTCCTCCGGCGAGTTGGTGGCGTAGATCCCAGCCGGGACCGCACCCGCCGCCATCGCACCCACGTCGAAGATCACCCATTCGGGGCGGTTGAAGCCGAGGATGTTGACGGTGTCGCCCGGCAGCACCCCGAGAGCGAGCAGCGACCGGGCGACCGCGATCACCTCGGAGGCATACCCTCGCCAGGTCGTCGCCACCCAAGCGTCGTCGATCTTCTCGTAGTAGGCGGGTTCGTCGCCGTGGAAGTCACCGTTGTGGAGCACCCGGGACGCGATCGTCTCAACCGGCACCGGCCTCCTCCTCCCCTCGCCGTCGTGTCACGACTGTAGTGAACCGGCGTTCCCGGCCGCGGGCGACACGGCGAGATTCACCCGCTTGAATGGCGCCCATGCCGATCGCCGACCTCGACGCCCGTGCCGCCGGACTGCTGCTGCATCCCTCCAGCCTCCCCGGCCGCTACGGCATCGGCGACGTCGGCCCGGCGGCGGCCGCCTGGGTCGACTTCGTCGCCTCCACCGGGTGCCGCCGCTGGCAGCTGCTCCCGCTCGGTCCCACCGGCTACGGCGACTCGCCCTACCAGTGCTTCTCCTCCTTCGCCGGCAACCCCTACCTGGTGAGCCCCGAGCTGCTCCACCGGAACGGACTCGTCACCGCCGGTGACCTCGCCGCCTACCCGGAGCTGCCCGCCGCCCGGGTCGACTACGGGGCGGTGATCCCGGCCAAGCTCGCCCTGCTCGACCGGGCCTTCGACCGCTTCGCGGAGGCACCCGGGGAGTTGCGGGACGAGTACGAGGCGTTCGCCGCCGCCGAGCGCCGCTGGCTCGACGACTACGCCGCCTTCATGACCCTCAAGGACCTCCACGGCGGGGCGCCCTGGATCTCGTGGGAGCGGCCGCTGCGGCTCCGCGACTCGGAGGCGATGGCCGAGTTGCAAAACAGCCACGCCGAGTCGATCGCCCGCCACGGCTTCCGGCAGTGGCTCTTCCGGCGCCAGTGGGACGCCCTGCGGCGCCACGCCACCGCCGCCGGCGTCACCGTGATCGGCGACATCCCCATCTTCGTCGCCGGCGACTCGGCAGACGTGTGGGCCAACCGGGAACTGTTCCAGCTCGACGAGGAGGGCACCCCGACCGTCATCGCCGGCGTCCCTCCCGACCTCTTCTCCGACACCGGGCAGCGCTGGGGCAATCCCCACTACGACTGGGAACGGCACGAGGCCGAGGGGTACGCCTGGTGGATCGACCGGATCCGGGCCACCCTGGCGATGGTCGACGTGCTCCGCATCGACCACTTCCGGGGCTTCGTCAACTACTGGGAGATCCCCGGCGGCGCCCCCACCGCCGAGGTGGGCCGCTGGGTCGACGGCCCGGGGGAGGCGTTCTTCGTGGCGGTGCGCAACGCCCTCGGCGCCCTGCCGATCATCGCCGAGGACCTCGGAGAGCTCGACGCGCGGGTCCCGGCGCTGCGGGACCGGCTCGGCCTCCCCGGCATGAAGGTGCTGCAGTTCGCCTTCGACGGCGACGACACCCACCCGTTCCTGCCCCACAACTACCCGCCGTCCTGTGTCGCCTACACCGGCACCCACGACAACGACACCGTGCTGGGGTGGTGGGCGTCGGCGCCTCCCGCCGAGCGGGAATACGCCCGGGACTACCTCGGGGTCGACGAGCACGACCCGGTCGACGCCTTCCTCGAGGGGGTGTGGAGCTCGGCGGCGAACCTGGCGGTGGCCCCGATCCAGGAGCCTTTGCGGCTTGGCACCGAGGCCCGGATGAACACCCCGGGGACCCTGGGCGGCAACTGGCAATGGCGGCTCCCGGGCGACGCCCTCACCGAGGCGGTGCGGGACGGGGTCCGCGACCTCAACCGCCGATACGACCGCTGAGGCGCCGGCGCAGTTTCCACCACGTCAGCCAAGGCGTACGGGGAGTGGGGCGGCGCGACAGCGTGGTGAGGCCCGCAGGCTGGCGGTCCTCTCCTCTAGGCGTCAGCGGTTGACCTCGACCAGCTCGTTTGTGGTCAGGTCGAGCACGCGCTCTACGTCGCTGCGGCTCTCGGCGATCCAGCGGGCCAGATTCTCGCCCTGACGGCGAACCAGCCACCAGGCAACCTCGTTGGAGCTGGTCTCCCGATGGTCCCGCCAGCGGGCGCGAGCCACGTCGATCGCGTCCTTCTCAGACTCATAGGTGCCCAGCAACATCTCCTCGGGACCCCGGTAGGGCCTGCCCGGAGTCGGCATCGGCTCACGGAACTCCGTGGCCGTGAACAAGGTATCGCTCATCTACCCTCCTACGCCTGTCGCGATCCTACCACCGAGAGTGGTGGACGCGCTGTTTCCCTCACCGGGAGTGAGGCACGGACCCGGGGCGGCTGCGCATGGCGGAGACGCCCGCGGCCCCGTCGACGCGGCCGGACCCCAGGCATCGCCTGGGGTCCGCTGGTGGGCGCTGGCAGGATTGAACTGCCGACCTCTTCCGCGTCAAGGAAGCGCTCTCCCACTGAGCTAAGCGCCCTGGGACCGGCTGGAGACCGGTTCGAGGCGACGCCGGGAATCGAACCCGGGTAAAAGGTTTTGCAGACCTTTGCCTAAACCACTCGGCCACGTCGCCAGACGGACGGCTCTCGCCGCCCTCGGAGCGGACGACCGGGATCGAACCGGCGACCTCAACCTTGGCAAGGTTGCGCTCTACCAGCTGAGCTACGTCCGCAGGGGAACCACGATATTACCACGCCACTCTGTCGCCCCGGGAAGGTCAGGTATCCGTCGAACCGAACCCGCCGGCTCCGCGCGCCGAGTCCGGAAGCCGGTCGACCTCGACGAATTCCTGGTCCTCCACCGGCACCACCACCAGCTGCACGATCCGTTCCCCCCGTGCCAGCTCCACCGGCTCCGACCCCAGGTTCACCAGAATGGCGTGAATCTCGCCCCGGAACCCGGCATCGATCACCCCCGGGGCGTTGACGGCGGCGATGCCGTGCCGCAGCGCCAGCCCGCTGCGCGGTGCCACCAACCCCACATACCCGATGGGAATGGCGACCGCGACCCCGGTTGGTACCATGCGGCGTTCCCCCGGCTCGAGCCGCACGTCGCACCGGGCGTACAGGTCGACACCGGCGTCGCCGGGGTGGGCGTGCGACGGTACCGGGAGTTCCGGGTCCAACCGGGCGAGCGGTATCTTCATCGCCGGCATTGTGGCCGACGGCCGATACGACGGCAAAGGTGGAGAGTGAACAGGAAGCGGCAGCCCGAAGGCCCGGCGGCGGGCAACAACGGTGCCTGGTTCCTCGACATGCTCGGTATCGACTCCCGCCACGTCATCCCCACCACCCGGCGCTCCCGGGACGATTTTGAGATTCCCCCCCTCCCCCACTCCACCTCCGACGCCGAGACCACCTCCGAGCTGGTCGCCCAGGCCTGGCGGGAAGGCGCCGAACCGGACCCCTTCACCGACTGGGTCCCGCGCGAGCTGGCGAGGCAGGTGACGTCAGGGCGCAACTTCCGCTGGACCGTCATCATCACCATGCTGGTGATGGGGGCGTTGGCGGTGGGCGCCGTGCTCTGGCTCCCCTCGATCGTCCGCCACCGGGCCGACGTCCGGGCCGAGCAGTACCGCAGTGCCCTCTACGACCTCCGCACCGAGCTCCCCTCCGCCCAGGGGGCGCTGGCCACCGCCACCGATCCGGAGGCCACCCAGGAGGAGCTGTCGGAGTTGGCGGGGCCCCTCACCGACCTGGTCTCGGTGGCGGAGCACCTCGCCGACGTCATCGCCGATCCACTCCCGGAAGCACCTCCACTGCTGCCGTCCGGCCCGATCGACGAGCTGGTGCCGCTGCAGGATCGGCTCGGCCCACTCGGCGGAGAAGCGGTCGCCGTCCAGAAGCGGATCTCCGACCTGGTGCGGTACCGGACCCTGCTGGCCGGGATCACCGACCTGCCCGACCTGCCGACCGAGGCGACGGCCGCCGACATCAACGAGCTGCGGGTCACCCTGGCGGCGTTCCACGCCGACAGCGTCGGCACCGTCAACCAGATGAGCCCCGATACGGCCCTCACCGAGCATCTCGACGAGGTCAGGGCCGCTCTCAACCGGTTCGCCGACTGGCAGATCGACTACCTGGAGGTGCTGCGCCAGGGTGACGACCCCACCCCGCTCATCGCCGAGATCACCACCCTGTTCGAGAACCTCGACCACACGATCGTGCCGCCCCTGGCCACCATCCGCACCGAGACCGACACCCAGATCCTCGACCTGGCCCAGGAGCTCGACGACGCCACCCTGCTGCTGCCGTCCTGAGATCCCTCAGGGCGTAGGTTTCCTCAGGTGCGATCCTCGAGGGCGGCGGCCTCCCGCTCGAAGTCACGGGCTCCCTGAAACTCCTTGTACACCGAGGCGAACCGCAGGTAGGCGACCTCGTCGACCTCCCGCAGCCCGAGCAGCACGGCGTCACCGATGTCGCTGGCGGTGACCGTTCCGGTACCCGAGGTATACAGGCCCTCGGCCCGATCGACGATGGCGTCGATGGTGCCCGTGCCGACCGGGCGGTCGGCCAGTGCCCGCTCGATGCCGCGCCGCACCTTGCGGGGATCAAACGCCTCGGAGCGGCCGTCCCGCTTCCGCACCAACAGGGCGATCCGCTCGTAGGTGGTGAAGCGATGGCCGCACTCGGCGCACTCCCGCCGCCGCCGGATCGCGGTGCCGGAATCCACCGGACGGCTGTCTATCACCCGCGTGTCGTCGGTGAGGCAGAGTGGGCAGCGCATGGGCGGAGGCTACTCGATGCCCCCAGTTGCCTGCCGGCCCGGGCACGGTCCGGCATCGCCCGGCATCGCCCGCCCCCCAACCGTCAGCCGCCCTCGCGGGCCAACCGCATTCCGGCCGGCCCCACTCTGCCCGGCCGCATTCCGGCGGCCCCGACCGTCCAGGACACATCTCTCGGAGCTGGTCTCGACCGACACCCAGCAACGACCCCGCTCGACGCTCCGGCGGGACCTCAGTCGACGACGGGAACCCGCAGCACCTGCCCGGGCACGATCAGGCTCGAGTCGATGTCGTTCATGTTCCGGATGGTGTCGACCATCCCTCGGATGTCGGTCCCGTCCGGCGCCAGATCGGCGGCGATCGCCCACAGGGTGTCTCCGGCTCGAACCACATGGTCGGTAGCGGCCGCGCTCTCGGTGGCGACCGGCTCGGTCCCGACGGCATCGACGGCGGAAGCGAGGAGGAGCACCAGAGCCACGAACACGATGGAGATGACGACCAGCACACGTGATGGAGTGGTCAAGTGTCGAGGCATCGTGATGACTCCTCCTCTTTCAGCTTCCAACCGTCTCATGGGCCGCTCGTGTGACCCGCCGTCCGGCCGGATCCGTGGGGAACCGGCCCTGCAAGCAAGGTATCGCCCAGGTGTGACAGGATTTCGATCGCCGGAGAGCTGGTCCCCGGCCCGATTCCCACGCCCTCGACCGAACGCTTGTTCGCATACGAGGCGACAGTACCGAACACGTGTTCGCCTGTCAAGTCGAACATATGTTTGGTCGATCGCGAAAACGCGACTAACGTGACCCCACAGCGTCGAGAAAGGCACCGCCATGGACCACAAGCAGCTCACCGGCCGCCAGCAGCAGATCTTGGACTTCATCCTCGAAACGGTGCGCGACCGTGGCTACCCGCCGGCGGTACGCGAGATCGGCGACGCCGTCGGGCTCAGCTCGCCGTCGACGGTCCACAGTCACCTCTCGGCCCTGGTCAAGAGCGGCTACATCCGCCGCGACCCTTCCAAGCCACGCGCCATCGAGGTCCTCGACACCGGTGAGGACCTGCGGTCGCTGCACCGGGCCCCGGTTCGCGACGTTCCCCTGGTGGGCCGGATCGCCGCCGGCTCCCCGATGCTGGCCGAGGAGGACATCGAGGAGATCTTCCCCCTCCCGGTGGAGCTGGTCGGCAACGACCCGGTCTTCATGCTGAGCGTGCGGGGCGACTCGATGATCGACGCCGGCATCTTCGACGGCGACTACGTCGTGGTCCGCCGCCAGCCCGATGCCCGGGACGGCCAGATCGTCGCCACTCTCATCAACGGGGAGGAGGCCACCGTCAAGCGGCTGCAACGCCTCGACGGCCGCGTCGTGCTCAAGGCCGAGAACCCGGCGTTCCCGCCCATGGTGTTCTCCGAAGGGGTCGAGATCCTCGGCGTCGTGGTAGCGCTGATGCGACGGGTCATCTGACACACGCCGCTCTCCTGACTCGCCGGGTCAGGCTGACGCTCAATCCACCGTCCCGGTGAAGACGACGTTGGCCGGCCCCTCGATCCAGGCGGTGCCGTTCTCCATCTCCACCATCATCCGCCCGCCGGGCAGGTCAACCGCGACCCGATCGTCGGTGAGGCCCCGCCGCCCCGCGAGATAGGCGGTGGCGGCCGCCCCGGTGCCGCACGCCAGCGTCTCCCCCACCCCGCGCTCCCACACCCGCAGCTCGATCCGGTCGCGGCCCCGCACCGCGGCGAACTCGACGTTGGTGCCGGCCGGGAAAATGGCGTCGGTCTCGATCTCGGGCCCGAGAGAGGTCACCGGCGCCGTAGCCGGATCGTCCACGAACACCACGGCGTGCGGGTTACCGAGCCCCACCGGGTGCACCTCGACCCCGGCCACCTGCAGCGACGCCAGCCGGTACTCATGCGGCACCCCGAGCTGGGCCCGCACTGTCCCGTCGGGCCGCACCTCGGCCCGACGCTCCCCCACCGCCGACTCGATGATGAGCTTGGTGCCCTCCACCCAGCCCCGCAGCACCGCGAGGCGAGCCACGCAGCGCAGCCCGTTGCCGCACATCTCGGCGCTGTGACCGTCGGCGTTCCAGTAGCGCATCCGCACCCGGTCGGCACCGAGCTGGGTCACCTCGAGTACGCCGTCGGCCCCGATACCGTGCCTTCGCTCACACCAGCGGACGATGTCCGCCTCCGCTACGACGGCCGGGCCCTCGACCACGATGAAGTCGTTGCCGAGGCCCTCCATCTTCACGAAGTTCATCGATCGGCCTCCTCGACTGCCGCCATCGCCTTCTCGAGGCGCTGCGCCGGATCATGGTGCCACGGAATCCAGTGAACGCGAGGATCCTTGCCGAAGAACGTGCGCTGCCGCTTCGCCAGCGCCAGCGTCGCCCGGATCGCCTCGTCCCGGGCCACCGCCAGGTCCACCCCCCGCTCCACCACCGGGAGCAGCTCCTTGTAGCCGACCGCCTGGCGGGCGGTGCGTCCCAGGCGGGGCGCCAGGCGCTGCACCTCGTCGAGCAGGCCCAGGTCCAGCATGCGGTCGAAGCGGGCCGCCACCCGGGTCGCCAGGTCGTCGCCCGGGTCGGACCCGAGCACCAGCAGCGGCACCGCCGACAGGTAGCGGCGCACCGCCTCCCCCTCCGCCGACGACGCCCGATCGGTCGGCGTCAGGCCGGTGAGGCGCTCGACCTCGAGCGCTCGCACCACCCGGCGCGGGTTGGCCAGGTCCACGTGGTCCCCGGCGTGCGGGTCGAGCGTCTCCAGCTCGGTGAGTAGCTCCTGGTGGCTCCGCTGCTCCAGCTCCGCCCGTACCTTGGGGCTGGTGGGCGGGAAGTCGAGCGGATCCACCAGCGCCCGGAAGTGGAGGCCGGAGCCGCCGCACACCACCGGGGTGATCCGCTGGGCCCGCAGCCGGTCGCGGACCACCACCCCGACCTCCTGGAACTCGGCGACGGTGAACTCCACCTCGGGATCGACCAGGTCGAGCAGGTGGTGGGGCACCTCGGCCCGGGTCGACGCATCGGGCTTGGCGGTGCCGATGTCCATCTCCCGGTACACCTGCATCGAGTCGACCGAGAGGATCTGACCCCCGAGGCGGGACGCGAGGCCGATGGCGAGCTCGGACTTGCCCGCAGCGGTGGGACCGACGACGGCGACGACCCTCAGCGCACCCGCCTCCCCATGAGGTGATGCGGCGCGGCCCGGACGATCTCGACGTCGCGGTAGCTGCCGGCGGGATCGTCCCCGGTGAAATGGACCGTCTTGTTGCCCCGGGTGCGGGCGGTGATCGTGGCCGGATCCTTGCGGGACGGCCCCTCCACCAGGACCTCGTAGCGCCGCCCCACCATCTCCTCGTTCCGCTCCAGCGAGATCCGGTTCTGCAGCTCCACCAGGCGCTCGAAACGCTCCTGTACCACCGCCGGGGAAACCTGGTCCGGCATCGTGGCCGCCGGGGTGCCGGGACGGGGCGAGAACTGGAACGTGAACGCCTGGTCGAAACGGGCCTCACCCATCACCTCCAGGGTGGCGGCGAAGTCCTCCTCGGTCTCGCCGGGGAACCCGACGATCACGTCGGTCGACACCGCCAGGTCGGGGACAACGCGGCGGGCCATCGCCAGCTTCTCGAGAAAGCGCTCGGCCCGGTAGCCGCGGTGCATCGCCGCCAGGATCCGGTCGCTGCCCGACTGCAGCGGCAGGTGGAGCTGTTCGCACACCGCGGCGGTGGCCGCCATCGCCTCGGCGACGTCCTCCCGGAAATCCTTCGGATGGGGGCTGGTGAACCACACCCGCCGCACGCCGTCCACCTCGCCGACCCGCCGCAGCAGGTCGGCGAAGACCGGGCTGCGCCCGTTGAGGTCGAGGTCGCGGCCGTAGGAGTTGACGTTCTGGCCCAGCAACGTCACCTCGCTCACCCCGTCGGCCACCAGCCCCCGCACCTCGGCGATGACATCGCCGGGGCGGCGGCTGATCTCCCGGCCCCGCACGATCGGCACGATGCAGAAGGTGCACGAGTTGTCACAGCCGATGGTGATGGTCACCCAGGCCGCGTGCGGCGTCGCCCGGCTGGTGGGCAGGGTGGAGGGGAACTCCTCGGCAGAGGCGGTCTCGTCCCAGATCTCGGTGATCGGCCCCCACTCCTCGACGTGGTCGAGGAGGTCGAGCACCCGGTGCACGTTGTGGGTGCCGAAGACGACGTCGACCCAGGCGGCCCGCTGCCGGATCAGCTCCCGGTCCTTCTGGGCTGAGCAGCCGCCGACGAGGACCTGGAGTTCAGGGCGGCGCTCCTTGACCGCCTTGAGGGCGCCCAGGTAGCCGTAGAGGCGGTTGTCGGCGTTCTCCCGGATGGTGCAGGTGTTGAGCACCACCACGTCGGCGTCGTCGACCCCGGCGGCGGGGACCATGCCGTCGGCCTCCAGCAGCCCACCGATCCGCTCCGAATCGTGCTCGTTCATCTGGCAGCCGAAGGTGCGCACGTAGTAGCTGCGGCCACTCCGGGTCGGCGGGCGCCGGTGGCGCACCGCCGGGGCGTCGAGCGAGATGATCTGCGTCATGGGCTCGTTCACCGGGCGATGTCGGTGGACCGGAATTCGCGGATCACGGTCACCTCGATCTGGCCGGGGTACTGGAGGTCCTCCTCCAACCGCCGGGCGATGGTGCGGGCGAGAGCCGCCGCTCCCAGGTCGTCGACGTTGGAGGGGCTCACCACCACCCGGATCTCCCGCCCGGCCTGCATGGCGAACACCCGCTCCACCCCGGGGAAGGAGCCGGCGATTTCCTCGAGCTGCTCGAGGCGCCGCACGTAGGACTCGAGCGCCTCGCGGCGGGCTCCGGGCCGGGCTGCCGAGACGGCGTCGGCCGCCTGTACCAGCACCGCGGTGAGGGTGCGCGGCTCCACCTCGTTGTGGTGGGCCTCGATGGCGTGGACGATGGAGGGATCCTCCCCGAAGCGGCGAGCGATCTCGGCCCCGATGAGGGCGTGCGAGCCGCCCACCTCGTGACTGACCGCCTTGCCGATGTCGTGCAGGAAGGCGGCCCGCTTCGCCTCGGTGGCGTCCACCCCGAGCTCGGCGGCGAGCATGCCGGCGATGTGGGCCGTTTCGACCAGGTGGTTGAGCACGTTCTGGCCGTACGACGTCCGGTACTTGAGGCGCCCCAGCAGCGTCACCAGCTCGGCGTGCATCCGGGTCAGCCCTACCTCGAGCAGGGCCCACTCCCCGGCGTCGCGGATGCTCTGATCCATCTCGGCCTTGGCCTTTTCGTAGGCTTCCTCGATCGAGGCGGGGTGGATGCGGCCGTCCTCGACGAGCCGTTCCAGGGTGAGCCGGGCGGTCTCCCGCCGCACCGGGTCGAAGGTCGACACCGACACCGCCTCGGGGGTGTCGTCGACGATGAGGTTGACCCCGGTGACGGCCTCGAAGGTGCGGATGTTGCGGCCGTCCCGGCCGATGATGCGGCCCTTCATGTCATCCGACGGCAGGACGACGACCGAGACGGTCGTCTCGGAGACGACCTCGGCGGCGAGGCGTTGCACCGCGGTCGCCAGGATGCGGCGCGCCCGGCGGTCGGCCTCTTCCCGCGCCTTCAGCTCGAGGTCACGGACCAGCACCATCGCCTCCCGGCGGGTGTCGTCCTCGACCTTGCGGAGCAGCTCGGCCTTGGCCGCCTTCGAGTCGTAGCCGGCGGTGCGCTCCAGATTGGAGCGAGCCTGCTCCCGCAGCACCTCGGCCTCCCCCTGGGCGGTGGCGACGGCCCGGTCCTTCTCGATCAGCATCTGCTCGCGGTGGGCCAGGTTGGCAGCCCGCTGCTCCAAGGTGGCTTCCCGTTGTACCAGCCGTTCCTCCATCGCCGCCACCTCGATGTGGCGATGCTCCAAGGCCGCCTCTTCCCGGTCCCGGTAGCTCTCGGCCAGCGCCCGGGCATCCTCCTCGGCGCGTGAGAGAATGCGCTGGGCGTCGATTCGCGCCTCCCGCAGTGCCGCCTCGGCGTTGGCCGCGGCCTTGCGGGTCTGACGTCGCTGGAAATCCCGACCCACCACGAAGGCCAGCACGGCGACCAGCCCCGTGACGATGCCCAGGACGACCCAATCCTGCATGTCGGTCCCCGTTCCCGGAACCCGAAAAGCGGCATGCCGAGCCCATGGCTCGGCACACACACTCGGCTGGACGACGGCGACGACGGAGCGGCCTCAGCCGCTCCCGCGACCTAACGTGCGGTCGACGAGTTCCATCACGATTGTCCCTGTTTCGGTTCCGATGTTCGTTCTTTGGTGTCGAAAATGCGTGTGTAGCGCCGATGCTACCCCACCGGATCCGCCAGCGGAACCGTCAAATCGCGCTCTCGGTGGGTGAGCGGACGCGATCAGCCACCGAGATCCACGGCCGCCGGTCCCGCGCACCGGCCCGGGTACACGCCTAGGCCTAGGCCTCGGCTTCCTCGGATTCCCGCTCGACGGCGTCGGCGTCGGCCTTGGCCGCAGCTTCGACCTTGGCCGCCCCCCCGTCCTCGGTCTCGGCCCCCTCCTCCTCGTCGTCGTCGAGCAGGCCCACCGCCCGGTAGACCCGGTCCTGGAGCTGCATCGCCAGCTCCGGGTTGTCACGCAAGAAGTCCTTGGCGTTCTCCCGGCCCTGGCCGAGCTGATCCCCGTCGAAGGTATACCAGGCGCCGGCCTTGCGGACGATGTTGTGCTCGACCGCCACGTCGATCAGGCTGCCCTCCCGCGAGATCCCCTGACCGAACATGATGTCGAACTCGGCGAGACGGAACGGCGGGGCCACCTTGTTCTTCACGATCTTGGCCCGCACCCGGTTCCCGACGTTGTCGGTGCCCTGCTTGATCGCCTCGATCCGGCGGATGTCGATCCGCACGCTGGCGTAGAACTTGAGGGCTCGGCCCCCCGGCGTCGTCTCCGGCGAGCCGAACATCACCCCCACCTTCTCGCGGAGCTGGTTGATGAAGACCGCGGTCGTGTCCGAACGGTTGATCGTCCCGGCGAGCTTGCGGAGCGCCTGCGACATGAGCCGTGCCTGGAGGCCGACGTGGATGTCGCCCATGTCTCCTTCGAGCTCGGCCCGCGGCACCAGGGCGGCCACCGAGTCGATCACCACCACGTCGAGGGCGCCGGAGCGGATCAGCATGTCGGTGATCTCCAGCGCCTGTTCCCCGGTGTCGGGCTGCGAGATCAACAGCTCGTCGACGTCGACGCCGAGCGCCTTGGCATAGACCGGGTCGAGGGCGTGCTCGGCGTCGATGAACGCCGCCACCCCGCCGTTGCGCTGCGCCTCGGCGATCACGTGGAGCGCCAGGGAGGTCTTGCCGCTGCTCTCGGGGCCGAAGATCTCCACGATCCGGCCCCGGGGGACGCCGCCGATGCCCAACGCCAGGTCGAGAGAGAGGGCGCCGGTCGGGATGGCCCGCACGTTCCTCACCCCGCTGTCGCTCAGCTTCATGATGGCGCCCTTGCCGAACTGCCGCTCGATCTGCGACATCGCCATCTCGAGGTTCTTGTCCGGTTCCACTGAGGCTCCCTTCGAGTTCTTCATCGGCTGTACCGTAACGAATGCCTGTGACAGAACTACAGCCGTGTAATGCTACTGCGTCGTGTGCCTCTACTCTAGGCGAACAGGTGTTCGGTGTCGAGCATCCGCCGCCTCACAACGCGACGCGGTCGACCACCTCGTAGCTGGCGCCGCCGGGCGCCAGCCGGCTCCGGTAGAAGGTGACCGCCCCGACCTCCATGACGACGTCGAAGGGCGGGAACCGGCCCACCAGATCCGTGACGTCCACCGCGGGACGGACCCGCGCCAGGGTGAGGTGAGGATGGAACGGCCGCCCCTCCGGGGCGAAGCCGGCGGCCACCGACGCCTCCTCGGCGGCGGCGGCGAGACGCTCCAGGCCTTCGATCCCGGATCGCACTCCGAGCCAGAGCACCGTCGCCCGCCGCGCCTTGGGGAAGGCCCCCAGGCCGGCGAACCGGATCCGGAACGGCTTCCCGAGGCCGGCCTCGTCGAGCCACCGCAGGATCCCGTCCCGCTGCACCTCGGTGGCCCATCCCAGGAAGCGGAGGGTGAGGTGCCAGTTCTCGGGCGGCACCGCTTGCCCCGGCAGGTCCGCCCCGTCGAGGAACGCAGCCAGGAGACGGCGCACTCCCTCGTCGAGCTCCACCGCCAGGAACATGCGCTCCCGGTCGCTCACGACCCCTCGTCCCCCTGCCGGTCCCAATGGGTGTCGCCGCCACTCCCCCACCAGGCGCCGGTCACGGCCAGCCGCACCAGCTGCAGCGCCGCCGTGGTGGCGTAGACCCGTACCCGCTCCCGGTCCCCCGGGAAGTGCAGCGAGCGGGCCCTGGTTCCCTCCGGGGTGTGGACCGCCACCACCATGGTGCCCACCGGCCGCTCCTGCGGATCGGGCCCGGCCGAACCGGTGACGGCGACCGCCACGTCCGCCTCCAGCACCACGGCCGCCCGCTCCGCCATGGCGCAGGCGGTGGCCTCGCTCACCACCCCGTGGGCGGCGATGGTCGCTTCCGGCACTCCCAGCACCCCGGTCTTGACGTCCTCCTGGTAGGCGACGATCGACCCGCGGAAGACCCGCGACGCCCCCGGCACCACGGTGACGCGGGCCGCCACCGACCCCGCGGTGGCCGACTCGGCGGTGGCCAGCGTCCATCCCCGCCGTTCCAGCTCCCCCAGCAGCACCCGCTCCACCGTGTCATCGTCCGCTCCGAACACCTGCGACCCGAGGCGCCTCCGCACCTCCTCCTCCACCGGGGCGATGAGCCCCCGCGCCTCCTCGTCGGTCGCGGCCTTGGCGGTCAGCCTCACCTTGATCTCCCCCGCCGACGCCAGGAACGCCACGGTCGGGTTCAGCGACGTCTCGTAGAGGTCGGCGAGGATCTCGGCGATCCGCGACTCCGAGTCGCCCCAGGTCCGGATCAGCCGGCTCACCACCACGGCGTCGGCCCCGGCCTCGGCCCGCAGGAATGGCAGGATGCCGTCGTCGAGCATCGGGACCATCTCGGCCGGCACCCCGGGCACCGCGAACACCCAGGCGTCCCCAATCCTCATCCGGAGCCCGGGAGCGGTGCCCCTGGCGTTGGGCAGCAGCGTCGCCCCCGCCGGGTACTGGGCCTGGCGCAGGTTCGACTCCGGCATAACCCGGCCCCGTTCCGCCCAGCGGCGGCGCAGCGCGGCGGCCTGCTCCTCGCTGAAGGCCATCTCCACCCCGGCGGCGGCGCACAGTGCCTCCCGGGTGAGGTCGTCCTGGGTTGGTCCGATGCCGCCGGTGACGATGAGGGCGTCGGCCCGGCTCACCGCGAACCGCACCGCGGCGGCGATCCGCTCCAGGTTGTCGCCGACGACCCCCTGGTGGTAGTGGTCGAGACCGGCCTCGGCGAGGCGGGCCCCGATGGTGGCGGCGTTGGTGTTGACGATCTGGCCCAGCAGCAGCTCGGTCCCGATCGCGAGCACCTCGACGATCATGCCGCGCCCTGCACACGGCCCGCCAGGTCGGTGCCGTAGGCGCCGGTGATCTCGGCGGTCACCCAGTCCCCGGGCCGGCCGGCGTCGAGCAGGATCACCCCGTCGATCTCGGGCGCCTCCCGGTAGGAGCGGCCCACCGCCTGCCCGTCCTCCACCTGATCGACGAGGACCTCGAGCACCCGGCCCACCTGGGCCGCGTTGCGGCGGGCGGTGACGTCGTCCTGGAGCGCCTGGAGGAGGCGGAGCCGCTCCGCCACCTCGCCCTCCGGGAGCTGGCCGCCCATCTCCGCCGCCGGGGTGCCCTCCTCCGCCGAGTAGGGGAAGAGCCCCACCCAGTCGAGGGCGGCCTCCTCCAGGAACCCGGCGAGCTCGTCGACGTCGTCCTCGGTCTCGCTCGGGAAGCCCACGATGAAGCTGGAGCGCAGCGCCGCCGCCGGGGCCTCCCGCCGGATGCGGCCGATGAGATCGAGGTGGCGGGCGCCACTGCCCGGCCGCTTCATCGCCCGCAGCAGCCGGGTCGAGGCGTGTTGCAGCGAGAGATCGAAGTAATCGGCCACCACCGGGCTGGCGGCCATGGCGGAGACGAGGGCGGGGGTGATCTCGCGGGGGTACAGGTAGTAGAGGCGGAGGCGGCGCAGCCCGTCGACGTCGGAGACGAAGGCAAGCAGCTCCTCGAGCCCGCCCGGGGCGCCGATGTCGCGCCCGTAGGAAGCGAGGTCCTGGGCGACGAGCACGATCTCACCGACGCCCGCCGCCGTGAGGGCCACGATCTCCTCCCGGACGTTGCCGGGCGGGCGGGACCGCTGCCTACCCCGGAACTGGGGAATGGCGCAGAAGGTGCAGGGCTTGTCACACCCTTCGGCCACCTTGACGTAGGCGTAGGGCGTCGTCGGGGTGGGGCGCCGCACCTGGTAGAGGATGTCCATGTGGGAGCGGGAGGCGGCCCGGATCCGCAGCGGGGTCCAGGCGGTGAGGGCATCCAGCCGGTCCACCAGCTCGGGGTAGCGGTCGAGGCCCACCACCGCATCGGCCTCCGGCAGCGCCTCCTCCAACTCCCGCTCGTAGCGCTGGGCCATGCAGCCCATCACCACCAGCTTGGCGCCGTCCCGGCGGGCCTCCGACAGCTCCATGATCGTGTCGATCGATTCGCGCCGTGCCGCCTCGATGAAGGCGCAGGTGTTGACCATCACCACGTCGGCGGTCTCAGGCGACTCCGCCTGGCGGTAGCCGGCGTCGCCCACCATGGCGGTGACCTTGGCCGAATCGACCTCGTTCTTGGAGCAACCGAGCGTCGTCAGCCAGATGGAGGGCGCGGTGCGGGACATGCCGGGGAGTCTACGGGCGTGGCGGGATCGATACCGGCGGCGCCGGCAGGTTCAGCCCAGCGACCGGTACTTGCCCCGGAAGTAGACGAGCGGGTCGTCGACGTCGCCCAGCTCCAGCTTGTCGATGACGCCCTCGGCGACCAGGAAGTAGGTCTCCTCGTCCCCGCCCTCGAAGGTGCAGTAGGCCCGGGTGGCGACGTCGCTGAGCACCGGGCCCCAGTCGCTGTCCTCCACCGAGAGGCCGGCGAACCGTCCCCCCGGGCTGGGGCGCAGCCCGGCGAAGACGTCGGAGATCTCGTGATGCCGGTCCTGGAGCACGTGCACCACGAACCTGCCGCGCTCCTCCAACACGTAGTAGAGGTCGGTGGTCGTGCCGACGAGGAAGTACACCCGAGAGGGCTCACCCTCGGCGATCATGATCGACGACACCGTCAGGCCGGTCTGGCGCTCGCCGGTTCCGGCGGTGACCACGGTCACCGCGGAGGCGAGTCGTCCCCGGAAACGGCGGGCCGGGTCCCGCTGATCCATCGGGGTGTCGAACGGGTGCTCGTCGTGAATGCCGCCCTGTTCGGTCATGGGAGCCTTTCCGTCGCGGGGCACGGCGAGTCTACGAGGCGCGGCCGGAGGCGTCCACGCGACCCCTAGCTGTGACAACCGGGGACGTTGTCCCTGGCGGGACGGTGTGATCAGAGAGCCCTCCT
>CAYQEC010000037.1:0-21013 GCA_964416425.1 uncultured Acidimicrobiaceae bacterium | reverse complement strand
CTAGGAGGCTGCGGGGAATCCGGCGGCGGGCACCCGGCGGCGGTCGCAACACCTGGTCGCCGCGCTCGGGCGTCCCCGCCGATCGTCATTCCGCGGCGGGTCCGGGGAAACGGCCACTGGCCGGTGTGGTGCCTCGCTACAGTGCATCGGATGGCGATCGAACCCGGTGCCAAGATCCACGTCGCCGAGCGCAGGGCATTCGAGACCGATGTCCGGCGGCACTTCGTGGGTGAGATCGTCGAAGCCCGAGACGCCTACGTGGTCGTCCGCGGGTTCACGTTCGTCTACGACGGTGCAACGGCGGAATTCGTGAAACGACCCGAGGTGCGAACGCGAGTGATCCCGGTCGTCGACGCCAGGTTGTGCATCAACGTCATCCCGGAGAGTGTCGACCTCGCCGAGGTCACCTACGCGTCGATCGGTGGGAAAGCAATCGTCACCGACGGCGAAGCATGGAGCCTCGACGTCCAGGAATTCGGCATCAATCGCTGAAGCCGTCCATGCCCGATCGGAGCGGGTCGGGCGAGCGATCGGTGCGGATGTGACTGCATTCCCGGCCGCCGCGTTCCACGTTCTCCTCCGGCGGGCACTCTGCGACAATGACGGGGCATGCTCTACCTGGATCACGCGGCGACGACGATGGTGCGCCCGGAGACCCGGGACGCGATGGCCCCCTTCCTCGACGAGGTGTTCGGCAATCCCTCCGGCGTCCACGGGACGTCCCGCCGCGCCAAATCGGCGATGGAGCAGGCCCGGGAACGGGCCGCCGCCCTGCTTGGCGCTTCCCACCCGCTCGAGATCGTGTTCACCGGTGGCGGGACGGAGGCCGACAACCTCGCCGTCGCCGGGGCCGCCCTCGCCGCAGGGCGGCGCGGCGGTGTGGTGACGACGGCCGTCGAGCACGAGGCGGTGCTGCGAACCGCAGATTTCCTGGAGCGCCTGGGCTGTGCCGTGACCCGGGTCGGGGTCGACCGGGACGGGGTCGTCGATCCGGCCGCGGTGGTCGCCGCCGTGACCAGCGACACCGCGGTGGTGTCGGTGATGGCAGCCAACAACGAGACCGGGGCCCGGCAACCGGTGGCGGAGATCGCCGCCGCCCTCGATGGTCGGAAGGCGGCGGTCCACACCGACGCGGTGCAGGCCTTCGTCTCCGAGGACGTCACCGTGGCTTCCACCGGAGCCGATCTCATCTCGCTGGCGGCCCACAAGTTCGGGGGACCCAAGGGGGTGGGCCTGCTCTACGTGCGCAACGGGATCGAGCTGGAGCCGGTGCTGCACGGCGGCGGTCAGGAGTTGGGGCGTCGCTCCGGCACCCACAACGTCGCCGGCATCGTCGGCATGGTGGCGGCGATGGAGGCGACCGTGGCCGATCGGGCCCGGTTCCGCCGCGACGTCGCCGCGGCGCGGGACAGGTTCGAGACCCGGCTGCGGGCCGCGGTGCCCGGCCTCGGCGTGAACGTCCCGCCCGACCGTCGGCTCGTCCAGCACAGCCACCTTCGCTTCCCCGGCGTCCCCGCCGAGACGCTGCTGATCCGCCTCGACCGGCGCCAGGTGGCGGCCGCCGCCGGCTCCGCCTGCCACAGCGGGGCCGGCGAGGTCTCCCACGTGCTCGCCGCCATGGGCTTCGACGAGGACGCCGCCGCCGAATGCGTGCGATTCACGTTCGGCTGGGTTACCACGCCCGCCGACGGGGACGTCGCCGCCGAGCGGGTCCTGGCGGCGCTGGAGGACCTGCCGTGAGGGCGCTGGTGGCCATGTCGGGCGGAGTCGACAGCTCGGTGGCGGCTGCCCTCATGCTGGAGCAGGGCTGGGACGTCGTCGGCGTCACCCTCAAGCAGTGGGAGGGATCCGACGGCACCATGCCCAGCGCCGGGTGCTGCACCGTCGCCGACGCCGAGGACGCCCGCAGCGTCGCCGCCCGGCTCGACGTCCCCTACTACGTGCTCGACTACGTCGACGAGTTCACGACCGCGGTGGTGGACCCCTTCGGGGAGGCCTACCTGGCCGGGCTCACCCCCAACCCCTGCATCGAGTGCAACCGGCGGGTGCGGTTCAAGGCGCTGCTGGAGCGGACCACCGCCCTGGAATGCGACGTCCTCGTCACCGGGCACCATGCCCGGATCCGTCACGACGGCGCCGGCTACCACCTGCTGCGGGCCGCCGACACCGCCAAGGACCAGTCCTACGTCCTCCACATGCTGGCCCAGCGCGACCTGGAACGGATCCGGTTCCCGGTCGGGGAGATGACGAAGACCGGGGTGCGGGCCGAAGCGGCCCGCCTCGGGCTGCGCACCGCCGCCAAGCCCGACAGCCAGGACCTCTGCTTCGTGGGGAAGGGCGACTACCGCTGCTTTCTGCGGGAACGGTTCCCGCAGGCGGCCCGGCCCGGCGTCATCGTCACCGGCTCCGGCGAGGTCGTGGGCCACCACGACGGGACGGTCGACTACACGATCGGGCAGCGCCGCGGACTCGGGGCGGCGGCGGGGGAGCGCCGCTACGTCGTCGACATCCGCCCCGCCGAGGCCACCGTCGTCGTCGGTTCCCGCCGCGACCTGCTGGCGGAGGGCTGCCGGGTCGAGGGGGTGTCGTTCGTGGCAGGCCACGCCCCGGAGAATGACGCGGTGGCCGTCAAGATCCGCTACCGCTCCGAGCCGACCCCGGCCCGCCTCGCCCCGGCCGGCGAAGGCGCCTGGGAGGTGCGCTTCGACGAGCCGCAGGCGGCGGTGACCCCGGGTCAGGCCGCCGTCTTCTACCGCGGCGACGAGGTACTCGGCGGCGGCACCATCGGAGGGGTGCTGCCGGCAGGCTGAGACGCCCGGGACCGGCCCGCCGTGTCACCCGCGCCCGGTAGCGTACGGCCCGGACGTCACGGCGGGAGCGAGCGATGGGCGCAGCGGAAACCGAGGCCAAGATCGAGGAGCTGCGGGAGCAGATCCGCTTCCACCTGCACCGCTACCACGTGCTGGCCGACCCGGTGATCTCCGACGCCGAGTACGACGCCCTCTTCAACGAGCTGCTCGCTCTCGAGGCGGAGCATCCCGAGCTGGTGACCCCCGATTCGCCGACCCAGCGGGTCGGGGCCCCGGCGGCGGACGTCTTCGCCGCCGTCGAGCACCGGGAGCGCATGTTCTCCCTCGACAACGTCGACTCCACCGAAGGGCTGCACGCCTGGCGGGACCGCCTGGTGCGCCTCCTGGGCCGGGAACCGGAAGGGTACGTCTGCGAGCTGAAGATCGACGGCCTGGCGGTGTCGCTGACCTACGAGGCGGGGGTGCTCACCCAGGGGGCCACCCGCGGCGACGGTGTCACCGGGGAGGACATCACCGCCAACGTCCGCACCATCGACGCCGTCCCGCTCCGCCTCCACGGTGACCCGCCGGCGGTGATGGAGATTCGGGGCGAGATCTACATGCCGGTCTCGGCGTTCGAGGAGCTCAACGCCCGCCAGGCCGAACAGGGCCTGCGGCCCTACGTGAACCCCCGCAACACCGCCGCCGGGTCGGTGCGCCAGAAGGACCCGGCCATAACCGCCTCCCGCAAGCTGTCGATCTGGGTGTACCAGCTCGGGTACCTGGAAGGCGGGCCCACCCTCACCAGCCATCACCAGGCCCTGGAGTGGCTCGCCAAGCTCGGCCTCAAGGTCAATCCCGCCACCGCCCGGGTCGCCGACCTGGCCGGGGTGGATCGCTTCGTCGCCGACACCCTGCAACGGCGCCACGAATACGACTACGAGATCGACGGGATCGTCGTCAAGGTCGACGAGCTGGCCGATCAGCAGGCGGCCGGGTTCACCGCCAAGAGCCCGCGCTGGGCCGTGGCCTACAAGCTGCCGCCGGAGGAGAAGACCACCCTGCTGAAGGCGATCGAGGTCAACGTGGGCCGCACCGGCGCCGTCACCCCCTACGCGGTGCTGGAGCCGGTCTTCGTCGGTGGGGTCACGGTGAGCACCGCCACGCTCCACAACGAGGGCGAGGTCCACCGCAGGGACGTGCGTCCCGGCGACACCGTGATCGTACGCCGGGCAGGCGATGTCATCCCGGAAGTGGTGGGAGCGGTGCTGGCGGCCCGCCCGGCGGGACGGCGCAAGTGGCACATGCCCGCCACCTGCCCCTTCTGCGACAACACGATCGTGCTGCCGGAAGGGGAGGCGAAGGCGCGCTGTACCGGCGGCTACGCCTGCCCCTCCCGTCTCCGCGAGTACCTGTTCCACTTCGCTTCCCGCGGCGCCATGGACATCGAGGGCCTCGGGTACAAGACGGTCGACCTGCTGCGGCGGGAGGGCGTCATCCACGACCCGGCCGACATCTTCACCCTCGATCGAGACCGGCTGCTCGCCTTCGAGGGTTGGGCCGAGGTCTCGGTCGACAACCTGATGGCGGCCATCGCCGGCGCCCGGGACCGGCCGCTGGGCAGGCTGCTCACCGCCCTCGGGATCCCCCACGTCGGGGGGACCGTGGCCCGCCTCCTGGCCCGGGAGTTCCACAGCCTGGGGCGCCTGCTGGCGGCGACCCCGGAGGAGATCATCGCCGTCGAGGGGGTCGGCCCCGAGATCGCCGCCTCGATCCGGGACTGGGCCGACGATCCCGCCAACCGGGAGCTGGTGCGCAAGCTGGCGGCGGCCGGGGTCCGGCTGGCGGACCCGGAACCGGAACGGGAGGCCGCTGCCGGCGCCACCCTGCTGGAGGGGGTGACGCTGGTGCTCACCGGGACGCTGCAGCAGCTCAGCCGCGACGAGGCGAAGGCGGCGGTCGAGGAGCGGGGCGGCAAGGTGACCGGCTCGGTGTCGAGCCGCACCACCGCCGTCGTCGCCGGCGCCGACCCCGGGTCGAAGCTCCGCAAGGCCGAGCAGCTCGGGGTACCGGTGATCGACGAGGAGACGTTCCGGCGGGCCCTCGCCGAGGGCCCCGCAGCCCTGGAGGCGGCGGGGGCCGGCTGAGCGGGCGGCGCCGCCGCTACTGGACCCGGAACGACCAGCCGAGCTCGCCGGGGTCGGGGAGCCCGCTCGCCCGATCCCAGGTGACGAGCACGGTGTGGGTCCCCGGCGTCCACTCGGGGATCATCGAGAGCGGGCCCGGCGACCACTCGAACCGGCCGGTCGGCACCGAGGCCCGGATCTCCTCGGACGGGATGAGGGTCCCGTCGACGAAGAGCTCGATGCGGTACCCCGGCTGCATGTCGATCACGATCCCGATCTGGCGCAGCACGGTCGCCCCGTCCTCTGGCGAGATGCGCTCCACCGCCTCGGGGAGGGGGACGTCCCGCCCCGAAGGCGCCACCGCCACGACGAACACCACCACCGCGGCGAGGGCGAGGCCGAGCAGGGCGAAGACGAGGCGGTAGCCGTTGGAACTCACGGGGCGATCATACGGTGGGGCGGGAGGCAGCCGGACCGGTGGCGCCGAGCCGGACCGCGATCCCGGGTCGAGCAACTAGCGTGGCGGCATGCGACTCAATCCGGTCCTGGCCGAGCTGGGGGCCTACCCGATCGCCATGGTGCAAGAACGGGCCCACGCCATGCGGAAGGCGGGGCGCACCGTCATCGATTTCTCGATCGGTGACCCGAGGGAGCCGACCCCCGAGTTCATCCCCGACGCCTTGCGCCGGGCGGTCCCCGCCGTGTCCCAGTACCCCCTCACCGCCGGCGCCGAGGAGCTGCGGCTGGCCATCGCCGGCTACCTGGCCCGCCGCTTCGGGGTCACGGTCGACCCGGAGACACAGATCATGCCGACCTCCGGTGCGAAGGAGGCGGTGTTCAGCACCCCGCTCGCCTTCGTCGACCGCGCCGCCGGCGACGTGGTGGTGTACGGCACCCCCGGGTACCCGATCTACGAGCGGGGAGCCCGCTTCGCCGGGGCCGAAGCGCGCCCGGTGATCCTCTCCGGCGACTTCGTGCTCCGGCCCGACCAGGTGTCCGACGAGATCTGGGAACGGGCCCGGCTGCTGTGGATCTGCACCCCGCACAACCCGACCGGCGCCGTCACGCCGCTCGCCGACCTGCTCACCCTGGTGGAACGGGCCCGGGCCGCCGACGTGATGCTGCTCTCCGACGAGTGCTACGCCGACATCTACGAGCCCGCCGCGTTCCCTCACGGTCCCGCCTCGGCCCTGCAGGCCGCCGGCCCGGGCGCCGCCGGGGTCCTCGCCTTCTTCTCGTGCTCGAAGCGCTCCGGCATGACCGGGTACCGGTCCGGCGCCATCGTCGGCGATCCGGAAGCCATCGCCGCCCTCAAGAAGCTGCGCACCGCCACCGGGACCGCCTCCCCCGACTTCGTGCAGGCGGCGGCCGCCGCCGCCTGGGGCGACGACGCGCACGCCGCCCTGCGCCGCGAGATCTTCGCCGAGAAGCGGCAGATCCTGCGGGAGGCCTTCGACGCGATCGGGCTGAAGACGGTCGCCTCCCACGCCGGCCTCTACCTGTGGGTCATGGTCGACGACGACCTCGCCGCCACCGAGCGGCTGCTCGAAGGAGGGGTCGTCGTCTCGGCGGGTCGCTTCTTCGGGAAAGGCGGCGAGGGATACCTGCGGCTCGCCCTGGTACCTTCCGCCGAGGAGTGCCGAGCCGCGGTGGAGGTGGTGCAGCGGTGTCTGACGTGATCGGCGACCGGGCCCTCGTCGAGGCGGCCTACGCCGACCTGGAGACGATCCCGGCCGCGACGGAGGCGGTGGAGCGCACCATCGCCGCTCTCGACCGCGGCGAGGTGCAGGTGGCGGAGAAGATCGACGGCAACTGGGTCGTCCACGAGTGGGTGAAACAGGCGATCCTGCTCTACTTTCGCCTCGCCGCGCTGGAGACCCTCGAGGTCGGGCCCTTCGAGTACCACGACAAGATCCCCACCAAACACGGCCTGGCCGCCGCCGGGATCCGGGTGGTGCCGCCGGGCACGGTCCGCTACGGCGCCTTCTGCGAGCCGGGGGTGGTCGTCATGCCCGGGTACGTCAACATCGGCGCCCGGGTCGGATCAGGCTCGATGGTCGACACCTGGGCCACGGTGGGGTCCTGCGCCCAGATCGGCCGCGACGTCCACCTCTCGGGAGGCGTCGGCATCGGCGGGGTGCTCGAGCCTCTCTCCGCCCGGCCGGTGATCATCGAAGACGGGGCCTTCATCGGGAGCCGCAGCATCGTGGTGGAGGGCACGCTGATCGAGGAGGGGGCGGTGCTCGGTGCCAACACGACGATCACCTCGTCGACGCCGATCATCGACGTCACCGGCGAGGAACCGGTCGAGATGCGGGGGCGGGTGCCCGCCCACGCGGTGGTGGTGCCGGGAACCCGACCCAAACAGTTCCCCGCCGGCAGTTACGATCTCTCTTGCGCCCTCATCATCGGGCGCCGCTCGGCATCGACCGATCGCAAGACATCGCTCAACGAGGCCCTCCGGGTGTTTGGAGTGCAGGTATGAATCCGCTCCACCAGACGCTGTTCGACCTGGTGTCGATCCCTTCGGTCACCGGGAACGAAGGTCGGATCTGCACCGCGGTCGCGGAACGGCTGTTGCCCCTGTGGACGATGAAGGCGGTGAACCGCGTCGGCAACGCCCTCGTCGTCGGCCAGCAGACCGGCCGGCCCCTCATCACCCTGTACGGCCACCTCGACACGGTCCCCGAGCAGGGCAACGCGGCGCCCCGCATCGAGGGCGACCGCATGCACGGGCTCGGCACCTCGGACATGAAATCGGGTCTGGCGGTGATGATCCACCTCATGGAGGACGACGAGGTACGCAGCGGCCCGTTCGACGTCGTCGGGGTCTTCTACGACCGGGAGGAGGGCCCGGTCGATGAGAACGGCCTGGAAACGGTGCTCACCCGCACCCCGTGGCTCGACGACAGCGTGCTCGCCATCGTGATGGAGCCCACCAACCTCCAGCTCGAGCTGGGATGCAACGGCGCCCTCAACGCCGACGTGATCTTCGAGGGCAAGGCCGCCCACAGTGCCCGCCCCTGGTTGGGGGAGAACGCGGTGACCAAAGCGGGGGCGTGGCTCGCCGAGATGCACCGCCGTGAACCGGAACGGGTCGAGATCGCCGGGCTCGAGTTCAACGAGGTGTTCTCGGTGACCAAGGCCGACGGCGGGATCGCCACCAACGTGCTCCCCGCCACCTTCACGGTGAACCTCAACTACCGGTTCCCGCCGGTGTACTCCATTTTCGAGGCCGAGGCGCGGCTGCGGGAGGTCGCGGCGGCCGCCAACATCATCATCATCAAGGACCGGGCCCCCGCCGGCACCGTCCCGGAGGACAACGCGTACCTGGCCCGGCTCGAGCAGATCCTGGGCGGCACCCGGATGGCGAAGCAGGGCTGGACCGACGTCGCCCGCCTCACCAACCGTGGCATCCCCGCCGTCAACTACGGCCCGGGTGAGCCCTTCCAGGCACACCAGGCCGACGAGTCGGTGGCGCTCGCCAACGTCCATCAGGCCTACGGGGCGCTGCACTCCTTCCTCACCGAGTAACGGGAGGGTTGGCGAGGGCGTGCGGCCGCTCGGGTAGCATCGCGGGTCATGCCGGTCGATATCGACATCGCCAAAGTTGCCCGCCTGGCCCGCATCGCGCTGAGCGATGAGGAGCTGGAACTCTACGGCCGCCAGCTCGGCGCCATCCTCGAGCACGCCGAGCGGGTCCAGGCCCTCCCCACCGAAGGGGTGGAGCCCACCTCGCATCCGCTCCCGATGACGAACGCCTTCCGGGACGACGAGGTGACCGGGTCGCTCGACCGGGATGTCGTGCTGTGCCAGGCCCCTGAGGCGGAGGGCCCCTACTTTCGGGTTCCCCGCATCCTGGAGGGAGAGTGACCGACCCCGCCGATCTCACGATCACGGCGGCCGCGGCGGCGCTGCGCGGCGGCGAGATCACGTCGGTGGAGCTGACCGAGGCGGTGCTGCGGCGGGCCGCGGTGACCGAGGCTCAGCTTCACGCCTACCTCACCCTCGACCAGACCGGGGCACGCCGGGCCGCCTCCGACGCCGACGCCGACTTCGCCGCCGGGAGGGACCGGGGACCCCTCCAGGGCATCCCGCTGGCGCTGAAGGACAACCTGTGCACCCGGGGAATGGAGACCACCGCCGGCTCGAAGATCCTCGCCGGATACGTCCCCCCCTACGACGCCACCATCGTGACCAAGCTGCGGGACGGCGGGGCGGTGATCCTCGGAAAGGCGAACCTCGACGAGTTCGCCATGGGCTCGTCCACCGAGAACTCTGCGTACGGAGCGACCCGCAACCCGTGGGATCCCGACACGGTACCGGGAGGCTCCTCCGGTGGGGCGGCCGCCGCGGTGGCGGCCGGCTCGGCGCTGGGGGCGTACGGCTCCGACACCGGCGGCTCGATCCGTCAGCCCGCCTCGCTGTGCGGCATCGTCGGCATGAAACCCACCTACGGCCTGGTGAGCCGCTACGGCCTCATCGCCTTCGCCTCGTCCCTCGACCAGATCGGTCCGCTGAGTCGCACCGTGCAGGACGCCGCCACGATGCTCGAGGCGGTCGCCGGCTTCGACATCCACGACGCCACCAGCTACCGGGGTGAGGTCCCCGACATCTCCGGGTCCCTCACCGCCGGGGTGAAGGGCATGCGTCTCGGTGTCGTCAAGGAGCTGTCGGGGGAGGGGATCGACCCGCAGGTGGCTGCCGCCATGTGGGCCACCCTCGACGCCCTCTCCGACGCCGGGGCCGAGGTGGTGGAGGTGTCGATGCCGGCCACCGAGTACGCCCTGTCCGCCTACTACCTGATCGCCCCCGCCGAATGCTCCGCCAACCTGGCCCGCTTCGACGGGGTCCGCTACGGATTGCGGGTTCCCGGCGACACCGTCGAAGAGATGATGGCCGCCACCCGGGCCGAGGGCTTCGGGCCGGAGGTGATCCGCCGGGTGCTGCTCGGCACCTATGCCCTCTCCGCCGGCTACTACGACGCCTTCTACGGTCAGGCACAGAAGGTGCGCACCCTGGTGCGGGACGACTTCCGCCGCGCCTACGAGCAGGTCGACGTGCTGGTGTCGCCGACCAGTCCCACCACCGCCTTCCCGATCGGGGCCAAGGCGGCCGACCCGATCGCCATGTACTACTCGGACGTGTGCACCCTCGCCCTCAACCTGGCGGGCCATCCCGGCATGTCGGTGCCGGTGGGGCTCGACGATGCCGGGCTGCCGATCGGGTTCCAGCTCATGGCTCCCGCCCTGGGGGAGGAGCCGCTGTTCCGGGTCGGGGCCGAGATCGAGCGCCTGGTGGGCTTCGACGCCCGTCCCGCCCTCGCCACCTCGGAGGTGACGGGGCCGTGACCGACTACGAGGCCGTCATCGGGATCGAGACCCACGTCGAGCTGCAGACCGCCTCGAAGATGTTCTGCGGGTGCCCGGTGTCGTTCGGCGCCGAACCCAACAGCACCTGCTGCCCGGTGTGCCTGGCGCTGCCGGGGGCGCTCCCGGTGCCGAACGAGGCCGCCATCGAAGGGATCCTCCGCATCGGCGCCGCCCTCGAATGCGAGTTGGTGGAACGGTCGCTGTTCCACCGCAAGAACTACTTCTACCCCGACCTCCCGAAGAACTACCAGATCTCCCAGTACGACGTCCCCCTCTGCGTGGCGGGTCGCCTCGCGCTCGACGTTGACGGCGAGGAGGTCACCGTCGGCATCACCCGGGTCCACATGGAGGAGGACACCGGCAAGAGCGTCCATGTCGGGGAGGGGGGTCGGATCCACGGCGCCGAGTACTCCCTGCTCGACTTCAACCGCGCCGGGGTGCCGCTGGTCGAGATCGTCTCCGAGCCGGATCTGCGCAGCGCCGAGCAGGCCCGGGCATACGGGGCGGAGCTGCAGCTCCTGGTCCGGTCGCTCGGGGTCTCCGACGCCCGGCTCGAAGAGGGCAGCATGCGCTTCGACGCCAACATCTCGGTCCGGCCGGTGGGGCAGGACGCCTACGGCACCCGCACCGAGGTGAAGAACATGAACTCGCTGCGGTCGCTGCAGCGGGCCGTCGCCTACGAGATCGACCGCCAGATCGAGCTGGTCGAAGCGGGTGGCACCGTCATCCTCGAGACCCGCCACTGGGACGAGGAGGCGGGCAACACCTCCGGGATGCGCTCCAAGGAGGAGTCCGAGGACTACCGGTACTTCCAGGAGCCGGACCTGCTCCCGCTCCAGATCGACGACGCCTGGCGGCAGCGGGTGCAAGCCTCGTTGCCGGAACTCCCCGCCCAGCAGCGGGCCCGCTACGCCGGGCTCGGGGTTGACCCGAAGACTGCCGTCGTGCTGGGCGGCTCACCGGAGCTGGGGGTGCTGTTCGACGGGGCGGTCGACGCCGGCGCCGATCTCCGCATGGTGGGGAACTGGCTCACCGTCGACGTCGTCGCCCACCTCCGGCGGGAATCGGTCGAGCTGGACGCCACCGCCCTCAACGCCTCCCACCTCGCCGAGCTGAGCGCCATGGTGGCCGGAGGTGACCTCTCGGCCACGGCGGCCAAGGACGTGCTCGACCGGGTCATCGCCGGGGAGGGGAGCCCTTCGGAGGTGGCGAAGGCCCAGGACCTGATCCAGATCAGCGACGTCGCCGCCATCGAGACGGCGGTGGAGGGTGTGCTGGCGGAGAACGGCGAAGCCCTGGAGCGGATGCGGGAGGGCGACATGAAGCCGCTCGGGTTCCTCGTCGGTCAGGTGATGCGGGCCACCGGCGGCAAAGCGGATCCCCGCCTCGTCTCCGATCTCCTGCGGCGGAAAGCCGGGGCCTGATCGTGATCGGGGTCGTCGCCCGCGACGGCCGCCTGCTGGAGGGCATCGCCCCTTCGGCAATGTGGGCGCTGGTCGCCAACCCGTCCCGGGTGGGGGAGTGGGCAGGGGTACGCGCCGTCGGCTACATGGGAACCGAGTTGCCGTCGGTCGGCCAGGTCGTCTTCGTGGCGCGCCGCCTCGGTCCCGTCCGCCGGGCCCGCCGGGTCGAGATCGTCGACTGGGAGGCGGGGCATCGTTACCGCTGCGCCCTGCCGGACCGGCGCCTCGCCACCGAGCGAAGGTTCGAGGTGGTGGTCGGCGCCGAGGTCGAGCCCGAAGGCGCCTCGGCCCGGCTCCGGATCGCCTACGGGGCCGAGGTGGTCTCCTGGCTGGCGAACCCGTGGCGCGCGGTGGCGGCCCGGAGGCTGGGGAGGATGCTGGATCGGGCCGAGCGGACGCTGCGTTCGTGACCGCGGTGCTCTTCGACTTCGACGGCGTCATCGCCGACACCGAGCCGCTGTCGTGGTCGGCGTGGCGGCAGGTGCTGGCCGCCTCCGCCTACACCCTGGACGACGACGACGTCGTGGCGTGTACCGGCACCAACAGCCAGGACACCTACGCCTACTTCTCCGGCAAGGTCGCCCTCCCGCCGTACCGGGAGGTGGTCGACGCCGTCGACGAGCTGCGCCACCAGAGTTACCTGACGGACCTGTTCGCCTATCCCGACGCGATCGCCGCCATCCGCGACCTGTCGATGGTGGGGGTGCGCATGGCGGTGGTGACCTCGAGCAGCCGCCGCAACCTGGACCGCAAGCTGGAGGTCCTCGAGCTGGCCGGCTACTTCGTGGCCACCGTCGCCGGGGACGAGGTGGCCCGTGGCAAGCCGGCCCCCGACCTCTACGCCGCCGCGGTGCGGGCGGTGGGGTCGCGCCCCGAGGCGTGCCTCGCCGTCGAGGACACCGAGATCGGCGCCGATGCCGCCACCGCTGCCGGGGTGCCGGTGATGGTGGTGGGACGGGGCCTCGTCGCCGTGACCCGCTACCCGGTGGTGCCCCGGATCGAAGCCGATCTCGTGTTGCGCCGGCTCGGCATGACCTGAGGCCGGCTCACTGCTGCCAGGGTGGCTTGGCGGGAACGGCGCAGGCGTCCGCCAGCGGCTCGAGCCCGAGCTGCGCCACCGCCTGCTCCGGGGGCAGCGACATCACCACCGCCACGGCATCCCGGATGACGGGGAGGTCGGGGGTGTTGTAGCCCTCGGCGGTGCGGGCCCCGGTGTAGCGGGGAGGCACCAGGGGGAGGGAGACGATGTTTTCGGTGTCGATCTTGGTGACGAGGTCGACCAGATCGGGGAGGCGCTCGATCGGGATGTCGGTGGAGACGTTGTTCTTGATGGCGTCGGCCAGGGTGGGGAAGGAGCGGATGAGGTCGGCGGGTGACGCCTGATCGGCGACGGCCTGGAGCACACAGCGCTGCCGTCCCATCCGGTCGTAGTCGTCGGTGGCGTGGCGGGAGCGGGCGTAGGCGAGGGCGAGGTGACCGTCCATGTGGTACTCGCCGGGCTCGATGTCGATGACGACGAGGCTGCCGTTCTCGTGGGGGTACTCGGCGTCGTAGATGCGCTCGGTGACGGTGATGTCGACACCGCCGAGGGCGTCGATGACCGCGATGAAGCCGTCGAGGTTGATGAGGGCGTAGTAGTGGATGTCGATGCCGAGCATCTCCCCGATCGCCATCTTGAGCGCTTCGGCGCCGGGTGGTGCGGTGCCGGGGAAGCGGTCGGGATGCTCCTCGCCGTACTTCCACAGCTCGTTGATGATCGGCGGGAAGCAGTCGCACGACCAGAGGTCGAGGCCGTCCGGCAGCGGGACCCGCGCCATGTTGCGCGGCACCGCGATGAGGGCGGTGTCGCCGGTGGCGGGGTCGATCGAGGCGACGATGATGGTGTCGGTGCGCACCCCGCGCCGCCCGATGCCGGCGTCGCCGCCGAGCAGCAGCACGTTGAGGCGGTTCTTGCCGTCCCACAGCCGGGGCGGGGGGAGGGTGGTGGTCGTGGTGGAGGTGGTCGTCGTCGTGTCCGCCGGCTCCTCCCCGTTCGCCGGCGGCGTCGTGGTGGTGATCGTGGTGGTCGGCGGTGGCAGCGTCGTCGACGGGGCGAACACGGTGGTGATGAGGTCGTACTGCACGATGTCGTAGTAGCCGGCCACGATGTGGGGGACCACCAGAGCGGCCGTCGTCGTCACCGCCAGCAGCGCCGCCACCGTGATCCCGATGCCGCCCCGCGGGCCCCGCTCGATCGGCGCCGCCGCGAAGTAGGCGTCGACCGAGGCGTAGACCCGGAACAGCAGCAGGGCGAGGTCCCCGAAGAGCAGCCACTGCAGCGCCCGGGGCTGTACCGACCAGCGCAACAGGGTGTGGTTCTCGACGAGCAGCATCCAGGCCGACACCGCGGCGATGGCGGCGGTGAGTCCGACGAGGATCCACCCCTTGCGGCGTTCCCCGGCGAGGAGCTGTCCGGAACCGGGGACGACGGCGGACGCCAAGGCCGCGACGATGCCCCTGCCGGGCCGGTGCGGGGAGGCGCGAACCATCAGGAGAGCATAGGAGTCGGCCGGATTTCGGCATGTTCACCCCGCGTCAATCGCGCCGCGGCGAGGTGGGTAACCTCGCGGCGATGGGCATCCTCACCTCCCTGCTGGGCATGGTCGATTCGGAGATGGTCCTCGCGACGGGGTCGTCGAACCGTGCGCTGGCGGCGATCCTGGCCGTCGTGGGGGTGCTGGCGCTGATCGGGTTCCTGTTCGCCATCTTCAGGAGCGCCCTCAAACTGGCGCTCTTCTGGGGGGGCGGTGGCCGTTGTCGCCTGGTTGTTCTTCTTCCGGCAGTAGCCGATTCGGCCCGCCTCCTCCTTCCAGGGCGGGGTCGCCTCGAAGGGCCGTGCCGGCCGCCGGGAATGGACCGGAAGCCCCGTCGGCGCATGCCGGATCGACGATTTATCCGTTCGCCCTCCCGGTGAGAAGATGACGCCCACCCAATTCGGAGGTTCGCGTGACTCAGCCGAGAGTGGTCGTAGCCGAACAGATCGCCGAGTCGGCGCTGGCGGTGTTGCGGGGGTCGTGTGAGGTCGACGACGCCTCGGACGCCTCCCGGGAGGAGCTGTTGGGTCGTCTCGCCGAGGCCGATGCCATCATCGTGCGCTCGGCCACCAAGGTCGACGCCGACCTGATCGGCGCCGCTCCCAAGCTGCGGGTCATCGGTCGGGCCGGGATCGGGGTCGACAACATCGACCTCGCCGCCGCCACCACCCATGGGGTGATGGTGGTCAACGCTCCCGATGCCAACACCATCTCGGCCGCCGAGCACACCATCGCCCTGCTGCTGTCACAGGCGCGGCGGATCCCGGAAGCCGACGCTTCGTTGCGGGCCGGCCGCTGGGATCGCAAGTTGTTCAAGGGGGTCGAGCTGCACGGCAAGGTGCTCGGGATCGTCGGCCTGGGGCGGATCGGGACCCTGGTGGCGCAACGGGCCTCCTCGTTCGGGATGCGGATCCTCGTCAACGACCCGTATGTGGGGGAGGATCGGGTGCGGCGGCTCGGCGCCGAGCTGGTGGATCTCCCGGATCTGCTGGCCCAAGCCGACTTCATCACGATCCACCTGCCCCGCAACCGGGAGACGGAGGGCCTCATCGGGCGGGAGGCGTTCGCCCGGATGAAGCAGGGGGTGCGCCTCATCAACGTGGCGCGGGGTGGCATCGTCGATGAGGAGGCGCTGGCGGAGGCGGTGGCGTCGGGCAAGGTGGCGGGTGCCGCCATCGACGTGTTCGCCGTGGAGCCGACCACCGAGAGCCCGCTGTTCTCGCTGTCGCAACTCGTGGTGACGCCCCATCTGGGTGCCTCGACCCTGGAGGCGCAGGACAAGGCCGGCCTCTCGGTGGCCGAGTCGGTGCTGAAGGCGCTGCAGGGCGAGATGGTGCGGTCGGCCGTCAACGTCGACCTCGGGCCCGACGTGCCGGTGGAGGTGCAGGCGTTCCTGCCGGTGGCCGAGCACCTGGGCCGCATCTTCGCCATGTTCTCCGGCGGGCTGCCCTCCGAGCTGACGGTGACCGTCGAGGGTGAGCTGGCGGAGCATCCGCTGCGGCCGCTGGCGATGGGGGCGTTGAAGGGAGCGCTGGGAGCGGTGGTGAACGGACCGGTCACCTACGTCAACGCCCCGATCCTGGCGGAGAGCCACGGCGTCTCGATCCGGGAGGCGTCCCGGGCCCAGAGCCACGACTACCGGGTGCTGATCACACTGTCGGGCATCATCGAAGGCAAGCCCCGCTCGCTGTCGGCGACGGTGTTGGAGCGCAAGGGCGAGGTGCTCACCGACGTCGACGGCTACAAGATCGAGCTACCGCTCAGCGCTCACATGCTGCTGATCCGCAACGACGACGTGCCGGGGGTGATCGGCCGGGTCGGGACCGCCGTCGGCGACGCCGGCCTCAACATCTCCGACATGGCGGTGGGGCGCCACCCGGAAGGCGGGGCGATGATCGGGATCGCCCTCGAGGTCCCGGTCGACGACGCCCTGGTCGCCGAGCTGCGGGAGACCGAGGGCGTGCTGGCGGTGCGGGCGATCCAGCTGGACTTGTAGCGCTCGCTGTTCTAGAGCAGCCTCGTTCCTGTCGTCCGCCCTTGCGAAAAGGGGGGACCGGCGAGGCGCCAGCGAAGCTGGCGAGCGAGCCGAGGGGGGTGTGCCCGTCACGAACACCGCGACCCTCCCCGGACGAGCTGCAGCCTGCGGCTGCGCCTCGCCGACCCTCCCTGATCCCAGGGAGGGTGACAGAAGATCAGACGGAACGAACGGCCAGCGCTACAGCAGCGCGGTGAGAAGCCAGCCGACGGCGAGCCCGTAGCCGCCGGCGAGCACGTCGTCGATCGTGACGCCCAGCGCACCGGGGAGGCGTTCGGCGGCGGCGACACCGGGCAGCACCTTGAAGATGTCGGCGAGGCGCGCCACCACGAGGGCCGCCACCCAAGGGACGGCGGTGAGGCCGATGAGAGCGCACAGTGTGCCGGCGATCTCGTCGACGACGACCCAGCCGGGATCCTGCCCGGCGACCGCGAACGGGGCCGCCGCCCACAACGACAGGAGCACGGCGCCGCCGGCGGCGGCGATCCCGGCCCAGGCGGGAGCGCGCCACAGCGCCAGGCCGGCCAGGGCCGCCAGCGCCGCCCCGAAGGTGCCGGCGCCGTTGTCGCTGCCCCACAGGCGGTGAGGGATCCAGCCGACCCCGAAGCCGGCGGCGATGAAGCGTCGCATGGCGGGGAGGGTACAGGCCGGAGCCGGGGCGGGCGTGGCGAGGAGCGCACGTCCCGTGGTGACGTGGCAAACTAAGGCCCATGGAACCCACCAAGTACATCTGGTTCGACGGTGAGCTGGTTCCGTGGGAGGAGGCCACGGTTCATGTGCTCTCACACGGCCTCCACTACGGGACCGGGGTATTCGAAGGCATCCGCGCCTACGAGACCCCGGAGGGAACCGCGGTATTCCGTCTCACCGACCACATGGTGCGGCTCCATCGCTCCGCCAAGGCCTACACGATGGAGCTCCCCTGGACGGTGGAGGAGCTGGTCGAGGCATCCAAGGAGCTGCTGCGGGTCAACGGGCTCGAAGCCGGCTACCTGCGCCCGATCGTGTTCCTCGAGCTGGGCGCCCTCGGCCTCAATCCCACCAACGCCCGGGTGCGCAGCGCCATCATCACCTGGCGCTGGGGGGCCTACCTGGGGGAGGAGGGCCTGCGCCAGGGCATCCGGGTGCGGGTCTCGTCGTGGCGGCGCTTCTCGCCCGAGGCGTTCCCGAACGCCAAGGCGACCGGCACCTACATCAACAGCATCCTCGCCAAGATGGAGGCGGTGCGTACCGGCTACGACGAGGCGATCATGCTCGACACCGACGGCGCCATCTCGGAGGGCAGCGGCGAGAACGTCTTCCTGATCCGGGACGGAGTGGTGTACACCCCGCCGATCGCAGTGGGCTGCCTGGACGGCATCACCCGTAGCTCGGTGGTGTCGCTGCTCGAAGACGACGGTCTTACGGTGGTGGAGCGAATGCTGCACCGCTCCGACCTCTACTACGGGGACGAGCTGTTCCTCACCGGCACCGCCGCCGAGGTGACGCCGGTGCGGGAGGTCGACGACCGACCGGTCGGGGACGGGACCCCGGGCCCGGTGACACGCCGTGCCCAGGAGCTGTTCGCCGACGCCGTCAGCGGCAAGCTCGACAGCCACCGGGAGTGGCTCGAGTTCATCTGAGCGGTACGATGGCCGCCGATTCGTAACTCCGTCCCGAGGCAGGAACGCGTGGGCCAACAGCCGAACATCGAGCTCGAGATCTCCGACCTCCCCCGGCCGCGTCCCAAGCCGGCCCCGTCCCGGCGCTGGAGGCCGGACCGGCCCGGCGACATGGCGTCGCCGGACGACGTGCCGTGGGGAGGAAGCTTCGGCACCACCGGTCCCGACACCGGGTACGTGCTGCGGCTGCTGCGGCTCCGCCAGATCGCTCTCGGAGCGGGCGAGCACCGCGGCAACGTCGACGCCGCGGTGGTGGCGCTCGCCGGGGCGCGCGCCTCGGCGTTGGGACGGGCCCCGATCTCCCAGGACATCGACGTCGCCCTGCTGGTGCTGGGCCTGGCGCCCGGCGGCATTCCCGCCGAGACGATCGACGCCCTCGCCACCGAGCGGGCGAAATGGCTCCCCGGGCTCAGCCACGACGCGGCCCAGGCCCGTGCCCTGGTGGCGGCGGTGCCGGTGGACCGGCTGCGGACCACCCCCGACGAACTGAGGGCCGCTACGGCGGCGGGGGAGTGGCGGCTCGGCCGCTGAGTGACCACCAGCGAGAGGAACCCATGAAGATCGTCCGGGTCAACACCGACGTCGACGACATCACCTACGGCTCGGTGGAGCCGGAGGGCATCCGCCTCCACCGCGGGACGCCGTTTGTGGCGTGGGAACCCACCGAGACCGTGGTCGACTGGCAGCAGGCCCGCCTCCTCGCTCCCGTGATCCCCACCAAGGTGGTCGGGGTCGGCAAGAACTACGTCGACCACGCCTCCGAGATGGGCGGACCGGTGCCGGAGGCTCCGCTGTTGTTCCTCAAACCTCCCACCGCGGTGATCGGGCCACTGCAGGCGATCCGGGTCCCGGCCGAGTCGAAGGAAGTGAACCACGAGGCGGAGCTGGCGGTGGTGATCGGAACCGTCACCCGCAACGTCGCCATCGAGGACGCCGGCGCCCACATCCTCGGCTACACCGCCGCCAACGACGTCACCGCCCGCGACCTGCAGGCGGGCGACGGGCAGTGGACCCGTTCCAAGGGGTTCGACACGTTCTGCCCTCTCGGTCCTGCCATCGACACCGAGCTAGACCCACTCGAGGGCCTGTCGGTGATGTGCCGGGTCAACGGCGAGGTGCGCCAGGCCGGCTCCACCAGCGACCTGGTGTTCGGGGTGAGCGAGCTGGTGGCCTTCATCAGCCGCATCATGACCCTGCTCCCCGGCGACGTGATCCTCACCGGGACCCCGTCGGGGGTGGGCCCGATCGTTCCCGGCGACACCGTCGAGGTCGAGGTGGAAGGGGTGGGGGTGCTGGTCAATCCGGTGCTGAGCCGATGACGGTCCGGGTCCGCTTCGCCCCGTCGCCCACCGGGCACCTCCACGTCGGGGGGGCGCGCACCGCCCTCTACAACTACCTGTTCGCCCGCGGCCGGGGCGGGTCGTTCATCCTGCGCAGCGACGACACCGACCGGGAGCGCAGCACCGCCGAGTACCAGGAGGACATCATCGCCGGGCTGCGCTGGCTCGGCCTGGAGTGGGACGAGGGAATCGAGAGCGGCGGCCCGCACGGCACCTACTACCAGAGCGACCGGATCGAGCGCTACCGGGAGGTGGCGCTCCGCCTCGTCGACGAGGGGAAGGCCTACTACAGCTTCGTGACCGCCGAGCAGCTCGACGAGTTCCGCCACGAGGCCCGGGCCGCAGGCACGTCGCCTGCCTACGACGGCCGCCACCGGGTCGACGGTGCCGAGGCGCAACGGCGGGTCGACGCCGGGGAGTCGGCCACGGTGCGCTTCGCCATTCCCCGGCCGGGTGAGACGGTGGTCGACGACGTGGTGCGGGGCGAGGTCCACTTCGACCACATCCAGGTCGACGACTTCGTCATCCTCCGCTCCGACGGAACCCCCACCTATCACCTCGCCAGCACCGTCGACGACGTCGACTACGGCATCAGCCACGTGATCCGGGGCGAGGACCTGCTGTCGTCGACCCCCAAGCACATCCAGCTCACCGAGGCGATGGGCGCCGAGACCGCCACCTACGCCCACCTGTCGCTGCTGCTGGGCCCGGACGGCAAGAAGCTCTCGAAACGGCACGGCCACACCTCGCTGCGGGCGTACCGGGAGGGGGGCTACCTGCCGGAGGCGGTCGTCAACTACCTGGCGCTCCTCGGCTGGTCACCGGGGAGTGACGAGACGGTGGTGTCGCTGGAGGAGATGATCCGGCGCTTCGACCTCGCCGCCGTGTCCCGCAACCCGGCGATCTTCGACACCGACAAGCTGGAGTGGCTCAACGGCGTCTACATCCGGGACCTGCCCGCCGCCGAGTTCATGGCACGGGCGGTGCCGATGGTGGAGGCTGGGCTGGGCCGGTCCCTCGACGGCGACGAGCGGGCGGCGTTCGAACAGATCGCCCCACTGGTGCAGGAGCGGGCCAAGCTGCTGACCGAGGTCCCGTCCCAGGTGGCGTTCCTCTTCGGTGACGTCGACTACGACGAGGGGTCGTGGGAGCGGGTGATGACCAAGCCGGACGCCCCGGAGGCGGTGGCGGCCGCCACGGCGCTGTTCGAAGGGCTGGCGGACTGGTCGCCGGGCCCGATCGAGGCGACATTGCGGGGCCTGTTGGAGACCCTCGACCTCACCGCCCGCCAAGGGCTGCAGCCGGTGCGGGTGGCGATCGCGGGGTCGGCGGTGAGTCCGCCGCTGTTCGAATCGATCTACGCCTTGGGCCGGGAACGCACCCTGGCGCGGCTGCAGGAGGCGATGCGCCGGCTGGCATGAGCCGCCGCCGGCCGGGGTTGTCTTATCGGGAAGGGTTTCGTATCCTGCCCCGGCACCCATTCGGGGGTGGTGTAATTGGCAACACAGCAGGTTCTGGTCCTGTCATTGGGGGTTCGAGTCCTCCCCCCCGAGCTTCGGCTCTACAATCGAGTCATCCACGGCCCCGTCGTCTAGCGGCCTAGGACGCCGCCCTCTCAAGGCGGTAACGGCAGTTCGAATCTGCTCGGGGCTAC
>CAYQEC010000036.1:0-21906 GCA_964416425.1 uncultured Acidimicrobiaceae bacterium | reverse complement strand
TTCGGTCGGCTGGTTCTATCCGGCGCTCGTTGCCGCATGGTCGATCGTGACCCTGACGCTCACCGCCTACGACACCGCCGGCGTCGGGACCACCGGGGCGGCCGCCGCCGCCGGTCTCGCCACCGTTGCCCTCGTCGTCGTGCCCATCCCGGGCTGGCTGCGGGCCTGGATGGCGTCGGGTGCCGCCGTGTGGACCGGTTTTCTGGGCTTCGACACCGCCGGCACGCCGCTCCGGGTCCAGGCGGTCGTACTCGCCGGAACTGCGGTGGCGGCGATTCTCCTCGGTGCGATTGTGCGCCGCCGGTGGACCGACCACCTGGCCGCGGCGGGGCACGTGGCCGCCTTCGGGGCGCTGGCGGTGCCGGCGGGGGAGTGGTGGACGGTGTCGGTGATCGGCCTGCTGACCGCCGGCTGGATCGTCGAGGTGGTTGCCCACGAGGTTACGGAGTCGCCAGTCGATCGCCTCTTCGGATTCGTCGGCGGCACGGCGGCCGCGGCCTTCCCGGCTGCGGCGGCCGCGGCCCTGCTTCCCGTGACGGCCGTGGCGGTTGTCGACGCCGCCGGGACGGCCGTCGACGAGCCGGTCCTCGTGCTCGTCGCTTCCACCGCCACCGTGCTCTACGCCGCCTTCACCCGGCTCGTGAGCCGCCGCATGCCGCTCCTGGTCGTGGCGGCCGGGGCGGCGGCGCTGGCGTCGATCGCCGCATTGGCGCTGGCGGGGCCTGCGTACCGCGCCGAGGTCGTCGACGCCCGCCCGGTCATCGCCGCCCTCGGCGCCGGTGTGGCGCTGCCGTTGCTGGTCCACCGGAGGCTGCGCACGCTCGCCGGCGCCTGGTACGGCTGGATCCTGTCCGTTCCCCTCGCCGTCCTCACCGCCGGTGAGCTGGGCCTTCCCGCCCGGCAGGACCACTGGAGCTGGATCACCTGGGGCGGTGTGCTCACGATCGGCAGCCTGGTGGCCGACCGCGCCACCCACGGACGGCGCCAGGCCGGCGCCTGGATCCGGTCCCCATGGTGGTGGCCTCCGGCGGCGGCCGGGTCGGCGGCGATCGTGATCGGCTCCGCCGTGACGCTCCGGCTCCCGTTCGGCGAGCAGTGGCCGGTTGCCCTCGCCGTGGCGGCGATCGTGGCCGTGGTGGCGGTGCTCTCCAAGGTGGGCGCCGTGAGCACCGGCTCCTATCTCCTCGCCCTCTACGGGCTTTGGTCGGCCGCCGACGGCACCCGGTGGGACGTGATCGATCGCCCCTGGGTGCTCGTGATCGGAGCCGGTGTGATGGTGGTGGTGGCGGTGGCGTTGCGGTTCGTGCGACGCGACCACCTGGCCCACCGGTGGGACCTGCCGGCCCTCGTTGGTGCGCACGCGGCCGCGGTGCCCGCCCTCTCCCTGTCGGTCTCCGCCTCGTCGATCGCCGCCACGTGGGCCGGCGTCGCCGGCCTCGCCGCCGTGATCGCCATCGTCTGGCGCCGGTGGCAGTGGGCGGCGGCCGGCACCGGGATCGCCCTGGTCGCCTCCTACGATGCCGGGCCGTGGTGGTTCACGGGCACCCTGGCCGCCACCAGCATCGGGAGTGGGGCGGCGGCGGCGCTGACGAGGCACACGGCCCGCCGGGTGCTGTGGTGGGTGTCGGCACTGGCTGGCGGCAGCGCCTGGATCCAGGGCCTGCACGCCGCCGGGCTCTCATGGTCGGTCGAGTTGGAGGCGACCGTCGTGGCATCGGCCGTCGTTGCCGTCGCGCTCGGTCTCGCCATTCGTTTGCTGCGGTTGGGTCGGGTGTGGGCTTCGGAGGTGGCCGTTCCCTGGGTGGCCGTCGCCGGCGCCGGGATGGTGTGGTGCTCCCTGGACATCGTGGCCGTGGCCAGGCCGTCCGCCGCCTGGTGGATCGTCGTTGCGCTGGCCGGCTGGGGGTTCGCCTCCGCGCAGGCGGCCCGGCCTCTCGACCTCCCCGTTCTGCGGTACGTCACCACCATGAGTGGTCTGGTCGCCGCCGCCGCGGCGGGGTGGGCGCTGGAGTTCGAGATCGCGCAGTACCACCGGCTCGGGCTCGCGCTCGGTGTCGGGGCCGCCGTGGCGGTGGCAGCCTTCTGGGCGATCGACGAGGAGAATTCGTGGGTCCACCCGCTGCAATGGCTCGCCGTCGGGTCGCAGGTCGCCGCCCTCGGTGCCGCCGCCGCCCTGCTGCCGGCCCGGCCGGCCGTGATCATCTCCCTCGTCGCCGGCGGGGCCCAGGCAGCCGCCGCCGCAGTCAAGATGCGGTCTGCCGTCGCCGGGCACGTCGCCGCTGCGCTGCTCGCCGCCGGGTGGCTCGTCTTCGCCTCCGAGAGCCTGACCGGGAACGTCGAGTGGTTCACCGCTCCCACCGGTCTCGCCGTGCTGATCATGGTCGAGATCGGCCGCTGGGACCGCCGCCGGAGTGAGGAGGGCGAGGCGTCCTCGGAGGCGATGGTGCAGACCGAGTACCTGGCGATGGGCTTCGTGGCGGCGCCGCCGCTGTTCGAGATGCTCGCCACCAGCGTCGCATTCGGGGGCTTGGCGGTGGCGTTCGGGACCTCGCTCGTGCTCTACGGCATCGCCACCAAGGTTCGCCGCCGGGTCGTCGTGGGCGGTGCCACCGTGGCGCTGGCCGCGCTGCTGCTCATCGCCGTGCCGGTCGCCCCGCTGCTGCCGCAGCTGCGCGGCCCGGCGTTGTGGATCGCCCTCGGCGTGCTCGGGGCGCTGCTCATCAGCGCCGCCACCATGATCGAGCGGGGCCGCCGCAGGTTCGCCGAGCTGCGCACCAGTCTCGACGAGCTCACCGCAGGCTGGGAGTAGGGCGACCCCACCCTCAGTCGAGCGCCGCCATCTCCTCGGCGTGGATGGCGAGCACCTCGACGGTGGAGGTGTCGGTGTCGTACACCGAGTACCAGCCGGGAGGCTCGTCCGGCGGATCACCGGTCCAGCCGTGGCCGGGCCGGGCTTCGCCGCCCCACGCCCACAGGTTGTCGCCGGCCAGCGGGCCGCCCGACACCGCCGACTTGTACACCGCGTCGTACATCCCCTTGAAGAACAGGTTGCGGCGGGAGACCGGCGACCTCGGATCGTGGACGTCGCCGTAGGGCGCCGCGTCCCGGGCGAGCCCGAATGCCTCGAGCACCAGCGGCATGTCCAGCTCGGCCGTCAGTGCGGCGTGGCGATCGAAGTAGTCGAGGGCGGTGGCCTTCGCCTTCTCGTATCCGGCGGCCTGCCACGGGCAGAACCAACCCCAGTTCTGCGGCCAGATGTGGATGGTGGCGTAGTCGATGTCCGGCCCGTCGTGAGCCTCGACGAAGCTCACCCCCGAATTCGGGGCGTAACCCTCGACCCCGGTCGTGACGAGATGGTTGGCGTCGAGCGACTTGATGAACGCCGCGGTGTCGTCGATCCAGCTCGGGGGGAAATGGCGCGGCTCGTTGGCCAGCTCCCAGGCGAAGACGGTCGGGTCGTCCCGGTAGGCCCGGCCGCTGTAGCGGTTGTCTCGCCCGATCACCGTGGCGATATGGTCCCGGTACCAGGCCTGACACTGCTCGAGCTGGTAGAACCGGGCCGCGTACTCCTGGAACTCGTCCCAATCACCGGGGTAGGGGATCTCGCTGCCGTCGAGCCACGAGACGTACTGGGCGAAGCCGCCCGACCAGTGCCAGAAGTTGCCCAGCATGACGACCGCCCGCATCCCGCGCCGGCCGAGCTGGTCGAGCAGGTAGTCGAGACCGTCGAAGACCGTCTCGTTGTACTCGCCGGGCGCCGTCATCAGCGCCGGCTTCATGCGGAGCGGCTCGGTGTCGGGGCCTTCGGCGGCGGCGGTCACCCGCAGGTTCGTCACCCCGAGCCGCTGTAGCCGATCCAGCTCCCGATGGAGCCGTCCCCGGTCGCCGCCCGGGCCGTCGACACCGAGGTTCATGCCCTGCCAGAAGTTGATGCCGACGAACCGATGGGTTCGGCCGCCGACGAGGAACCGCATCCCGTCGACCCGGACGAAGTCGCCGAGCGTGCCATCACGCCCGCAGCCGGTGGTGGTGGTGTGCTCGTGGTCGGTCGTCATCTCGATCGGCCCCCGGTTCGTGGTTGTCGGTCCGCTGGCTAGGGAATCGGCCGAAACCGCACTGAATCTTGAGTGAGGAGATGCAACGGAGATGCCGGTCACCGTCTGGAAAGGGACAAGAACGAGGGCGATCAACGTCGGATTCGTCGGTACCGACGTCGAGGAGCGGCAGGCTCAGCTCGACGAGGAGTTTACGGGCGAGGGCATCGTCGCCATCGAGTTGCCGTACGCGGAGAGCCAGCTCGACAACCTCTCTATCGAGATCAGGCCCCTTCTCCCCGCCGCATGGAACCGCATGGGGTCCACGAGCTCTCGGGGTTCTTCGGCGTATGGGTCGGAGCTCTCACACCGGAACGGGTCGTCGAGCTGGTCGCGGCCGCCGTGGACTACCCGGTGTGTGTGGACGGCTACGAGCCCGACGAGTACGTCATGCCCGGGCCGCAGCCAAGCGGTGGGGACGGCTGGCGCTACTTGGGAGCGTACGACCGGGTTTCGGTCGGCCGGGAGCCTCGGGTTGCCGCATCGCCGGCGGAGTTCTCCCGATTGTGGAAGGAGATGGGGGTGAACGACCCAGCTCCGGTGGTCGACTTCTCCTCCGAGATCGTGGTGACGTTCGAGGTCAGCATTCCCTTTGGTCCAGAGGCGTGCACGAACGTGCGGCTCGACGATGTCGTGGTCGACGGGCAGATGCTCTATCCGGTCGGAGGTGGACCGCCGTTCCGCCGTGCGATCGGGACTGATCCTCCGGCCAATTGTGTTGCATTTGGCTTCCCGAGGACTTATCTGGTCGCCGTGTCCCGCAGCCTCCTGCCGGAGCCGCCGTTCACGATCACAGTCGACCCCGAGTACTCGGCCGGGATCGTCGTCGACGCCGACCTGCGCCAGCCGCCCGCCTGAGGGGAGGCGGCCGCCCCTCACTCCGGCGCGGCCATCTCGGCGGCGTGGGCGGCGATGATCGTCAGCGTCGACTCGTCGGTGTCGTACACCGAGTACCAGCCGGGCGTCTCGTGCGGCGGGTCGCCGGTCCAGGCGCTGGGAGGGCGCGCCTCGCCGCCCCATGCCCAGAAGTTGTCGCCGGCGACCGGCCCGCCCGAAGACGCCGAGGCGTACACCGCCTCGTACATCGCCCGGTAGAAGCGGTCCCGGTAGGTGGTGGGGGAGGCCGGGTCGTAGATGTCGCCCGGGGGCTCGTCGTCGCGGGCCAGGCCGAACTCCTCCAGCACGAGCGGGATCCCCAGCTCTTCGGCTGCGGCGACGTGCCAGTCGAAGTAGTTGAGGGCCTTCGACTCCGCCTTCTCGTAGTCCTCGGGCCGGGCTGGGCTGTACCAACCCCAGTTCTGCGGCCAGATGTGGATGGTGGCGTAGTCCACGTCCCGCCCGTCGTGGGTCTCTACGAAGGCCTGCATCGCCCCCGGCGCCGAGCCCTCGGTGCCGACGGTGACGAGGTGGTTCGGGTCGAGCGATTTGATGAAGGTGGCGGTGTCGTCGATCCAGGCACTCGGGTAGTGCTGCGGCTCGTTGGCCAGCTCCCAGGAGAAAACCGTCGGGTCGTCCCGGTAGGCGAGGCCGGTGTAGGAGTTGACGCGCTCGACCACGGCGGTGATGTGATCCCGGTACCAGCTCTGGCAGTCGGTGCAGGTGTAGAACCCGGCCGAGTAGGTGACGAACCGGCTCCAGTCGCCCGGGTAGGGGATCTCGCTGCCGTCGTTCCACGACACGTACTGGGCCATGCCGCCCGACCAGTACCAGAAGTTGCCGAGCACCATCACCGCCCGCATGTCCCGCTCGGCCAGCTCCGCCAGCAGGTAGTCGAGGCCGTCGAAGACCGCCTCGTTGTACTCGCCGGGCGCCACCAGCAACGCCGGGACCATGCGGAAGGGCTCGGTGTCGGGACCTTCGGATGAGGCCATCACCCGCAGGTTCGTTACCCCGAGATCCTGCAGGCGGTCCAACTCCACGTCGAGCCGCGCCCGGTCGCCGTCGTCGCCTTCGATGCCGAGGTTCATGCCCTGCCAGAGGTTCGCTCCGACGAAGCGGTAGGTCGCCCCGTCGAGCACGAACCGGGTCCCGTCGACGCCGACGAAACCGGGTGGGGGAGGTGTAACCGGGGTGCTCGTGGTGGAGGTCGTCGCCGTCGAGGAGGTGGTGGCGGGGGACGTGGTGGTGGAGCCGAGCACCGTGTCGCTCGAGCCGGTGTCCCGTAGCAAGAGGATCGCCACAACCGCCAGGACGACGGCGGCGAGCCCGGCAACGACGGCGAGTGCCCTCTTGCTCATGGTCGTCTCCCTCGGAGGCCGGTGGCCGTCCGGGACCGCTTGTCCCCTCCTCCCAATCTAGGAAGGCATGCCCGATCGCCCTCAATCGGGCAGCAGGTCTGCGATTCACCCTTCCTTGCGACCGCGAAGCCGCGAGAATCGAAGGAACGCACCACCAAGAGGAAGGGGCGGGCCCGTGGATCCCCTCGAGCTTTCACACGACATCTACTCGACGCTGGTGAGGTTCGCCGGTCCGCCGGCGCCGGCGATGCGGGCCTGGGACGGGACCACCTGGGGACCCGCCGACGCCTCGGCCACGATTGTCCTCCGCCACCCCGGGGCCCTGCGGTCGCTGCTGCTCCCACCCACCGACCTCACCGCCGGCGAGGCCTACATCAACGACGACGTCGACCTCGAAGGCGACATCTTTGCCGGCCTCGAGTTCGCCGCCCGTCTCGAATCGTTGTCCCGCCGCCGCCTCATGGCGGTGCGGCTCCTCCGCAACCTTCGCCGGCTGCCGGAGCCGGAACCGCGCGCCGAGGAACGGCCGGTGATTCGGGGCCGCCTTCACGGCCAGCGCCGCGACCGGCGCGCCGTCACCCACCATTACGACACCGGCAACGACTTCTTCCGCCAGTTCCTCGACCCCGACCTCGTCTACTCCTGCGCCTACTTCCTCGACCCCGACGAGCCGCTGCACCAGGCGCAGCGTCGCAAGCTCGACGTGGTGTGCCGCAAGCTCGACCTGCAGCCGGGAATGCGGCTGCTCGACGTCGGCTGCGGCTGGGGAGCCCTCGTGCTGCACGCCGCCGCCGAGTACGGGGTCGAAGCCGTCGGGATCACCCTCAGCGCCGAGCAGGCCGAGCTCGCCCGGGAGCGGGTCGAGGAAGCCGGCCTCTCCAACCGGGTGGTGATCCTGCGGGCCGACTACCGGAAGATCGAGGGTAAGTACGACGCCATCGCCTCGATCGGCATGGTCGAGCACGTCGGCGAGCGGCAGCTCAAGCACTATTTCCGCCACCTCCACGGGCTGCTGGGGCCCGACGGCCAGCTCCTCAACCACGGCATCACCAGCCGGGATCGCACCCGGCGGTGGGGGCACAAACCTACCTTCGTCAGCACCTACGTGTTTCCCGACGGGGAGCTGATCCCGGTGGAGCGAGTCATCGAGTCGGCGGAGCGGGCCGGATTCGAGGTTCGCGATCTCGAGAGCCTCCGCCTCAGCTACGCCCGCACCTTGCGCCACTGGGTCGCCAACCTCGAAGCGAACCGGGAGGCGGCGGTGGCGGCCGCCAACGAGAAGGTGTACCGGATCTGGAGGGTCTACATGGGCGGGTCGGCGGTCGCCTTCGAGCGGGGCGGCATCTCGGTGTACCAGGCGCTGCTGTCGAAACCGGGCCGGCCGTGGCGTTACGGCCGGCACCACCTGCTCGCCGCCGACGACGGGTAGCCGCAACATCGTCCAGGGCTCGGCGTGGACGTCGACGTCGTCCGACCAGCGCCGCTGCAGCGCCGCGATCTCGGCGACGACGTCGGCCGGGAGGGGCGTGATTTCACCGGTGGCGGCGTCGACGAGCTGCCGCAGGTTCTCGGGGCGGCTGGTGGAACCGACCGTGGCTTCGACCAGCGGGAAGCTGTGGGCGAAGCGGCCGCAGAATCCGGTCCAGCTCTCCACCCCGGAGCGCTCGAAGATCGGCGCCACCTTGGTGCGGTCCTGGTCGAAGGCGTCGCGCAGCACCTCGAGGGCGTCGTCGTACTGGCGGCTGGTGTGGAACCACGACACCGCCTCCATGGCGGTGCGCGCCATCGCCACCCGGTCGGCACGCGGTGTGTCGTCGTGGCCGAGTCGGGTCGTCCCGTACACGTACGGCGGGAGCTCCATCAGCACCCTCCGGTGAAGTGGGGGCTGGTATGCACGGTCTTGCTGTCTCTCAACCCTGGGTTGGGTGCAGGAAAGTCTGCGGCGTCTGGCATCGGGCATTCTGGCCGACGCCGCCCGGGTTGGGCGACGGTCACCGCTCAGCAGGCGAATCTGATCTCCACCGGGGTCGCGTTGCCCAAGTTCTCCGAGATCGGGCAGCGCTGGTCGATCTCTTTCACCAGGGCGGCCTTCTCGTCGGGGGACATGTCGGCATCGATGTCGACCTCCGCCCGAAAGCCCGTGAACCCGACCCGGTCGACGGGGTCCTTGCCGAGCAGGCCGTCGGTGTTGAGGTCGCCGTGCACCGTCGCCGTGATGCCGCGGATGTCGAGCTTGCGCTGGTTGGCGATGATCCGGCCGATGGCTGTGATGCAGCCACCGAGGGCGAAGAGCTGGTAGTCGAGCGGGGTCGGGCCGGTGTCGGTGCCACCGGCTCCGGTGAGCTGGTCGACGACCACCATGTGGGGACCCGCCGTGCACTCGGTGCGGAATACGTTCCCTTGCGTGATGGCTACTTCAACGTGCTTCGCTGGCATGCGTTCTCCGGTCATGAGCACCGTTGCTTCAGCCTTCACCGCAAGAGGCTTGAAACGGTGAGTTCGAGTTGTCGAGGCCGCACCCCACCGAGGCCGGCTGAACCGGAGAAATCGAGGTTTCTGCAGCCGGAATCCGTGTTCACCACCGCACGGCCGGGCCCACATTCGCGACAATCCCTCCCGTGACACCGACCATCACGACCGAGCAGCGACGGGCCAGGCTCGCTGTCCGCCACCACCTGGCCAACCCCGGTCCGGACGTCGCCACCGTCGCCAGCGACCTGGTGGGCCTGCACTCCTCGGACCCGGCCACCGTCTACCTGGCGGCCCGCGCCCGCTACGCCGGTGACGCAGCCGGCGCCCTCGACGCCGCCCTCTACGACGAGCGCACCCTGGTCCGGATCCTCGGAATGCGGCGCACCATGTTCGTCGTGCCCACCGCCGACGCCGCCTTGCTCCAGCACGGCTGCGCCCAGGCCTACGTTCCCGGCGAGCGGAAACGTCTCGTCGGCATGCTGGAGGACCAGGGCATCACCGCCGACGGCGCCGCATGGCTCGACGCCGTCGTTGCCGCCACCGTCGCCGCCCTGGAACGGCGCGGCGAAGCGACTGCCACCGAGCTGCGCGACGACGTGGCGGCCTTTCGGGAGCAGCTCACCTTCGGCGAAGGCAAGACGTGGGGCGGCACGGTGGGCGTCTCGACCCGGATCCTGTTCCTCCTGGCGACCGACGGCACGATCCTGCGGGCCCGTCCCAAGGGATCCTGGACGTCGGCCGCCTACCGGTGGACCTCCACCGTCCGCTGGCTCGGCGTCGAGCTGCCGCCCGTCGACCCGGCCGAAGCTCGGGCCACCCTCGCCCGCCGCTGGCTCGCCACCTTCGGCCCGGCCACCTTCGACGACCTCAAATGGTGGACCGGATGGACCGTCACCAACACTCGCAAGGCGCTCGCCGCCGTCGACACCGGCGACGTCTCGCTGGAGGAGGGCGACGGCATCGCCCTCGCCGGCGACGCCGAGCCCATCGAACCTCCTGCCCCCTGGGTGAGGTTCCTTCCCGGTCTCGACCCCACCACGATGGGCTGGAAGGTCCGTGGCTGGTACCTCGGGCCGCACGGCCCCGCCCTCTTCGACCGCAACGGGAACGCCGGGCCCACCATCTGGCACGACGGCAGGGTCGTCGGGGGATGGGCCCAGCGCTCCGACGGCGAGGTCGCCTACCGGCTCCTCGAGGATGTCGGGACGGCGGCACACGCCCTGGTCGAGGCCGAGGCCGGGCGCCTCCGCACCTGGTTGGGTGACGACCGGGTGACCCCTCGCTTCGCTACGCCCCTCCAGGCGGAGCTGACACGCTGAGTGGTATCCGATCTGTCAGCTCCGGCGATGTGCCAGAGTGGCGGGATTCCCGACGAGAACCCTGGAGAGAGCTATGCATCGATTGGTGGCGGGAGGCGTCGGCCAGCTCGTGGCGGCGTTGCTGCTCCTCGCCCTGCTCGTTCCCGCCACGGCCGCCGTCGCCGCCGACGCCGCCGTCCCGGGCAGCATCAGCGGCACCCTGCGCGATGTCGAGGGTCACACCGTCGACATGGGCCGCGTCGACCTCTTCGACGCGGCGTTCCAGCGCCTGGCGACGATCGACGCCGCACCCGACGGCGCCTACACGATCCCCAACCTCGACCCCGGCACCTACTACCTGGCGTTCTGGAACGGCGACTCGGAGGCGACGTGGGACTACTTCGTCGAGGTGTACAAGGAACAGCCGCTTTTCAATGCGGGACAGGCGACGGAGGTGGTGGTCGGCGACGGCGAAAACGTCACCGGGATCGATTCCCGCCTCCGCTGGCTCTACGACGACATGTTCGGCCACACCTTCGAGGACGACATCTACTGGATGGGCAACTCCGGCATCACCCTCGGCTGCAACCCACCGGTCAACTACCTGTATTGCCCCGACCGGGTGGTGACCCGGGGTCAGATGGCGGCGTTCCTGGTGCGGACCTTCTGGTTGTCCGATCGGGGGACGGCGAGCTTCATCGACGACGACGAGTCGATCTTTGAGGCCGACATCGAGAAGCTGGCGACCGCACGGATCACCCTCGGCTGCAACCCCCCGACCAACGACCGCTTCTGCCCGGATGATCCGGTGACGCGTGGTCAGATGGCGGCGTTCCTGGTGCGGGCCTTCGACCTGCCACCCGGAAGCGTCGACCTGTTCGTCGATGACGACGACTCGGTGTTCGAGGGCGACATCGACCGGCTCGCCACCGCGGGGATCACCCTCGGCTGCAACCCTCCGGCCAACGACCGCTTCTGCCCGGGCGACCCGGTGACGCGTGGTCAGATGGCGGCGTTCCTCCACCGGGCGGTGGGGAACGTGATCGCCAGCCCGCGGACCCCGGCACCTCCGAGACCGGAGGCGGTCGGGACGCGCTGATCAGGGGATCTGCACGCTCGTGTGCCACCAGTCGAGCAGGCCGGTATCACCTTCCACGGTGATGCCGGCGCCGTCACGCCGGTTCCAGAGGAACGGGTAGAGGTCGGCCGCCCGCCCTGCAACGCGGCAGTCGGCGCCGTCACCCTGGCGCGTCGTGGCGATCGGCCCTTCCCCGGCCCGGACGAACCACTCGCCTCCTTCGTCGGTGGCGTGGACCTGGATCGTCACCGGACGGCCGGACGGGGTTTCGGGTGACCGCCTCGTCAGGTGGCAGCACAGCAGTTCGTCGATGCCGTCGGCCGCGAACTCCCTGTCGAACCCGGACACGGTTCCGCTCGGTGTCTCGGCGTCGATGCGGTGGATGGCGGTCTCGTGCGTCTGGCGGCGCGACCACATGAGCAGCGGCGACGGGGCGGCGAGGAACGTGAAGCACTCGAGGTCGGCCGGCGCCGCCCGTAGCGCCGCCACCAGGCGCGCATGGCCGCGGCGGAACCAGTCGATCAGTTCGGCGTCGTCGGGCCACCTCTCCACGATTTCGTTGAAGTCGACGAACCACTCCTCGGTGCGGGGGGTGGTGACGATGTCGGTCGCCCAACGGTGGACGCCGCCGACGTGGTGGACCAGGTTGCGGATCACCCACCCCGGGCAGGTGGGGATCGGGGTATCCGGGCCAACCGCCTCGGCGGCGGCCGCCAACCGCATACCTTCGGCTTCGAGCGCCTCGAGGTAGGTGGCGACGGGCAGGGGACCGGCCATGGGCATGTCCAATCTCGTACGGGTTCGGGGTGGTGACCTCCGACGGCCCGATTGTGCCTGCCGCCGTTCCGAGGAACGAATCGCGACGGACGCATACGGTCTCGTGCTTCTCGCGAAAGGCGCGGTGGGTGCGAGGTGACCCTCCCCGGATCGTCCACCTGCGGTGGACTCTCCGACCCTCCCTGCACAGCAGGGAAGGTGAGAAGGAGGTTGACGGGCGACCTACGGCCGCTCAGGCCTCCGCGAACGGCGCCAGCGAAACGCCGTCGGCGGCGGTGCAGACGTACACCGCGGGATGGTTCCCGGTCGCCTGCTCGTAGCGGCTCGCGGCAGAGGCGGTGAAGGCGGCCGTCTCGTTGGAGCGCACCAGTGCCACCGCACACCCCCCCGAACCCACTGCCGGTCATGCGCGCTCCCAGGCACCCCGGGGACCGGCTCGCCGCCGTCACGAAGGCGTCGAGCGCCGGGCTCGACACCTCGTAGTCGCCCCGCACGCTGCGATGGGAGTCGTCCATGAGCGAACCGAGCGTTGCGGCGTCTCCGGCCGCCATGGCGGCGGCGGCAGCCGTCGTCCTCTCGTTCTCGGTGACCACGTGGCGAGCCCGCTTCAGCAGATCTCCGTCGAGCCCCGCCGGCGGCCGGGCCAGATCGGCCGACGTCACGTCACGCAGGCTCTCGACCCCGAGAGCGGCCGCGGCGGCCTCGCACTCGGCCCGGCGCTGGTTGTAGGCGGACGCGGTGAGGCGGCGCCGGGTGGCGGTGTCGAGGATCACGATCGTCGTCCCGGTCGGCAACGGGCGGGGGTCCCGCTCGAGGGTGCGGCAGTCGATGAGCACGGCATAGCCCGCCCGCCCGGTCGCCGAGATGAGCTGATCCATGATTCCGCTGCGCATCCCGACCCATTCGTTCTCGGCCCGCTGCGCGGTGAGGGCGGTGTCCACGGGGTCCCACGAGAGCCCGGACACGGCCGTGAAGACCCGGACCGTGCCCACCTCGAGCGCAGCCGACGAGGACAGGCTCGCCCCCAGCGGGATGCTGGACGCCAGCGCACCGCTCCAACCCGAGAGGTGATCGGGGCCGAGCGCCCAGGCGACCCCTTTGACGTACTCGGTCCACTCGAGGTCGCCCCGCTGCAGGCCGGACAGCGAGAAATCGCCCTCCCCAAAGCCGTCGGAGGTCATCTCGACGTGACCGTCGCTGCGGGCCCGGGCCGCGATGATCGTGTGCAGGTCGATCGCCATCGGGAGCACGAACCCTTCGTTGTAGTCGGTGTGCTCGCCGATCAGGTTCACCCGGCTCGGGCCCGCACCACGAACTCCGGCTCCTCCCCGAATCGCTCGCGGAACAGGCCGACGGCTCGGGGTGCGGGATCCATCACCGGCCGGGAGCGCCTCGCCCCGCCCCGATCATTCGGCGACCCGGACTTCGGGCCCGAGCTCGCCGAGATGGGCGACCATCTCGGAGGGGGCCGAGATGCCGGTGATGAGCAGGTCGACGTCGCTGATGTCGATGACCTTGGCGACGGAGATCTTGCCCAGCTTGGTGCCGTCGGCGACGACGATGCACCGTTGGGCCGCATCTACCATCAGCCGCTTCACCGCGGCCTCCGGGAGGTTGATGTTGGTGACCCCCTCCTCCGGATGGACGCCGTTGCAGCCCAGGATCACCGTCGACACGTGGATCTCGCCGATGATGGCGCTGGCCAGCGGATCCACCAGGGAGTGCTGGCGAGGCCGCAGCGTGCCCCCGGTCACGACGACCGTGAAGCGAGGGATGAGGGGCTCGAGGGTCATGGCGATCGGGAGGCCGCTGGTGAAGACGATGACGTCGGTGAGGTCGTTGCGGGCGACTAGGGCGCGGGCGACGGCGGCCGTGGTGGTGCCGACGTCGAGGAGGAGCGTCTCGCCGGAGGAGATGAGCCCGGCGGCGGCGCGGCCGATCGCCTCCTTCTCCAGCGCCGAGGCGCTCTCGGCCTGTTCGAAGGTCTGCTCGGTCTGGGGAGAGGAGGTGGTCACGATGGCGCCACCGTGGACCCGCTGCACCATCCCGTCGCCGGCGAGGCGATCCAGGTCGGAGCGCACGGTGACCTCGGAGATTCCGAAGAAGCGGCTCAGATCCGCCACGCGCATGAACTCACGCTCCCGCACCATCGACAGCATGCGGTTGCGGCGCAGCTCCGCCGGGACGGTTCGCTTTGGCTGTTCCATGGCGCTCCCGAGGTTTCTCCGACCGTTTGGGGTAACTTATGGCTTCTTGCGTTTTGCTGTCAAGAACACGATATCCGGCCGTGTTTGACCAGTACTCGAAATCGTGCGTAGGTTCGGTACCGTTACCCCCCTTGATCGGTCTCGCCGGTGGCTTCGGCGGCCTCATCCTCACCCACGTCATCTACGGGATCCCGATCACCACCCTCATCTTCCGCAACTTCTTCGCCACGGTGCCGCAGGATCTGGTCGACGCCGCCAAGATCGACGGCGCCGGGATGCTGCTCACCTACCGGCGGGTGCTGGTGCCGCTGGCGATCCCGAGCTTCGTGGTCGCCCTCATCTGGCAGTTCACCTCGGCCCGGAACGACTTCCTCTTCGCGGTGGTGCTCACCGACAACACCCACTGGCCGGTGACGGTGGCGCTCAACAACCTGGCCGGGAGCCAGGTCATCGCCTGGAACGTGCAGATGGCCGCCTCGTTCATGGCCGCGGTGCCGACCCTGATCATCTACGTGTTCCTCGGCCGCTTCTTCCTACGGGGCCTCATGTCGGGGGCGCTCAAGGAGTAGGCCACGAACCCGCGCCGCTCCTGGCCTACGCCGCCCGGATCAGAGCCAGCCGCTGTGGCGGAACAGCCGGTACAGGGTGAAGGCAACCGCCGCCATGACCCCGCCCACGACGGGGAAGCCCCAGTCGCTGTGGAGCAATGGCATGCGGGAGAAGTTCATGCCGTAGATGCCGGCGATGAGAGTGGGGACGACGGCCACCGCCACCCAGGCGGAGATCTTCCGCATGTCCTCGTTCTGGCGCACCCCGATCTGCGCCAGGTTCGCTTCCAACACGCTGGTGAGCAGGTCCCGGTACTGGTCCAGCTGGGAAGCGGCCTTGGTGCCGTGGTCGTGGACGTCGCGGAAGTAGCGGCGGGCATCCTCGTCGACCCCGGGGAGGGGAAACCGCATCAGGCGGTCCAGCGGCTCCACCAGCGACCGGGCCGCAGCGTGGAACTCGAGGACCTCCCGCTTCAGCAGGTAGATGCGCTCGGCGGGATTGCTCCAGCGTGGCGAGAACACCTCCCGCTCGACCTCGTCGATGTCCTTGCCGAGTCCCTGCACCACCGGGCCGTAGGCGTCGACGACCCGGTCGATGATGCCGTGCAGCACCGCGGCCGGTCCCCGGACGAGCAGTTCGGGTTGGTCCTCCAGGCTGCGGCGCACCGAGGCGAGTTCGGCGGCCTGGCCGTGGCGCACCACGACGATGAAGTTCGAGCCGAGGAAGATGAAGATCTCCCCGAAATCGACCTCTTCTTCGCGATCGAGGTAGCGGGCGGTCTTCAACGCCACGAAGAGGGTGTCGTCGTAGACCTCGAGCTTGGGACGCTGGTCCGCCTTCATCGCGTCCTCGACTGCCAGCTCGTGGAGGCCGAACTCCTTGCGGACCAGGTCGAACTCCTCCGCCGACGGCTCGAGCAGCCCGACCCAGGCGAAGCTGCCCGGCGTCGTTGCGGCGGCGCGAGCCCCTTCGACGGGGAGTGGCTCCGGCTGGCGACGGCCGTCCACATACAAGGCACAGTCGACGATCACCCTGCGATTCTGGCATACCCACTCCCTCCCGACCTCCCACGTCCCGGCGCCGTCAGGGGAGAGTGGCGCGGCGGGCAGAGTATCTTGGGGCGGTCGGCGAACGAGGAGTGAGCGATGCGACAACGACGGCTGGGCCACACTGGGCTCGAGGTCTCCGAAGTGGGATTCGGGGCGTGGGCGATCGGAGGTGACTGGGGCGGCGTGACCGAGGACGACGCCATGGCGGCGCTCCACGCGGCCCTCGACCGCGGCATCACCTTCTTCGACACCGCCGACGTCTACGGCGACGGCCGCAGCGAGCGCCTCATCGCCCGCCTCCGCCACGAGCGGCCCGACGACGCCTTCGTGGTCGCCACCAAGGCGGGGCGGCGGCTCGATCCCCACGTCGCCGACGGCTACACCGCGGCCACCATCGAAGGGTTTGTCGACCGCAGCCTGCGCATGCTCGACGTGGAGACCCTCGACCTGCTCCAGCTCCACTGCCCGCCAACGGAGGTGTACTACCGGCCCGAGTTGTTCGCCGGCCTCGACGACATGGTGCGGCGCGGCAAGCTGCGCAGCTACGGCGTCAGCGTCGAGAAGGTCGAGGAGGCCCTCAAGGCGATCGAATACCCCGGGGTCGCCTCGGTGCAGATCATCTTCAACATCTTCCGGCAGCGCCCCGCCGAGCTGTTCTTCCGGGAGGCGAAGGCCAAGAACGTCGGGGTGATCGCCCGGGTGCCCCTCGCCAGCGGCCTCCTCACCGGCAAGATGTCGCCGTCGACCGAGTTCGCCGCCGACGACCACCGCCGTTTCAACCGGCACGGCGAGTCGTTCGACGTCGGCGAGACGTTCGCCGGGATCCCCTTCGAGGTTGGCCTCGCCGCGGTCGAGGAGCTACGGCCGCTCGTCCCGGAAGGGGCGACGATGGCCCAGCTCGCCCTGCGCTGGATCCTCATGTTCGACGCGGTGTCCGCCGTGATCCCGGGTGGCAAGAACCCGTCACAGGTGGCCGACAACGCCGCCGCCGCCGACCTTCCCGCCCTCGGGTCCGACGTGATGGCGCGGATCGGGGAGATCTACGACACCTTCGCTCGGGAGCACGTGCACCAGCGCTGGTGACGGCGGCACCCGGCCGGGCCGTCAGTCGAGGTCGAGGCGGATCACGACGATCTGGGGGAGGATCGCCCGGATGTCGTCCTCGCTGATGGTGCCGTCCTCACCGGGCGTGACGCCGGAGGGCTTGGCGTCGGCGGGGCGGCGCTCCAGAAACGACACGGCATCGCCCGCACCGGCACCGGGCCAATCGGGCCCGGATCCGGCCTCGGTCACACCGAGAAGCGCACCACGATGACGTCACCGGGGCTGATCGGGTGGTCCTTGCCTTCGACCCGGACATGGCCGCGACGTTTCGTCTCGTCCCACCCCCCGTTCTCGATGACGACGTCGAGCGGCGCCACCTCGGCGCGGATGAAGCCGCGCTCCAGGTCGGAGTGGATCCTCCCGGCGGCCTCCCGCACGGTGGCTCCCGCCCGCACCGTCCAGGCGTGGGCCTCCTTGGGGCCGACCGTGTAGAAGGCGAGCAATCCGAGGGCGTGATGGGCGGCCTGCACGAAGCGGGCGAGCGCCCCGGCGCCGAGGCCGAGGCCGGCGAACAGCTCGTCCCGGTCCTCCGGAGCGAGTCGGGACGCCTCCTCCTCCAGTTTGGCGGACACCGCCACCACCACGTCGCCGGCGGGGACGACCTCCTCGATCATCCGCGCTGTCCGGGGAGGGTCCGGCTCGTCCTCGGCCACGTTCACCAGCCACACCGCCGGCTTGAGGGTGAGCGGCGCCAGGTCACGGAGGGCGGCCCGCTCCGCCGCGCTCCACGTCTCCGCCCGCAGCGGCGTCCCTCCCTCCAGGATGGAGGTGGCCCGGGCGACGGTCTCGGCCGCCGGGCGCTTCCCGGGGTCGGTGGTGGCCTCGCGGGCGATCCGGTCGCGGCGCCGGGCGAACACCTCGTGGTCGACGAGGCACAGCTCGAGCAGCAGCTCCTCTGCCTGGGTCTCGGGGTCGGTGCCGGATTCGGTGGCGGGCACCGCAGCGTCGTCGAAGGCTCGGAGCACCACCGCCAGCGCCTCCATGTCTCGCAGCCGCCCGAAGTACTGGGGGCCGAAGCCGCCGCCGTGCCCCTGCTTCGCCATCGCCGGCAGGTCGCTGAGATCGATCGTGTTGAAGACGATCTTGGCGGACTTCTCCACCTCGGCCGCCCGCTCCAGCTCCGGATCGGGGACCCGGGCCACCCCCACGTTCGGCTCGGTGGTGGTGAACGGGTGCGGAGCGGTGGCGGCCGCCAGACCGGTCAAGGCGTTGAAGAGGGTCGTCTTCCCCACGTTGGGGAATCCGATGATGCCGATGGCTGCCACGAGTCCGGGGAGTGTAGCGATGGTGGCGGTCGCCACGGCCGCAGCCCCCCGATCCGTCCCCTCAGCGGTGCCGGATCTGGAGCCCGGTCACCAGCTCGACCGCAAAGGGACAGCGCGCCGGACCGGGGCAGGAAGCGGCACACGACCCGGCCGCAGCACAGCCGTCACCACTCGCAGGCGCGGGCCGGCGCCGTCCGGCACCGTCCGGGCGCAGCCGTCCCGAGGCGCGGAGCGCCACCACCATGGCGTTCACGTCCGCCGGAGTGGTGCCGAGACGCCCCGCCAGGTCCGCAACGGTGAGGGGACCGCTGGCGGCTTCGATCTCGCGGGTCAGGTCGGCGAGCCTCATCCGAGCCCCAACAGGCGTCCGCCCTGGAAGGTGAGGAAGGCACCGGCCCAGGCCACTACGAACTGGCCGACGACGCTGACCCACATCCAGCGGGTGCCGAACTCGTGACGGAAGGCGGCCACCGTTGCCATGCACGGGGTGTACAGCAGCACGAAGACGAGGAAGGCGAGGCCGGCGAGGGCGGCGTGGCCGCCGCTGCCGCGGTCGAAGGAGGAGCGGATCGCCGACTGCAGGCCGGTCGACGAGTCGTCCTGCAGGTCGACGTAGTGGAGGCCCACCACGCCGGGGACGGCCCGCAGCGTGTCGCCGGCGGCGGTGACGAAGCTCGTCCCGATGTGGCGTAGGTCGTCGCCGAACCCGGCCGATGCCGTCTCGGTGGTGTTCTCCTCGACGACGTAGAGCTGGGCCATCGTGCTCACCACCACCTCCTTGGCGACGAATCCGCTCAGGAGGGCCCCGGACTGCTCCCAGTCGCCGAAGCCGACCGGGGCCAGCACCGGAGCCACCGCTTTGCTGACCCCACCGAAGGCGCTGTGCTCGACGTCGGTGTCCCCGAACCCCCCGCCGCCGCCGAGGGGGATGGCGAGCAGGAACCAGACGGCGATGCTGGCGGCGAGGATGACGGTCCCGGCGCCCTTGACGAAGGCCCGGGTGCGCTGGGTGACGAGGGCCCAGACGGTGCGGGCGTTGGGGAGGCGGAACTCGGGGAGGATCATGATGAAGGGCGCCGGCTCGCTCTCCCGCAGCACCGTCTTCGACAGCAGCAACCCGATGAGGACGGCGACTGCGATCCCGAGCAGGTACATGGCGAACACCACGGTGCTTCGCCATCCGGCGAAGAAGACCCCGGCGAGCAGCACGTACACCGGGAGCCGGGCGCCGCACGACATGAACGGGGTGAGTAACCCGGTGAGGAGCCGGTCGCGGGGGGAGTCGAGGGTGCGGGTGGCGTAGATGGCGGGCACGGTGCATCCGAAGCCCACCATCATCGGCAGGAACGCCTTGCCGGGGATGCCGACGGCCCGCATCGCCCGATCCATCACCGCGGCGGCCCGAGCCATGTAGCCGGAGTCTTCGAGCAGGGCGAGCATGAGATAGAGACTGAACAGCACCGGGACGAACACGAGCACGCCGCCGACCCCGGCGATGACCCCGTCGATGATCAGGCCCGCAACCCACGTCCCGTCGAGGGAGAGCGCTTGGAGCAGGGCCGACACCCAATGGCTCACCGGGCCCGAGATGGTGGCGTCGATCCAACCGAGGAACGGCGCCGTCACGTCCGCGGTGACCCGGAGCACGATCCACATCACCGCCAGGAACACGGGGAGTCCCCACGCCTGGTGGGTGAGGACCCGGTCGATGCGGTCGGGCCAGGTGGAGCCGGGACGGGCCGGGCCGGAGACCTCGTCGAGCAGTTTGGTGACCCGGTCGAGACGGCGCCCGGCGAGGGCGGTCTCGACGTCGAACCCGAGTTCGGCGGCGACCTGCCGCCGGGTGGCGGCGGCGACCGCCAGCACCTCGGCCCCTCCCGGGATTTCCGCCACGGCCTCGGTCACCTGCTCGTCGCCGGCGAGGAGCTGCAGCATGATCCAGCGGGACGGGCCGAACCGGAGGATGGCGGGATGGGTGACCACTGTCTCGACGAGGCCGCCGAGGTGGCGTTCCACCACCGGGCCGTAGTCGAGTACGAGGGGCGAGGGGGCGGGGGCGCCCGCCGCGGCGGCGATGGCGTCCTGCAGTTCGTCGACGCCATCCCCGCGGCGGGCCACGGTGCGGACCACCTGCACCCCGAGCCGGGTGGCGAGGGTGTCGGCATCGGTGGCGATGTGGCGCCGGTCGGCGACGTCCGACATGTTGAGGGCCACGACCTGGCGCAACCCGGCTTCGGCCACCTGCGCCACGAAGTGCAGCCCGGCGCACAGGTTGGTGGCGTCGATGACGGTGACCACCACGGCGGGGCGCTCCCGGCACAGGAAACCGGTGGCGATCGACTCGTCGGCGGAGACTGCGACGAGACCATAGGTGCCGGGGAGGTCCACGGCCCGGTAACTCCGTCCCGCTACCGAGAAGGCACCCTCGTGACGGTCGACGGTGTGGCCCGGCCAGTTGCCGACGGTCTGGCTGGCGCCGGTGAGCCGGTTGAAGAGCGTCGTCTTGCCGGCGTTGGGGCATCCCGCGATGGCGATGACCGGGCTCATTCGTCGACTTCCTCCAGCTCGATCGCCTGCGCGGCGCCCCGCCCGATCACCATCCGGGTGCCCCGCAGCGAGACGATCGCCGGTCCCCGGTTGCGCAGCACGGTCACGACCGAGCCGGGGACCAGCCCGAGGGTGGCGATACGGTGGACCAGCCGGCGCCCCCCGTGGACCCGGACGACGCGAACCCGGCGGCCGTTGCCGACCGAGTCGAGCGTGAGCGTCGCCCCGGCGACGTGGCGGGGGAGACCGTGGCGCCGGAAGCCGTGGCGCCGGAAGCCGTGGCGCCGGGTCCGCATCGGGTCGGTGGCGTGCCGTGCCCTACGTGGTCCCATGGCGGTCCTCTCCCACCACCTCGACGGCGGCGGCGATGTCGGGGGCGAGGTGCACCCAGTGGCCCGCGGTCTCCAGCAGCACTCCCGAGGCCCCGGTGGCGTGGACGGTGATGACCGTCCCCGGTGTGAGCGACTCGGCCGCCAGGAACTCGCGGGCGCTCCCGGCGGCGTCGACCGAGACGATCTCGACGGATCCCCCAACCGGGACATCGCCGAGCGGCTCGGTGGTCCGGCGAGGCGGGGTCCCGGCTCCCGGGGGAATCGGCTTCCCGAGGGGACCGGCCGGGGGATCTCCCAGGTAGGCGGCGAGGCGGGCGACCGCGTCGGGCGGGGTGACGTGCTCGAAGTGGCAGGCGAGGGCGTCGGCCTCGAGGGCGGAGAACCCGAGGTGCTTGACCAGGAAGGTCGCCCACAGCCGCCTGGTGCGCAGCACGCTGCCGGCGATGCTCGACCCGGTCTCGGTCAGGTCGACCCCCTTGTAGGGCACGTATTCGACGAGGCCCCGTCCCGCCAGCTTGCGCACCATCTCGTTGGCGGAGGCCACCGAAACTCCGAGGGCGGCGGCCACCGTGCCCACCGGGACCGGGCCCGCGGCGCCTTCCTCGGCGGCGCGGGCGACGGTGATGAGGTACATTTGCTCGCTCTCGGAGGTCACGAGCTCAGGGTTACCTTCAATTGAGGCGGTGATTTGTTCAGGCACACCTAAAGACTGACACACGACGCCGGAATCGAAAGGGGCCGAAGGTCCCCAAACCGCCGGGACGGATCACGCTTCTTTGCACGCCCTTAGGTGTGCGGGGAGATCCTTGACAGTCATGGGGTAGTGGGGCCGAGACGAGAGGGGGGGTGTGGCCACCGTGCAGTCGTGGCCAGGTACCCCCCTCGGCTCAAACGCCA
>CAYQEC010000035.1:0-22081 GCA_964416425.1 uncultured Acidimicrobiaceae bacterium | reverse complement strand
TGCACCGCCAGATAGGCGTTCACGTAGGAGGCGGCGCTCCACGCCTGATGGGCCTTCCCCATCGGCCGCCCCGTCTTGCCGTGGAGCCACTCGTTGAACTCCCACTCGCCGTAGACGCCCTGCCGGCACGCCTCCGCCAAGCTCGCCAGCTCCCGATGGGCCAACTCGGTCCGCCCGATCGCCACCAGCTCCCGGACCCACAACCCGCCGATGAACGGCCAGATTCCCCCGTTGTGGTAGTGGTCGGGCAAGTTGAGGAAGTTCACGAGGAAGTAGTCCTTCCAGTCCTCCGCCCCCGACAGGATCGGCGGGTAGAGGCACACCACCGGGAACGGCGAGTTGACCCCGACGCCCCATAGGAAGGTGAAGAGCCGCTCGCGCTTGTGCTCGTCGAGTAGGCCGGCGAGGGCCGCCAGCAGGTTGGCGTAGACGTCGCAGCGCCACCCGTAGTCGAACGGGGTCACCTGGCTCAGCAGGTAGGAGGCCTCCCCGGCGCTGAAGCGACCCGTCGTCGAGCCGGTGAACTCCATGAGCTGGTCCCCGGTCGGCCAGAAGAGGTTCCCGACCTGCTCGACGACCCGTTCCGCCTGCACCTGCCAGTCGGAACCGTCCCGGCCGAGGGCGTCGAGCAGCACCGCGGTGTCCCGGCATGCCTGGTACCACAGCACCTCGTCGTAGAGCACGTTGTAGGAGCGGGGGAAGAGATCCATCCAGTCCGACGCCTCCGGGATCTCGATCAGGCCGTCGTTGTTGGCGTCGTGGGCGGCGAGCCATCCCATCGCCCGCGTCACCGGCTCCTCCATCTCCTCGGCGAGCTTGCGGTCTTTGGTGTGGAAGGCGAGCCGGACCGCCCCGATCACGAACCACAGCACCGAGTCGATGCTGGCGATCCCACCGATGCCGGAGTAGTCGGGGGTGTCGTCGACGAGCCGGACGTAGGACGGGATCTGCCCCGACGGCGCCTGGTGCCGGGTCAGCAGCCGGATCGTGCGGCGGAAGGCGTCGATCAGCTCCGGGTCATCGAGCGGCAGGGTCCACAGTCCGGTGATCACCCCGTCCCGGGCCCAGACCGCGGCGTAGTTGGCGTCGTGGAGACTGAGCGGGTTGTCCTCGACGGAGGCGGCGGTGAACCCCGACTCGGCCACGTTGCGCTGCAGAGAGTCGAGGGCCCGCTCGAACGCCGTCTCGTGGACGTCGGGAGCCGAGGCGCTGGGGCGTCCCAGCAGCCGGGCCTCCCGCAAGGCGGCGATCAGCTCGCCGTCGGCGGCAATCGGCGCCCATACCCCGGTGACGGGCTTCTTCTCGCCACCGACGACGATCACGTGCTCGACCTCGCCGAGCAGGGGATGGCCGGCGCCGATCACCAGGAAGATGTCCGAGGGCGGGATCATCAGCGCCTCGGCGACGTGGCCCAGCGCCGATTCGACGTCGGTCCGCCCGTCGTCGCCGGGCCATCCCTCCAGTGTCTCGCCGTCGGTGTGACGCACGATGGCGGGATGCTCCAGGTTGACGGTGTAGTCGGGCTCGGGCAGGCCGGCGAGGCGGTCGCCGCCCACGAACACCAGGGTCGTCACCGCCCGGATCGAGGACAGGCGGTCCCCGACACGCGGCAGACCCTCCCGGGGCGGCTCCACGCTCTCCAGGTCGATCGCCAACAGGTGGCGAGGCGATCGCGGATCAGACGCCGACGTCATGACAGGGTCCTTCTCTCAGTTGGGCCGCGGTGGGGTCACCCCTCGGTCGGGGAACCGCCCTTGAAGACCCGCCGGCCGCGCAGGCGGGCCCACCACAGATACGCGGCGCCGACCGCGAGCACGGCGGTCCCGATCATCTGATACCAGGTGTTCCACTCGTACTCGGCGACCGACCAGCTGTAGAGGAACGCCAAGGCCCCCATGGTGAGCTGGAAAGCGCCGGCGGTGACGAAGACGGCGCGCCCCTCGGGCCGGGCCAGGACCAGGATCCCGGTGATCGCCCAGGCCAGGATCACGGCACCGACCCAGCGCAGACCGCCGAGCTGATCGGCGACCACCTTGTCGAGGCCGATGGCGTCGAAGTAGGCGGCCGGGAGGATCACCAGTGGCAACGCCAGCGCCAGGTTGATGAAGATGTAGACGACGAGGGCCGACGTCAACGTCTGCGCGGGGTCCCGCGGTTTGCGAGGCGCCTTCGCCGGCTCCCCTCCCTCGGACGTCTCCCCCGCGTGGCCGAACTCTCTCTCGCTCATGTCCCCTCTCCCATCCCAGTCAGCAATTCACCCACGAGATCGTCTTGGAGGGATCCGAGGTAGTCCACCAGCAACAGCTCCGGATCGGTCTCCGGCGGCGGCTCGGTCAGCTCGACGAGATCGACCGACTCCGGAGGATCGTCCTCGGCGGCGGCAGGCCCGCCTCCGAGCACGCCGTGGCGAGCCGCCAGCACCAACCGGGCCTCCCCCAGCACCCGCACCCAGGCGGCGGCCTCGACCGAGTGCAGCACCGGACGTTCCCGCAAGCGGTGGAGGGTGTCGGCGAAGCGCTCCCGGTCGGCTGAACGAGCCTCGGTGAGCTCCTTCTCGGTCAGCCGGCTGAACTCCCGCGAGGCGATGAGGTCGCCCGGATAGGCCTCCGGGTTGAGCCGGTCCTGCGCCGGGTCGTCCCAGGCGGCGCCGACCGAGCCGAGCAGTGCGGGGAGACGGCTCAGGACCGCCACTTCCTCCGGTTCGAGCGCCACCAGAACCTTCTGGCCGGCAGCCGTAAAACGGCTCACCCCTCCTCCAGGGTCGCCCAGAGCCCGTGGTGGTGGAGGCGGTAGGCGTTCATTTCGGCGTGCTCCCGCGGCGCCGAGGCGACCACGGCACGACCCCGGTGGTGCACTTCGAGCATGAGGCGGGTCGCCTCCTCCCGGGAGTGCCCGAGCAGGGTGCGGAACACCCACACCACGTAGCTCATCAAGTTCACCGGGTCGTTCCACACCACGACGTTCCACATCGGAAGGCGGAGCGTCTGCAGTTCGGCGACGGGGCGCTCGGTGGGACGGGAAGCCGGGCTCATATTCTCAAGGGTAGTACCGGACCCGGGCCCAGGACGAGGGTCGTGGCCCCGCCTGGATCACCTCGGATCAGCGTCGACGGCGGCTGCGCCACCCCGCTGGTCATTGATCCAGTCCTCGAAGTCGCGACGCGCCACCCGCCACTCCCGCCCGAACTTCACTGCCGGGAGGGTCCCGGAACGCAGCTGGCTGGTGACGACGAAGGCCGACACGTCCATGTAATCGCAGATGTCGGAAACCGACAGCCACTCCTTATCGATGTCGACGCTGATCCGCTCCATGCGGTCCAGGCTATGTGGCGACGGACCGAACGGCAACACCGCCCTTGGCCGGTCGGGGCCGAGGGTCCTTGCAGAGCTTTTCGCGGTCTCTGTACTATCGCCAACACAGCCGACGACGCGACCGGCCCCCGGTCGCTCTGCACACGGTCGAAGGGGCTCAGCGGGCGGAGCGGTCAGGGAGGTAGCGGGATGGCAATTCACTCGTCCACGGTTGCGGATCACCACTTCACGGTGACCCGTAGACGCGGATATGTCGTCTCCGAGGTCGACGCCGTCATGACCCGCATCGCCGAGACCCTCCGCGAGCACGAGGCGCAGATCGAGCAGCTCCTGGCCCGGATCGAGGAGGCCGAGGCGTCGTACGGCACGCTCGAGAAGGATCGCCTCGACCTGTTGCGAGCCGGCGACGACCTCGTTGCCTTTGCCGAGGAGGAGTCGGAGCGCATCCTCGCCGAGGCGCGGCAGCGTGCCGCCCGGGAGATGGCACGGCGGGAACAGCAGGTCGAGCGGGTGCTCGCCGACGGGATGCGCAAGGCCGACGCCACCGCCGCCCAAGGCCGCCGCGACCGGGACGAGGCCGCCGCCTACGCCGACCGCATCACCGCCGAAGCCGACGAGAAGCTGACGGAGGCTCGCGACTACCTGCTGACCATGCGCCGCAAGGCCGCCGAGGAAGCCACCCGCTTCGTCAAGGCAGCGCTCGCCGAGGTCCGGAGACTTCGCACCGCCGCCCGCACCGAAGCGACCGCCACCCGGGCCCGAGCCGAAACCGAGTCGATCCAGATCCTCGCCGCGGCCCGGGAGGAAGCCGACGGCGTCGTCAAGGAAGCACACGCCGAACGCATCGCCCTCAACCAGCGGATCGCCCAGCTCCACTCCGCCCTCGCCGACATCGAGGACGAGCTGCAGGACCCCGCCACCACCGCCCTCATGCTTCGCCAGGCCGCCACCTCGCGGGCACCGTCGAGCACGCTCGCCAGCGGCGGCGCCAGCCGGATCTCCGACCGGTTTGGCCCCGGCCTCGCCGGCATCGCCCGCGAGGCGATCACCATCCACCTCGAGGAGGAGGCGAAGCCGTCGGGGAGGAAAGGGCCCACCGAGTTGGCGGCGGCGGTTCGCCAGATCCTCGAAGGCCCCGACTCGGGCGGCTCCGACCGGGGCATGCCTCCCCGGCCCCCGCTCGACACCCCCACCTGGTATCAGCGGCGCGGGGGCGGCATCCGGCGCCGGATGGACGAACAGTCGGAGAAGCCGACGGAGTGACGGTTCGGCGCCGGCCGCCGGCGACGGAGACATCATGATGACGGCCATCGGAATCTTCGTGTTCGACGGGGCCGAGGAACTCGACTGGGCCGGACCGTGGAAAGTGCTCGCCACCTGGGCCCAGGGCTGGCCCGACGACGACGTGACGGTGTTCACCGTCGCCCGCCGCGAAGGTCCGGTGACGGCGGCGAAAGGTTTGCGGGTCCTTCCCGATCACACCTGGGCGACGGCCCCGCCCCTCGACGTCCTCGTCTATCCCGGGGGCCGGGGAACCCGCGGCCAGCTCGGGGACGAGGAGATCCGGGACTGGGTGCGGGGCCTGGCCGACGCCGGCACCTTGATGACCAGCGTCTGCACCGGGTCACTGGTGTTCGCCGACGCCGGCCTGCTCGACGACGGGCCCGCCACCACTCACTGGGCCTCGCTGCAGCTGCTCGGCCGCCTCGGCTCCGGCATCGAGGTGCGGCCGAACGACCGCTTCGTCGACCGCGGGCCGGTCATCACCGCCGCCGGCGTGTCGGCCGGCATCGACATGGCGCTGCACCTCGTCGCCCGCCTCCAGTCCCCCGAACGGGGACGGCAGGTCAGGCGCGCCATCCAATACGACCCCGAGCCTCCGGTCTGAGCCGCCGCTCAGGCGCCGGCCACTCGCTCCCGAGTGGGTCGGGTAAGGATGAAGGCCGACACGCCGAGGGCCGTCACCAGCAGCAGAAGGCGCAGCCACAGCCGGTCGACCGTGACCCCGATCGTGACCCCGAAGCTGACCACGATCACCCCGATGGCATAGGCCTTGATCCGGCGGGGGATGCCGAGGCCGGCGTAGTAGTCGCGGATCAGCGGCCCGAAGAGCCGGTGGTTCATGACCCAGTGGAACATCCGCTCGGAGGACCGCACGAAGAAGAAGACGGCGATGAGGAGGTTCACCGTTCCCGGCAGCAACGGCACGAAGTACCCGACGATGCCGAGCCCGAGGAACACAAAACCGAGCGCGAGGTAGAGCGCCCGCAGCAGCGGGCTGGAGGCGACGCGGACCTCTCTCCGGTCCGCCGGGGTGGCAGGGCGTGCCATGGGGGCGGCACCCTATCGGACGCCGGATCCGACAGGGAGTCGGGTGAGGACACTCCTCAGCCGGCGCCGCCGCCGTCCTGCTCCACCGCACCGGTGGTGAGCGGGGCGATGCACTCGGGGAGGTTGTTGGCGACCGTGTTCACCAGCGTCGACACGGGATGGCGGGCCATCGCCTCGGCGGGGAACACGTCGAGCAGCCCGAGCAGCGGTCCCGGCTCGTCGTTGGCCGGGTCGAGCCAGGGGCCCCAGGTCTCCGGTGGCAGCACCACCGGCATCCGGTCGTGGATCTCGGCGACCAGGGCGTTGGGCCGGCCGGTGATGATCGTGCACGTCCTGACCTTCTCCTCGGTGACAGGGTCCTTCCAGCTCGCCCACAGGCCGGCCAGCGCCAAAGGCGCGCCGTCGGCGGCGTACACGTAGAACGGGAGCTTCCCCTTGGGCCGCACCTGCCACTCGTAGAAGCCGTCGGCGGGGATGAGGCAGCGGCGAGACGTGAACGACTCACGGAAGGCGGCCTTGTCGGCCACGGTCTCGGCCCGGGCGTTGATGTTGCGGGCGGCGATCTTGCGGTCCTTCGCCCACCAGGGGATGAGGCCCCAGCGGAACGTCCCGAGCAGGCGCTGCCCGTCGTGTTCGGCGACCGCGAACACCGGATCGGTCGGGGCGACGTTGTAGGACGGCGGGATCGCGCCCGTCACCACCAGCCGCGCCGCGAAGGCCACGGCGTACTCGGAGGGGTCGTGTGCCTGCACGAATCGTCCGCACATGGGCCCATTGTCGTCGCGTCCGGCCACATAGGCCGTCAAGCCGGTTACGGTCGCCGCCGATGACTGACGGCATGGCCCAGCCGGCGATCCAACTCAGCGGCGTGACGCGCCGGTTTGGCTCGGTGCTCGCCGTCGACGACCTCACCATGACGGTGCAGGCCGGTTCGGTGGCGGTCCTGCTCGGACCCAACGGCGCCGGGAAGACCACCACGGTGCGCCTCATCACGGGGGCGCTGCGGCCCGATTCGGGAACGCTCCGCATCCTCGGGCTCGATCCCGGTCCCGACGGGGACGAGGTGCGGGCCCGCTGCGGCGTCGTCCCTCCCAAACCGGCCCTCTACGACCGGCTCACCGGCCGGGAGAACCTCGACTACGCCGCCGAGATCTTCGGGGCGAGTCGGGAGGCGGTGCTCCCCGCCGCCGAGCGGTTCGGGATCGCCGACGCCCTCCATCTCGAGGCCGGCGGGTACTCCACCGGGATGCGGACCCGGCTGGCGTTGGCGCGGGCGGTGCTGCACGACCCGGAGGTGCTGCTGCTCGACGAGCCGACCGCAGGGCTCGATCCGGAGTCGGCCCGGGCGGTGCTCGACCTGATCCGTGAGCTCGCCGGGCGGGGCCGCACCATCGTCATGTGCACCCACCTCCTCCACGAGGCCGAGGGCATCGCCGACCACGTGGTCCTGATGGGAGCGGGGAAGGCCCGGGAGGCCGGCGACCCGCGGGAGCTGGCGGGGCGTTACCTCGCCGAGCCGGTGGTCGTGCTCGACGCCGAGGACCGTACGGTGCTCGACGCCGTGGCGGGACGCCCCGGCGTGCTGGCGACGAACTGGAACGGCGCCCTCCACGTCCGTCTCGACGGGATCGAGCGGCTGCCCGGCATCGTCGCCGATCTGGTCGCCGCCGGGGCCCGCATCACCCGGGTGGAGCCGCAGGTGCCCACCCTCGAGACGCTGTACTTCGAGATGCAGCAGAGCCTGCGGGAGGCGCCGTGAAGTGGAACCGGGCCCTCACGGTCGCCCGCATCGACCTGCGCCGTCTCTTCAAGAGCCGCGATTACTGGGTGCCGATGGGGCTGCTGGCCGCCATCTTCTTCATCCTGATGCCGTGGGTGCTGCTCACCGTGGTGACCGCCACCACCGGCAACGAGCTGGTCTCCAAGATCGGCGAGGTCATCGAGGTGCTTCCGGGCCAGATCCAGCGGAACCTGCCGGGCACCTCGCCCGAAGCCCAGGCGGGCTACGCCCTGGCCGTATACCTGCTGGCGCCGGTGGCGATCGTCGTACCGCTCACGATCTCTTCGGCGGTCGGGGCCCACGCCATCGTGGGAGAGAGGGAGCGGGGCACCGGTGAGTTCCTCGCCCACTCGCCACTGACCGAGCGGGAGATCTACATCGGGAAGCTCATCGCCAGCCTGGTGCCCGGGTTCCTCGCCACCGCGGTGGGGTTCACGATCTACTCGCTGCTGGTGAACATGAAGGTGGGACCGCTGCTCGGCGGCTGGTTCTTCCCCACCGCCGGCTGGTGGATCCTCATCCTGGGGGTGGTCCCGCCGTTCATCGCGGTGGCCCTGTCGGTGATCATCTGGGTCTCGTCGAAGGTGCGCAGCACCGCCGCCGCCCAGCAGGCCGCGACGCTGGTGTCGCTGCCGGTGATCCTCACCGCCTACGCCGTGTCGAGCGGCCTCATGTTCAACCCGATCGTGGCGGCGCTGGCAGTCGCGGTGGTGGCGTGGATCCTGGCCATCCTCGGCCTCGTCTCCGGCTCCCGCTCCCTCGACCGCGAGAAACTCCTCGGCCTCGGCGGCGACGGCTAACGGCACCCTGCTCCCCTCCACCCAACCCAGTTGAGGTACAGGAACACCCGGCCTGTGGCGGACTGCGGGCTGGGAACAGACCGCGCCGCCTGACACGAACCGTGGACCGACAACCAGCCAGGTGAATGACGGGGGAGGTGGCTACTCGCCGGAGCCGGGCCCCTCGTCGGTGCGGACGATGGTGACGGTGCACTCGGTGACGAGAGCGGCGATGGCACCCACCGCCGCCAGCACCGGGGCGATCAACGCCCCGACGACGCCGATGGTGAGCGGGATCTCGACGAGGCTCTTGCCGTCGGAATCGCTGATGATGATGCGGCGGACGTTGCCCTCGTGAACCAGCTCTTTGACCTTGGCGAGCAGCTCCTCGCCCTTGACTTGAATCTCCTCCATCCGGTCTCCTGACGGGCTCACAGAACCTCCAAGCTGGACTGGCTCCAGCATGGCGCACCGTTTGGCCGCGCGCCAGCCCGGATCACCCGGCAGCGGAGGCGGAAACGACCCCGGCGGAGGAGCGGCGTAGGATTGCCGCGATGTCCACTCGAGCCGACCAACAGACCACCGTCCCGGATGACATCGGGTACGAGGCGCGGCCGCGCTTGGGCCACTTCCAATGGTGGGAGCTCGCCGGTGTCGCCGCGGCCGTGGTGGCCTTCATGGTCATCGCGCTGATTCTCATCAACCAAGGGGCACCGCTCGGCCATGACGAAGCGGTCTACTCGGCACGGGCGCGTGAGTTGGTGAACGGAGAACCAGCCAGTGCCTGGTGGATGCCCTACCGGGCACCGGGGCTGTCCGCCCTGCTGACGCTTGCGTGGATCGGCAACGGCACCGAGCCCTATCTCCGTCTCGTGGTCGCCCTTTCCGGGGTGGTCCTCGTCGTGGCCACCTGGTACCTGGGCCGGATCATGGTGGGTAGGTCCGCCGCCCTCGTCGCCGCGTTCGGGCTTGCCCTGACGCCGACTGTCCTGGTCTCCGCGACTCAGGTGTGGCCGGATGTTCCCGGCGCGGCCGTTGGGGTGGCGGCCCTGGCGGTTTACGCCCACGCGTTGTCGGTCGAGCGGTTTCCCTGGTGGGCCGTGATCGTCGTGCCGGGGCTCGTCGGGGTCGCGACCACGATCCGCTATGGAGCCCCGATCCCACTGGCGATCGGGCTCGTCGTCCTGACGTTGTGGCGGTCACGGGAAGCTCGGATTCGAGCGGCGTGGATCGTGGCCACGGCGGTCGGCGTCGCCGCGGTGGTGGCGATCCTGCTCATGACGCCACTGCTCACGGGGGGAAGAACGCCATTCGCAGCAGTCCGTGACCTGTCGGCAGGCATTCCGCTCACCCAAGGATTCACGGACTACTGGCATGTCCACGATTTTCTGTTGGCGGGGCCAGCCGTCGTGGGCCTCCTCGGGATCGCGGTCGGAGTCGGCCGGGCATCGACCAGTCGCGAGCTGAGCGCACGCATCCTGTGGCCGTTGGGGATCGGCGTTGCGACGTTCGTTGCGCTGGCCGCGTCGGTGCACGGGGAGCACCGCTACCTGGCACCCGCCTACCCGTGGTTCTGGCTCGCTGCCGGCGCAGGTCTCGTCTCCTTCGGCGAGATCATGTCACGGGCGGCCAGGATCGGATCAGGCCTCGCCCTCCTGGCCGTGGTCTTCGCGCTCGGCGTTCCGCTCTCCAACGGTCAGAACCAGTTCAACGAGGGATTCACGGTCATCAAGGAGGCCGCCTCGTCGCTGGACACCGGACAGGCGTGCGGGGTCTTGACGAGCTACACGCCCCAGGTGGAGTGGTATTCGGGCTGCGAAACCGTGGGATTCATTTCGATGGAGGCGATGACCGAGTCGCAGTGGCTGCCGGACGGCCCGCGCTACCTTTTCGTCGTGGAGTCGGGGAAGCGGCAGCCGAGTGACGAGATCCTGGAGGAGTACTACGAGGCAAGCACCGGAGCGCCACGAGCGTTCGGGACCCCCGGCGCCAGGCGGCGCTACGTCGAGGTCTGGACACTCAGCGGCGGCTGATCCGGTCCTCCGACTCCCGCCGGCATGCCGCAACGCCCGGCGCGCGACGCCGGCCTGCCTCAGTCCGTCGTCACCCGTTGCCGGCGCCGGCGCCGACCGCGGTCCCCGGCACGGGGTGCCCAGGTGAAGAAGCGCACCGCCACCACGACCGCGCCCACCGCCCACACCGCCATGATCGCCAGATCACGCCAATGGAACTGCCCGAGCCAGGAGCCGTGGGCGGCGATGAACTCGGGATTGAAGGCGTCGCGGAAGGCGACGGCGAAGTGCTTCAGAGGGAAGAACCCGGCCACCGCGTCGAGCCATCCCGGCATGTGCTGATCGGGTGTGATGAAGATCCCGGAGATGAAGGCGAGCGGCAGCAGGGTGGCGTTGGTGATGGCCGAGGTGGAATCGCTGTTGGGCGCCAACGCCGCCACCACCAGCCCGAGCGCCGCCCAGCAGGCGACCCCGACCGCGAAGGTCACCACCGCCGATGGCAGCGACCGGGCGTAGATCGACACCCCGTAGAACGCCACCCCGACGCCGACCAGCAGCAGCACCGCCAGGAACGCCAGGTACACCGCCGAGCCGACCCGGCCGGTCATGTAGACCCACGGTGGCAGCGGCGTGCCGCGGACACGCTTCAGGATGCCCTCGTCCCGAGCGAGGGTCGTTCCCATCGCCAGATTCGTGTATGTCGCCGACACCGCCCCGAAGATGGCCAGCGTGGGGGCGTAGAACTGCGCCAGCGTCACCCCGAGCCCCTTCAGCTCGCCGTTGCCGAAGACGAGGACGAACACGAGCAGGAAGATGAGCGGCATCATGAGGACGAAGAACGCCGCCACCGGGGACCGCCAGAACAGCCGGTCCTGGTAGCGGACCTGGCGCCACACCAGATCGGGCGTCGAGACCCGGCCTTCACTCATCGTCGCCCTCCTCGCCGACGAGGTCCAGGTACACATCCTCCAGCGACCGTCGCTCCACCGTGAGCCCGACCAGCTCCACCCCGTGGTCCAGCGCCCAGCCGGTGAGGGTGTGGAGGGTCATGGTGGCATCCGACGTGCTCACCACCAGGCCGCCCTGATCGGGCACCGCCGCCACCGGCAGCGGGTAGGTGGTCTCGCCATCGTCGATCCGGAACCGCACGATGCTCTCCCCCTCGGCACGGCCGCCAAGGGCGTCGGGCGGCCCTTCGGCGACGATACGCCCGCGACGAATCACGGCGACCCGGTCGGAAAGCCGCTGCGCCTCGTCCATGTAGTGGGTGGTGAGCAGGATGGTCTTGCCGAGGGAGCGCAGGTTGTCGATCACCGTCCACGCCTGGCGGCGGGCCGACGGATCGAACCCGGTGGTGGGCTCGTCGAGGAAGAGCAGGTCGGGATCCCCCACCAGTCCGAGCGCCAGCTCCAAGCGCCGCTTCTGGCCACCCGAGAGGGTCTTGATCCGAGCCGAGGCCTTCTCCGACAGGCCGATCAGGTCGATCAGCTCGGCGGCGTCGCGACGCTTCGGGTAAGAGCGCCGGTAGACGTCGAGGATCTCGGTTACGGTGAGTTCCCGCTCGAGCGCGGTCTCCTGGAGCACGATGCCGATCCGCTCCCGGAACGGCCGGCCCCCGGCTTCGGGATCGAATCCCAGCACCGCCACCTGCCCGGCGCTGCGGGTGCGGTGCCCCTCGAGGATCTCCACCGCGGTCGACTTCCCGGCGCCGTTCGGCCCCAGCAGGGCGAACACCTCCCCGGAGCCGACGTGGAGGTCGATCCCGTCCACCGCGGCGACGTCACCGTAGTGTTTGACGAGGCCGGTCACCTCGATGGCGGACATGTCCCTCCCTCACGATCCGAAGGCGAGAAGGCTAGTGAGACGCCGACCCCGGTTGGGCGCCGTCCCGAAACGTCCCGGCAACACAGCCGTCGCACAACCGTAACGGTCGAGAAACGGCAGGGAAACCGGGACCTCCTACCTTGCGGCCGATCGCAGCAAACCCGATCCGAGGCAGAGGCGAAATGCGGCGCACATGGATACTCGGTGGGGGCGCCACCCCGGCACGATGGGCGGGCCCCCGGAGCGGAATCGCCGTGGCTCGTCGACATCTTGGTTGGGATCAGGGTGTCACCGGAAGAGGAGCTCGCCGAGCCCGATCGGTCCGAGCACGGAGCCGAGACCTCTCCGGAATTCGTCTTCCGGGAGCAGGTGGCAGCGCCTGAGCTCCTGGATCCAGTCGGGACGAATGGTCACTGACAGGTCTGATCCCTCAACGTTGCGGGGGCGCCTCCTCGGCGCCCTCGCAACGCGTCGCGGCCCGGAGGGCTACTCCTCCCATCGGTGAGGACGGCGGCGGAGCCGGTCGAAGCCGAGCTCGTCGCACAGGTGATCGAACGAAGCCCGCGGGACCCCCCTCCACTCCAGGTCGCCGAGGGAGTCGGGGAGCGGAACGTCACGGCGAAGGCGGGCGAGGAACCGGTAGAGGAGCGCCTCTCCCATCCGTGACCGCAGGGTGGCGCCGAGCTGGACTGCTCCCCGCACCTTGACCTCCCACCGTTCCGGTTCGAGCGGGATCGATTCGAGGTGCCGGTAGTGCGCCAGCACGGTGGCGCTCGACTTGGCACCCCACCCGGGCAGGCCGGGGAGGGCATCGGCTGCGTCGCCGACGAGCGCCAGGTAGTCGGGAATCGACTCGGGAGCGACCCCGAACTTCTCCATCACCCCGTCACGGTCGATGAAGGCTCCCTTCCTCCGGTCGTAGCCGACCACCCTCGGATCACCGAAGCACTGCGCCATGTCCTTGTCGGGGCTGAGGATCACCACCTGCTCCACCTCGTCCCGCCAGCGGTGGGCGGCGGTGGCAAGGGCGTCGTCGGCCTCGTACTCGTACATCGACCAGGTGGTCACCCCGATGGCGCGCATCGCCCGTTCCGCCAGGGGAAACTGGTCGAAGAGGTCGGGATCGATCCCCTCCCCGGTCTTGTAGCCGGGGTAGACGTCGTTGCGGAAGGACTCGATGACCGAGTCGAAGGCGGCGGCGAGGTGGGTGATGCCCGGCTCGGCGAGCAGCGCCAGTGTGCTGGCGACGAGACCGTGGGTGGCGCCGACCGGGCGGCCGTCGGGTGCGGCGCGGGGTGGAGCCCCGAAATGGGCCCGGAACAGCTCGTAGGTGCCGTCGAGGAGGTGAAGCTTCATGTCGCCGACCCTACCTCCCGGGCCCGCCCGGCGGCCGATCGAGACTCGGCACGGCGCCGCCTCCACTACCGTAGAGCCATGAAAGAACGCGGCGTGTACGCGGTGTTGCACGGCTCGGGCGAACTCGTCAGCCCCTGGATGTCCAACCAGTGGCGCCTGCTCCAGGGAAACCAGGAGACCGCACGGATACGGCGTCTCGGTCGCATCCACGTGAGCCTGGTGACGTTGAGCGACGGAACCCGCCTCCTGCTCGAACCCTACGGGTACTCGGTGGTCCGGGCGCTCGACGCCGACCGGCAGGAGGTGGCTCGAATCACCCGCCGCTCGTGGCTGGGACGGCGCTGGGATCTCACCGCGACCACCTTCGCCTACGAGCTGGTGAGTCATCCCCGCCCGCGGCGTTGGCAGCTCATGCTGGGACAGACCCCGGTAGCCGACATCAGCGGGTCGCTCGTCTCCTACAACCGGGTCAAGGTGGAGAGTTTCCTCGCCATCCCGGTGGTCGCCGTGGTGCTGGCGTGGCACGTCATTGCCCGCCCCTGGGAGGCGGCGGCCGCCCCCCGCACCCTGGTTCCCGCCGGCACCCATCCCGTCCCCGGCGAGCTCGGCGGAGCGACTTCGTGACCGCCGATCCCGGGACGGAGCCGGGGCGCCGCCTCACGCCACGCAGCCCGCTCACCGGCGGGCCAGCCGGCAGCGTCGCAGTCACCGAGCCGTGGGAGGTCGAAGCGGTGGTGGCGCGGGGCCGAGAGGCGTTCGTGGAATGGGCCGGCATCACCCACGCGGCCCGCCGCCCGCATCTGCGGGCCCTCACCCGCCGAGTGATGCGCAGCATGGATCACATCGCCGATGTGATGGTGGCCGAAACGGGACGCAACCGCGGCGACGCCATGGTGGAGCTGGTCGCCGCGCTCACCGTGATGGACTACTTCACGCGCAACGCCGCCCGCCTGCTTCGCCCCAAGCCGGGTGCGTCGTGGCCGTTCGTCACCACCCGTGGCTGGACCGAGTATCAGCCCATCGGCGTCGCCGGCATCATCAGCCCCTGGAACTACCCGTTCTACCTGCCGATGGCGGCGACCTTCCAGGCCATCGCCGCCGGCTGTTGCGTGGTGCTGAAACCTTCCGAGCTGACACCGCTGACCGGCGCCCTCGTCGCTGAGCTGGCTGCCGAGGCCGGGATCCCCGACGGAGTGGTCCAGGTGGTCCAGGGCTTCGGCGACACCGGGACGGCACTGGTGGCCTCCGGCACCGACATCGTCTCCTTCACCGGCTCGACCACGGTCGGCAGGGAGATCCAGATCGAAGCGGCGAAGCAATTGAAACCCGTCCTCCTCGAGCTGGGCGGCAAGGACGCGCAGGTGGTGCTGGACGACGCCAACCTCTCCGACGCGGCCCGAGCCGCGGTGACTTTCGGTCTCTTCAACGCCGGGCAGTCCTGTACCGCGGTGGAGCGGGTCTACGTGCTGTCGGCGGTCTACGACGAGTTCCTGGAGGAGATACGCAAGGCGATCGCCGCCACCGACGCCGGGTCGGGAGGCCGGGGCGACATCGGCCCAATGGCGGCCCGGGCCCAGGTGGAGACGGTGGAGGCCCACCTCGCCGATGCGGTCGCCAAGGGGGCCCGGATCATCCATGGTGGCGTGCGGCGGGAAACGGAGCACGGTGTCTACTTCGAGCCAACGCTGGTGGTGGATGTCGACCACTCGATGGTCCTCATGCAGGAGGAGACGTTCGGCCCGGTGGTGCCGGTGATGAAGGTCGCCGACGAGAACGAGGCGATCCGGCTCGCCAACGATTGCGACTACGGGCTGCACGGCTCGGTGTGGACGAGCGACCCGCGGCGGGGACGCTACGTCGCCTCCCGGATGGTGACCGGCACGGTGGCCATCAACGACCACCTCATCAACTTCTTCTTCCCGTCGATCCGCTTCGGGGGCATCCGCCGGTCGGGGAGCGGCGCCCACCTCGGGGAGGAGGGCCTCAAGAGCTACTGCGTCCATCACTCCGTCACCCAGTCCCGGTTCCGTCCCACCACCAAGCTGCTCGGCGCCTGGCTGCCGCGCCGAGCCGGGCCACGCTTCTGGAAGCTGCTCGCTCGGGTGCTCTTCGGGTGGCGGCGGTGAGGATCGGGACGCGGCGACTTCCCCTCGACGCCCGGAAGCGAGCCCTCCGGTCCCGAGCGCCGTCCCGTGCGTGATGTCGACTACCTGACCGCGATCCGGCGGGAATCCGAGGCGCTGCTCGCGGCAGCCGCCCACGGCTTGGAGGCAGCGGTGCCGAGCTGTCCCGGCTGGACCGTGGGCGACGTGGTGGCCCACACCGGCGTGGTGCACCGCCACAAGGAGCAGATCGTCCGCGAGCAGTGGACCGAAGGCTCACCGGAGCGAGTCGAGCCACCGTCCGATGGTCTGCTCGGATGGTTCCGCCGCGGCGTCGACCGGCTCATCCACACCCTCGCCGCCCACGACCCTGCGGAACCGGCCTCCACCTGGCATCCGCCCGACCAGACGGTGGGCTTCTGGTACCGCCGGATGGCACACGAGACGGCCATCCACCGGGTCGACGCCGAACTGGGCCACCACGAGGCAGGACGGGTGGAGCGGCGCCTCGCCGGCGACGGGATCGACGAGCTGCTCGGGGTGATGCTCACCGGCTGTCCGGAGTGGGCCACGGTCACCCCGACCGACCACGTGCTCCGCCTCGAGTGCACCGACACCGACGGGACCTGGACCTTGCGGCAGGTGACGTTCTCGGGCACATCGCCCTCGGAGGGAACGCGCCACGCCGGCGAGCCGGCGTTCGTGTTCGATGAGGCGGCACCGGTGAGCGTGGTGCGGGGAACGGCGTCGGACCTGCTCCTCTACGGCTGGGGCCGTGGCCCGGCCGATCGCCTGCAGGTGGAGGGGGACGTGGACGTCGTGCGGATGCTGCGCACCGTGGCGGCCCGGGAGACCCGGTAGCGACGACCCCGGGCGCGTAAGTAGGACGACGCTCCCCTACCGTGACGGAACGGGCGGCCCCCCAGCCTCACGTCGTCCTACTTACATTCTGGGTGGATACTCCAACCCGCTGTTCCGACGTTCAGTCGGAAAGCTGAGCATAGTGGCTAGTCCGCCACTCGTGGTTGCATTCCGGGGAATTCCGCGCCGGTCGCGAAATCATTCCTCCCTGGGATTCAATCCCAGGGCCGCTTCGGCCACCTCGAGACGCTGGCCTCCGGAGAGCACCGGGGTGAACAGGTCCCCGTAGCGGCGAAGGCGCTCCCAGATCGTCTCGATGGTGTGGTCGCCGGGCCGGATCGACTCCAGCTCCTCCCACAGGAAGGGGGTCGACACCGGCGCCCCGGGACGAGGACGCACCGAGTACACCGAGGCGATCGTCTTCCCGGCAACATTCTGGTTGTGGTCGATGAAGACCCGGGCGCCGCGGCGGGCGATGTCCCACTCCATGGTGGCGGCACCGGGGTCGGCCTCGACGACCATCCGCCCCAGGGTCTCCACGAAGCGGCGGACCCGAAGATAGGGGTACTCCGGATCGAAGGGGACGTAGATGTGAAGCCCGGTGGCTCCCGACGTCTTCGGGTAGGCGGCAAGCCCGAGCCGTTCCAGCAGGACGTTGACGAGGCCGGCGACGTAGGTGACCTGCTCCCAGGTGACGCCCTCCCGGGGATCGAGGTCGAAGACGGCGAAGTCGGGTCGGTCGGGCCGCTCCACCCGGCTCAGCCACGGGTGCATCTCGATGCAGCCGAGGTTGGCGACCCACAGCAGCGACGACGGGTCGGGGGCGGTGCAGAACTCGATCGCCTCTCCCCGATGGTCGGAGTGGATCGGGGCCCGCACCATCCATTCCGGGCCATGGGAAGGGCACTGTTTCTCGTAGAACGAGTCGCCGGCCGCCCCGTCCGGGTAGCGCGACATCGAGAGCGCCCGGCCGGCGAGGTGGGGCAGCAGCACCGGGGCGACGGCGGCGTAATACCCGACGAGGTCGCCCTTGGTGAAGCCGTCGTCGGGGAAGAAGACCTTGTCGGGGTTGGTGAGGCGCACCGGCGGGTCGAGGTCGATCGTGGTATACGCCCCGCCACCGTCGGGCTCGGCGGCGAGGGTGTCGGGAAAGGCGACGCGTCCCGACCCCACGGGCCGTCCCGCCGACGGCGGTGCGGGGGCGGCGCCCTTCTCCCCGGCCCGCAGGTCGGCGAGGATGGCGTCGTGGCTGGTCTCCTCCTTCGCCTCGGAGATCACGATGGCGTTGAGCCCGGCGGCCACGATCGCCTCCGCCAGCGGACCGGCCCGCAACGTGCCGTCCCCGTACGGGAGGTGACGGATCTCGCCGGCGGGACCGAAGGCGTTGTCGGTGAATTGGGTGTGGAGCGGGTCGAGGGCCCAGCCGGGGAACTCGGACCGCAGGAACTCGATGACCGACAGGAACGCCTCGGTAGTGGTGAGCCCGCCGCCCGACTTGGCGTGCACGTGGGCCCAGTCGATCACGGGACGCACGTAGGAGCGCCCGGCGGCGATGAGGGCGATGTCGCCGAGCGAGCCGAAGGCACGATCGGTGCCGGTGGTCTCCAGGCCGAGGGCAACGCCAAGGTGGCGGATCTTCGCCTCGATCCGGTCGAGCCCGTCGGCGACGAGGGTGTGGAGCTGCTCGGGGCTACGGTCCTTCACGTAGCCGGTGTGGGCGACGACGGTATGGGCGCCGAGCGCCTTGCCGAGCTTCATGGTGTGCTCCAGCGCCGAGAGGGTCTGGGGGCGGGTGTCGGGGTCGTCGACGGTGAGCACCGCGAAATAGGGGGCGTGCACCGACACCGCCAGATCCCGGGCGGCGGCCAGCTCCCCGAAGGCGGCACAGCGGCGCTCCTTCCAGGGGAACCCGTGCACGAACGGCAGCTCAACGGCGCCGTGGCCGCGGGCGACGAGGGAGTCGAGCCAGGCGGCGTCGTCGATGTCCTCGGGCGGCAGGGCGGAGATCCCGAAGCGAATCATGGGGGAAGGCTATCGGACCCGGCGGCGCCGATCCGGCGAGGTCGAACAGGCCGGACGCGCTGGTACTGTTGCTCCGGGCCAGTGATCACCCCTGGGGGAAATATGGCCGAGTCCGAATCGTCCAGCATGATGCAGGATCAGGCCGTTCAGGAAGAGGTCGCGCCGGTGCCCTGTGACGAGCAGGTTGCTCAGGCCGACCGCCTCATCGAACTCATGGGGTCGGTCGTTCGACGAACACAACCGCGGCGGGACAAGCGAGATGTGTACCTAATCGCGTATCTTGCTCGGGTTCGATCGCTCCTCGCGTCGATGCGCACGCTCTGCGTAGGAGGAAACCACGATGGGATGTGGACCCTCTATCGCACCCTGTTCGAGACATGGCTCCATGGGGCCTATCTCGCGACAGGAGAAAAGAAGGCGTTCGACGCCCTCGAAGCACAGAAGGACTACGAGTGGACACGGATGGACAAGGCTTTCGGACGCAACGGTGCCCCTTCGGAAGGCGAAAGGCTGTCAGTCGTGACTGTTGCCAAGCGTCTGGGCGACATCCTGAAGACGCGCGAACCGGGCTCTGAAGCCTGGCCTGAGGACGCCTACAAGAACCACTACCGCGTGACGTCGTTTCACGACACACACGGGCACCTGGGTTCCGTGGCCCTCTACATAGACGACTCTGGAGATGTGTCACTCAACCGCGATCCTCGTCCCGCGCATCACATCTTCGCGGTCGCCATATCGTTGGCGATCGGCCTGACGAACCTCGTGGCAGAAGAACTGGGACTCGATGTCTCGGCCAACTTGCGGAGTATCCAGAACTGGCGGTTCGGATCCCCGAGATAGCGCAACGGACAGCCCTGCGACACATCACAGTTAGGGAGCTAGGTACAACTGCCAGAGCAGTACGGAAGCACAGCCGCCAACGCGGTCCTGGCCTTGCCGTTTCGCCCGCGTGGCGGTTTCGCGATATGGCACTGGTGCTGTTGCTCTGGGCCTGTAGCTCAATTGGTAGAGCAGCGGACTTCCAATCCGAAGGTCGTGGGTTCGATTCCCACCGGGCCAACCTCCCGAATCCATTGTCAGAATGCGGGCTTCGACCTCTCGGTAGGTAGCTCCACGATCTCCGGAAGAACCGCTCCTCGCCCGCACCGCCTCATCTCGCTGACAACCCGAAGGTCGGCGATCCGTGTCAGGTGACCCGAGTGCGGATCCATCGGAAGCAGAGCCCGATCAGGACGAAGGCGAGGCAGGTGAAGATGGCCGTCTCGTAGCCTTGGAAGGCCCAGTATCGGTTGGCGGGTTGGTAGGTCAGGATTTGGTGGTATTGGCTCATGCACGCTTGGGCATCGGGACCGCAGTGGATGCTGTTGACGAGGTGGCCGGCCCGGTCGAAGAAGTTGTCCGAGATCACCCAGGCGCCGGGCTTCGCCTCGAGGGGGTGTCCGTTCTGTCCGGATAGCGCGCTGACAAGCTTGATCGCCGTAGCGAAATGTGGTCGCGCGAAGGTCTGGACGCCAATGCGCACGGCCATGAAGGCGACCAGAGTTGTGGCCATGGCCGGCAGCGTTCGACGAATGAGCAGCCCGGCCGTGACGCCGAGCGCGAACCCGAATGCGGCGTAGGCCATCGGCGCTATGCCGCGTTCGGCGAACATGGCGGTGCCGAACCGATCCTGGTTGACCGCCGCGCTCGACCAGGCACTCAGCATGAAGCTGAGCAGTCCCGCGACTGCCACGCCGGTCAAGCCGATCAGGGTGACCTTCACCGCGAGCCACCGGGCGCGGGTGACGCTTTGTGTCCACACCAAGCGATAGGTGCCCGATTCCAGCTCGGTCGTCACGAGCGGCGCACCCCAAAACGCGCCGATGAGAGCAGGCGCTGCGACGAGGAAGGTGCTGAAGAACTCCACGAGGTGGTCATGGGACAGGTAGCCACTGCCACCCGCGTGACTGGCCGCGAGCGCGATCCCGATCGCCGTCACGATGCCCACGACGACGATCGCGGAGGCTCGGAACTGCCGCCACGTCAGCCAGATCATCGACGGACACTCGACACGGGACGACCAGCGGATGCTGTGTCGGCAGATTGGCGCATGTAGGCGAGCACGAGGTCTTCGAGGTTGATCTGCTCGACGGCCCAGGCCGGGTCGCGGATCGGAGCGTCGGTGCGGATCAACAGGGTGCTCTGCCGTTCGGTGTGGCTCGCTTCGATGACGTGTTGGTCGGACGAGAGGCTGGCGGGATCGCGGCGGGGTCCGATCAGGCGGTGATGGGTGGCGAGGAGTTCCTCGACATCGCCGGCGAGTCGCACGCGAGACTTGATGATCAGGATCAGGTAGTCGCATACCCGTTCCAGATCGCCCAGCAGGTGGGAGGAGAGCACGACGCTCACGTCGTGTTCAGCGACGAACTCCATCAAGGACTGCAGGAACTCTCTTCGAGCGAGCGGGTCGAGGCGGGCTACGGGCTCGTCCAACAGCAGCAGCTCCGGCCGCTTCGCTATCGCCAGCGTGAGGGCGAGCTGGGCGCGTTGGCCGCCGGACAGCTTCCCGGCTGGCTGGGTTGGATCGAGGCCGAGTTGCTCGATCCGGTCCTCGGCGAGCTGACGGTCCCAGCCGGGGTTGAGCCGCGCACCCAGGCGAAGGTGGTCGGCGACTGACAGACCCGAATATGTGGGGGCGTCCTGGGCGACAAACCCGACGCGGGCCATCACGCGCGGGTCGGCCAGCGGGCGCTCGCCGAGGACCTCGATCGTGCCCGAGGTCGGCGGCAGGAGCCCGACGGCAAGATGCAGCAGGGTCGTCTTTCCCGCCCCGTTCGGCCCGACCAGGGCGGCGACCCGCCCCGCAGGGACGTCGAGCGAGCACTCTGACAGGCCCCAGCGCCGCCCATAGCGCCTGCCCAGCGCCTGCGTCGAAACGACAGCGCTCACGCTACGTCCTCCCCAGCGCCGGACCGAAAGGTGTCTCGGAACAGCGCCTCGATGCTCTCGTCGTCGAGCCCGGCCCGCCGGGCCTTCGCGAACCAGCGCAGCAGGTCCCGGCGCAGCGGTCCGAACACGGCAAACGGCGGGCCATCCGGTGTCTTGGTCACGAAGGTGCCGACTCCCGGGCGGGCAGAGACCACCCCGTCGTGTTCGAGCTGGCGATACGCCTTGAGGACAGTGTTCGGGTTCATCGCCAATCCGGCCGCCACGTCCTTCACCGTCGGGAGCTGGTCGCCCTCCCGCAGAAGTCCCAGGCGGAGCGCCTGGTGAACCTGGTGGACCACCTGCAGATACGGCGACACGCCGGATCGGCTGTCCAGATGGAACTCGATCATGTTTCCTCTATTTATCTAGGATCCTAGATAAAATAACCTTTGATGATGCCGGTGTCAATGCGAAGCCACTCGACGGTGCGCGCACAGTCGGCGGAACCCGTGCACGAACGGCAGCTCAACGGCGCCGTGGCCGCGGGCGACGAGGGAGTCGAGCCAGGCGGCGTCGTCGATGTCCTCGGGCGGCAGGGCGGAGATCCCGAGGCGAATCATGGGGGAAGGCTATCGGAGCCGAAGGGGTCGTTCCGGCGAGGTCGAGCAGGCCGGGACCGCTGGTACTGTTGCTCCGGGCCTGTAGCTCAATTGGTAGAGCAGCGGACTTTTAATCCGAAGGTCGTGGGTTCGATTCCCACCGGGCCCACGCCGCCGTTCCTCGCTTCGCTCGTCAC
>CAYQEC010000034.1:0-22441 GCA_964416425.1 uncultured Acidimicrobiaceae bacterium | reverse complement strand
CTGTGTCGGTGCTCCAATCACGGGAATCGCACCAACCGCGTCCTCAGTGTACCCATTCACTGCCAGCCACCCTTGGTGCGTACGACTCGCCGAACGGGGGTTGAGGGAGCCGGACACAGCTACCGAATGACCACAGTGTCGATATCGCGTGAGCATCAGCGCAGTCGCCGGGGAGTGACACTGCCCGCAGCATTCGAGGTTCCCCGAATCCTGGGCGGCTCCAGCCTGCGCGCCCGCAAGCCGAGGGGGATCAGAGTCTCCGTGCCCTCAGGCGATCGGGAGGTCGCGGCCGCAGTGCTTGCAGACCACCGCTGCCAGCCTGATGTCTTCCGCGCAGAATGGGCATGTCCGCCCTGTCGGCTGCTCCACCGCCACAACCGACGGCGCTGGTGCGATCTGGACAATCGTCGCCGGAGCCGGATTGTTGACGGCCATCGCCAATGCGATCACCCAACCGAACAGCGTCCACCCAAAGAACAGGTTGATCACGAACACCGAGTTGGCGTTCGGCTTCTTGCGCGCGACAAGGGAAGGAAGGAAGTAGAGCAGTACCGCTCCGACGACAACCAGCAGTGGCCCTGCGGTCTCCTCATTCGAGGAGGCGAACCAGAACCAAAGGACCACGGCCATGGCGATCCAGACTCCTCTCCTCTTGAGCAGGCTCGTAGCGTCCGTGGTGAGTTCGTTGACGCTGCTCAGTCGACTCTTCATGGCCACGCTCGCTCCCGGGGAATCCTCCTCCATCCTTCGGATCTCAGGGCCGACGCGTTGAGGTACTTCCATCCAGCTCCTGATCGCCCCGGGCAGGCCTCGTCGCAAGGTTCCGACCAGGGGGTAAGGTCGCGCGCACCGTCGAGGACCGGAAAGAGAGAACATGGGGTTCGGGGCACGTCGGAGACGCGAGGGATGACCGCACCGAGACTGACGTTTCGTGGCGTTCGCGGCTCGATGCCCGTGTCCGGTCCGCACACCCAACGGCATGGCGGCCACACGCTGTGCATCGACATCGAGGCGGGCGCCGCGTCGGTAGTGCTCATCGACGGAGGAACCGGCATCACCCGACTGCACAGTGACGACTCCCCCGACCGTATCTCGGACTACCACGTGTTCCTCACCCACTATCACTGGGATCACATCCAGGGACTGCCATTCTTTCGGCCGCTGTACGAACCCTCGAACACCTTCACGTTCTATGGGCACCGCTGGAATGGGCTGAGTAGCAGGGAGGCCATCGAAGGGGCGCTTCGTCCACCGTGGTTTCCTGTATCGATCCAGGACACTGCATCTCGCAAGCATTATGTGACGATCGATCAGACGGTCTTCCAGGTCGGACACCTCACGATCACCGCGGCTCCGCTCCGCCACCCCCAGGGAGTGACCGCATACCGTGTCGACGGTCCGAACAGATCGATCGTGGTCGCCACCGATTGCGAACGCGGCAACGCCATCGCAGACGAGGCGCTGCGGAAACTGGCGACCGGCGCCGACATCCTTGTGCACGATGCGCAGTACACCCCGGAGGAGTACGAAAACCACTACGTCGGTTGGGGGCACAGCACCTGGGCGCAGGCCGCCGAGGCCGCCCAGGAAGCAGGCGTGGAGGACCTCTTCCTCATCAGCCACGACCCAGCCCGCAGCGACGACGAGATCGACAGCCTCGTGGCGAGGGCCAAAGGGGCATTCGTCAACACGAAGGCTGCATCCGAAGGCATGCAGATCGAGTTGTAGTGGGCAGTGGGTGCCATCCCCGGCCGCTTCGGGGGCCACTCCCCCACCTCACGCCCGGTGGGCAGAGGGACCCGTGTACTACCCCGGGAGGCGTAGCGGCAGCTCGACCCGGAATACGGTTCGACCCGGTTCGCTTTCGACGGTCAGGTTGCCGCCGTGGTGGGAGAGCACGATGTTGCGGCTGATGTCCAAACCGAGTCCCGTGCCCGACCCCGGCGGCTTCGTCGTGAAGAACGAGTCGAAGACCCGGTGTTGTATCTCCTCCGGGATGCCGGGGCCGTTGTCCTCGATCTCAACCGCCACCCCGCCGTCCGTGGCCATCGTCCGAATCACAAGGCGAGGGTGATCGGTGCCCGACGCCTCCAACGCGTACAGGGCGTTGTCGATCAAGTTCGTCCACACCTGATTCAGCTCGCTGCCGAGAGCCTCGATCGCGGGCAGATCGGGCGCGTAGTCACGTTCGATCTCCACACTCTTCGCCTTGTGCGAGAGCAACAGCAGCGTGTCGTCCAGACCGGCGCTCAGACTCACGTTCTGCACCGGCGCCTGGTCGAGATAGGCGTACGACTTCAACGCCTTCACGATGCTCGACATCCGCCGGGTCCCCTCTTCGATCTGGTGCAACATCGAAAGCTGGTCCTGCGCCGCGTCGATCAGGTCGATCACCTGGGAGAACCGCGCCGGCGCCACCTGCTCGGCGATCTCGGACAGCGTGTCTTCCGTGAACCCCGCATCGACCAGGCCCGATGCCAGTTCCCAACTCCGGTCCACGTCCCGCTGCCCCAGCCAGCTCTCGATGCCATCCTCGCGATCCGACCGGTCCAGTGCCGAGAGCGACGGCTGAACACCGCGCCGCTCGTAGAGGCCCGCCAGAAGCTGGTCGACGAGTCGTTGCCCCTTCTCGTCGAGCCCGGCGGCCACGACCGCCCTGGCATCCCCGTACCTGACCATTGCGTCCATCAACTGGCCAGCGCTCCGACTGACCGCCGCCGCCGGGTTGTTCAGCTCATGGGCCAGTCCGGCCGTCAGCGTCCCGAGCTGAGCCATTCGTTCCGACTGCTGCAAACTGGATTGAGTGTCGCGCCAGCGAGCCAGCATGACCTCGAAGAATGCCCGGGAGGCAGAGGGGCTCGATTCGAGCAGTTCATCGAGCCGCGCCTTCGGGATCGCCAGCAGGGTGGTGTCGGACCTCGCTCGGACCGAGGCGTTGCGCGGGGCGTTCTCCAGCAGTGCCATCTCGCCCACCACACCCTCCGTCTGAAGGGCCAGGAGCACTTCCCCCCCGGCCGACGCCTTGACGATCTCGATCTGACCGTCCACCACGACGAAGGCACGATCGCCCTCTTCACCTTCGGAGAACAGGAGCTCACCAGCCGGCAGGTGAATCTCTTCGACGCCGACGCAGAGTCGCTCCAGATCCTCCGCCGGCAAGTTGGCAAACAGCGGAACGTCCCGCAGACGCTCGACCAGGCTCACGCCGTCTCGAGATACTTGTGGATAAGACTCACCGCAACGGCTCCCTGCCCGACGGCGGACGCGACACGACGGATCACATTTGCTCGCACGTCTCCGGCGGCGAAGATGCCGGGGACGCTCGTCTCCAGCAGGTAGGGATCCCGGCTCAGCGGCCAGGACGGCGGCCAGGCACCGTCGATCTTCATGTCGGGGCCCGTGAGCACAAAGCCCCGGTGGTCCCGCAGCACCACACCGTCGACGAGTTCGGAGTGGGGCCGCGCCCCTATGAAGATGAACAACCCGGCCGCACTGATTGTCTCCTCGGAGCCGTCCGTCAGGTCTCGCAGTGTGACCCTCTCCAGGTGGCCATCACCCGCGACTCCAGCCACTTGCGACTGCAACCGGACTCTTATCTTGGGCGTAGCGGCGATCTGATCGACGAGGTATTGAGACATCTTGGCCTCGAGTGAATCACCCCTCACGACCAGGGTGACGGTTCCGGCATACTTCGACAGCATCATCGCGGCCTGGCCGGCCGAGTTGGCGCCGCCGATGACGATCACGTCCTCACCCTGGTACGTCACCGCTTCGGCTACGGCTGCTCCGTACCAGATGCCGGCGCCGATCAGGGGTGCGGCTCCGGAAACATCGAGAGTGCGGATGGTCATCCCGCTGGCGATGAGGAGCGCCCGACAGCTCAGTTCGCTTCCGTCGCTGAGGGTCACGATCTTGGTCGGATCCTCGACCCGCACGCCGGTCGCCTCGACTGCGGTCAGGATCTCTGCCCCGAGGCGCTTCGCTTGGGCCGTCGCCCGCCGGGCGAGTTCACCGCCGCTGATGCCCGAGGGAAACCCGAGGTAGTTCTCGATGCGCGACGACTGACCCGCCTGGCCTCCGGTGGCGTGTCGTTCGATCACCGCCGTTCGCAGTCCTTCCGACGCTCCGTACACGCCGGCTCCGAGCCCTGCGGGGCCGGCTCCAATGACGATCAGGTCGTAGTGGTCCGTCGAGGCCTCCGTCTGGAGGCCGGCCTGGCCCGCCAGCACACGGTGATCGGGACGCTCGAGCCTCGTCCCGTCGGGGAAGACCACGAGGGGCAGCTTGGCCGGATGGCCAGTAGCTGCGGCGATCGCTCTGGCCTCCGGCTCCGATTCCACGTCCATGAATCGGTATGGGACCTGATTGCGGGACAGGAAGTCCTTGACGTCGTAGCTGTCGGGAGACCAGCGAGCGCCGATCACTTTGATTCCGTCGTAGGGAACAGGAACCGCCGCCCGCCATTCGTCGAGAAGCTCGTCGACGATGGGATACAGGCGGTCCTCAGGAGGATCCCACGGCTTCATCAGGTAGTGATCGAGGCCGACTTCGTTGATGGCGGCTATCGCTGCATCGGTATCGGCGTAGGCCGTCAGCAGGATCTTCTTGGCATCCGGATGGCCCGACATGGCTCGGGCCAGGAACTCCGTGCCGGTCATCTCCGGCATCCGCTGATCGACCACGAAGAGCGCCACCGTGTCGCCGCGCCCCGTCAATCCGGTCAGCGCCTCGAGTGCTTCGGAGCCGGAGGCGGCTCGAACGATGCGGTAGTCCTCGGCGTACTGCCGGCGCAGATCGCGAGCAACCGCCGCCAGCACCTGCGGATCGTCGTCGACGGCGACGATGGCTGGTTTACTCACAGCGACCCCTCACGATCTCGAGCGGAGTCGCCCATCTTGGTGATTTCATTGGCTGCTCCCGCGTGCGTCAAGACCGACAGGTCGTACAAACATAGTGAAGTGCGAGAGACAACGAGGGGGGGACGGCATCCGCACCTCAGGGCTAGAGTTCGCGCGGCCGGCAATGAGGGAGGCCCGTGGTTCAGCAGCTCACGCGTGAGTTCGTTGCGCTCAACGCCGACGTAGTCGGCTACAGCGCCTTGGTCGCCGACGACATCGACACAACCACTGCCGCGATGGCCGACTATCACCAGCTGGTCGAGGCTGCCGTCAGCGAGAACCGCGGCACGCTGGCCAACTTCGTCGGGGACAACTTCATGGCCGTCTTCGAAGACGCCATGGCTGCTCTGCGTGCCGCCATCACGATCACCACCACGGCAGAGGAACGAAACGCCGATCTTCCCGCTTCCCGCCGGATTCGCTTCCGGATGGGCATGGACCAAGGACCGGTTGCTCTCAGCGAAGGGGACTATCTCGGTGACGCCCTCAATATCGCAGCCCGCATTCAGGCCATCGCTCCCGCCGGAGGCTTGGCCGTCTCGGGTCGTGTCTACCGGGCGCTTGACGAGCCGGCCCTTCGGTTCCGGCCGATGGGCCGGCAACGGCTGAAGAACATCCCCGAGCAAGTCGACACCTACCAGTTCGCCGACCTGCCCAGCGACGCTACCCATCGGGTCGTGCAACGCTCACTTTCCCTCGAGTCACCCAGCCTGGCCGTTCTCCCTATCCACACAGAGATGGTCGATGACACCGTGCGCGCGACCGCCGGGATGATCCACCGTGACCTCGTCCACCGCCTCTCCAGCATTCCCGGCCTCGAGGTGATCGACACACCCAGCGAACCAGGCAGCGGTCCCGACTCGATTGCCCGCTACATGGTCGAGACCGGCGTCCACCAATTCGGTCCCAAGGTGAGGGTCTTCGCCGTGTTGTACGACATGGACACGATGAACGTGGTCAAGTCACACAAGTGGATGACGTCCGTCGATGAGATGTTCGGCCTCTCCGAAGATCTCGCTGACGAAGTGGCTCATTCCGCCGAGGTCGAACTCATCATCGGCGAACCGGCCCGCCTCTATGCCGAGCTCGACGATCCGGCTGCGATCGAGAAGGTGTACCTGGGCTGGTATCACCTGCGCAGCGATACCAAGGAGGGCTGGCACCGGGCGCTCGACATGTTCGGTGATGTCGCACGGTCGCATCCAGACCATCCGTACGGGTTTGTCCTGTCCGGGTTCGCTTGGTGGCTCGGTGCCGCCAACGGTTGGACGACCGACACCGAGGCTGCCCTCACGAGGGCGGTTGAGCTGGCGCAGCAGGGCGCGGCGGTAACGGACCAGACCGGCATGGCCCAAGCGGTTGAGGCCGCCGTGTTGATGTCGCGAGGAGCGGTAGACGAAGCCCTCGCCAAGCTCGACAATATAGAAATCACAAGGCCGACCTGTGATATCACCTTTGCACTCGAGGGCAGCATCCGTCGCTACCTGGGGCAGTGGGAGCAGGCTATCGAGCTGCTCGACGTCGCCATGCGGCTCACCGGGGTCAACAATCCGTGGTACCCGACCGTGAAGGCATCGTCGCTGTTTGCCGGCGGGAGGCTCGACGAAGCCGCATCGCTGGCTGAAGGGGTGCTGGATTACCAGCCGAACAACCTGGAGGCACTGCTCGTCCTTGCCGCGGCCCAGGTCGAACTCGGCCTGGACCGTCGGGCCCGGGCCACCGCCAAGCTGGTCAAAGAACGGTTCCCATCTGTCGATGTGCAGGACTGGCTTGACAGGACGCCTTACCAGCGGCGGGAGGTCGTCGACCGGTGGAAGGATGACATGATGTCGGCCGGGGCGATTGTCGACGGGTGATCTTGCCGTGCCGCGTCGTGGGCGCTACCGGGATCGACCATCGCCGTGTTATGTGCGCCTTCAGTCGAGGAAGTCCTCGATGTGTCCCGGTACGGCCAGCCCGTCTGGGACGACTTGATTGCCCGGCGGTTCGGGGCGTTCGATCACGACCGACTGTTGAGGGTTCCCCGGGCAGGTTTGCATGTCACCTGGTGGGGGTTCGGCGGCGAACGCAATCAGCACGGCCGTTTCCGTCATCACGATCTCAGCACCGAGGAGGCGTTCGCCTGGGGCTTGCCCACCGAGGGGGATCTCAGTCGTTGACGAGCACCACCCGATAGCGGGCCTTGTTCTCCCTCACCCGGAGGATCGCCTCGTTCGCCTGCGACATGGGCATCAGTTCGATACGAGGGGTGATGCCGTGCTCCTGCGCAAAGCCGAGCATCTCCCGCATGTCGGCCCGGCTGCCCAGGAAAGATCCTGTGATCGACAACTGATGCGCCACCAGATCGACGGCCGCGCCAGATGCAGGGCCGCCGGCCGCGACGTTCAGGTCCACCGGCGAGAAGGCCGCCAGCACCAGCCGCCCCTTCTTCTTGAGGGCCATCAGCAGGGTTGCCCAGTCGTTCCCCGCGGGGGCGGTGCACAGCAGCAGGTCGAAGCCGTACTCGGCATGCTCCATAGCCGCCTGGTCGGTCGAGAGGAGGAAGTGGTCGGCGCCGAAGGCTCGTGCCTCCTCCTCCTTCCCGGGCGAGGATGACAGAGCGGTGACCTCACAGCCGAGGGCGTGGGCGAACTGGATGGCCAGATGCCCCAGGCCGCCAACCCCGACGACGCCGACCCGAGGAGAGGCGCCAGCAGCGTACCGGCGCAACGGGGGATACACGGCGATACCAGCACACATGAGCACCGCGGCCGCCTCGGGGGCCATGGCGGCCGGCAACGGGTAGGCGAACCGACCGTCGACCACGATCGACGACGAGAAGCCCCCATAGGGTGTCCAGGTCCCACAGTCGGCGATGTCCTGACAGAGGTGCTCCTCCCCCTCCCGGCACCACTCACACTCCCCGCAACAGCGGCCCTGCCAGCCGATGCCGACCCGGTCCCCCTCCTCTAACCCGGCAACCCCCGCTCCTACCTCCGTCACCCGGCCGACGATTTCATGCCCCGGCATCAATGGAAAGGAGAAGACCCCGAAGTCGCCGTCGATGGCGTGGACGTCCGTGTGACAGACACCGCAGTGGGAGACGGCCACCCGCACCTCGTCGCCCCCGATTTCGGGCTCTTCGTAGGTGAAAGGCTCCAGTAGCTGCCCGGCAGCCCGGGCCCCGTACCCCAGAACGGTCGACCGCGGCATCGCGGTACCTCCCCTCTCAGCCAATACGAGAACAAGTGTACGACGGGCCGGTACCGGCCGCTGCAGGACCCCGCCGCCGGGCTGCCGCTCTCGGACGGGTGCGTCTCATCTGCATCGGAGGGCAGCGGGCACACGCAGCCGGTGGGCGGCCGCCTTGATCCTGAAAGAGAGCACGGGAAGACGGTTGTAAGAGGGCTGATAGACCGGACGTCGGTCCCACCGCAGCCCCGCCAGGTGCGCCAAGGTCTATCCACTCAACTCGGGAGTGTGGCCGTACTGGGAGACGGGAGTTGCGGCACCGAGGTGAGTCGCTCCTGCCGTCGCAATCGCACGACCATCCTTCCCCATGCGGAGAGCCGAAACTAGCACTGACGGAGCCCGCACATCACTCACCGCCGCTGACGTTATCGAGCGCCCACCAGCGTCCGGGATCCGGCAGATCGAGCTATCGGGACGAATACCTCGCCACGGTTGGTGTTCGCCGCGAAGCTGCGGAGGTTGCGTCAACGACGCGGCAATCGCTGCCGGCACCGTCGCCACCAACAACGCAACAATCGCGAAGACGACCGTGATCGATCTCGTGTTTCCTCTGGTCATGGAAACCTCCTTTCACGATCCAGCGTCACCTCCCGACCTCAAGAGAATCCAAAGGTCGCACATATTGCCTCGCTGCGCCCACTGCTCAACGGTCCCCGACCTCTGTCGTGTGAAGGTTTCTGGGGTCGTTTCGACGCGCCCGCTAGATCGGGTCGTTTCGCAAGAATCTCCCGTCAGGAGCCACTTCTCGACCCTCATCCTCTTGCGTTGCTACGCGTCGGTTTTCGTCGTCTTGTGCACGCGATGTGGACGCGGCTTGGTCAAGGTAGATTGACTAGAGCCATATACAGACTATAATTCTGGTCATGTCAAGAACGCTCCCACTCTCCGAGGTCAAGGCCAAGCTGTCAGAGGTCGTCGACGAGGTCGTTACCACCCAGGAACGTGTCACCGTCACCCGAAACGGACGCCCGGTCGCTGTCGTGCTCAGCACAGACGATCTGGAGGCCATCGAAGAGACCCTGGCGATCCTCTCGGATCCAGCGGCCATGCGCGAAATCGAGCAAGGTCGGACAGCAATCGCCAGTGGCGACGTTGTCACCAAGGACGAGGTCGAGGCGCTGCGGGACCAGCTCCGTTCCAAGACAGCGTGACAGAAGCGCCTTGGGATCTGGTCGTCGCCGGGCCTGCACGCCGAGCCATTGATCGACTCCCCGAGAAGATTGCCCTCGCAGTCTTGGACTACCTCGTCGGTCCCCTATTCGAGAATCCACACCGGGTCGGCAAACCACTACGAGGCGATCTAGTCGGACTTCACTCTGCAAGAGTTGGGGCCTATCGCATCGTCTACGAGATCAACCAAGCAAGCCGGACAGTCCGAGTCATCTACATCGACCATCAGGCAGACATCTACCGACCACGCTGACCAACCCGCTCGCAGACGTGCCGCTCTCGCGCACCTCAGCTTGAGGTGCGATATGGCGCATAGTGAGTGATCTGGGCTGCCTACTCCTGGGGAGGGTCGGGCCAGTCAGCGGCGAACTGCCATACCCTGAGCTCGCCAGGCTCGAGTGCCACCCGGGGCGGAGCCAGAGTCGTGGTCCTTCTGGAAACTCCCTGGAAGTTGGACCTGACCACTATCCCGTCCGGAACTTCGAGCCGCGTATGCTCCCGCCCGCTTACGCCTCCGCCAGTGACTTGAGCTTGGACAGCATCTTCTTCACCGTAGTACCGGACATGACCTCGGCTACCGGTCCCAGCACTCTGTTCAGCCGGCTGGCGAGCTCTCCACTCTCCCTGAACGTGAATCTGCAACCTGAAGGAGCAGGTTCCACGGTCCACGTTTCCCCGTAACTCTTCATCATGTCACCTGAGGTCATTTCAAAAGAGAACTGCTCGTTTTCTCTCCACTCTGTGATGACGCACTCCAGCGTCATTAACCGCCCTGCCGCTTTCTCCTGAAATCTGAAGGGGGCCCCGATTTCGTTGCTCCGATCGCCAACATATTCGAATGCTTGCAGCGGTGTGTACCACTGCAGAATGGCTTCGGGATCGCTCAGGAATTCCCAGACCCGCTGCGGCGTGGCATCGATGATGATCGACTTCTGTACTTCCATTCTCTCCTCCATCGTCGGGAAGCTCGATGTGATCACGGCCTAAGGGCCCCCAACATCCTGAGCCCACACCTTGGCCCAGGGTCCATCGGGAACGACTCCCGGCTCGCAACCCCCAATCGTGCATCAGTCGAACGCGCCGAAAATGCCGAGCCCTCCAAGGAGCAACCCGATGACGAGAAGGACCCCACCGAGAAGTACCCTGCCCCGGAACAAGTACAACGCCCCGGCGATCAGGCAAACCACGCCAATGGCAACGCTGACTGTGATGGTGGCCGCTGCGAAGATCACAGACATCACCGCCTCCCTTGAAGAATACGAGGTCGTTGTGACCTACCCACGTCGACGCCGCCAGCCGAAGCCGCCGCCGAACACCAGGACTAGCACGACAATGAGGATGATCCATCCCATAGTGCTCACCCTTCCTTCCTGCATTATTGAGATCGAGTCATATGTTCGAGGGGATCGATTCGTTGCGACCAACCTAGTGCGCGCCAAGGCGGCGAACGCCGAAGTGCGCGCTCCGAGTGAACATGGGGTGAGCTCCCGCCTTCTGCTGATGCCCTGAATCCCGAATGGCCGCGATAATACACCAGCAATATATAACTAGCAACCAATCTCTGGTGTTATGTTACAGTAGTCGCGATGCCGACTACATGGAGCTTCGTCACCAACCACGCTCGAGCGTTGCTGCTCATCGCCCGCAACGCCGACGCGCGTCTTCGCGATATCGCCTCCGCAATCGGCGTCACCGAGCGCACCGCCTACGCGATCGTCGCCGACCTTGCCGAGGCAGGCTACGTGGTCAAAGAGCGCGATGGGCGCCGGAACCGCTATCACATCCAGGAACATCTTCCGCTGCCCACCACTGGCGGGGGCGAACCGACCATCGGCGAACTGTTGGGTCTTCTCAGCGACGCCGAACTCGGCCCTTCACCGTCCAGCCGAATGTGATCCGCCAAGCAGCCGGATCGGTGTGCCCGGCGGGGAGTGTTCACCTCGGGGCACCGCGAATGTTCTCGCGCAATGCCGTCAAATCGCGTCCTATGAGCGTCCTGGGGCAACTTCCGCCCGCTGAACGACCCACACGAACAACCGAAAGCCCTTGCGTCGCAAGGGCTTTCAGAGTGGGCGCTACCGGGATCGACCGGACCGCTTGCGGTCCGCGACCTCTGCCGTGTGGAGGCGTATCCGGGGATTCCGGTAACCTGAACGTTTGACCGGAAAAGGGTTCTGAGCAGGGCTTTCGCACTTCGCACGGCTTCGCCATCTCGAACCGTTTCGCGGTGGTCTGTGTCAGAAGTGTGTCAGGCCGATCTCGACAGGCGCGATCTTTGCCGCCCGCCCCCGGGAGGAACCCACAGCGTGATCAAAGCGTCCTCGACCGACGGCACATTCTTCACCAGCCGCCAGCTGTGTTCGCTCGGATTCGGATCGGAACTGGACGCGGTCTCGGTCTCCTCGCCGGCATCGGTCGACTGAGGTGACGCATCCGATCCCCCTCGGCATGCCGTTCACCCCCAAGATCCACCGGTTCATGCTCATGAGACGTCCCCAGCGTAGGTGGGATTCCCTCCAGGCGCCCCGCGCTAATTGACGAAATGCGGCACCGGCTCGGATGGCATCAGCCGTCCAGCGGTGGTCCGGTGATGTCTCTCGTTCCCCGGCACTTCGGGTACGTGGAGCATCCCCAGAAGTCGCGGCCGGCGTTGGCGCCCTGCCGTGCGGTGCGGCGCACCATCGGCGAGCCACACCTCGGACACTCCGGCTCGGCAACGACCACCGCGGGCTGTGGCGAGACACTCCCGGCGGGTCGACGCTGGACATCGCGGATCGTCTGTTCCAGCTCCCGGCCCTCGATGAGGTCGATCCGGTTGGCACGGGCGAAACGGCGAGCTTCGGCGGTTGCTTCCCCACTGGTCGCCAGGATCCCACCCGCGGCCCGAGCCGCAGTGCAAACGCCGAGCAGCTCTCTCACCTTCTGGACGCCCACCTTGCGGGCCTTCCAGTGCTTGGCCTGGACCAGGATGCGTCCGCCCTTGCCGTGCAGCACGAGGTCCACTCCCCCATCGGCGCCCGGCCCGGTGTCGTCGACTCCATAGCCCTGGCGGCGGAAGGCGGTGGCCAGCAGCTGCTCGAACTCCCGCCACGACAGATCACGAATGCTGTCGAGCCCCGTCTGGGAATCGAGCCGGCGCGCATCGACGGCACCCTGATACACCTCGAAACCCCACCAGCCCAGCACCAGGACGGCTGCCAGTGGCGCCAGGTTCGGCGCCATCGACTCGAGGATGGGACGGAGCCACTCAGCGATCGTTCCGTCGCCAATGCCGTCGGCGACGGCCGGGCCGCCCCACTTCAACAGGGTGTAGACGGCCCCGACGATTGGCAAGCCCAGCCACCACCACTTGGAGATGCCGAGTCGCTGGCGTATCGAAATCGGAGCATTCGTGGTTGCCATTCCCATACAGTCGACTGCCCGGTGCCGAGACTTGATGCCCGATCTGAGGCTCAATGAGGAGCCGGAATCCCGGCGCGTTCTGAACCCCTGCAAGCTGGGAGGCCTCCGGCCGATAGGCCCTGGGTAGAGAACACGCCACCCGGACCGATCACAGGCCAGGCCAGAGCGAGGTTTGATCTGGACCTCGCGCGGGTCACGAGCGAAACCGGCTGGAACCGGACTTGCCGTGGGCTACCGGCGCCGGGCGATCGCAGGGCGCGTGGAGAGATCTGCGCGGAACGGGTTCACCGATCCGCTTGGCCGTAGTAGGCGCCTGGGCCGTGCTTGCGTTCACTGTGGACGGCCAGCACCCACGGCTCGAGGGGTACCGGTTCGCCGTCCGCCAGCGTGGCCGTCAGGACCGCGATCTTGGCACACGCCTCCAGCGCAACCGCGTTGTCGACCGCGGCTGCCTCGCTCGCTCCCCAGACGAAAGGTCCATGACCGGCGGCAAAGATCGCCGGCACCAGGGTGGCGTCGGTCCCGGCTTCCCTGAAATGCTCGACGATCACTCGGCCGGTGTTGGCCTCATACTCCGAAGCGACCTCGGCGGCGGTGAGTTGCCTCGTCACCGGGACGACCCCGGCGAAGTGGTCGGCGTGGGTCGTGCCGAGACAGACCAGCGGTCGCCGGGCCTGGGAGAAGGCCGTGGCGTACGTCGAGTGCACGTGTACCATACCTCCGATGCCCGGGAAGGCCCGATAGAGCTCCAGGTGAGTGGCGGTGTCGACCGACGGTCTCAGGTCGCCTTCGACCACCCGACCGTCGAGGTCCACCACGACGATGTCGTCGGGCGTCATCTCGTCGTAGGGCACGCCACTCGGTTTGATCGCGATGAGCTGCCCATCGTCGGAGCGACCGCTGACATTGCCCCAGGTGAGTGATACCAGCCCCTCTGCGGGCAGCCGCATGTTCTGTCGCCACACGCGCTCACGAAGTTCAGCCGTCCTGTTCGGTCCGGTCATTCGACTCTCCTGTGCCGACGGCACCACCCTGTGATCCGACAGGGTACGCACACCCTTCGTGATCCGGCGGTTTGCACAGCCGACGGATCGATCATCGACTCACAATCCGCGGGCCAGCCGGTAGTAGGCGTCATTCCAGCGGACCTGCCTGGTGAACTCCCCCGGAGTCGTGTTCTCGTCGATCACCAGAAGCTCGGTCTTGGCCATCTCGGCGTAGTCGGCGAACACCTCGACGCCCACCGCGGTGCTGAGCACGGTGTGGTGCGCGGCACCGGCCCGCAGCCACGCCTCCGCCGATGTGGCGAAGTCGGGACGCGGGATCCACACGGCACGGGCGACCGGGAGCTTCGGCAGGGGTTCGTCGGGCGGGATGATGTCGACGACGTTGGCGGTGAGCCGGAAACGGTCCCGCATGTCGGACATGGCGACGACGACACCCTCTCCGGGATCCGTGTCGAATACCAGCCGGACGGGGTCCTCCCGGTCACCGATCGACAGCGGATGGATCTCGAGGGAGGGGCGAGAGGTCGTCAGCGTCGGGCAGATCTCGAGCATGTGGGCACCGAGGATCTTCTCGTCGCCGGGCACCAGATGGTACGTGTAGTCCTCCATGAGCGACGCACCGCCGGCAAGTCCCGCCCCCATCACCTTGGCGGCACGCACGAGGATCGCAGTCTTCCAATCGCCCTCCGCGCCGAACCCGTAGCCCATGGCCATCAGCCGTTGCACGGCGAGGCCGGGCAGCTGGCGGAGCCCGCCGAGGTCCTCGAAGTTGGTGGTGAATGCCCAGGCGTCGAGGGATTCGAGCAAGTGGAGCAGGGCGAGCTCCTGGCGAGCTCCGTAGCGGAGGGACTCGTGGCGGTCTCCCCCCGGTCGGAGCTCTTCGACGACGTCGTAGAGATCCAGGTACTCCTCGACGAGGGCGTCGGTCGCCGCCTCGTCGACGTCGGCGACGGCATCGACGAGTTCGGTGACGCCCCACGTGTTGACCGAGGCACCGAAGACGAGCTCGGCCTCGGTCTTGTCGCCTTCGGTGACGGCGACGTTGCGCATGTTGTCGCCGAATCGGGCGAGACGCAGGTTGCGGGTGGCGTCCCAACCGGCGGCGGCACGGGCCCAGTCGCCGACCTTGGCGGCCACCCCCGGGTTCTCGACGTGGCCGACGACGATCTTGCGGGCGACGCCGAGTCGGGCGAGGACGTACCCGAACTCCCGGTCGCCGTGGGCGGCCTGGTTCAGGTTCATGAAGTCCATGTCGATCGTGGCCCACGGCAGCTCGACGTTGGACTGGGTATGCAGGTGCAGCAGGGGCATCCGCAGCATGTCGAGCCCGGAGATCCACATCTTCGCCGGCGAGAAGGTGTGCATCCAGGCGATCACGCCGATGCAGGCCGGGTTGGCGTTGGCAGCCTGCATCGTGGCCTGGATCTGGCCGGCGTCGGTGACGACCGGGTGCCACACGACCTCGACGGGTACGGCAGGAGAGCGATCCAGGGTCTCGGCGATGACCTTGGATTGCTCGGCGACCTGGCGGAGCGTCTCCTCACCGTAGAGTCCCTGGCTTCCGGTGAGGAACCAGATCTCCTTGCCCGGGTAGTGCGAAGTCACGAACGGATCTCCTTTGTGGTGGAACGCTGGCCGACGGTCATGACACGACATTCTCGACTTTGGCCCCGAAGCCGCGGGCCCTTCGCTGGATCGCCTTCAGCCGGTGCATGACGTCGTTCGCTCCACGGCCGAAGTGGTCATGCAACAGGGTGTACTCGCGGTACAGGTCGTCGTACACCGCCGAGTTGTCCTCGATCGGCTGGTACACGGCGCGGTTGACCTTGCCCATGGCCGCCGACGCGGCCCGGACATCGGGGTAGGCCCCGGCGGCCACTGCGGCGTGGATGGCGGCGCCGAGGCCCGGCCCCTGCTCGGAGGCGATGGTGTCGAGCGTGAGGCGGGTGACGTCGGCGTAGATCTGCATGAGGAATGCGTTCTTGAGCAGGCCACCGGCGACCGTCAGCCCGGTCACGGGCACGCCCGCGTCGTTGAAGCCCTCGATGATGGTCCGAGTCCCGAAAGCGGTTGCCTCGAGGAGCGCCCGGTAGATGTCCTCGGGGCGGGTGGCGAGGGTCAGGCCCACGATGAGGCCCGACAGCTCGTGGTCGACGAGAACCGACCGGTTCCCGGAGAGCCAGTCCAGCGCCACGAGGCCATGCGCACCGACCGGTTGCTGCGAGGCGAGTTCGGTCAAGTACTCGTGGACGCCGATCCCGCGTTGTTCCGCCTCCCGCTCGTATCGGGCAGGTACCTGAGAATCGACGAACCAGCCGAAGATGTCGCCGACGCCGCTCTGGCCGGCCTCGTAGCCCCAGAGCCCCGAGACGATGCCATCCTCGACGACCCCGCACATGCCCGGGACATGATGCAGGCTCTCACCGTTCATGACGTGACAGGTGGACGTGCCCATGATGGCGACCATCTGTCCCGGCTCGATGGCGCACGCTGCAGGCGCCGTCACATGGGCGTCGACGTTGCCCACCGCAACCGCGATGCCCTCGGGCAGGCCGGTCCACGCCGCCGCCTCGGGAGTCAGGCCACCGGCGCGGGTCCCAAGGCGGCCGATGGTGTGCTCGAGCTTGTCGGCGGCGAAGCCCTCGAAACCGGCGTTGAGTGCCGCCTCGAACTCGGGAGATGGGTAGCCGCCGTCCTGGTAGATGCCCTTGTAGCCGGCGGTGCACGAGTTGCGCACGTACTCACCGCTCAGTTGCCACACGATCCAATCTGCCGCCTCGACCCAGCGATCCATACGGTGGTACGTCTCCGGGTCCTCCTCGAGGAGTTGCAGCGCCTTGGCGTACTCCCACTCGCTGGAGATCAGCCCGCCGTACCGGGCCAGCCACGGCTCGTTCCGTTCCTCGGCGACCTGGTTGATCCGGTCGGCCTGCGGTTGCGCCGCATGGTGCTTCCACAGCTTGACGTAGGCGTGGGGACGGTCCCGGAACCCATCCAGCTCGCACAGGGGGGTGCCGTCGTCGAGCACCGGCAGCGGCGTCGATGCAGTGAAGTCGGTGGCGATGCCGATCACGTCGGCCGGTGCCACACCGGCGTCGGCCACCGCGGCGGGTACGGCGCGTCGCAGCACTTCCCGGTAGTCCTCGGGCACCTGGAGCGCCCAGTCCGGCGGCAGTTCCTCGCCGGTCGTCGCCAGCCGCTCGTCCATGACCCCGTGGGGGTAGTCGTGGACCGCCGAGCCCATCTCGGCGCCGTCGTCGACCCTGACCACGATGGCGCGACCCGACAAGGTCCCGAAATCGACTCCGACGACGAACCTGGGGCGCGGTTGGTTCATCCTCGTCGCCCCTTCACCGTGCGCTGCAACAACACGAACAGGAGCAAGATCCCTCCCGTGATGATGGTGGTCATCTCCGGACGGATGCCACCGTCGCGGGTGATCAGCACGTTCATCAGGCCGAGGACGAGCGCGGGGCGGTCCGCTGCTCGCTCGAACCACGAGGCGGGGCCGGATGGCCTCCACCTCCGACCCCTCACCATCGATGAGATCGAGGAGAAGCTTCAGAGCGCTGCGTCCCAGCAGGTGGAATTCCTGGCAGACGGTGGTGAGCGGCGGGTAGAAGTGCGAGGCGCCGGGGACGTCGTCGAAGCCGACCACGGAGATGTCGTCCGGGACCCGCACCCCGCTCTCGGCGAAGGCACGGAGGAGCCCCAGCGAAAGCTGGTCGTTGGCTGCGAACACGGCGGTCGGGAGGTCGCCGGCCACCAGCTCGAGGCCAACCTGGTATCCGCGTTCGGCGCTCCAGTCCCCCCGCATGGGCTCGCCTGCCTCGATGCCTTCCGATGCCAGCTCGTCCCGCCAACCCTCGACCCGGGCGCGCGCATCGAACCAGTCCCCGGGCCCTGCGAGATGCACGACCTGCCGGTGACCGAGGTCGAGCAGGTGGCGGGTGGCGAGCCGGGCTCCCATGTGCTGGTCGACGCCGACGGTCCCCACCATGCCAACCGAGGGCTCGGGCGGTCCGATCATCACGATCGGGATGGGCGAATCGAAGCTCCGCACCGCATCGGCTGCCTCGTCCTGGGCGGCGAGCACCACGATGCCCTCGACGCGCTGCGACATGAAATGCTCCAGCGAACGACCGATCGCCGCATACGCCCACTCGCCCACCGTGGCGACACTCACGAAGTACGACGCCTGACGGGCGGCTTCCTCCACGGCGATCATGGTGCTGGTGGGACCGAACAGGCCCGAGCCGTCGGTGATCACGCCGAGGATGCCCGTTCGGCTGGTGACGAGCGCCCGAGCGCTGTAGTTGGGGCGGTATCCGAGCTCGGCGATTGCGTCGAGAACCCGCTGGCGGGTCTGCGGTCGCACGTTCGGGTGATCGTTGAGGACTCGGGAGACGGTCTGGTGCGACACGCCGGCCACCGCGGCGACGTCTCTCATACCGGGGCGGCGGCCGCGAGCGGTCACGACCTCGATCCCACCGTGTCCGACGCAAGGTCCGCCGTTGCATCATCTCCTGTGAGCCGGCGGGACCCGACGACGAGATTCCGAGCCGACGCGGCTGCCGGCGCGCGGCTGCCGGCAGCTTCGGATACAGCATGCTCGTTCCGTCTGCCGCCTGCCGGTGTCGACCGAGAGACGATTCCAGGCATCCGCCGATGTTAACGCTCAAATGAGAGGCCCCGTGGCATGGCCGGATCGACCGGACACGGGGACCCGGCCTGCCGCCTTCCCGGTGCAGGAGTGGGCATCACGGCCGCCGGGTCGCATTCGGAGACGGATCGTGTGGCAGATTCCGCCCCCCGGGACGCAGCTGCGCCACGCGCACGACCATGCCTGGAACTAGGAACTCGCCCATGAGCGAAGACGTTGACATGCCAAAGGGCGATCCGTCTGGCTGCTGGGGATGGCGCTGCTCGCATCTGACGGCTCGAGCTGGACGGCCTCATTGCACACGAGGGGACACGATGGGTCGCATCTCGACGTTGCTGGTCTCGGCAGCGCTCCTCGTGGCCGGGTGCGGCGCCAGCGAAGCCGGCAGCGCATCCACGACGGGAGCGCTGCCCGAGACATCCACGACGGCCACGACGGCGATGGTCACCACCGCAGATCCGACGACGACGACAACGACGCCGCTTCCGGCACCAGAGGCGCCAGCCGTGGAGGCCTTGGCATGGGGACTCCTCTGCCGCGACCTCGCCTACGCCGGGTGGGACTACGAAGGGGCGGTTGCCTACTGGGACGTCGAGGGACGACCCGCCCGGATGGACGCCGACGAGAACGGTATCCCGTGCGAGACGGTCTACCCGGCAGGCGACGTCACCGCGTTCTGGGGTGACCCACTCCCCACCGGTCTCGCCCCGGGTCCCGGCAGCGGCTGGCACACGACGGATCGCACCGCCCCCGCCACCGAGGGGTGTTGCGGGATGAACGACAACGCCCCGGTGTCGCCGGCGCTCCCCCCGGAGTCGGGACCGTTCCCGGAGGACGGGGCGTACTCCGTCTCCGTGACGAGACAGCAAGGTGAGACCGACAGCCTGGCGCTGGAGATCCGGCGCTGGCTCCCCTGCTCCGAGCGCCCCGACCAGTGCGCCCCCGATGTCCTGGCTGGCGACGTGTATCCGGATCCGGCGAACGGTGTCCTCCGGATCGTCCGCCTCGACGACTCCCTGACCGTGGTCGTCAAACCCATCGGGCACTTCGTCGACGCGTTCTGGACCGACCTTCCGTCCATCGAAGGGAACGGGGCCGCGTTCGCTTCCCTGCTGCGCCGGGTCGACGCAGCCGTGGCGATGCGTGCGGCGAACCCGGATCTCCCGATCAGAGGGGCCACCGACCCCACCGACCCGTTCGGTCCCTCGGCCGATGGAGAGGATTGGGGTTACCGAGGACCCGAGGGCACGTACCTGACGGCCTACGTGCTCGACCCGAACGCGCCGCCGGGGATGTACGAGTGGTGGTGCACCCTCGAGATCGTCGATGGTGCCCCCGTCCTCTACGTCTGGGCGGGCCAGATCGCGGGCTGATGCTCCGGACCTACCGCCTCACGCGACGCTGCCGGCGAACCCGTCGGGCGTCGGGAGCGTGGGCCGCGACGCGAACTCAGCGCTGGATCTCGGCCGGCGTGACCCAGGGCTCCGCTCGCCAGGGCGAGGGCATCCGGGGCCCAGCGGGCGGCAAGGTCTCCCCGACGACGTTCAGGTCCCATTCCACGGTGCTGATCTGCACGCCGAGGATGCTGACCTCCCGGATGGTGACCACATGCGCACCGAGGGGAGCGATCGAAGCCGTTTGCACGGTCATCACCGCCGACCAGGGCGCCGACCTGCTCCCGGGCGGGAGCACGTTCCAGCCATTCCAGTTGAGCGCCACCTGCGTCAGAGAGGCCACTGGCTGCGTGCTCGTTCGGATTCCTCGACAACAGCCGCTGCGAGGAGGTCAGGCGTTCAGGCCGGGAAGTCGGGGAGCCGGACTCCGGAGGCGAGGACCGACATCGCACGCTGGACGAGAGCGAGGAGGTCGCCGCCGTCGTGGAGCCACGTCGTGTAGGCGACCAGGAGCGCCCACATGGAGGCGTACGACACAACCCGCAATTCGAGGTCGTGCTCATCGCGCTTGGTGCGTTCGGCGAAGACGCGAACGATCAAGTCGACAGTGACATCGATCTGGTCACCGACGTGCGAACGAAGCGCCGGCTCGCCGAAGATGAGCGTCGCGCGGCGACGCGTCACGTTCTCTTCGAGGGCAACCATGCGAGGCCCGATGTCGTCCATGGCGGCACGGAGCGAGTCGATTGGTTGTTCGTCGAGCGGCCGGCTCTTGATCGCAGCCACGATCACCGGATCCCACCGATCCCAGAAGACGATCTCGTGTTTCGTCTTGAAGTAGCGGTATACGGTGCTCGGCGACACCTCGGCAACCGCCGCGATCTGCTCGACGGTGGTGTTGACGAATCCTTGCGTCTCGAACAGATCGAGGGCCGCATCCTGAATGGCGTGTCTGGCCCGTTCTTGCTTGCGCTGCCGTAGCGGGATCTGGTCGGTCGTCACGGTCTCAGACTACCGCACCCGGTGATAGAGTGACAGTGACTTTCATCTAAGAGTCACTGACAACCAACTCGGTAGGTGCACATCGGAAGGAGCGTGCGGTGGAACCGATCATCTCTCTTCGGCAGGTGCGCAAGACCTTTGGGAGCACGGTCGCACTCGACGGATTGGACCTCGAGGTCGAGCCAGGTGAGGTGCACGGTTACCTCGGCCCCAACGGCGCCGGCAAGTCGGTGACGATCCGGGTCCTGCTCGGTCTCCTCCGCCGCGACGCCGGCGACGCGCTGCTCTTCGGCGCCGACCCGTGGACCCAGGCCGTCGAGTTGCATCGCCGGCTGGCGTACGTCCCCGGCGACGTGAGCCTGTGGCCGAGCCTGTCGGGCGGCGAGGCGATCGACGTGCTGGCGGCGCTGCGGGGTGGTGCCGATCAACGGAAACGGGCCGATCTGATCGAGCGATTCGAGCTCGACCCGCGCAAGAAGGCCTCCACCTACTCCAAGGGCAACCGGCAGAAGGTGGCCCTGGTGGCGGCACTTGCGTCGGACGCCGAGCTCTTGGTCCTCGACGAGCCGACCTCAGGGCTCGATCCCCTGATGGAGTCCGTGTTCCAGGAATGCATCCTGGAGGTGAAGGCGGAGGGGCGGACGGTGCTGCTGTCGAGCCACATCCTCGCCGAGGTGGAGAAGCTGTGTGATCGGTTGACGATCATCCGACGTGGCAAGGCGGTGGAGCGCGGCACGCTCGCCGAGCTTCGCCACATCACGAGTTCCTCGTACGTCGTGGAGACGGAACGACCGGTCGCCGGGCTGGATTCGATTCCCGGGGTGCGGTCCGTGCACGTCTCGGGACGGTCGACCACATTCGACGCCGACGCCGAAGCGGTCAGTCCGGCCTTCGATGCGGTCCACGCCGCCGGGGTGCGCTCGCTGTTCGGTCAGCCACCGACCCTCGAGCAACTGTTCCTACGTCATTACGGTGACGAGGCGGCCGGAGCCGAAGAGGGAGTCGCGCGTTGACCGCCGGCATCGAGCAACGCCAGGCTCCGGTGCAGGTAGGTGACCCGGCCCGGGTCGCAGATGGAGGCTTCGCCGGGACCGCCCGCCTACTGCGGCTGGCGCTTCGCCGCGACCGGGTTCGCATCCCCGTCTGGGCGGCCTCGATCGCCGCCATCGTCGGGGTATCCGCCGCCAGCGTCCACGGCCTCTACTCCACCGAACAAGGGCGATTGGAGTATGCGCAGGTGACTCGCGGGAACGCGGCGTTGATCGTGCAGTCCGGACCGGGATACGGGCTCGACCACCCGACCACCGGGGCGATCTTCATCAACGAGACCGCCATCTGGTCGATCGTGCTCGTCGCCGTGTTCGCCATCCTCATGACCATTCGCCACACCCGGCTCGAGGAGGAAACCGAGCGCGCCGAGCTGGTCCGCTCGGCACCGGTCGGCCGCTACGCGGGATCGGGGGCCGGGCTGCTCGCCGTCCTCGTCGCCCAACTGATCACGGCATCGGCCGTCACCCTCACCGTCATCGCTTCCGGCTACCAGCCAGTCGGTGCCGTCGCCTTCGGCGCCTCGCTCGTCGCCGCCGGAATGGCGTTCTCCGCGATCACCCTCGTCACCGCCCAGGTTGCCGCCTCGTCACGGGCCGCCAGCGGTCTCGGGCTGATGGTGCTCGG
>CAYQEC010000033.1:0-24003 GCA_964416425.1 uncultured Acidimicrobiaceae bacterium | reverse complement strand
CGGGCTTCTTCACCGCGGCCTTCGCCGCCGCGGGCTTCTTCGCAGGCTTCTTCCTGGCACCAGTGGATTTCTTGGCAGGCACGTATCACTCGGGGTTGGGGCGGCGCATTGTACTCGGTGGGGATCCGGCTCCCGGCGAACCCGTCAGTCGGGAAGCTCCCACGGGGTACCGAGCTGGAGCACCCGGTCGAGATAGGAGCGCAGCTGGCGGGCGCGTGCCGGACCGACCCCTTCGACCTGATCCAGCTCGGCCACCGCAGCATGCAGCAACTTCTGGAAGTCCCGGAAATGGCCGATCAGCGCCTGCCGAACGGTGTCAGGCAATCGCGGCACCCGAGCCAGCGCCCGGAGCCCACGTGGCCGGACCGCTCCCTCGACCTCTTCGAAGCCGAGCACGGCCGCGACCCGGTGCAGATCGTGGAGTTCTTCGGTCGGCACCTCGGCCATCCGGTCGAACACCGACCTATGGGAGGTGCGGCGACGGCGCTGGTAGTCCCCGTACACCAGCGCGGCAAGCTCGTCGACCCCTTCGACCAGGTCGGTGGCCTGGATGCGGATCAGCTTGGCCTCACCGCCCAGCTCCACCAGGGTGCGCTCGACCTCGGCGTACATCCGCATCACCAGGGCCGCCCGGATCAGGACCAGCAGCACGTCGCGGCCCGTGGCCACGTCGTCGACCTCCGCCCGAGTCAGCCGTTCCTCGGCCTCCTGCAGCCGCCGGCGCAGCCGCTCCAGCGAGGTGAGGGAGTTGTTGGCGCCCGCCAGCAGCGCCGTCGGGCTCAGCAGCTCATAGCGGTTGCTGTTGCGGTACACCATCGCCATACGCCGGCCCTCCTCGCTGACGGCGATGACGTCCTTCCCGGTGTGGAGGGCGAGGCGTTCCGCGGTGCGGAAGCGGGTTCCTGTTTCCCCGGTTTCGATGGTCGGGTCGGGGATGAACTGCACGTTGGCCCGGGTGATGAGGCGGGCTTCGTCGTCGATCACGATCCCCCCGTCCATCTTGGCGAGCTCGGCCGTGCGCGGGGCGCTGAAGGGGGTGCGGTCCAGGAAGAAGCCGCCACTACACACCTCGTCGACCTTCGGCCCCGACCCGATCAGGATCAACGCCCCCGATCCCTGGCGCAGGATCAGCTCGGTCGCCTCGCGCAGCAACGTGCCGGGGGCGAACCGGCGCAGGATCTCATGCGGGTCATCCGAAGACGGCGACATCGTCGCTGAGGCTACTAGAAACAGCATGGTCGATTTGGTCAAACGACGGCGGAGACGCCCCAGTTCCGACTTTGATGCGGTGAGTGGAGGCCGGCGGCGGCGAGGCCCCCGGTGATCCCGTCGAGATCCCCCTCCCCGGCGTGAATCGTGGTACTCACCCCGAGACGTGCCACCTCGGCGAGCCTGCGATCGGCGTGCGGGTCGGAGCGCACCCGGCCGGTGAGGTCGACCTCTCCCCAGGCTGCGGCCCCGCCGAGCGACGCTTCGGCCAACGACGAGGCCACCGCCAGCGCCACCGGCAGATCGGCGGCCGGGTCTCGCACCTGGATGCCACCCACCACGCTCACGTAGACGTCATGTTGGTGGAGCGCCAGGCCGGCGTGGCGTTCCAGCACCGCCAGGATCTGGTGGACCCGGGCCGCCTCGAGCCCCTTGACGCTCCGTCGCGGCTGCGGAGTGGTGGACCGTGCCACCAGCGCCTGGATCTCGACCAGCAGCGGGCGACGCCCGTGGACCGCCGGGAACAGCACGGTGCCGGCCGCCGGCAGGGTCCGCTCGTCGATGAGCAGGCTCCCGGGATCGGCGACCTCGACCAAGCCGCCTTCGGTCATTTCGAAGAGCCCGATCTGGTGGGTCGATCCGTGCCGGTTCTTCAGGCTCCGCAGCAGGCGCACCCCGAGCTCGGCGTCACCGTCGAACGAGAGCACCACGTCGACCACGTGCTCGAGCTGCTTGGGTCCGGCCAGAAGGCCGTCCTTGGTGACGTGGCCCACCAGCAGAGTGGCGACCCCGAGCCGCTTCGACACCGCGACGAGCCGGTCGGTCGCCTCCCGCAGCTGGGCCGGGCCCCCCGCTCCCCCGGCGACGGTGTTCGCCGAGACGGTCTGGATGGAGTCGATCACCACGACCGCGGGGCGATGAACCTCGATCACCGCCACGATCGCCTCCACCTCGGTCTCGGCGAGCACGAGAAGCCGTTCGGCGTCGATGCCGAGGCGGCGTGCCCGGAGCGCCACCTGCGGGAGGGACTCCTCCGCCGTCACCACCAGGACGTCGACGCGTGCCGCCACCGACGCCGCCGCCTGCAGCAGCAACGTCGACTTGCCGACCCCCGGCTCGCCCCCCACCAGCACCACCGATCCCGGCACCAGGCCGCCGCCGAGCACCCGGTCGACCTCACCGAGGCCAACCGGGATGCGCTGCGCCTCGGACGCCAGCGCCTCACCGAGCCGGACCGGGACGGCGCCACTCGGAGGGACGCAACTCACCTCACGAACCGCGCCCTCGGTTCGACATTGCGGGCAGAAACCCATCCAGCGCACGCTCTGGTGGCCACATTCGACGCAGCGATACCCGGATGTGGAGGCACGACTCATGGTTCGACAAGGTACCGGCAGGGTGTGACACGGCGCCGGCGCTCAATCCACGGGCGCGGCCTCCGTCACGAACGCAAGAAGCGGCGGAGACGCCACACCGCGAACCCGACGGCGACCACCAGCAGCACCACGCCGGCCGTCACCGACGCCGCCGTCCACGGCTCGGCCTGACGTACTGCGCCAAAGAAGGTCATCCGTGGCACAATAGCCGGGCCGTCCTGGCAGCTCGTGCGCGACCCGGAGGACACGTGGACAACGACAAGGAGTTTGATTCCTTCGACGATCTGTTCGAACCGTTCGAATTGGACGAGGGGCCGCCTCCCCCCGAGCCGCCGGGTGCTGCCGCCTACCAGCCTCCCTCTCCCGGCGAAGGGCCCGTTCCCCAGGTCGCCTGCCCCTCCTGCGGAACCCCGAATCCCGCCTACAACCGCCACTGTGAGCAATGTGGCGCCCGCCTCACCAAGGAGCCACTCCCGATCGCCCCCGCCCCCCTGGGAAGGGCCACCCCCGGCGCCAAGGCACTCGGGGTGCTGGTGGGCGCGGTCCTGGTGGTGCTCCTGCTCGCCGGGCTCCGTAGCATCTGGCGCAGCGGCACCGGCGACGCCGAGGGGACCACGACCACGTCTTCGTCGTCGACCACCGTCGCCACCGCCACCGTCCCGCTCCTGCCAACCTCGGTGGAAGCCAGCTCCACCCTCTCCGGCTTCCCGGCCACGAACCTCATCGACGGCGATCCGTCGACCGAATGGCAGGACCAGAGCCTGGGCGGGGTCGGCGCCACCCTCACGTTCCGTTTCGCCCAACCGGTGGCGATCACCTACATCGAGATCCAGGGCATCACCGGCGACGACGACCGGTTCCGCCAGAACTACCGGATGAAGGGCTACGAGATCTCGGTAGACGACAACACCCTCAAGTCCACCGCCACCGTGCCCGACGAGCCGGGGCCGCACCGGATCGAGATCGCCAGCCAGGAAACCAACCGGCTCGAACTCCGGATCCTCAGCGCCTACGCGGCGCAGCCGATCGGCGACAAGCCACCGTTCAAGGAACTCGTGATCGCCGAGATCAGCTTCTTCGGCCGGGCCGCCGCCGAGTAACGGATCGCACGGGTACGGGACCGGGAACGCCCCCGTCCGGGCCGCCTCACTCCTTGACGTAGGGCTGACCGTCGGCCGCCGGGGGGCGAGCCTTGCCGACGACGCCGGCGACCACCACCACGGCCGCGACGTACGGCGCCATGAGCAGGAACTCCGAGGGAATGCCGGTGTCGAGGATGCTCAGCTTCACTTGCAGCGAGTCGGCGAAGCCGAACACGAGCGCAGCGCCGAGGGCGCCGACCGGGTGCCAGCGGCCGAAGATCATCGTCGCCAGTCCGATGAAGCCCCTTCCCGCGGTCATGTTCTCGTTGAAGGGGAACCCATTGCCGATGGTGAACCAGGCGCCTCCGAAGCCGGCGACCATGCCGCCGAGAACGACATTGACGTAGCGGAACCGCAACACGTTGATGCCCAGGGTGTCGGCGGCCCGCGGGTGCTCGCCCACCGCCCGTGACCGCAGGCCCCAGCGGGTGCGGAACAGGCCATAGGTCATCGCCGCCACCAACACGAAGAGCGCGTACACGAAGACGGTGTGACGAAACAGCACCTCCCCCACCAACGGGATGTCGCCGAGCAACGGAATCTTGATCGGCGACAGCTGACCCGGCTGGTTGAGGCCCGTCGTGTTCTTCACCAAATACTGCGAGCCGAGGAAGGCGGTCAAGCCGAGAGCGAAGATGTTGATCACCACGCCGGCCACGATTTGGTCGACCTGGTACTTGATGCACAGCACCGCCAGACCGAGGGCCAGCACCCCTCCGGCGAGTGTCGCGGCCATCATGCCGGCGGCCTGATTGACCACGGTGGCGACAACCGCGCCGACGAACGCCCCGGTGATCAGCATGCCCTCGATGCCGATGTTGATGACGGCGACCCGTTCGCACATCACACCGGACAAGGCCCCGAAGGCAATGGGAGTGGCTTTGATCACGGACGCCTGAAGCATGCCGACCAGACTGAAGCCGTTCGACACTCCCGCCGCGGCCCACCCGAGGAAGGCGAGCACGAACAGGCCGAGGGCCATGCCGAGAACCCCGTTGGTCCACTTGCCCAGGCCGCGCATGAAGTGGATCCCTGCCAGGCAGCCGAGAACGGCGGTGACGACCCAGGCGAGACCCTGCGCCGACACCGTCCAGTCGAGCGGGCTCTCCGCCGTGCCGAGACGGAACTTGGCGTCTCCGCTGGTGCCGAGCGCGAACGCCTGCGCCACCAGCCATGCCATGAGCAGGTAGAAACCGCCGAGGATGCGCGCCCGGCGTATCTCCGCCGGGTTCCGCAGCACCTCACTGCCTCGAGTGGTCACGCTCCCCATCCTCGCGTCAGCTGCTGGACGCCTTCGCCGGTGTGAACCCGGAAGATGGCGCGGACCAGGGCAGGCGCCGCGATGAACACGATGATCAACGCCTGAACGACGACGATGAGGTCGATGCCCACCGCGCTCTGCGCGTCCATGGTCCTGCTTCCGGCTCGCAGCGCACCCCACAGCAACCCGGCGAGCACGACGCCGAAGGGATGCGACCTCCCCAGCAGGGCCAGCGCGATGGCGTCGAAGCCCGCTCCCCCGCTGAACCCGGGCGAAGCCCTTCCCAGCGTGCCCAGGGTCTCGCTGGCGCCGGCCAACCCGGCGAGCGCACCGGCCACCGCCATGACCGCCACCGTGGTTCGCGTCACACTCATCCCCGCGTAGCGTGCACCGTCCGGGTTGAGCCCCACGCTGCGGAACTCGAAGCCGATCGTTGTCTTCGACAGCAGCCACCACACGAACACCGCGGCGACCAAGGCGAGGATGAACCCGACGTGCACCCGCAGTTGTCCGGCGGTGTCGAACGGCAGCCAGGAGAGCAGCCGGGGCAGTCGCGCCGAGGGCAGCACGTCCTTGGAGATCGGTCGCAGCTCGCCTGTCTTGCGGACGAACGAGGTCTTGAGGAGGTAGTCGAGCAGCCGGATGGCGATCCAGTTGAACATGATGGTGGTGATGACTTCGTGCGCGCCCGTCTTCGCCCGCAGCCAGCCCGGGATGCCGCCCCAGATGGCTCCCCCGGCGATGGCGGCGAGCACCGCCAGCGGCACGTGCAGCCACGGGCTGAGGCCCTCGAACGAGAAGCCGACGACGACGGCGCAGAAGCCGCCGATGATCATCTGCCCCTCTCCGCCGATGTTGAACAGGCCTGCCTTGAAGCCGATGGCGACCGAGAGTCCGGCCAGGATCACCGGCGTGGCGTAGGTCAGTGTCTCCGAGAAGGGGCGCCAGCCGAGGAAGGCGCCTTTGCCGAGCGCTCCGTAGGCGGTCAAGATCTCTCGCGGCCCCTCAGTGACCGCGATGACGATGGCCCCGATGACCAGCGCCGCGAACACAGCAAGCAAAGGCACCAGCAACGCCGAGCGCCAGCTGATGCCTCTGGGCGCGATCGCCGTCCAGAGGTTGCCGCCCTCGTCCTCGGGGGTCTCAGCCTCGGGACGCCCGGGCCCGTCGGTACTCATACGGCCGCACCCGCCATGAACAGTCCCAACTCGGCGTTCGTCGTCTCCGCAGGCCGCCGCTCGGCCACGATCCCGCCCCGGTACATCACCAGGATGCGGTCGGAGAGCGCCATGATCTCGTCGAGTTCGGTGGAGACGATGAGCACCGCGGCGCCCTGATCTCGCTGCTCCACGATTCTCGTGTGGATGTACTCGATGGACCCGACGTCCAGGCCGCGAGTGGGTTGGGAGGCGATCACGAGGTGCACGTCCCGCGAGAACTCCCTGGCCACGATCACCTTCTGCTGGTTGCCGCCGGAGAGGGTCGACACCGGGATGTCGACCGACGGCGTTCTCACGTCGTACTGCTCGATCAGGTTGCGGGCGTTCTCGGCTACGGAGTCCCAATCCATCATCTTGAAACGGCTGAAGGGGTGCCGGTAGTACGAGTTGAGGACGAGATTCTCGGCGACGGTCAGACCGAGCACGAGACCGTCCCGTTGCCGGTCTTCGGGCACGTGGGCGACGGAGGCGCGGTTGACCTGACGGGGCGTGTCGCCGGTGATGTCGTCGCCGAGCAGCTTCACCGTCCCGGAGAGCGCCTGGCGAAGTCCCGCGATCGCCTCCACCAGCTCGGTCTGGCCGTTGCCCTGGACACCGGCCACCCCGACGATCTCCCCGCCCCGGATCGTGAAGCTGATCCCGTTCACGGCGGGGTAGCTACGGTCGTCGAGCACAACCAGGTCGCTGATCTCGCACACCGGATCCCCCGGCGCCGACTCCGTCTTCGACACCTCCAGGTCCACGGGCCGGCCCACCATCATCTCCGCCAACTGTGACTCGTCGACCTGGCCCGGCGTGACGTTTCCCACCACCGCCCCGCCGCGCAGAACGACGATGCGGTCGGCGATCTCCATCACCTCCTTGAGCTTGTGGGTGATGAAGATGATGCCCTTGCCCGCGCCCTTGAGAGCTCGAACGATGCCGAAGAAGTCCTCGACCTCCTGGGGAGTGAGCACGGCGGTGGGCTCGTCGAAGACGATGATCTCCGCCTCACGGAACAGCACCTTGATGATCTCCACCCGCTGCTGAGTCCCCACCGGCAGGTCCTCCACGATCGCGTCGGGGTTCACCTCGAGACCGTACTTGCGCGAGATCTCGGTCACCTGGCTCCGCGCCTTCTTCAGGTCCATGGTGCCGCCGTAGCCGGTGAGCCGCTGGAGATACGGCGCGACGAGGCGCATCACGAGACCCAGGGCTGCGCCGGCGACGGCCCCGACGACCGTCCACAGCACCGCCCACGGCCAGGTCGAGCCTTGGCCCTCGCCGGCGAGTGCTCCCACGACGGCCAACGCGACGGGGGCGAGCCACGCCGGCAGCCGTCGTATCGGTTCGACTCCCAACACGACGTTCTCGGCGACATCGAACACCGGCACCAACATGAAGTGCTGGTGCACCATGCCGATGCCGGCCTCGATCGCTTCCCCCGGGTCGGAGAGGACGACGGGCGTACCGTCCAGGAGGATCTCACCCTCGTCCGCCGTGTAGAGACCGTAGAGGATGTTCATCAGGGTGGTCTTGCCGGCGCCGTTCTCACCGAGAAGAACGAGGATCTCCCCTGACTCGACCGACAGGTCTACCGAATCGTTGGCGACGACACCGGGGAACCGTTTTGTTATGCCGCGCAGTTCGAGGTGCACTCGGCGGCCCTTCGTCTCATGGACGGCGCAGTCTAGACAGAGGGACCCCCCGCGGTCCGGCCGCGGGGGGTCCTTTTGTCACATTGCCGGATGGCGGATCAGCCGCCGACCGTGATGGAACCGTCGCCTACGCCGGCCATGATCGTCTGCACCTCGGCTGCGAGAGCAGGATCGACCGCATCGTTGATCGGGCCGAGCCCGACGCCGTCGTTGGCGAGGCTCATCACCATGGTGCCGCCCTGGAACGTGCCGTCGACGACCTGCTCGATGGCGTCGTACACGGCCACGTCGAGGCCCTTCAGCACCGACGTCAGGATGACGTCGGAGTACTGCGGCAAGGTCTGGAACCAGTCGGCGTCCACGCCGACCACCCAGACGTCGCTCAGTTCCGCCGCCAGCGCCGCCGAAGCCTCACCGACCGGGCCCGCCACGGGGAGGATGACGTCTGCGCCCTCGTCGACCAAGGACTGGGTCATGGACCGTCCATTGTCGAGGCTCTCGAAGTCGCCGGTGAACGAGCCGGACTGACTTGCCACGTCCCAGCCGAGCACCTCGACGGAGGTTCCCTTCTGCTGGTTGTAGTAGTCGACTCCCCAGACGAACCCGTCCATGAAGTCGGTCACCGCGCCCGGGATGGCGATGCCACCGTACGTTGCCACCTTTCCGGTCTTGCTGACGCCTGCCGCCAGGTAGCCGGCGAGAAACGCCGCTTGGTCGGTGGTGAACACCGTGCCGATGACGTTGTTCATCGACGGGTCGTACGCGTAGTCCAGGATCTCGAACAGCTGATCCGGATAGTTGGTGGCAGCCGTGGCGGTGGCGTCACCGAGCAGGTAGCCGACGGTGATGATCAAGTCGCAGTTCCTGTCAAGCATGGCCTGGATGTTGGGGGCGTAGTCGGTCTCGACCTGGGACTCAACGTAGTCGGAGTCCTCGGTCGCCAGACCGGCCGCGATCGCGTCGGTCACACCCTTCCACGCCGTCTGGTTGAACGACTTGTCGTCGATGCCGCCGGTGTCGGTCACCTGGCACGCGGTGATTGCCGGATTGCCGGCGATCGTTGTCTCCGCCGCGGCGGTTGTGGTGGTGTCTTCGCTGCTTCCGCAGGCGCTCACGACCAGCGCGAAGGCGAAGAGCATCCCGAGAACCGCAGCTCTCTTTCTGCTGAACATTAAAAACCCCTTCTGGTGAATGACCCCGCCGGGCGAAACTGGCGGGGAATACCGCCATCCTAGCGACGGGGCCGCGCTCGATTCCATTGGACGGGAGATTTCGCGGTCGCGGCAGGGACGACGCGGGAGGCGGGCCATCAGCCCTGGTCGGCGAGCTCGACCGGGGGCTTGTCGGGGGCCTCGATGGCGGCGAAAGAGAGCCGCTCACCGTCTTCCGGATCGATGTCGACGAAGATGGTGGAACCGGCCGAGAACTCCTTGTAGAGCACCTTCTCCGACAAGGGGTCCTCCAGGAGCCGCTGCAGGGCACGGCGCAACGGCCGGGCACCGAGCTGCGGGTCGTAGCCCTTCTTGGCGAGCATTTCCTTGGCGTCCCCGGTGAGCACCAGTTCCAGCGCCTGCGACTCGAGCTGGGTACGCACCCGGCGCAGCAGCAGGTCGACGATGTCCGTGACCTCGTCCATGGACAGCTCGTGGAAGACGATGACCTCGTCGACCCGGTTGAGGAACTCAGGACGGAAATGCTGCTTGAGCGCCTCGGTGACCTTCTCCTTGATCTGGGCGTAGCTGATCGCGTCGGAGTTGGCGACAAACCCGAACGCCTTGCGACGCAGCTCGGCCGTACCGAGGTTGGAGGTCATGATGATGACGGTGTTCTTGAAGTCCACCATGCGCCCCTGCGCGTCGGTGAGGCGCCCGTCCTCGAGGATCTGGAGCAGGATGTTGAAGACGTCGGGATGGGCTTTCTCGATCTCGTCGAACAGCACCACCGAGAAGGGCTTACGGCGCACCGCCTCGGTGAGCTGGCCCCCCTCGTCGTAGCCGACGTAGCCGGGTGGCGATCCCACCAGCCGGCTCACAGCGTGCTTCTCCATGTACTCCGACATGTCGATCTGGAGCAGGGCGTCCTCGTCCCCGAACAGGAACTCTGCGAGCGCCTTGGCCGATTCGGTCTTCCCGACGCCCGAGGGGCCGAGGAAGATGAACGACCCGGCCGGGCGCTTCGGGTCCTTGAGCCCGGCCCGGGTGCGGCGAATCGCCTTGGAGACGGCCTGGATGGCGTCCTTCTGACCGACGATGCGCTTGTGCAGCTCCCCCTCCATGTTGAGGAGCTTGCTGGTCTCCTCCTCGGTGAGGCGGTGCACCGGAATGCCGGTCCACTGGGCGAGCACGACGGCGATCTCCTCCTCGTCGATCACGGCGGAGAAGTCCTTGCCGGCGTCTCCCGCCTCCAGCTCGTGGGCGGCGCGGTCGGCGAGCAGCGACCGCTCCTGGTCGCGCAGCTGGGCGGCCCGCTCGTACTGCTGGGCCTGGATCGCCTCCCGCTTGTCGGAACGCAACCGCGAGAGTCTCTCGTCGATCTCCTTGACCTCGGGCGGCAGATCGGAGCGCCGCAGCCGCATCCGGCTCCCCGCCTCGTCGATGAGGTCGATGGCCTTGTCGGGCAGGAACCGGTCGGCGATGTAACGATCGGCCAGGTTGGCGGCATTGACGAGAGCCTGGTCGGTGAACCGGACCCGGTGGTGGTCCTCGTAGCTGGTGCGGAGCCCTTCGAGGATCTTGATGGTGTCCGCCACCGACGGCTCCTCGACCTGGATCGGCTGGAACCGGCGCTCGAGGGCGGAGTCCTTCTCGAGGTACTTGCGGTACTCCTCGAGGGTGGTGGCGCCCACCGTCTGCAACTCACCACGGGCGAGCATCGGCTTGAGGATGCTGGCGGCGTCGATGGCGCCTTCGGCGGCGCCGGCGCCCACCAGGGTGTGGATCTCGTCGATGAAGAGGATGATGTCGCCGCGGGTACGGATCTCTTTCAGGACCTTCTTGAGGCGCTCCTCGAAGTCACCCCGGTAACGGGAACCGGCGACGAGGGCCCCGAGGTCGAGGGTGTAGAGGTGCTTGTTGGTGAGGGTGTCGGGAACCTCCCCGGCGACGATGCGCTGGGCGAGTCCCTCGACGATGGCGGTCTTGCCGACGCCCGGCTCGCCGATCAGCACCGGGTTGTTCTTGGTGCGGCGCGAGAGCACCTGCATCACCCGCTCGATCTCGTTGAGCCGCCCGATCACCGGGTCCAGCTTGTGCTCGCGGGCGAGTTGGGTGAGGTTGCGGCCGAACTGGTCGAGCACGGTGGAGCCGGTCGGAGCACCTTCGCTGCTGCCGCGGGAGGAGCTTCCCGAATGGGACGGGGTCGACGATTCCTCGCCCTGGACACCGGAGAGCAGCTGGATCACCGTCTGGCGAACCTTGTGGAGTTCCGCTCCGAGCTTCTGCAGCACCTGGGCGGCGACGCCCTCACCCTCCCGGATGAGGCCGAGCAGGATGTGCTCGGTGCCGATGTAGTTGTGGCCGAGCTGCAGCGCCTCCCGCAGCGACAGCTCGAGGACCTTCTTGGCCCGCGGCGTGAACGGGATGTGCCCGCTCGGCGCCTGGGATCCCTGCCCGATGATCTCGACCACCTGGGACCGCACCGACTCGAGGCTGATCCCGAGACTCTCCAAGCCCCGCGCCGCGACACCCTCACCCTCGTGGATGAGGCCGAGCAGGATGTGCTCGGTGCCGATGTAGTTGTGGTTGAGGAGGCGAGCCTCCTCCTGTGCCAGCACGACTACCCGGCGAGCCCGATCCGTGAACCTCTCAAACACGTTCTTCCTATCCCAAGACCAATGAGCGCACCGAAACCGGGCGCCGTTGCGGATTATAGCGATGGGCCGGTCCAAGGCCCCGACCCTCGCCGTCTCCGGTCCGTCCCACTACGTCGGCGGCGGAGCGGCCCGCGTTGAGCCAAACGCATCGATCGGCCCGGATAATCCCGCCGCTCCCGGGCCCCGGCGCGCCCCGTGGCGGCCCCGCCTCCCCCTCTCGCGGCGGACCGCTCGGGTGCGTGGCAACGAACCCGCGCCGAGTACCATCGACGCTCTGATGAAACAGCCGGCCCTCACCGACCTCGTCCCGATTCCTCGCGTCTGGGAACGCATGGCTCACGTCGAGCAGCGACTCATCGAGGTCACCACCTCCGGCAACCCGTTCCTCACCGAGATTGCCCAGCACCTGCTCACCGCCGGCGGCAAGCGGTATCGGCCGTTGCTGGCCCAGGTCGCCGCCGAGCTCGGAGACGACGACGGCCCGAACCCGGTCGAGGCCGGAGTGTCGGTGGAGCTGGTGCATCTCGGCTCGCTCTACCACGACGACGTGATCGACGAGGCGGCGACGCGGCGCGGCGCCGCCTCCGTCAACCACAACTGGAGCAACACCATCGCTATCCTCGCCGGCGATTTCCTGCTCGCCCGGGCCTCGGAGGTGGCGGCGCCGCTCGGCACCGAGGCGGTGGCCCTCATCGCCCGCACCTACGCCCGGCTCTGTGAGGGCCAGATCCTCGAGCTACAGCTCGAGGACGACCTGGAGCACGGTCCCGAGGAGTACTACTCGGTGATCGGCGACAAGACGGCGACGCTGATCCGCACCTCGGCCCATCTCGGCGCCCTCACTGCCGGTGCCTCGCGGGATGCGATCGACGCGATCGGCGAGTGGGCGTGGGAGATGGGGTTGGTGTTCCAGATCGCCGACGACGTGCTCGACCTGGTGGCCGACGACTCGTTCCTCGGCAAGCCGTCCGGCTCCGACATCGGCGAGGGCACCATCACCCTCCCCGTGCTCTACGCCCTACAAGGCCCCTCCGGTCGCCGGATCCGGGACCTGCTCGGGGAGGGCAAGCCGCACTCCCGCGAGGTGATCGACGAGGTGATCTCCCTCGTCGTCGAAGGCGGCCACGTCGATCGGGTCCTCGATGAGGCGCAAGACCGGCTCACCGTGGCCGAGAAGGCGGCATCCCGCCTTCCCGAGGGAGCACTGACCCCGATTCTGCGGCAGCTCGACCGCTACCTGCTCCAGCGGGTCGAGGTGGCCCGGACGTCGCGCGCCACATGAGGCGCACCGGACGGCCGGTGCTCCTGCTGGTGGCGCTGACGGTGTTCGTCGCCGCCTGCACCGGGTCCGGGGCGCCGCCGGCGACCGAGGCCTCGGCGTCCTCGTCCACCACCACCATCACCTCCTCCGTGCCGCCCACCACCTCGACGACGGCCCAGGAGGCACCCGAAGCGCCCCCGCTGGCCGACCCGTTCGACCTGGCGGAGGGGGCCCTGGTGGATGTGCCCGGATACGAGTCGCAACCGGCGCCGGTGCCGCCGTCGCAGCTCACCCGCCTCGAGTTGGCCCTCGACGTCTACTCCATCGCCGAGGCGATCGTCTGGGACCAGCTCGAGAGCGAGACGGGCGACGAGGTGTTCGTGGCGTCGGTCTATCCCTACGGGATGGGCCGGGGCGACCCCACCCTGCCACCCTTCGTGGCCCGGCTGCTCTCCGAGTTCGACGAGGAGCCCGAGGAGATCCCCATCGAGCACGGCTTCGTCTACGCCACGGCGTGGCCCGACTCGCAGTGGATGGCATGGGGATCCAACACCGTCCTCATCGTCACCGCCGGCCCCAGGGAAGCGGCCCTCGAGGTGGTCGAGGCATTGGCCGCCGCCAACCAGGACGAGTACCTGTGGCAGCCGGGTGACTGCCTGTGGCTCGGCACCGGCAAGTCGCTCGACATCGCCCCCTACTCACCGTTCGGCCGGGGACCGGTGGTGCCCTGCGACGGCTGGCACACCCACGAGGTCATCGGGGCCTTCGAACTGCCCGACGGGCCTGATGCCCCCTACCCGGCCGACACCCTCCTCAACAAGGCGTGGTGGACATGCGAGGAGCAGTTCCTCGAGTACGTCGGGATCCCGGAGCAGGACTCGAGCGTGGGGACGATCCGCTACCAGCCGTCCGATCTCGAATGGGAGGAGGGGGATCGGTACCTCGCCTGCCTGGTCATGGAGTTCGACGCGGCCGGGGAGGCGGCCCCTCGCGACGCCCCGCTGGCCGGCATCGGCGAGGCATCCCGACTGGTGCGCCACCCGGGTGAGTGCCGGCGCGGGTCGCCGGTCAGCCAACCGATCCCGTGCGAGGCGCCACACGACGGCGAATACCTCGGCACCACGGAGTTGACGGCCGAGCCCGACGCTCCGTTCCCGGAGAACGTCTACCTCTTGGCGGACATCGCATGCCGGCGCCTCCTCGACGACGCGGTGGCGGTCCCGGACGGCGCCGCCCTCGACGCCATCGGCCTGCCCCCAGGCCCGCTCGCCTGGTCGGGAGGCGATCGGCGAGTGCCGTGCACCGGCTTCGTCGTCGACGAGGACGGCATCCCCCAGCTCGTCATCGGGAGCATCACCGAAGAAGGGTGGCGCGTCGTCGGCCCGGTCGGCGACGACGTGACCGTCTAGGGGATCCATCGCCACCGGGTGGGCCGGGTTCGGATCCGCCCCGTCCGCGCCACGATGTGACCTGGATCTCGATCAGCGTGCACGACCCCTGCCATTCCCGGCTTACGGAGGCGGAACGGCTGCCACCCTGAACGAGATCCTGCGCCCCCACCGGCCCGCCGGATGTGCTCCTCGAGGACAGGAGATCCGCAGCTCGCCGCGCTCCCGGACGAGCGTCCGGTGTCAATACGTCAGGGGATCCAGCGCCGTGAGGGTGATCTCGTACTCCTCGGTGTAGTTGACCGTTCCGATCGGGCTCGAGCTGGCGCTGGACGTCGAACCCACCTCTTTGACGACCAGCGGGTCGTCCACGCCAAACCAGCGATCCGTCTCGCTGCCCCCGGTGCTGTCGCCCGTGAGGGTGTCCGTGTAATGGATGTGGAGCGTCTCGATCTCCTTGCCGCCGATGTCGAGCGTCTCGACACCGACCACTTCCACCGCCGTCTCCTGGCTGATGTCCTCTGTCGAGCACACGAACGTCCACGTGTCCGTATCCGCCGAGGGAGGCAGGTACGGCGCCGGACCGTCGCACCGGTACTGCTGGAGGTCGTCGACGCCAAACCACCGATTGAACGAATCGAACCCGGCGACGGTGACGTGCTGCGGGTCGCAAACCTCCCACGACGACCAACGCTCTTCGATGGCTTGCCAGCGCCAGAGCTGGCCGCAGCCGCCGGTCTGGATCGTGAGATACGTTTCGGCTGGGTAGTCGTGCCTGGCCCCGGCGAGCGCATCGATCTCTTCGTGGCCCGACATCTCGTACGCGTAGACCACCACGTCATCACCCGCCGGCGCAGTGGTGAAGGCCGGCGTTGTCGACGAAGCAGATCCCCCGTCCGGAGGCGAGCTGGTCGTTGTCATTGCGGCTGCTTGCGCCTGATCGGCATCGAGCACCGTCGTCGTGTCGTCGCGCAGCAGCGCCAGCACGACGACGACTCCCGCGACGATCACGCCGAGGCCAACAAGCAATGCCACGATGCGACGCCTACTCATGCCGTCTCGACTCCAATCAGATCCTTGGCAGGGATCACGCCATCAGCCCTGTTGTGGGTTCATACCGTAGCGATGCCGGCGGCGACCATCTCGCCGCTCAGAGGCGGTCGGCGAAGGCGATTTCCACCGGCTCGATCACATCGGCCGGCTCGAAGCCGAACACCTGGCCGTAGAAGAACAGCTCGGCCTCGCGGGCCCGCCGGATGTGCTCCGCCTTGCGGAGGCCGTGGCCCTCGCCGGGGAAGGTCAGGTAGGCGTGCGGGACGCGGTTGGCGGTGAGGGCGGCGACCATGTCCTCCGCCTGCCTCGGGGGCACCACCTCGTCGTCGAGGCCCTGGAAGAGGATCACCGGGCACTCGATCTCGTCGGCGTAGTTGATCGGCGAGCGTTCCCGATACAGCTCGGCGGCTTCCGGGTAGGGGCCGATGAGGCTGTCGAGGTAGCGCGATTCGAACTTGTGGGTGTCGAGCGCCAGGGCGACGCAGTCCCCCACCCCGAAGTAGCAGGCACCGGCGGCGAAGACGTCGTGGAACGTGAGGGCACACAGCGTCGTGAACCCGCCGGCGCTGCCGCCCCGGATCGCCATGCGGTCAGGATCGCCCTTCCCCTCGCCCGCCAGGAAGAGGGCGGCGTCGATGCAATCGGTCGTGTCGCGCAGCCCCCAATAGCCTTTGAGGGCGTCCCGGTAGGCGCGGCCGTAGCCGGTCGATCCCCGGTAGTTGACGTCGACGACGGCGAAGCCGCGGCTGGTCCAGAACTGGATGTGGAGGTCGAGCACGGACGAGGTCGCCCCGGTCGGCCCTCCGTGGCTCAGCACCACCAGGGGCGGCAGCTCGTCCTGCGGCCCGGTGAAATCCGCGTTGCACGGCGGGTAGGAGAAGGCATGGGCCTCGTCGCCGTCCCGGGTGGGAAAGGTGAACGGCTCGGGATGGCTCAGGTAGGCGGGCGACACCTCGATCTCGCGGCTGGGGCGGATGACGCTGGTCGCCTCGGCCTCGACGTCCACCTCGACGATCGTCTCCGGCTCGGTGGCGCTGCCGGCGATCAGCCAGACCCGATCGTCCCCGACGGCGACCGACGGCCCGAAGTAGTCGTAGTCGATGTGCACCCTCCGCAACGTCCCGCCCGCGGCGACGGCGAGCCGGTCGAATCCGTCCTCCGTGTAGGTGCAGACGATCCGGCCGTCGCCCAGGAAACCGTAGCGGCGCATCCCGAAGCCCCACTGGGGCAGTCCGAACTCGGCCTCCATGGGGTGGATGGCTTCCACCGTTCCCGCCACCACGCGGTAGAGATTCCACCAGCCGGTGCGGTCGGACACGAAGTGCAGTGTGCCCGATGGCGACCACTCCGGTTGGAAGATCGACTCGTGTTCACCGCCCGCCACCCGTTCCGGTTCCGAGATACCGCCGTCCTCGCCGAGGGCCGCCACCCACAGCTCGGTCCCGTCCCACGGCATCCGAGGGTGGTCCCACGCCAGCCACGCCAGCCACTCGCCGTCCGGGCTCACCCGTGGCGAGGAGAAGAAGTCGTGTCCTTTGACGACCGTGCGCGGCTCCCCGGATCCGTCGAGCGGGAAGGTCACCAAGCTGTTCTTGGCCTCTTTGCCGACCCGGTGGTGTTCCCGGACGCAGATGACGCGACCGTCGCAGAACGCGAAGTCGGCGTAGCGGTCGCCGCCGGGGATCTCGGGCGCCGGGGTGATTACGGTCGCGGCCTCCCCCTCGAGTCGATACACCCGCTGGTCGGTGAAGTGCGAGGTGACCACCACCGGTCCACCCACTCCATAGGCGCCGCCCCCGTACTCGTGGACCCGGGTCCGCGAGTCGAGGACGGGCGGGGTCACGTCGACGATCTCGCCGTCCGGCGTTCGTCGCACCACGACCGAACGGCCCGCTTCCCGCGGCCGGGTCTCCACCCAGTAGACGTCACCCCCGTCGGTGGTGACCTCGCCGAGACCCACCCCGCCACCCGACAGCATCGATGCCGAGACCGGTGAGGCCCACGAGCCGTAGGGAGCCGTCGTCGCCATACCGCCTTCCCGTCGCTGCCTCCCGAATCTAACCCGTCGAGCCCCCGGCGGGGCGCTTCAGGTCGGGAGAGATCCCGCCTGTCCGCTCCCGGGCCAGCTGCCGCGACGGCGACACGCCGAGGGCGCGGCGCAGCACCCCGATCAGGGCCCGCCCGGTGACCGGCCGAGCGGGTCCTCCCGGTCGCGGAAGTGGTCGGCCACCAGCCTCGCGGAAATGCGCCAACCCCCGGCGCTCAGGCCTCGGGCCGCAGGGTGGGGAACAGGATGACGTCCCGAATGTGGTGCTGGTTGGTCAGCAGCATCACGAGCCGGTCGACGCCGATCCCGAGTCCCCCCGTCGGGGGCAGCCCGTACTCGAGCGCCAGCAGGTAGTCGTCATCGACGGGATGGGCTTCGTCGTCACCGGCGGCCCGGGCCCGGGCCTGCTGCTCGAACCGGCGCCGCTGGTCGAGCGGCTCGTTCAGCTCGGAGAAGGCGTTGGCGTACTCGGATCCGGCCACGAACAGCTCGAAGCGCTCGGTGAGGTGCGGATCGTCCCGGTGCTGGCGGGCCAGCGGCGAGACCTCCTTGGGATGGTCGAGCACGAAAATGGGCTCCCACAGCCCGTCGGCGACCTGCTGTTCGAAGAGGGCGTCCACGATCTTGCCGTGGCCCCACCGTTCCTCCGGCTCCACCCCGTGGCGGCGGGCGAGCGCCCGCGCCTCCTCCAACGGCTCGTCGAAGTCGACCCGCTCGCCGATGGAGTCGGCGACGAGATCGACCAGGCGCGCCCGCCGGTAGGGCGGGGTCAGGTCCACGTCCCGTCCCTGGTACTCGAAACGGGTGGACCCGGTCGCCACCGTGGCGCAGGCGGCGAACACCTCCTCCACGAGCACCATGATGTCCCGGTAGTCAGCGAACGCCTCGTAGGACTCCAGCATGGTGAACTCGGGGTTGTGGACGGCGTCGATGCCCTCGTTGCGGAAGATGCGCCCGATCTCGAACACCCGCTCCAGACCACCGACGACGAGCCGCTTCAGGTAGAGCTCGGTGGCGATCCTGAGCTGCATGGCGAGGTCGAGGGCGTGATGGTGGGTGACGAAGGGGCGGGCCAGGGCCCCGGTCGCCTGGGTGAGCAACACCGGGGTCTCCACCTCGACGTAGCCGCGGTCTTCGAACTGGCGGCGCAGTTCCGAGACGATACCGGCCCGGCCCAACGCCACGGCGCGGGACTCCTCGTTCACCATGAGGTCCAGGTAGCGCCGCCGGCTCCGCAGCTCCAGGTCCTGCAACCCGTGCCACTTGTCCGGCAGCGGCCGCAGGCTCTTCTGGAGCAGCTCGACGGACGAGACACGCACCGAGAGCTCGCCCTTCTTGGTGGTGACGACCTCCCCGGTGGCGCCGACCCAGTCACCGAGATCGACGGCGCCGAACTCCTCGTACCGTTCGTCGCCGAGCGTGTCCCGGTCGACGAAGAGCTGGATCCGCCCCGAGACGTCCTGCAGGGTGGCGAAGGTAAGCCGACCGAAGGAACGCAGCAGCATCACCCGTCCCGCCACCGCCACCTCTTCACCGGTGGCGGCGCCGGCGCCGAGATCGGCAAAGCGGGTGTGGAGGTCGGCGGCGAGGGCGGTGCGGTCGAAGCGGTACGGGTAGCCGCCGGCGTCGAGCCGGGCCAGATGCTTCTCGAGACGGGGGGCGGTGAGTGGGTCCTCGTCCAGCCCGAGGTCGCCGGGACCGGCGTCGGCTTCGTCGGATGGCTCGCGGGGGTTCATGGCTCCTGCCGATTCAACTCGTAGACGAGGCGCAGCCCGTCGAGGGTGAGGAACTCGTCCACCACCTCGACCGTGCCGCAGTGGGGCACGATGGTAGAGGCCAGGCCGCCGGTGGCGACGCGGGCCGCCTCGCCGCCGACGGCGGTGACGAGCCGCTCCATGATGCCGTCCACCAGTCCGGCGTGGCCGTAGAGCGCCCCGCTCTGGATCGCCTCCACCGTGCCCTTGCCGATCGGCGACCGGGGCGGCACCAGCTCGACGCGCCGCAGCGCCGCGGTGCCCGCCACCAGGGCGTCGGCGGAGATCAGCAGGCCGGGAGCGATGGCGCCGCCGATGTAGTCGCCGGCCGGGCTCACCACGTCGAAGTTGGTGGACGTCCCGAAGTCGACCACGATCACCGGCGCCCCGTAGCGTTCCCGCGCGGCGAGCGAGTTCACCACCCGATCCGCCCCCACCTCCCGCGGGTTGTCGATGAGGATCTTCATGCCGGTCTTGACGCCGGGCTCGATCACCACCACCAGGCCGTCGGTGAGGCGCCCGGCGACCCGGCGCAGTGCCGCGGTGGCGGCGGGCACGACGCTGGAGACCGCCACCCCGTCGATGTCGGCGGTGGTGTATCCCTCGAGATCGAGCAGGCCGTGGAGCCAGAGGCGCAGCTCGTCGACGGTGCGGTCGGCGACGGTGGTCATCCGCCAATGGGCGGCCAGGTCCTCCCCGGCGTAGAGGCCGAGGGCGGTCTGGGTGTTTCCCACGTCGAGCGTCAGCAGCATGGTCAGCCTCCCTCGTAGAGCACGCTGGGGTGATCGAGCCGGATGCCCCGATCGGCCGCGAAGCCGTCACCGGAGGCATCCAGATGGACATTGTCGATGAGCCGGGTGGGGCCTGCCCAGGCCGCCAACGCCAGGAAGGCGGGGCGGTCGAGCTTCTCGAGCGGTTCGACGGTGTCCTGGCTCGCCAGGGCCACGTACTCGGTGTCGAGCTGCAGCTCCTGCGCCAGCGCCGCGGTCACCAGTTCCACCAGGCGGGCGGCCCGGCACTCTCCCGCCTCAGCGGCGTCGGCGGCGCTCGCCAAGCCCCGGTTCAGGGCCAGGGCCGCCGCCCGCTGCCGCTCGTCGAGGAAGACGTTGCGGCTCGACAGGGCGAGACCGTCGGCTTCCCGTACGATCGGCGCCCCCACCACCTCGAGCGGGAACGAGAGGTCGCTCGCCATGCGCCGCACCACCGCGAGCTGCTGGGCGTCCTTGCGCCCGAAGTAGGCACGGTCGGGCCGGAGCCCGGCGAAGAGCTTGGCCACCACCGTCGCCACCCCGTCGAAGTGACCGGGGCGATGCGGGCCCTCGAAGTGGTCGGCGAGGGTGGCCACCGCCACCCGGGTGAGCGGCGGCTCCGGATACATCGTCTCGACCTCGGGGGCGAACACCACGTCGGCTCCCGCCGCCGCGGCGAGGCGGAGGTCCCGTTCCAGGTCGCGCGGGTAGCGGCGCAGGTCGTCCTCCCGGTCGAACTGCAGCGGGTTGACGAAGAGGGACATCACGACCGTGTCGCATTCGGCTCGCGCCCGCTCCAGCAGCGAGAGGTGGCCCTCGTGGAGGAACCCCATCGTCGGCACCAGGCCGACGGTCCCGCCGGAGCCGGCGGTGGCGGCGGAGAAGGTGGCGGCGTGCTTCACCGTGGCGGGTCCAGGTCGCCGGGCTCGGCCGAGAGCACGGCGGCGAACTCCTCCGACCGCCCGGCCAGCTCGGCCAGGATCGCCACCATCCGGGCGTAGGCGGGAAGCCATTCGGGCGCCACCTCGGCCACCGCCCGGAGCTGCGCCTTCACCGTGGCGACGTCGCCCCGCACCACCGGCCCGGTGAGGGCGGCCCGCGGGCCCAGCGTGAAGGCGTTGTCGACCGCGGCGTCGACCAGCGGCCGGGCGGCCCCGAACGGCACCCCGGCCTCCTCGAAGAGGTCCGATGCCATGGTGAGCGCCGCCAGCGGGAAGTTGGCGGCGGCCGCGGCCGCGGCGTGGTAGACCGGCTTGGCGTCGTCGCCGAGGTCGAAGGGCCGGGCGCCGATCGACTCCGCCAGATCGTGGAGGGTGGTCCGCAACGGCTCGTCGGCGGTGATGGCGATCCAGGCGCCGGCGATGCGCCTCGACCCGATCCCGGGCTCGGGCAGGGTCTGCAGCGGATGGAACGCCCCGGTGGCGAGCCCGGCGGCGGCGAGTGGCTCCAGTGCCGACACCGGGACGAGGCCCGAGAGGTGCACGGCGGCGGCCGTGTCCCCGGCCTGCGCCGCGAGGGCGGCGGCCACCAGCTCGATCACGCCGTCACGGGTGGCGACGACCATCAGGTCGGCAGGGGGCAGCGGCTCCCCCGGCACCAGGGCGACAGCCGCCGTGAGCTGCTCGGCGCCCCCCGTGAGCTGCTCGGCGGCCGCCGCGGCCGAGGTCGCGGTGCGCCCCACGACGGCGACGATGGAGTGGCCGGAGGCCTGGGCGGCGAGAGCGAGCGACATGCCGGCTCGGCCCGGGCCGACGAGTGTGATGCGCATGGGGTCCTTCCGGCTTCAGTCCGCACGGGTACCGCTACCGGACGGGAGTCTATCTCACCCCCGACGACCTCCCCCGCTCCGTGTAGTCGGGGATCCGGGGGAACCGGGTGTGCTCGAAGATGATCGAGGTCTCGATGTGCGCCACCTCGGGTTGGGCGGTGAACGCCCCCATGGCGATGTCCCTGAGATGATCCGAGTCGTGCACGATCACGTGCACCAGGAAGTCGTTGGAGCCGGCCATGTGGAAGAACGCCACCACCTCGGGCAGCGATTCGGCGTAGGCGCGAAAGCGGTCGACCTGGGTGCGCTCGTGGCGGTGGAGCCGGACCGCGATCATCGCCTGGAGGCCCCCGCCGAGGGCGCGGGGATCCACCACGGCGTGGAAGCCCTCGAACACGCCGGTGTCCTCGAGCCGCCGCAGCCGCTCCGAGCACGTCGAGGGGGCGATGCCGACGGCGGCCGCCAGCTCCTTGTTGGAGAGCCGCGCATTCTCCTGCAACCGGGCCACGATGGCGCGATCGGTTCGGTCGAGTGGGCGGTTTGGCGGGTCCATCCGAATCCTCTACGGATGATCTTGACGTCTTCCGCAGACATCTTATCGTCAACCGAGTTGGACCGTAGACATGGCCGACGGATGACCTTGGCGGGCGGAGAAGCTTCGCCTGAAGAGGAGCGAGTCCCACGAGGAGGAGCAGGTGAGCAGACGGAGTTGGGCCGAACCGTGGAAGATCAAGATGGTCGAGCCGATCCGCATGACCACCCTCGACGAGCGGCGCCGGGCCATCGAAGAGGCGGCCTACAACAGCTTCCTGCTCCGCTCCGAGGACGTCTACATCGATCTCCTCACCGACTCCGGCACCTCGGCCATGTCCGACCGGCAATGGGCCGGGCTCATGCTGGGCGACGAGGCCTATGCCGGCAGCCGCAGCTTCTACCACCTGGTCGAGGCCGTCGCCGAGGTGTACGGGTATCCGGAGCTGATCCCCACTCATCAGGGGCGGGGCGCCGAGCACATCCTGAGCCAGATCCTCATCGAGCCCGGTGACTCGGTGCCCGGCAACATGTACTTCACCACCACCCGCTTCCACCAGGAGTACGCCGGCGGCACCTTCGTCGACGTCATCGTCGACGAAGCCCACGATCCGGCCGATCGCTCCCCGTTCAAGGGAAACGTCGACCTGGCCAAGCTGGAGGCGCTCATCAACGAGGTCGGCGCCGACCGCATCCCGTACATCTCGGTCGAGACCAACGTCAACATGGCCGGGGGCCAGCCGCTGTCGATGGAGAACCTGGCCGCCACCTACGAGCTGTGCCGGCGCCACGGGATCCTCGTGATGCTCGACGCCACCCGGGCCCTCGAGAACGCCTGGTTCATCAAGCAGCGAGAACCCGGCTACGAGGACTGGACCGTGGCCGAGATCCTGCGCCGCATCTGCTCGTACTCCGACGGCGCCACCGTCTCGTCGAAGAAGGACAACCTGGTCAACATCGGCGGCTTCCTGGCACTGCGGGATCCCGAGCTGGCCCGCAAGGCGCGTGCGCTCGTCGTGGTCTTTGAAGGCCTCCACACCTACGGCGGCATGTCGGGCCGCGACATGGAGGCGCTGGCCCGCGGCATCCGCGAGATGGTGGCCGGCGACGACCACGTCGCTGCCCGGATCGGCCAGGTCGAGTACCTCGGGAACACCCTGATCGACGCCGGGGTGCCGATCGTGCATCCGATCGGAGGCCACGGGGTCTTCCTCGACGCCCGGGCGATCCTCCCCCACATCCCGCAGGACCGGTTCCCCGCCCAGGCGCTCACCGCGGCGCTCTACGTGGACTCCGGGGTACGGGGCATGGAGCGCGGGATCGTCTCGGCCGGTCGCGACCCCGCCACCGGCGATCATCGTTACCCCAGGCTGGAGCTGGTGCGCCTCGCCCTCCCCCGCCGGGTCTACACCCAAGCCCACATGGACGTCACCGCCGAGTCGGTGATCGAGCTGCTCCGCAACCCCGAGCAGGTCACCGGGCTCCGCTTCACCTACGAGCCGGAAGCGCTCCGCTTCTTCCAAGCCCGGTTCGAGCCGGTGCCCTGAGATTCTTTCGTCCCCCCTGGGATCAGGGGGGGACCAGGCGAGGCGCCGGCGAAGCCGGCGAGCGAGTCGAGGGGGGTCGCGGTGGAGGACATCGTGGTGACCCTCCCCCGATCGGTCGCCTCCGGCTCCCTCTCGGACCCTCCCTGCACAGCAGGGAGGGTGAAAGAAGCGCCGCGAGGAAGCATGCGAGTCGAGCCTCAGAACATCTCGTCCCCCCTGGGCTCAGGGGGGACCAGGCGAGGCGGCTCC
>CAYQEC010000032.1:10102-24946 GCA_964416425.1 uncultured Acidimicrobiaceae bacterium | reverse complement strand
CTTCGCTCGTCACGAACTGAGTTTCCTCCGGAAACTCTCGCGCGGGAAGCTCCGGGATGTCAGCCGGTGCCGACCGTGCTCTCTCGAACCCTCAGCTCGGCCTGGAGGGGGATGGTGGTGGGCCCCGCCGACCCATCCCGAACCTCGGCGAGCAGCGTGCGCACTGCCAGCCTTCCCATCTCCGTCAACGGCTGGCGCACGGAAGTGAGCGGAGGGGCGAACCAGGCGGCATCCTCGATGTCGTCGAAGCCCGTGATCGCCACGTCGTCTGGGATGGTGAGACCACGGCTCCTGATCACATGCAGCGCGCCCAGCGCCATGCGGTCGTTGGCAGCCACCACCGAATCGAGATCGGGGACTCGATCGAGCAGGGCCTTCATCGCATCCGAGCCGCTTGCCGGCGACCAGGTCCCTTCCTCGCAGAGGGCGGGGTCCGGTATCAGACCGTTCTTCTCGAGCCCGCGCCGCCAACCTTCACGGCGGTCTCTGGCTTCGTGCCAGGTGTCGGGGCCCGAGATATGAGCAATACGGGTCCGCCCGAGCGAAACCAAATGGTCGATGACCTCCTCGATGGCACCTACGTTGTCGACGAGCACACTCGAGTACCTGTCGGAGACTCCCGCTTTGACGAACACCACGGGCTCAGATCGCTCGGGAAGCCGGGCCTTGATACGATCGACGGCATGACCGATGGCGGGGACCGACATGATGATGCCGTCGACGTGATGCTCGATCAACGCCGAAATCGCGGGACCCGGATCATCCAGGCTGTCACCCTCGGGAAGCTCGGCGATCAACACCGTGAGACCGAGGTTGGCCGATTCGTCGACGATGCCTCGCAGGGTGAGCGCGGTCCCGGTGTATCCCATACCGGCGAGAAGCACCCCGATGGCGTCGCTACGCCTGGCGGCCAGAGTCCGCGCCACCGCGCTCGGCGTGTAACCCAGCCGCTCGATCGCCTCCTCAACGCGGCGCCTCGTGGCCGGGGCGACGTCGGGTCGCTCGTTGAGAACGCGGGAGACGGTCTGCGTCGAGACACGACAGAGCGCGGCGACGTCCTTCATGGTGATTCTCTGACCCAGCATCTCCACTCCTCGACATCGAGCCTGAACCCGCTCGATTTGCTACTATATCAGTCTCTCCCTGCTGTGTTATCGCTAACGGGAGCGCTAACACAGCGTGCGAGGTATACACGCCGTCGGAGGTATAGCGGAAGAGACATCGCCAATGAGTGGGGTGGCCCTGACCCGACCTGCGATCATTGGAGTTGATCACGGTGGTAAAGCGAAGCGGCCTATCGGCTGCTGCCACCGGAGGACCGACTCAGGGCTGACACGGAATGGGAGGTTAGGCCAGCTCGACAGGGTATTACCAGGATGTTAGCGTTCCCGGTAGCGGTAACGGTCCGGAGGAGCGAGACATGGGCTCGAGAGCCGTGTCGCAGATCGCACTGGATCGTGTTTGGAGGAGAGTTCGCGAGGGATACGGGAGGAAACATGACAACACCGAGAAGACGGAGTTCGTTGGCATTGCTGATCATGGCTGTTGTGATGGCGATGCTGGTGGCTTCGTGCAGCAGCTCATCCGACGAGACGACCACGACCACGAGCGGTCAAACCGACGAGACGACGACCACCACGGCGGCTCCGGACAGCGGTCAATCGACCGAGGCCGGGTTCTGCGCCGACACTGACATCATCTTCTTCCCCGGTGGCCCTACGGGCGGTCCGTTCGCCACCGTTGTCTACAACGGCGCCGTTCTCGCCGAGAAGACGCTCGGAGCCAACGTCGAGTACGTGTGGTCCGACTGGGATCCCGAGAAGATGCTCTCCCAGTTCCGGGAGGCCGTCGCCACCCACCCCGACGGCATCGCCATCATGGGTCACCCTGGTGACGACGCCTTCGCCCCGCTCGTCGACGAGGCCGAAGCAGCCGGCATCATCGTGACGAGCCAGAACACCACGCTCCCCACCATCGAGGCGAAGTACGCGAGTAACGGCTTCGGCTATGTGGGCGCAGAGCTGTATTCGGCGGGGCACGCGCTCGGCGCCGAGGCGGTCGCCCGCTTCGGTCTGGCCGCCGGCGACCGGGCGATGGTCTGGGGCCTGCTATCTCAGGCTGGGCGCGGTGAACGCACCAAGGGCGTCATCGACGCACTCGAGGAGGCCGGCTTGACCGTCGACTACCTCGAGATCGACGCTGCGACCAACGCGGACGCCGCGGCAGGCACCTCGACGTTCGTCGGGTATGCCTCGTCGCATCCCGACGTCAAGCTCGTCGTCACCGACCACGGTGCACTCACCGCGGCGCAGCAGACCTACTTCGAGGCTGCGAGCCTTGGCCCCGATGATGTCATCGGTGCGGGCTTCGACCTGAGCGCATCAACCGTCGAGTCGATCCGGGCTGGCTGGACCGACCTGGTCATCGATCAGCAGCAGTACCTGCAGGGGTTCTACCCGATCCTCCAGATCTGCATGACGCACAAGTACGCGTTCACCGGTTTGCACATCGACACCGGTGCAGGCTTTGCTTACAAGGAGAACATCGATCTCCTCGCAGACCTGGTGACCGACCAGATCCGCTAGCAGGTAATCCTCGGCCGTGTTGCGGCCGGGACGAGAAGGGACAGAGGTCAATGCCCAGTCCGGAAGACCAGCAGCGGGCTCCTCGCCTCGAGCTGCGGGGCGTCACCAAGCAGTTCGCTGGTGTCAAGGCGCTGTCAGATGTCAACTTCCGTCTCGGCCGCAACGAGATCGTCGGACTGATCGGCGACAACGGAGCAGGCAAGTCAACACTCATCAAGATCGTCTGTGGCTATCACGAACAAACCAAGGGGGAGCTCCTCTTCGATGGCGTCCCCGTGACCAATCTGACCGTCGAGAAGGCTCGGGAACTCGGCGTGGCTGCGGTCTATCAGGAACGTGCGCTCGCCGATCTGCAGACGCTGTGGCGCAACATCTTCATCGGACAGGAAATCGTGACCCGCTTCGGCTTCCTCAACGTACGGGAGATGCGCAGAGCCACCCAGAAGCTGATGCTCGGGTCGATGGGATTCACCTCGACCGCGGTCACCCCCGAATCCGTGGTGAAGAACTTCTCCGGCGGCGAGAAGCAGGGCATCGCCATCACGCGAGCCCTCTACTTCGATGCGGAGATACTGATTCTCGACGAGCCGGCGGTGGGCTTGTCGATCTCGGAGATCGACAAGCTGCTCCTTTTCATCCAGTCGATCCGGGATGCGGGCAAGTCGGCCATCCTGATCGACCACAACATCTTCCACGTCTACGAGGTCGCAGACCGGGTGGTCGTGCTCGACCGTGGCACGATCGCCGGTCGCTTCCGCCCTAAGCATCGAAGTGTCATCGAGCTGACCGAGATCATGCGTGAGATCGCCGAAACCGGCACGTCCTCGGTGCCCGACGATCCCTTCGAAGAAGGCGGGAAGGGCGAAGAGGTGGCGTCATGACCGACACGGCGGAAGACCCGAAGGGATCCGTCACCGACAGTCGGCCAGACGGACGGGGCATCTCCTTCCGGAAAGACCCAAAACGGTTTCTCAGCGCGTACGCCGGCCAGGTCGGTATCACCGGTGCGTTCATCGCGCTGTGGCTCACCTTCGTGTTCGCAGCACCCGACACATTCCTCAAGCTCGACATCTATCGCGCCTTCGCCGCGACGATCCCGATGTTCGGCATCGTTGCCCTGCCGCTCACCCTGGTGATTGTCGCCGGCGAGATCGACCTCTCCTTCCCGTCGGTCATGGCGCTGGGCATGGTCGGCTTCGTTCTCGTCTGGGAGGCGACGGGCAACGTAGGCCTTGCGGTGCTCACCGCATTGCTGATCGGGGCCGCGGCCGGGCTGCTGAATGCCTTCATCGTCGTCAAGATCGGGGTGCCCGCGCTCGTCGCCACCATCGGCACCATGTTCTTCTTCCGCGGGCTGGCAACGGTTCTGATCGGCGGCAGGAACATAACCCTGGCTCCAACGCGTGACTCGATCCTGTTCCGAGTGTTCGTCGGCAAGTTCCACGGCTTTCCGTTGCAGTCCTTCTGGCTGCTCCTCGTCGCGGTCGCGGTCTGGATCCTGCTCAACCGCCACAAGTTCGGTGCTGCCGTCTACGTGATCGGGGACAACATTCAGACCGCGGAACTGCAGGGCATCAAGACGGGCAGGGTACGAATGATCCTCTTCGTCCTCGTCGGTGTCGCCGCGGCGTTCGCCGGCATCCTGTCGAGCCTCTTCATCGTTTCGTTCTTCCCGTCGGTCGGCGAGGGGCAGTTGCTGCCGGCGCTGGCTGCGGTGTTCGTCGGGGGCACCTCGGTGTTCGGCGGCAAGGGCACCATCCTCGGCACGGTTCTCGGTGCATTCATGATCGGGACGATCCAGGCCGGGATCGTTGCGGTCGGGCTCACCGGGTTCTACACCGAGCTGATCTACGGTGCCGTCATCGTGGTGTCGGTCTCGATCCACGCCGTCGTGCAGCGACGCTTCGGCTAGCCACCATGCCCCTGTACCCTGCCGGACGGCACCCCACCGGGCAGGTGCGGTGCAGGGCATCGCGGCCGACCGCCGCGGCCCCCGGACTTCCGTCCGAGGAACCATGAAGAAGACCGTGACAACGCTGGCCGATGGCCGCGATCTCATCTACTACGACTCGGACGAGTCGGTTGTCCGGGCGACGAACGACGCTCGGGTTCTCCCGGATCTGCAGATCTCGTCCGAGATGCGGCACGATCCGATTCTCGATGAGTGGGTTGTCATGGCCTCCCACCGGCAAGGGCGCACCTTCATGCCGCCGACCAACCGGTGCCCGTTGTGCCCCACGACCGCGGCCAACGCCACCGAGGTCCCCGACCGTGACTACGACATCGTCGTCTTCGAGAACCGCTTCCCCAGCCTGGTCCGGCATTCGGACGATCTCGACACGTCGGTGACGATTCCCGCCACCGTCGGGCGCGAGCCCGCGCAGGGGCGGTGTGAGGTGGTGGTGTTCACGTCCGATCACGATCGCTCCTTCTCTGAGCTGAGCCTGAGCCGGGTGCGCCGGGTGGTCGACGTGTGGGCCGATCGCACCGCAACACTCGCCGCGCTGCCCGGTATCGAGCAGGTGTTCCCCTTCGAGAACCGAGGCATCGAGATCGGCGTGACCCTGACCCATCCGCATGGGCAGATCTACGCCTTCCCCTTCGTCACCCCGAGGACCGACCGGATGCTGACGAGTGCGAGACGGTATCGCAATCAGCACGGCGAGAACCTCTTCGCCGAACTGCTCGCCGCGGAGCAGCGGATCGGTGATCGCGTCGTGGCGGCCAACGACACGTGGACCGCGTTCGTCCCCCCGGCGGCGCGCTGGCCGATCGAGGTCCACTTCTACCCGCACCGGCGGGTCGAAGACCTCACCGGGCTCACCGACGCTGAGCGCGACGACTTCTCGAGCCTCTATCTCAGCGTTCTGAAACGTCTCGATGCGCTCTACGAGACCCCCCTTCCCTACATCGCCGCCTGGCATCAGGCACCGGTACGACGCGATCGCGACCTCGCCTATCTCCATCTCGAAGTGTTCTCGGTACGGCGGGCGGCCGACAAGATCAAGTACCTCGCCGGCACCGAATCGGGCATGGGCGTCTGGATCAACGACTCCACCCCGGAGCAGATCGCAGCGCTGATCCGGCAGGGACCACGATGACGCAGGCCGCCGCCCTGGCGCAGCGGACGCTCGGGACCGCCCCCGCCGGCGTCTGGGCCGCCCCCGGCCGGGTCAATCTGATCGGGGAGCACACCGACTACAACGGCGGCTTGGTGTTGCCGTTCGCCCTCGCGGAACGGACCCAGGCGGCGATCCGGCCCCGGGATGACGGGCACATCCGGATCTGCTCCGAACAGGAGCCCGGCATCGTCGAACTCCCGGTCGCCCAGCTGACCCCGGGAGTGCCGGACGGCTGGGGCGCCTACGTGGCAGGCGTGCTGTGGGCACTCGGCGTCGATTCCGGGTTCGACATCGCGATCAGCAGCGACGTCCCCGTCGGATCGGGCCTGTCGTCGTCGGCTGCGCTCACCTGTTCCGTCGCGCTCGGAATCAACGACGTGCTGGGGATGGACCTCGACCGGAGGGAACTGGCGCGCCTCACCAGACGCGCCGAGAACGCATATGTCGGCGCGCCGACGGGCGGCATGGATCAGATGGCTTCGTTGCTGTGCACCGCCGGGCATGCCCTGCTCTACGACACTTCGGAGGAGCGCACCGAGCAGATCCCGTTCGATCCTGCCGGCGCCGGCTTGACGGTGCTGGTCGTCGACACCCGCGTCCGGCACGCTCACGCCGGGGGCGAATACGCCGCCCGGCGCCGCGACTGCGAATCGGCCGCCCGCCAGCTCGGTGTCTCCCTGCTCGGCGAGATCGCATACGACGACCTCGACGCGGCACTAGATCGCCTCGACGACGATCGGATCCGTAGCCGGGCCAAGCACGTCATCACGGAGAATCACCGTGTCGTCGAGACGGCGAAGGCACTCGCCGCCGAAGACTGGGGGCGGGCCGGCGCGCTCCTGACCGAAGCACACGCTTCGATCCGCGACGATTTTGAAGCGAGCTGTCCAGAGCTCGACCTCGCAGTGGAAACGTTGCTCGAGGCGGGAGCCGTCGGAGCGCGGATGACCGGCGGCGGGTTCGGCGGTTCCGCGCTGGGTCTGGTCCCGACCACGCTGCTCGAACCGGCCCGAGCCGGGGTCGAGGCTGCCTTCGCCCGGGCCGCATTCGCCGCGCCCAACACCTTCACGGTCACCCCGTCGGATGGGGCACGGCGGATCACCTGAGGGAGATGGGGCCTCGACATCATCGAACGACCATCGACGAGGAGACGCTCCACGGCGTCCACGGCTCTCTCTCAGCTCACTCTCGTGTGCCCCATCCACGCCTTGATCCGCCGCGCCGCTTCGGTGACGTCTTCGGTCGATTCCGAGTAGGAGAACCGCACGTACCGGTTCCCCCGCACCCGGTCGAAGTCGATGCCGGGGGTGGTCGCCACCCCGAGTTCGTCGAGCCAGGTGCGGCACAGCACCGGGCTGTCGTCGGTCAGGTGGGAGACGTCGACGTAGAGGTAGAAGGCGCCGTCGGGTGGCGCCAGCCGGGCGAGCCCGGCTCGCGCGAAGGCTTCCAGCAGCACGGCCCGGTTGGCGGCGTAGCGGGCAACGTTCCCGTCCAGCTCTTCCCCACAGTCGAAGGCCGCGACCCCGGCATGCTGCGACAGCGTCGGCGCCGAGATGAACAGGTTCTGAGCGAGCCGCTCCACGGGACGGACCAGCTCGTCGGGAACCACCAGCCACCCGAGGCGCCACCCGGTCATCGAGTAGTACTTCGAGAAGCTCTGGACCACGACCGCCGACTCCGAGAACGCCAGCGCGGTGGGCGCCGGATCGCGGTAGGTGATGCCGTGGTAGATCTCGTCGGCGACGAGCCGGATCCCGGCCGAGGTGCAGTGATCGGCGAGCGCCTTCAACTCGGACGGGGTGAGGGTGGTGCCGGTGGGGTTGGAAGGGCTGGCGAGCACGAGGCCGTGGAGCGGGCCGGCGGCGTCGAGCTGGTCAGTGGTGGGCACGAAGCGGGTCTCGGGTCCGACCGGGAGCCCCACCACCTCGATCCCGAGCGCTTCCAGCATGTTGCGGTAGCAGGGGTAGCCGGGCTCGGTGACCGCCACCCGGTCGCCCTCGTCGAAGGCGGCGAGGAAGGCGAGCACGCACCCCCCGGAGGCCCCGACCGTGACCACCACCCGTTCCGGATCGACCTCGAGGTCGTGCCGTTCCCGGTAGTGCCGGGCGATGCGGCGCCGCAGCGCGGGGATGCCGGTGGCGTCGGTGTAGCCGAGCCGGTCCTCGTCGAGGATCCGCCGAGCCGCTTCGATCACGCCCCGCGGCGCCGGCGTGCTCGGCTGCCCCACCTCGAGGTGGAGTACCTCGCCGGTGGCCTCGGCCCGCTCCGCCGCCGCCTTCATCACCTCCATCACATAGAAGGGGGCGATCTCCGAACGAGTCGCGATCTTCATGACCACCGAGGATAGGGCTCGGCTCTCCTCTCACCCCTTTGGCGATGAGGGGAGGGGTGACGTCACGGGACGGCACACCCCCCTCGGCTCGTTCGGCTCCTACGGAGCCGCCTCGCCGGTCCCCCCTTTTCACAAGGGGGGACGACAGGAAGACCCAGGGGGGACGATGGGAAGACCAAGGGAGAGACGACACGATGACCCGGGGGGATGACAGGAAGACCCAGGGGGGGACGGCAGGAAGACCAAAGGGGGGACGACAGGCAGGAAACCGCTCAGCGGTCGAGGAAGCGGGCGACGAGCACCCGGGCCGAGGGGGGCCGTGTCCCGTCACCCGCCGTCCCCACCACGAGCACCGCCGAGTCGTCACCCACCACCGGGGAGACCAAGGCCTTCCCGCCGCCGGTGTCGAGGTCGGCGACGCGGCCGATCCACTCCCACGACGTCCCGTCGGCCGAGAACCACAGCGACGACCCGCCCAACCCAGTCGTGGAGTCGCGGATGGCGAGCACCCCCGCCGGGCCGACGCCGATCCTGCTGCTGGTGACGGTCTCGCCACCGGTCCCGGTGGCTCGAGTCCAAAACCGCCCGTCGGGCGACACCCACACCTCGCCGTGGCGACCACCCCCGACCGACTCCCATCCGACGCCGATCGGATCGGCGATGGCGACGAAGCCGCTCGCAGTCGCCTCGATGTCGAGGAGGATGACGCCGTTGTCGCCTCCCGACCCGAGGTCGGCGGTCACCTCGTCCCAGTGCTCACCGTCGCTCGACCTCCAGATCGACGTGGTCGACGCCGTTGCCCCGGTGATAAGGAACAGGCCGTCCTCGGAGGCCAGGAGGCCGCGATCGGTGAAGTAGGCGTCCGGAACGGCAGCCGAGATGTCAAAAACCGTACACGAGCCGTCGGCGCCAATCCGCCAGATCTGGACCGTCGTGCTCCCGTCGGCGCCTTCCCACCCGAACGCCAGCACGTAGGCGTCGCCTCGATACGCCACGATCTGGCCGACCACCGGCTCCACCGACGGATCGTTCCACGTCAAATCGGGGATACCGTCGGCGAGAGACCATGCGCCGCCCGATTGCACCCACACCGCCGGTCCGGCACCTCGGCGACCCAGAGCGACGCGGCTCCCACCGATCTCCACCACGCCCTCGATCCAGCTCGCCCCTGCCGGGAGCGAGCCGGACGACCACTCCAGCCCGTCGGTGGATTCAAAGAGAGAGAGCGTGCCGGCGGCATCCTGGCCGGCGGTGACGTAGCGATCGCCGGCCCACATGAGTGGCCCGGACACGTCGGGGATCTCCGGCCAGCTGAACTCGACGGTTCCCGCCCCCGTCTCGGCCGCAACGGACGTGCCCGGTTCGATCGTGACGGCGGCGAAGCGCGCCGCGAGGGCGAGATGGCGTTGCGCCGCCGTCTGGGTGATGGTGGGGGCGAGCTGCCATCGGCCGTTGGCGCCGATGGAGCCCACGACGTCGAGGAACTCCGACCGGTCGAAGTCGGCCGCCCACTCGGCCAGGGAGAGCCAGGCGTCGGTCGACTCGGCCTCCCGGGTCGCCACCGACATGATCCCGTCGGCGCCCACCCGGGCCGTGACCGTCCCCTGCTCCTGCTCGACCCCGAGCAGAGACAGTAGGGCCGACGACGCCCGGTAGGTGCACGTCACCGGGACCACCTCGACGTCGCCCGGACCGAGCTGCACCGCGCAGCCCTCGACCACGACGTCGGTGTCGAGGGCAGCCAGGTAGGCGGCGCTGTCGGCCACCGCGGCCCGGTCGACGCCACCGGTGGTGTCGTCCCGCCAGTCGAGGGCGATGCCGCCCAGGGTGGGCAAGCTGAACTCCCCAGTCTCCGGGAGGTCGGCACCGAGCAGACCGGCGGCCGCGTCCCCGTCGCCCGAGGCGACGGCAGCGAGGAACCGTGGCAGGCGGTCGATGGTGGCCGCGGTGGAGACGTCGGTGACTCCGCTCGATCGTCGCCACACGCCGTGGGTGATCCGGCTGCCGCCGTCGACATCGCTCGACACTGCGACGACGTCGGAGCCCACCATCGCCACGGCGAAGGCGGTACCTCTGACACTCGATGCCGGATCGGGCTGTTCGACCGGGAGCGCCGACACCTGCCAGCTGGCTCCCCCGTCGGCCGACGACCACGCTGCCGGATCGCCACTTACGCTGCCGACCGCCACCAGCCGGTCGCCTGACACGGCGACCGCGGACAGGTAGCTGTTGCGCTCGAAGCTCGCCGTCGCGCCGACCGAGATACGCTCCGTCTCTCCCGACACGTCGAGGACGACGCGGTCGGAGAGGATGGCGGTCACCACGGCGTCGAGGCCGAGCCCGTGGATGCGGGTGTCGACCCCAACCTGCACCTCGTCGTGGCCGATCGCCAGGGTCGCGGTCGTTCCGTCACCGCCGATCGTCGTCGCTCGTACCTCGACCTCGATCGGCGCCAGATCGAAGGCGGCATCGTCGACTCCGACCCGGTACCAGGCCTCGCCATCGCTGGAGCGCCACACCGCGGGACGGAATCTGTTCCCCCCACCGGCGAGGCCGACCGCGATCGGCCCTTCCGGCGACCCGGCCACGTCGATGATGGCGCCCTCCATGTCGAAAGGAAGCAACGCCGACGAGCCCGCGCCCACCACGTCCCAGGTCACTCCGTCGCCCGACGTGAGCACGACGGGACGGTAGTGCCTCCCGTCGGGCTCCACCTCACTGACGAAGGAGCCGCCGATGACGTACCCGTCCTCGGTGGAGGTCACCGACCGGAGAACGAAGGCGGCGCGCGGATCCAGCGGGATCGGGACGGAGGACCAGGCGCCGTCGTGGCCCTGCAGCCAGATCCCCTGCTCGGTGGCCATCCCGTCGTCGCTGACCTGGTAGCCAAGGACGACGAGGCCGGCCGGACCCCACGCGGCGTCAGTCACCTGGACTCCTGGCAGGGCCTCTTCCTCGCCGAGGTACTCCCACTCGGTGGAGGACGCCGATTCCCACACGGCGACGTCGTTGCCCACCGCGCCGAGGGCCAGCGCCTCCCCGGAACCGATCGAAACCAGCACTTGCACCCGGGAACTCGCGATGCCCGGGTCGATGTCCGGAACGGTCTGCCAGCCGACGACCGGGTCCCAGGTCCAGATGGCTGCCGACCCCGTGAACGACCCGGCCGCGGTCACCGTCGACTCCACGACCGCGACCGTGTCAACCTGCCCGGGGGAAAGCCATGGAGTCCACTCGATGTCCGGGTCCCTCGGGACGTCGGTTTCCAGCACGACCACGTCACCCTCCGGTGGTGCCGCCTCATCGGGGATCGACGTCGTGGTGCTGCTGGTCGTCGGGGGTGCGGAGTCGCTGCTGACGGCGACCACGGCCACCGCGGCCACGGCCGCCAGCAGTACCGCCCCCGATGCCAGCCATGGGGGGCGAGATGCACGAGGCGGTCGGGCTCCTGCGTCCGGGGTGGGGGGCAGGGCGCGCACCGCACCCGTGTCGTTGCCTCCGCCACGCGGTCCCTCACGCCTGCCCATGGGCACATTGTGGGCCAGGAGGAAGGATACGACAACGAGCCCCCCGGTCCCGGGGGTGCTCTCTCAGCGGAACGACTTCAGAAACGCCTTCACCGGGTCGGCCAAGCCGCCGGCGACCGCCACGAACCCGGTCAGCTTCGGATTGGCCTGGTTGAAGAAGATCTCCTCGCCGTCGGGACCGAAGACGGCGCCGCCGCCGGCGAGCACCAGGGCCGCCCCGCCTGCCACGTCCCACTCGTGTTTCGGAACCAGCGTCCAGGTGGCGTCGCCCCAACCGGCTGCCACCGAAGCCAGCTTGAAGGCCGCCGACCCCATCGTCCGCACCGAGATCTCGGTGGCGAAGAATCGATCCCACTCCCCCCGCTTCACCTCGCTACGGGAGGCGAACACCACCGCCCCGCGTAGGTCGGTTCGCGCCGTCGTCCGTGCCGGCTCCCCGTTCACGATCACCCCGTCGTCGACCGAGCCCACGATGCGGAGACCCGCCGTCGGGTTGAGGATGCCGCCGGCCACCGGCTTCCCGCCGACGACCAGCCCGACCGACACGCCCCACTCCGGGATCCCGGCGACGAACTCGCGGGTGCCGTCCACCGGGTCGACCACCCACACCCGCTCGCAGGAGAGACGGGAGGCGTCGTCGGCGGTCTCCTCCGAGAGCCACCCTTCACCGGGACGCGGCAGCGACTCGCGGAGGGCGGCGTCGACCGCCAGGTCGGCGGCGGTGACCGGATCGTCACCCTGCTTCATGCGAGCCTCGATCGCTCCCGGGGTGAACGGCGCCAGCACCGCCTCCGCCACATCGAGGGCGGTGCGGATGCGGGACAGGTCGTCCGGGTCGGTGACCCGGTGCTCGGTGGTCACGACTCGGCGCCGTCCCCGGTGACGTAGCCGAGGTGCTCGAGGTGGAGGATCACGGCGTTGGCCGCCTCGTCCGGGCTCGTGTTGGTGGTGTCGATGACGAGGTCGGCGTCGTCCGGCTCCTCGTACGGGTCCGAGATGCCGGTGAACTCCTTGATGATCCCCGCCCGGGCCTTGGCGTACAGGCCCTTGCGGTCCCGCTGCTCGCACACCTCGAGCGGAGTGGCGACATGAACCAGGATGTAGCCGCCGAGCGGCTCGATGAGCGCCCGGTTCTGCTTGCGGACCGTGTCGTAGGGGGCGATCGGGGCGCAGATGGCGATGCCGCCGTTCTTGGTGATCTCGGACGCCACGAAGCCGATGCGCAGGATGTTGAGGTCCCGGTGCTCCTTGGAGAACCCCAGCTCGGAGGAGAGGTTCTTGCGGACAATGTCACCGTCGAGCAGGGTCACCGGCCGGCCTCCCATCTCCAGCAGCTTGACGAGCAGGGCGTTGGCGACGGTCGACTTGCCGGAGCCCGACAGCCCGGTGAAGAACACGGTGAGACCCTGCTTGGCGCGGGGTGGGTGGGTCCGGCGCAGCTCCTTGGCCACCTCGGGATAGGAGAACCACTCGGGGATCTCGGTGCCCGCCGCCAGCCGGTCGCGCAGGTCGGTGCCGGAGATGCTGAGCGTCCGCGCCCCGTCCGGGACTTCGTCCACCGGCAGGTAGCTGTCGCGGTCCTCGACGTACACCATCATCCTGAACGGCACCATGGTGACCCCGAGCTCCTCCTCGTACTCGGTGACGAGCTCCTGGGCCTCATATGGGCCGTAGAAGGGGTTGCCTTGCGAGTCGCTGCCGGGCCCGGCGTGGTCCCGACCCACGATGAGGTGGGTGCATCCGTGGTTCTTGCGGATGATGGCGTGCCATACCGCCTCCCGCGGCCCCCCCATGCGCATCGCCAGGTTGAGGAGGGCGATCTGGGCCGTGTTGTGGGGGTAGCGGTCGATGACTGCCTCGTAGGCCCGCACCCGGGTGTAGTGGTCGACGTCGCCCGGCTTGGTCAACCCGACCACCGGGTGGATGAGCAGGTTCGCCTCGGTCTCGGCGGCGGCCCGGCGGGTGAGTTCGACGTGAGCCCGGTGCATCGGGTTGCGGGTCTGGAAGGCGACCACTTGGCGCCATCCGAGCCGGGCGAACTCGGCGCGGGTCTCCGCCGGCGTTTTGCGCAGCAGACGGAAGTCGTAGTGCACCGGAAGTTGCACGCCCTCGACCCGCCCCCCGACGTAGTACGGGTGTGCCTGTTCCAGCAGGAACGCCACCCCGGGATGCTCCGGATTGCTGGTCCCGAACACCGCTTCGGCTTCGGCGCGGTGATCCGGCTGCCATAGGTCCTCGACGTGGATGGTGGCGAGCATCACCCCTTCGGGATCACGCAGGGCGAGGGTGTCACCGGTCGTGAGGCCCTCGGCCAGCTCCGCGGTGACGTCCAGCATCACCGGCATCGGCCACAGGGTCCCGCCGGTGAGCCGCATGTCGGCGCACACCGCCTCGTAGTCATCTCGGGTGAGGAAGCCGCGCAGTGGCGAAAAAGACCCGTTGAGTAGCAGCTCGAGATCGCAGAGCTGGCGTTCGGTCAGGTCCCACGATGGCCAGTCGCGAGATTCGATCCGGAGCTCCTCGCCGCGCTCGGCGCCGACGACGAGGTCGACGAGTTCGCCCCCATGGGGCTCGATGAGGCTGTCGGGCACGGCGCTGAACTCCTTGCTGGTCTCAGGGGAGAGCCACGGTCACGGCGCAGGCCCTACTCCCGCGCCCGTCCCGACATGGTATCGACCGGTCGGGAGCACCGCCAAACCCCGCAGATGCTCGGTAGGGGCCCGTCTCGCCGCGGGCGCCGGGATGAGTCGTCGGTACGGCCGGGCGCATCAACGCTTTCTGTCGCCACGCGACTTGCGGAGGCCGGAGAGGCTCGAGAACACCGATCCGCCGGATTCCTTGCCGATCCGGGGCAGCTTGGCGGAGCGGCGGGCGTACCGTGACCGCTTGCCGTCGTCGTCCTCACCGTTGGCGGACTCGAGTCGGTCCCCGGCTTCCTCGTCCTGTTCAGCTTCGGCCGCCAGCCGTTCGGACAGGCTCCGCTCCGGGGCCTGAGACTCCCCGTCTTCGTGGTGAGCGGCGGAACGCTCCGCCGCGACCCGGTCGGCGAGTGAATGCTCCGCGAGGATCCGCTCGGCGGCGGCTCGTTCGTCCGCCACCCGCTCGGCCAGGGTCTTCTCTTGCTCGTCCACCTCGGCCTGCAGCCCGGCCCGTTCCGCCGCCACCCGCTCCGCCAGCGTCCGCTCCTCGGCCTCCGGCTCGGCCTCCGGCTCGACCTCCCGCGCGGCCCGTTCCGCCGCCACCCGCTCCGCCAGCGTCCGCTCCTCGGCCTCCGGCTC
>CAYQEC010000032.1:0-10002 GCA_964416425.1 uncultured Acidimicrobiaceae bacterium | reverse complement strand
CGGCCCGTTCCGCCGCCACCCGCTCCGCCAGCGTCCGCTCCTCGGCCTCCGGCTCGGCCTCCGGCTCGACCTCCCGCGCGGCCCGTTCCGCCGCCACCCGCTCCGCCAGGATCGTCTCTTCCTCGTCCACCTCGGCCTGTAGCGCGGCCCGCTCCGCCGCCACCCGCTCCGCCAGCGTCCGCTCCTCGGTCTCCGGCTCGGCGGGGTCCTCCGCCTCGGCGTCGTCTCCCCGGTTCTCCACGTGGCCCTTCTCCTGCTCAGCCTGCGCCAGGAGCCGCATCGCCTCCTCGCGCAGATCGGTGGCCATGGCATCGGCGGCGCGCAGGGCCCGCTCGGCGTCACCGCGCGCGGCGTCTTGAATCGCTTCGGCGGCGGTGCGAGCACTCTCAATCAGCTCGTTGGCCTCGACACGGGCCTGCTCGGTCACAGCCGCCTCGGTGGCGAGCCGGCGCTCCCGGTCGGCGAGTTCCTCGGCGCGGGCATCGATCGCCGCTGCTTCCGCCCGGGCGGCGTCGATCATCTCCTGGGCCTCCTGCTCGGCGACCCGCCGCACCTCCAGGGCCCGCTCCTCGGCTGCGGCCATGATGGAGCCGGCGTTGATACGAGCCTCCGAGACCTCCCGCTGATGCGCCTCGACCTCCGTCAGCCGGTGTTCCGCCTCCCGGCGCATCGACTCGATCTCTTCCGCGCTCACCGCCTTGCCCTCCGCCGCGGCGGACGCCTGCTGGACGATGGCGGCCGCTTCGGCCTTGGCTTCCTCGATGAGCTGGGCGGCCCGTTCCTCTGCCCCGGCGAGCAGCGCCTGATTGTCACGCGCCGCGGCCAGCTGCTGATCGGCCTCGGCGGTGACGGCCGCGGCCCGATGCTCGGCGTCTCGCCGCAGACCGGCCACTTCCTCCTGGGCCGCCTGGACGGCCAGGCGTTCCTGCTCGGCGGCTTCGACGACGGTTTCGGCCGATTCCTCGGCCTCGCGCAGGATCCTGGCTGCCTGCTCGCCGGCCTCGCGCCGTAGCGCCTCGGCCTCTTCGCGGGCTTCGGCCAGGGTCTTCTCGGCGGCCAGCTTCGCCCTCAGCGCCCCCGATCGGGCTTCCTCCGACTGGTTGGTGAGGGTGGTGGCGGCGTCCCGAATCCGGGTGGCTTCCTCGCGGGCGGCCTCGATCACCTGTGCGGCGCGGGCCTCGGCTTCGAGGTGGAGCTCCTCGATTTCCTCGTGTGCCCCCGACATGTCGGCCTCGGTCTGCGACCGCAGCGCCGCCACGTCGTCACGGAAGGACTCGGCCTCCGCCCGGATACGTTCGGCCTGCTCCTCAGCCCTTTCCCGGATGTTGTTGGCCCCTTCTCGGGCCTCCGACAGCGCCGTGCTCGCCTCGGCCCGCACGGAGTCCGCCTCGGTGCGCGCCTCCTCGAGGACCGATCTCGCCCTGGCCTCCCGCTTGGCCACCTTCGCCTCGGCCTCCTCCAGCGCCCGTTCGGCTTCGTCACGGGTCTGGGCCGCCTCGGCCCTGAGGTCTTCGGCGGCGACCCGAGCCGCCTCCCGGGTCGCGTTGGCAGCCTCCTGGCTCTCGGTTCTGGTCTTCTCGGCGTCGCGCTCGGCCTCTTCCCGGATCGCCGAGGCGGCGGACCTGATCTCGGCCGCCTCGGCCTCGGCGCCGGCCCGGGTCTTCTCCGACTCGGCCTGGGCGGCTGCGACGATTCGCTCCCGCTCCGCCTCGGCTCCCTGCCTGGCGTTCTCGACCAGCTCCTGCGCCTCGGCGGCGCGCTGCTTGCGCAGGGCATCGAGTTCGGCGAGCTCTCCCTGGCGCTTCTCGATCTCCTGGCGGGCCGTCTCGGCGTCTCCCTGGAGCCGGGCGACCTCCGCCTCCGCCTCGGCCTGGATCATCTGCGCCTCGATACGGCTGACGTTGAGTTCCCGCGCCGCCCGCGACGCCTTGGCCTCGATCTCCCATTGCAGCGCGTCCGCGTCGGCGCGGATCCTCGCGGCATCGGCCTCGGCGCGGGCCCTGATCGCGGCGGCCTCGGCGCGGGCCGTCTGGCCAAGGTCCTCCAGGTTCTTGGCTTCCGCCAGCCGGGCCTCGACGTCGGCGATGAGGACCTCGGCCTGCTGGTGCGCGCGGGCGACGATCTCGCCGGCCTCGCGACGGGCCTCCTCGGCGTAGCTGGACTCGTCCACCGGCTCCGGGGAGGTTCGGCGGCGTTCCTCCTCGAGTGACCGCTTCAGTTCTTCGGCTTCCCGGCGGGACGCTTCCATCTCCTGCTCGAGCAGCAACAAGCGCTCGAGATCGGGAGCGGGCACCTCCTCGGCACGGAGTCGCTCAACCTCCTGCCGTGCCTCCCGGAGCTGGCGCTCGGCGTCGACAGCTCGCTGCTCGGCAACGGCGACGGCCCGCCGTTGCTCGTCGGCCTCGGCCCGGGCTCGCTCCAGCTCCTCCGCCGGGAAACCCCCGGCCGCGGCCGCCTCCATGTCGGTGAGCCGGGCCTGAAGCTGGCCTACCCGCTCACTCAGAGCGCCGGCCTCGGTCTGGGAAGCTTCGAGCCGTGATTCGAGTTCGGCGATGCGTCCGGCGTCCTGGCCATCTCCCGCATTCGCCTCTGCAGCTTGCCGCCATTCCTCGACCCTGGCCTGTTCCTGAGTGAGCTGGTCCCGCAGCATCACCACCTGGGCGGTGGCCTGGGCGAGCTCTCGCTCGAGCTCGATCGACCGATCCGGCAGGGTCTCCCCACCCGACGCCTCTTCCCGGATCGTGACGACCTCGGCCCGAGCCTCGGCGATGATGCGGTCCGCCTCCGACCGGGCTTCGGCGAGATGTTCGACGGCCTGACGGGAGGCCTCGTCCATGGTGACCGGGACCTCGGTCGTGGCACGGATCCGGGCCGCTTCTCGCTTGGCGGCGGCTTCGATCTCCTCCGCCCGCCGGGTGGCCCGTTCGATGATGCGGTCCTTGGCGTCGAAGACCGCAATCATGGCGTTGTCGAGCGAGGCCTCCTCGTTCGACTTGGCCGCGTGCAGTTCGTTCTCCACCTCGGAGAGGCGCTGCTGGGTTCGTTGTGAGAAGCCTTCGAGCTCCCGGAACGCGGCCTCCAACTCGCTGAGGTAGGAGTCGACCTCGCGCCTCGTGTATCCCTTGCGGGCGAGCGAGAAGACCTTCTCGTCGATGCGATCGAGCGCGGCGCGTTCCTTACTCACCCGTCGCTTATCGGCCTTCGCAAGGTTCCTCTTGACAATCTCATCGCAGCCGGCGCCTGCAGCCGGTCCTGGGCCTTTGCGGGCATGGTTGCGCCCCGGCACGGGACGCTCGCCGCGAACCGTGAACGACCGAACTGTCCCGCGCCCGCGGCGCGGACGGATTCCGGGACCGCGTCGCCCTCTAGATGGCTTCGACGATCGAAGGATCGAGATCCGGGTAGCTCCGCAGGTAGGCGCGCCGGTCTTCGGTCAGAGTCGCCACGATCTGGGAGTACTCGTCGGCCCGCCCCTGGCGCTCGTAGAGCCGGCGAGGCTGCAGCAGCTCGTCGTCCTCGAAGCCGGGGAGGGCGGCCGCCACGTAGTACCCGAAATCGGGGTCCTCGACCCACTCGACGGTCCCGGCCACGATGCCCTGGACCACGGCCGCCGAGTGGCGGATCTTCACCTTCGTGGAGCGCTCGTCGCCGTCGGTGCCTCCGATCCGGCCGGTGTTCATGAGGAATACCTCGAGCTCCGGCATCGTCTCGAGCAGCTCGAGCATACGGTTCCCCTGCAGCGCGTCGTTGGCGAAGAAGAACGGGTTGGTGCCGGGAACCCGCAGGTTCTTGCCCATCTCGGCGGCGCCGCCGGCCGAGGTGCCCTTCGTCTCCCCCAGCATGAAGTAGGCGGCCGCCTGTTCCGGCTTCAGCTTGGCCACCGCCGGAATGATGTTCTCGTTCCGGTTGAGGAGCAGCAGGTAATCGGCGCGCGGCAGGTCCCGCGGGTCACGGTGCCGGATGTTCTCCAGCGGGAAGGTCGACCGCCCATTGGCGGTGTGCGAGTCGTTGAAGAAGTCGATGGTCCCGTCGGGATCGACGTGGGTGTTCTCCAGCCAGGCGTCCGGCCGGGTCGTTCCCCCGTAGATGGTGGGCTCGTCGTCGGGATCGAGTCCGAAGGTCTTGGCGAAGCAGCCGTTCTCGGTGGCGTGCACCTTGCCGCCCGGCATCAGGGCGTTGAAGTCGTCCTGGACCGGCAGCGATCCGAGCTGCCGCCGGAAGGTGGTGGTGGTCTTCCCGGTTCCGGAGAGGCCGAGGATGAGGGCGGCCTTCTCCTCGCCGTCGATGTCGGGGAACACCTTGAGCCCGGAGTGCAGCGCCAGTCCGCCCCGCTCGTACACGAGGTGGTTCCACATGCGGAGCCCCCCCATCTTCGACTCGCCGAAGTAGTCCGAGCCGAGTACCCGGGTCACGTAGTTCTCGAGATCGACCGCGATGAGCCGGTCGTCCGACTTTCCCGGCGCCTTGAGGCCCGGGGTGTAGACGACGGTGAATACCGGCTCCCAATCGTCGTCCTTGGGAAAGAAGAGCTGCTGCTGCATGGCGGGGATGTTCGCCTGGGTGCGCTCGATGAGGAGCTGGGCGCCGGTGCGGTACTCGGGATCGGGGCCGATGTAGCCCTCGATGAGGATCATGTCCTTGTCGGCGATGTAGGCATCCTGCTTGGCGGCCCACTCCTCGAACTCGGCGCGCGGCATACGGTTCTGGCGGATGTCGACGTCGGAGATGAAGAACGTGGACCGGGCGAGACGGGCTGTGATCTCCGCCTCGTAGTTGAGGTTGCCGAATGTGGTCTCTTGGATTCGGGGCATGTGCTCAAGAACCCAAGCCCGCATCTCTTCCTGAGTCGGATTGGCGGCGACGGACCTGGCATGGGGGAGCTTGAAGACCACCGACGAACCTCCTGACGGCCGATACGACACCGATTTTGCGCCAGAGCATACCCGGGGGGGAGGGCGGCCCGTACGGGCCGCCCTCCCCCGAAGTCCTCCCGTCGACGGGCTCCTGGCGGCTCAGGCGACCGTGATGGCGGAGTCCAGGTAGACGTCCTGGATGGCGTTGAGCAACTCGATCCCGTCCCCCGTCGGCCGCTGGAACGCCTTGCGGCCACTGATGAGGCCCATCCCGCCGGCACGCTTGTTGATGACCGCGGTGCGCACCGCTTGGGCGAGGTCACCGCTGCCGGAGGAAGAGCCACCGGAGTTGATGAGACCGGCCCGACCCATGTAGCAGTTGGCGACCTGCCAGCGGGTGAGATCGATCGGATGGTCGGTGGTCAGCTCCGAGTACACCTTCGGGTTGGTGCGGCCGAAACCGATGGCGCCAAAGCCGTTGTTCGACTCCGGCTGCTTCTGCTTGATGATGTCGGCCTCGATGGTGACGCCGAGGTGGTTCGCCTGACCGGTGAGGTCGGCGGACGCCTCGTAGTTGACCCCATCCTTGGAGAAGGCGTTGTTGCGCACGTAGCACCACAGCACGGTGAACATGCCGAGCTCGTGGGCGTAGGCGAAGGCCTCGGTGACCTCTTGGAGCTGCCGCATCGACTCGTCGGAGCCGAAGTAGATGGTGGCTCCGACAGCGGCGGCGCCGAGATCGAACGCCTGATCCACCGATCCGAACATGACCTGGTCATGCGTTGCCGGGTAGGTGAGCAGCTCGTTGTGGTTCATCTTGACGATGAAGGGGATCCTGTGGGCGTACCGGCGTGAGGTCATGGCGAGTACACCAAAAGTGCTGGCGACGGCGTTGCAGCCGGCCTCGACGGCGAGCTCGACGATGTTCTTCGGATCGAAGTACGCCGGATTCGGCGCGAACGACGCCGCCGCCGAATGCTCGATGCCCTGATCGACGGGGAGAATCGAGACGTAGCCGGAGCCTCCGAGACGTCCGTGGTCGAACAGGGCCTGCAGGTTGCGTAACACCTGGGGCGAGCGGTCGCTCTGGAGGAACACCCGATCCACGAAATCGGGCCCGGGCAGGGAGAGATTCTCCTTGGCGATCCCCGTCGATTCGTGTTCGAGCAGGTCTTGGGCTTCGTCCCCGAGCAGGCTTACGAGATCCATGTCAGCTCCTCGCCTCGTCGTCCGGCTCCGGGCCGGCTGGTCTTGCGTTCTCCCGCGCATTATGGCGGGTTGGCTCCGGGAGGGGTAGTTCAGAGCCCGAGGGCGGCCACCGTAGCGGCAGCGAGACGGTCGGCGGTGCCTGCCAACTCGGGCTCCATCTCACGAGGGGCCTCAGCCGGATCGACCGGTGACGTCAGGTCGACGTAGATCTTCAGCTTCGGCTCGGTGCCGCTGGGGCGCGCCAGCACCCGTCCCCGCTCCCCCAGATCGAGCTCGACCAGGCTGGCGGCGGGCAGGTACCGGGGACGTTTCTCGGCGCCCGACCGGAAGTCGGTGGTGGCGACGACGGGGAAGCCGTCGAGTGACGTGGGGGGAGCGGCTGCCAGCCGCTCCATGGCGGCGGCGATCTCGGCCGCCCCGTCGGTTCCCGGCCGCACCACGCTGCGCTGGGTGGACACCCACAGCCCATGACGGCGGGAGAGGTCGTCGAGCCGGTCCAGCACCGTGCCCCCTACGGCACGGCAGGCCGCGGCGAGGTCGGCGAAGAGCACCGCGGCGCTGATGCCGTCCTTGTCACGCACGATCTGGCCGACCGAGTACCCGAGCGCTTCCTCGTAGCCGAACACGAACCGTCCCTCCCCCGCCTCCTGGAGGTCGAGGGCGGCGTTCCAGATCCACTTGAAACCGGTGAGCGTCTGGGCGAACCGGGCTCCCCGGGCGGCGGCGATCAGGGCCAGCATCGGAGACGACACGATGCTGTTGATGACGATGGGCCGCGCCGTCGTGGTGTGTTCCAGGATGAAGTCGGCGAGCAGCAGCCCGATCTGGTTCCCGGTGAGGGGACGCCAGCCGTCGGGGTGCTCCACGCTCACCGCGAGGCGGTCGGTGTCGGGGTCGTTGGCGATGATGAGGTCCGCCCCGACCTGACGTGCCAGTTCGGTGGCGAGGTCGAGGGCACCCGGTTCCTCCGGGTTGGGGAAGGCAACGGTCGGGAAATTGCCGTCCGGCTCGTATTGCTGCGGCACCGGGTGGAGCCGGGTGTGCCCGAACCGCCGCAACGCCTCGGTGGTGAAGGCCCCTCCGACGCCGTGCATCGGGGTGTAGACGATGACGAGGTCGGAGCCTCCGGCCCCTGCCGGTCGGGCGGCGGCGACGTCGTCGAGGTAGCGGTCGAAGGTGTCCGACGGCACCGGGGAGACGAGGGCGTCCCCGCCTCGGGTGGCGCCCCGCACCCGGGGAACCTCGACGGCGAGGCCGACCCGGTCGACGGCGGCTGCGATCTCACGGTCGACCGGGGGGATGATCTGGGCGCCGTTGCGGTCGTACACCTTGTACCCGTTGTCGTACGAGGGGTTGTGGCTGGCGGTGATGACGACGGCGGCCCGTGCCCCCAGCGACTTGGCGGCGTAGGCGACGAGGGGTGTCGGCGTCGGGTCGGGGAAGAACCGCACCGGGAGCCCGGCCGCGGCGAGCACCCCGACGGTGTCCCTCATGAAGCGCTCGCTGGAGAGACGGGCGTCGCGGCCGACCACGACCGGCTGCTCGGAGCCGTCGTCACCGGCCAGGAGGTAGCGGGCGAGGCCTCGGGTGGTGCGGATGACGACGGCGCGGTTCATCCGGTTGGAGCCGGCCTCGACCCGACCTCGCAACCCGGCGGTCCCGAAGACGAGGGAACCGGCCATGCGGTCCTCCAGCGCCGCGGTGTCACCTCGCTCCAGCAGCTCCTCGAGCTCGGTGCGGGTCTCCGGGTCGGGGTCGCCCTCGATCCAGCGGAGGGTGGCGTTCATCAGGCCGGTCGGGAGTTCCATGGTTCCATTATCGAGAACCGGCGCGGCCACTGCACGCGGGTTCCGCCTCCACCCGATTCGACCCGCGCCTCATCCGTCCCCGACCCGCAGCCGGGGGATGATCTCCCCGGCAACCTCCTCGAGGATCTGCTCGTGGTCCGCGATGGTCGGATAGGAGAAGATCAGCTCGTCCATGCCGGCTTCCCGATACCGCTCCACCGCCTCCTCGAACGCCGCGGCCGACGCGAAGCAGGCCTCTGCATCGGGCCCCACCAGGAGGAGGGAGCGGCGGACGGCGGCGGGATCCCGATCGATCTCGCGGCAACGCTCGTCGAGCTGCTCGTTGCGCTGCGCCAGACGATCCTGCAGTTCCCCGGGCGACTCACCCTCCCCGCCGGCGTAGGTGTTCCAGGTGTCGGCGTAGCGGGCCGCCACCCCCAGCATCACCGGCCCGTCGGCCGCGATCGTGAGCGGGGGCCGGGGCTGCTGCACCGGCCGGGGCACGAAGATGGCGTCCTCGAGCTGGTAGTGGCGCCCGTCGTAGCTGACAACCTCCTCGCGCAGGCACCGGTCGACGATCTCGACGACCTCGAGGAAGCGGGTGACACGCTCCCGGGACGACCAGTTCTCGATCCCGATCATGTTGTACACGGGATCCCGGGGGACCCCGGCGCCGAGGCCCAACTCCAGCCTGCCGTTCGAGACGTGGTCGACGGTCAGGGCCTGGCGGGCGAGCATGGCCGGATTGCGGAGCGGGATCGACGTCACCAGCGTCCCGATCCGGATCTCCCGGGTCACGGTCGCCAGGGCGCTCAGCAGCGTCCACGCCTCGAACCACGGCGCATCGGGCCGGTAGGGATCGATGAAGTGGTCGGCGACCCAGACGCTGTCGAATCCCAACGCCTCGACGTGGCGCCACCGCTCGACCTGATCGGCCCAGGCGACGTTCTGGATCGCCAGGATTCCGAACCGGAGGGAGCGGCGGCGCCTCGGGCTCAAGGTCGCCTCACCCCTGCCGGGTCACTGAAGGTGGGCGCGCAGCATCCACAGCTGTTCTTCGAGGCCTTCGATGATCTCCTGGAGCAGCCCGTCGGTGACGACGTCGAGGTCGGCGACGGCCGCTTGGTGGTCACGCGCCCGGGACGCCACCAGCGCCACCCGGTCCGCCAGCGCGGTGATGGCGTCACGGTCGGCGACCCAACCGAGCGGGTAGGTCCCTTGCTCGGTGAGGTCCTCGGCCCGGCCCTTCGGGAGCTGGCCGAGGATGACGATCCGCTCGGCGACCCGGTCGGTCCAGAGTCGCCAGGCGTCGACCAGCACGTCGATGCGCTCGTGGGCGGCCTGGAAGCCGGGGCCCACCACGGTCCAGTGGGCCTGCTTCCCAATGAGGTGCAGATCGACCAGATCTGCCAGCGTCGGCTGTAACTCGGCGGCGACTTTGGCGGCGGTTTCTTCGGGCAATACGGTCCAGCCCACGGGGGCACCTCCTGCATTCGTGTGCTCACGGTCGAGCCTACCGTCGCGCCGGATCGTTCGCGGCTCGCTCGGGCGGAGTCGGGCGTCGTGGCGCCGGGGCCTCCCGACGCGTCCGATTCCCCCCGATTACGGGGGGAATCGGCCGGCTGGGGGTCCTCAGTCGTCGGTGGTCTGGGACGCCTGGCTGGCGATCTCCGCCACCACGTCGGCGTTGGCCAGGGTGGTGACGTCACCGAGATGGCGTTGCTCCGAGATGTCGCGCAGCAGGCGTCGCATGATCTTGCCGGAACGGGTCTTGGGGAGATCGTCGGTGAACACGATGCTCTTCGGCTTGGCGATCGGCCCGATCGTCGCCGCCACCGTGTTCCGCAGCTCCTGGAGCAGCGCTTCGTCCCCGACCACGCCGCTCCGCAGCGTCACGAAGGCGGCGATCGCCTGGCCGGTGACCGGGTCGGTCCGCCCCACCACCGCCGCCTCGGCCACGGCGGCGTGGCCGACCAGCGCCGACTCGACTTCGGTGGTGGAGATGTTGTGACCCGCCACCAGCATGATGTCGTCGACCCGGCCCAGGAGCCAGAAGTACCCGTCGGCGTCGCGCTTGGCGCCGTCACCGGCGAAGTAGAGGCCCGGGAACCGCGACCAGTACGTGTCGACGTAGCGCTGGTCGTCCCCGTAGA
>CAYQEC010000031.1:2745-25471 GCA_964416425.1 uncultured Acidimicrobiaceae bacterium | reverse complement strand
GCTAGTCCCGATCCCCGCCGCTCAGCACCGTGATCCTCCCCGACGGGCCGTCGGAGAACTGCCGCTCCACCACGCGGCCCACCAACGTCCCCGTCACCCCCTCCTCGGTCAACGCCTGCAGCAACGCCTTCGCCAGCGGCGCCGCCACCGCCATCAGCAGGCCACCGCTGGTCTGGGCGTCGGCGAGCACGATCCGCCTCGCCTCCTCCAGCGGCCCGAAGTCGGTGAACCGCTCCGCCGACCGCAGATTCCGGGTCGTACCGCCGGGAACGACGCCCTGCTCGGCCAGCTTCCGAGCCGTCGGGAGCATCGGCACCGCCGCCGCCTCGATCTCGGCGCTCACCCCGCTCGCCTGCATAATCTCCCCGAGGTGGCCGAGCAGCCCTAAGCCGGTGATGTCCGTCGCCGCCCGCACCCCCACCCGGCGCATGGCCCGGGCCGCCGGGGCGTTGAGCTGGGCCATCGACGCCACCGCGGCGTCCCGGGCCGCCGGATCGGCCGTTCCCCGCTTGATGGCGGTGGCGACGAGGCCGGTCCCGATCGGCTTGGTGAGCACCAGCACGTCGCCGGGCTCGGCGGCCCCGTTGGTGACGATCTCGCCTGGATGCACCACCCCGGTCACCGCCAGCCCGTACTTCGGCTCGGCGTCGTCGATGGTGTGGCCGCCGACCAGGGTGCAGGCCGCCTCCACCAGGACGGCGGCGCCGCCCCCGCCAGCACCTCCGACAGCAGCTCCAGCGGGAGCCCGTCGCGGGGCCATCCCACCACCTGGAGCGCCGTGAGCGGCGTCCCCCCCATGGCGTAGACGTCCGAGAGGGCGTTGGCCGCGGCGATCCAGCCCCAGTCGAACGCCTCGTCGACGATCGGGGTGAAGAAATCGACCGTCTGCACCAGCGCCACGTCGTCGGAGATGCGGTAGACGCCGGCGTCGTCGGCGCCGCCGATGCCTACCAGCAGGTCCGGGTGACGTACCGCGGGTGATATGTGGAGAGAGCGCAAGACCTGCGCCAGCTCGTCAGGGCCGAGCTTGCACGCTCAGCCGGCCCCGTGTGAAAACGCCGTCAAACGTGGCACCGCACCACCTCCTTCCGGGCCGCGAGTGTACGGCGCCGCCCGGTCGCCGCACCCGGGAGACGGGGACGGCCTCCGCGCCCCTGACCCACCCCGGTCTAGCAGCAGGAATAATGCGGGAATCCGACTCGCTGTCGAATCCCAGGGGACTATCATATTTCGGTGCCTGGGTGATCCACCCAGGACCGTGCAGGCCCCCTCGTCCCCCCTGGGGGGCCTGCCCATTTTCGGGTTCGTATTCCACCCGGTCCTTCGAGCGCCATCACGTCTCTAACCTGCGGCGAGTGAAGATCCCGTTCCGCCTCCGCCGCAGCAGGGTGGCATCCGCCATCCGTGATCTGGCACACCGGAGCCCCGACGAGGCAGAGGAGTACCTCGACACCCACCAGGCGGAGTGGGAACGCATCGCCGAGGTCGACCCCCACAGCGCCGCCGACATCCTCGAAGCGCTCGACGAAGAGGGCGCCGCCGACCTGCTCGAAGCACTCGACGCCGACGACGCCGCCGACATCCTCGACGAGATGCGCCCCGAGCCCGCCGCCGACGTGCTCGAGGAGGTGGCTCCCAGCGAGGCGGCCGGCTACATCGCCGAGATGGAGACCGACCAGGCGGTCGACCTGCTGGCCGCCCTCGAGGAGGACTCCCGCAACGCCGTCCTCGCCGCCCTCGACCCCGACACCCGGCGCGAGATCAACCGGCTGATCATCTACCCGCCGGACAGTGCCGGCGGTCTCATGACCACCGAGATCGCCTCGCTCCCCCGCGGCGTCTCCGCCGGTGAAGCCATCGAGTCGCTGCGCAGTCTCCACGACGAGCTGGGCTCCAACCTCACCTACGTCTACGTCGTCGACGACGCCGGGCACCTCATCGGCGTCGCCCCGTTCCGGGAGCTGGTGTTCGCCCGTCCCGGCACCGGCCTGGAGGACGTCATGGTGTCCGACCCGGTGGCGGTACAGCTCGACACCGACCGGGAGATCGTCGCCGAGCTCATCCAGCGGTACCACCTCATCGCCATCCCCGTCACCGATGCCGACGGTCACCTGATCGGGATGGTCAAGGTGGATGAGGCCCTCGAAGCGGTCCAGGCCGAGGCCGGCGAGGACATCACCCAGATGGTCGGTGCCGGCCCCGAGGAGACCGTGTTCTCCCCCATCCCCCGTTCGGTGCAGCGCCGCCTCCCGTGGATCGTCCTCAACCTCTTCATCGGGCTCGGCATCGCCTTCGTCATCAACCACCTCAAAGACGTCATCGAGACCCGGGCGATCCTGGCCGCCTACATGCCGCTGGTCGCCCAGCTCGGCGGCAACACGGGCGCCCAGAGCCTGGCGGTGACGATCCGGTCGATGGCCGTCGGCGACCTGCCGCGGGGACGTGCCCTCAAGGCGATCCGCCGGGAACTCCTCGTCACCACCTCCAACGGCCTCGTCATGTCGGTGTTGTCGGGCCTGATGGGCGGCCTCGTCTCCGGCGACGCCCGGATCGGGCTCATCATCAGCATCGCCGTCATCATCAACCTGATGGTGGCGGGCCTGGTGGGGTCGGCGATCCCGCTGCTGCTGCGCCGCTTCGGGCAAGATCCGGCCCTCGCCTCGAACATCTTCCTCACCGCTGTCACCGACACCGTCGGCTTCAGCGGGTTCCTCATCACCGCCACCCTGATCCTGTAGCCGCAGCGAACACCACGGGCGAGAACGGGACGGCCTCGAGGGTCAGGAACCGAGGATGACGACGCCGGTATCCGCGAACGGTCCCGTGAACCGCATCCGGAAACCCTCTTCCAGCGTCACCAGGTGGTGCTGGGCCAGCTCGGCGAGTTGGTCGGCGTCGGGAGACTCGACCAGCACGGCGTCGGCCGCCGCTTGGGTGTCGACCACGTACGCCTCGTACACCGGGGGATGCTCCTCCACCACCTCGGTCAGCACGTTCTGGAGGTCGATGTCGGTCAGCAATGTGTAGCTGTCGGGATCGAGCAGGATCACGACCCGGTCGCCGTATTCGGTGGCCTCCCGGGTCACGATGGTGAAGGCGGGAAGCCCGGTGGACGGGATGAGGGTCGAGGTGGTGGTGCTGCTGGCCTGCAGGTCCGCCTCGGGGACGGTGGTGCCGGCCGCAGGCAGGGTGGTGATCGTCTCGCCGGGCAGGGTGGTGGTGGTCTCCTCGGAGTCGTCACCGGAGCAGCCGTAGGCCGCCAAGACCAGCACCAGGAGCAGGGTGAGACCGCGAAACGACCGCATGGCGCCACTCTAACGCGACCTCGCGTCTTTCGACATGGCGGGTCCTGGGGGTCATCCCTCGCGATCGGTCAGCCATGCCGAGAAGTCGACGCCCTCCATCCACCGCTCCGAGTGCACGACCCGGAACCGGTCCTTCACCTCGGCGAACAGCTCCGGATCGGGGGATTGATCCAGGCCGATCCGGGCCAACTCCAGGGTCGGCCGCCACGCCCGCGCCCCGAGGGCGACGTCCACCATGCTGCGCCAATCGCCCTCCCCCGGGGACGGCGCCTGCGGCGAGGACCAGAACGCCTGCAGCTTGCGGGCCGCCTGCAGGCAACGGCGGAGTTCCCGGATTGCCGGACGCGGGAGATCCGCCACGTCTCCCAGCACGTCGCCGGCCCAGTCGGCGAACGCCTGCTCGTTCCACGCCTCGGGCCGGATCACCACTCCCCGGTACAGATCGTCGATCGCCGCCAGCAGCCCCAGGTAGCGACCCCCGCTCACGGTAGGCCCAGCTCCTCCCGCACCAGCGCCCGGAACCCCTCCCGGAGGCGGGCGACGACGGGACCACGGGCGATGGCGGTCTCCCCCACCCGCACCACCGGCGTCACCTCCTTGACCGTCGACAGCAGCATCACCTCGGCGGCTTCCCGCACCCGAGCCAGCTCGTAATGGCCCTCCCGCACCTCGAGCCCGAGGCGCCCCGCCACCTCGACGACGGCGGCCCGGGTCACCGACGCCAGGATGCCCAGGTCGAGCGCCGGGGTCTCGACCACCCCTCCGGCGACCCAGGCGACGCTGTAGGTGGGGCCCTCCAAGACCCGGCCGCTGCGGCCCACCAGCAGGGCGTCATCGAACCCGGCGTGGGTGGCGGCGATGCGGGCGGCGAAGTTCGGGCCGTACGACAGGGTCTTGGCGCCGGTGAGTTGGGACGCCTCGCCGTCGGGATGCCACGGCGCCGCCACCGGGAGCAGCGTCATCTCCGGCGCCAGCTCCGGCAGCGGCTCGGCGAACACCACCACCCTCGAGCCCTCCCCGGAGGCGTGGCTGTCGGTGCCCCCGGTGACCACCACTCGGATCACGGCGTCACCCACCGCCGCCCGGTCGCTCACCCAGGCGTCGAGGTCGGTCCGGGCTGGCAGCGGCAACCCGAGGGCAGCCGCTGATCGTTGCAGCCGGTCGAGGTGGGCGCCCTGCCGGAACGCCTTGCCCTCGTAGGCCCGCAGCGCCTCGAAGCACCCGAAGCCCCGCTGCAGGGCGATGTCGAACACGGAGACGGCGGCGGCGTCCGGGTCGACCGCCTCCCCGTCGATGAGTACGGGGCCGATGGAGGGCATCCGGCGATGCTACCGCGGTGCCGTCCCGGGCCATCCACCTTGGCCGCCATCTGGGGAAGCGGGAAGGGTCACGGTGCGGTTCTGTCGTGCCGCGACCCCCCTCGGGTCGGCTTCGCTGCCCGCTCCCCCCCGATCCAAGGGGGAACGAGAGAGTCGCTCAGCCGGCGTAGCCGTTGGTGATCGGGAGCCGGCGGTCCTTGCCGAAGGCCTTACGGGTGATCCGCACCCCCGGGGCCGCCTGGCGCCGCTTGTACTCGTTGCGGTCGACCATGCGGGTCACCTCGCGCACCAGCGCCTCGTCGATGCCGGCGGCGACGATGTCCTCGATCGACTCGTCCTGCTCGACGTAGCGGGACAGGATGCCGTCGAGGATCTCGTAGTCGGGCAGCGAGTCGGAGTCCTTCTGGTCGGGGCGCAGCTCGGCCGACGGCGGCTTGTCGATGATCGAGCGCGGGATCACCTCGCCGGACCCGTTGCGCCACTCCGCCAGCCGGTACACCACCGTCTTGAAGACGTCCTTGAGCACGGCGTAGCCGCCGGCCATGTCCCCGTAGAGGGTGGCGTACCCCACCGCCATCTCGGACTTGTTGCCGGTCGCCACCACCATGCTGCCGAACTTGTTGGAGAGCGCCATGATGATGGCGCCGCGGATCCTGGCCTGCAGGTTCTCCTCCGCCACCCCCGAGGCGGTGCCGGTGAAGACGGGCTGCAGCGCATCCAGGTAGGAGGCGAAGATGTCGTCGATCGGGATCTCCTCGAACCGGCACCCGAGGCGCCGGGCGAGGTCCTCCGAATCCCGGATCGACCCCTCCGAAGAGAAGCGGGCCGGCATCGTGACCCCCCACACCGCCTCGGGGCCGAGGGCGTCGACCGCGATGGCGCAGGTGAGGGCGGAATCGATCCCGCCCGAGAGGCCCACCACGACGCTCCCGAAGCCGTTCTTGCCGACGTAGTCGTGCAGACCGAGCACCAGGGCCTGGTAGATCTCGGCCTCCTCCCCGAGCCGCTCCGCCGACGGGGGCGGGTCGAGCCGGGTCCCGGATCGGGTCCGGGCCGGGGTCACCGGGATCGGGGCCTCCGGCTCATCCCCCTCGGGAACGGCGAGGTCGAGCACGAACCGTTCCTCGGCGAACTGGGCGGCCCGGTAGACAAGGTCGCCGGAGGCGTCGAACACCATCGAGTCGCCGTCGAAGACCAGCTCGTCCTGGCCCCCCACCATGTTGAGGTACACCACCGCCGCCCCGGTGCGGCGGGCCTCGGCCGCCAGCATGGCGGCCCGCTCCTCACCCTTGCCGCGGTGGTAGGGCGAACCGTTGATGTTGAGCAGCACCCGGGCTCCCTTGGCGGCCTGCAGCGCCGGAGGGCCCTGCGGCGACCAGATGTCCTCGCACACCGAGATCCCCGCCGGGACGCCGCCGATCGTCCACACGCGGCCCGGGTCACGACCCCGGGCGAAGTAGCGGGCCTCGTCGAAGACGCCGTAGTTGGGGAGCAGCAGCTTGTGGTAGACGCCGCAGAGGTGGCCCCCGGCGAGTACCGCGGCGGCGTTGGAGACCTCGCGCACCAGGGAGTCGTCGTGGGCGCTGTCCCCGTCGACGGGATCGACGAAGCCGACCACGGTGACGGTCTCCCCGGAGGCGGCTCCGAGCCGTTCCACCGCCTCGACGTTCTCGGTGAGGAAGTCGTCCCGCAGCAGGAGGTCCTCCGGCGGGTACCCGGTCACCGCCAACTCCGGCAGCAGCAGCACGTCGGCGCCGGTCTCCTCCGCCCACCGCATCGCCGCCAGGATGCGGTCGACGTTGCCGTCGATGTCTCCGACGGTGAGGTTCACCTGGGCCCCGGCGATGCGGAGAGTGTGCATGGGGTCAGGTTAGGAGGACGGCGCCGGGCCGCGGGCAGCGGTCACACGCCCTCCAGGGTCTCCTCGATGAGGTGGTCGACGACGGCGACGAGCGCCTCGTGCTCGGAGGCGCCCCCGTCGAGCGCCTCCTCGTAGACGGCGAGCTGGCGGTGGGCGCTGGTGCCCCGCTCCACGATGGCGCGGGTGTGCAACACCTCGTCGAGGCAGCCCAGCTCGGCGGCGTCTCGTTGCACCAGCTCGATCATCTCCATCAGCAGCTCGGGGAACGGGACCAGCTCCCCCCGCCCGTAGTCGATGAGGGGCTCGTCGATCCCGTAGCGCTGGGCCCGCCACACGTTCTCGTCGATGAGCATCCGGGAGTAGTGGCGCCAGCGCTGGTTGCCGAGCCGCTTGCGGTAGAGCATCGCCAGCAGCGAGGCGTACACCGCGGCGACCGAGATGGCGTCGTCGATGTTGGTGCAGATGTCGGTGCTCCGCATCTCCAGGGTCGGGTAGCGGGCGCTGGGCCGGATGTCCCACCAGATCCGGGTGGCGTCCTCGATCACCCCGGCCCCGGTGAGGACCGCGACGTGGCGCTGGTACTCGGCCCAGCTCGAGAACTCGTCGGGGAGCCCGGTGCGGGGAACCGCCCGGAACACCGAGGTGCGGTAGCTCATCAGCCCCGACTCCTTGCCCTGCCAGAACGGCGAGGAGGTGGTGAGGGCGAGCAGGTGCGGCATGAAGTAGACGACCTGGTTCATGAGGTCGATGCGCAGGTCGGGGTCTTCGACGCCGACGTGGACGTGCATGCCGCAGATGAGGAGGCGACGCACCACGCCCCCCAGCGCCTCGGCGAGCAGGTTGTAGCGCTCCCGGTCGGTGTGCTGCTGCCGCTCCCACACCGCGAAAGGATGGGTCGAGGCCGAGATCGGCGCCAGCCCGTAGCGATCGCACACGTCGGCGACGGCCCGGCGCAGCGAGGCGAGGTCCTCCCGGGCCTCCCGGACGGTGCTGCTGACCTTGGTCCCGATCTCGATCTGGGAGCGGAGGAACTCAGGGCTGACCTGGCCGCCGATGATGTCCTCGCAGTCCTTGAGCAGGCCATCGGGGAGATCACGAACCAAGTCACGGGTCTCGCGATCGACGATGAGGTACTCCTCCTCGATCCCGACCGTGAACGCCGGCCGCTGCCGACCCAACCCTCACCTCCCGCGTGTGGTGGCCACAAACCTAGCGGCGCCTCGCCGCCGCCATCGGCACCCGGCGGGCTGGGCCCGGGGCGGATGCCCCGAGCGCGGTCACTACACTCCTGACATGCCGTCCCGAACCACGACGTTGACGCGCCTGGCGGCCGAGATCGCCCCCCGCATGGTTGAACTGCGCCGCGACGTCCATCGCCACCCCGAGCTGGGGTGGGCGGAGTTGCGCACCACCCGGGTCGTCGCCGAGACCCTACGGGAGTGGGGGCTCGACCCGGAGGTGCGGCCGGGCGGCACCGGGCTCACCGTCGACATCGGCCAAGGCGACCGGGCGGTCGGGTTCCGGGCCGACCTCGACGCCCTCCCCATCCTGGAGGAGGCGTCCCCCGCCTACCAGTCGACCGTCCCCGGCGTGATGCATGCCTGCGGCCACGACGTCCACCTCGCCATCGCCACCGGCATCGCCTGGTGCCTGACCCAACTCGACGACCTCCCGGGGCGGGTGCGGCTCATCTTCCAGCCGGCGGAGGAGAGCATCCCGGGCGGGGCCACCATGATGCGGGCCGAGGGGGTCCATCACGGGCTGTCGTCGATCACCGCCTTCCACATCGACCCGGCGCTCGCCCCCGGCAGGCTCGGGGTACGGAAGGGCGGCATCACCGGAGCGTCGGACCGGCTCGTGGTCCGTCTCTCCGGCCCGGGCGGCCACACCTCCCGTCCCCACCAGACCGTCAACCTCATCCACGTGGCGGCCCGGGTGGTCATCGACCTCCCCGAGATCGTCCGCCAACGCATCGATCCCCGCCAGACCGTGCTCGTCGTCTTCGGCCGGGTCGCCGGCGGGTCGGCGGAGAACGTCATCCCCACCCACGTTGAGTTGGGTGGCACCGTCCGCATGCTCGACCTCGAGCTGTGGCACTCCATGCCGAAGCTGATCGAGGGGATCGTCACCGACCTGGTCACCCCGTTCGGGGCCGGCTGCGAGGTCGAGTACCTGCCCGGCTCCCCCCCGGTCGTCAACGACCCGGAGATCGTCCGGATCATGAGCGAGGCCGCCCGGGACTGCCTCGGCGCGGATCGGGTCGTCGCCACCCACCAGAGCCTCGGTTCCGAGGACTTCGCCTGGTACCTGGAGGACGTCCCCGGCGCCATGCTCCGCCTCGGCGGGGCGCTCCCCGACCGGAGGGTCGACCTGCACTCGGCGGCGTTCGACATCGACGAGTCCGCCGTCGAAGCCGGCATCCTGGTGGGGGCGGAGTCGCTGCTGCGCCTCCTCGAACAGCACGCCTGAGCGGCCGCGGCGCTACTCGATGACGAGCAGTCCCTGCTCCTCCAGGGCGGCGCGGAGCGTCTCGGACTCGCCGGGACGCACCGAGATGGTGAGCACGCCTCCCCCCCCGTAGGGGGCGTGGCGCAGCTGGAGGTCCCGCACGTCGACGGCGGACGTCTCGAGGGCACGCCCCATCTTGGCGAGCTCTCCCGGCTGGTCGGCGAGGGCGACCCGCACCGCCACCACCGCCGGCGCCAGGCCCCGCCGGAGTTGCCGGGCAGCGGTCAGCACGTCGGCCACGGTCTCGAGATCCCCCTCCTCCACTGCGGCGGTGAAGCGATCGAGCCGGTCGCGGAAGTCCCGCACCGTGTCCACCACCGGACCCCGGTTCGCGTCGAAGAGCTGCACCCAGATGGCAGGGTCGGAGGCGGCGACCCGGGTGAGGTCGCGGAAGCTGCCGGCGGCGAGCTCCACCACTCGGGTCCGGTCGGCCGCCTCGGTGGCGAGGGTGGCGGCCAGCACCTGCGGCAGATGGCTGATCACGGCGACGGCGGCGTCGTGCTCGGCGGCGGTCATGCGGCGCGGCAACCCTCCGAGCTCCTCGATGACGGCTTCGACCGCCTCGAGGTCGGCCGGGTCGGCCCCGTCGGTCACCACCACCCAGACGGCGCCGCGGAAGAGACCGGCCGAGGCCGCAGCCGGGCCGGTGACCTCCCGCCCCGCCATGGGATGGGTCCCCACGAAGTGGGGGAGGCGGTTCGCCGCCACCACCGGGACCTTCACCCCGGCGATATCGACGACGAGGCCGTCGGTGGTGAGGGACCCCACCTGTTCGATGACGGCGCGGGGAGGGCCGGCCAGCACCAGCAGGTCGAGCGGCGGCGACAGCAGCGTTTCGATGCCGGGCGCGGTGTGGGCCACCGCCCCGACCGCGACCGCCTCCGCCAGCACGTCGGGATCGGGATCCCAGCCGGCGACGTCCCAGCCGGCCCGAGCCAGCCCGAGACCCACGGAGGAGCCGATGAGGCCGGTGCCGACGATGCCGGCCCGTTTCACGGCCGGTGCTCCACGCTCACCGCTCGTCACATCTCGACGCCCATGACCAGGGCCAGCGCCCGCACCTCGTGCATGAGGTCGGCGAACTCGGTGGGGAGGATCGCCTGCGGACCGTCGACGAGGGCGGTCTCCGGTGCAGGGTGGACGTCGATCATGAAGCCGTCCGCCCCGGCCGCCACCGCGCTGCGTGCCAGCGGCGCCACCAGCTGGCGCCGGCCTCCCGAATGGGACGGGTCGACGATGACCGGGAGGTGGGAGAGGCCCTTGATGACCGGCACGGCCGAGATGTCGAGGGTGTTGCGGGTGGCGGTCTCGAAGGTGCGGATGCCCCGTTCGCAGAGCACCACCTCGTGGTTGCCCTCCTTGTAGACGTACTCGGCGGCGTTGAGCCACTCCTCGACGGTGGCGGTGAAGCCCCGCTTCAGCATCACCGGCTTGGGCTGCTTGCCCAGCTCGGCGAGCAGGGTGAAGTTCGCCATGTTGCGGGTGCCGACCCGGATGAGATCGGCGTACTGGCTCACCAGGTCGACGTCGCGGGGGTCGACCACCTCGGCGATGAACGGGAGCCCGAACTCCTCCCGGGCCTCCGCCAGCAGCTCCAGGCCCTTCTCGCCGAGACCCTGGAACGAGTAGGGGGAGGTGCGGGGTTTGAAGGCGTCGCCGCGCAGGATCTTGGCGCCGGCCTTGGCGACCGCCTCGGCGGCGGCGAAGAGCTGCTCGCGGGACTCCACGGCGCAGGGTCCGGCAATGGCAACGAAGTGGCCGCCGCCGAGCAGGACGCCGCTGACGTCGATGATCGAGTCCTCCGGCTGGAAGTCGCGGCTCACGAACTTGAACGGCTTGAGGACGGGGACCGCCCGCTCCACCCCGGGGAAGGCCTCCCAGGGAAGCTGCTGGATGGTCTCCCGGTTGCCGACCGCGCCGATGACGGTGCGGAGGCGACCCTGGGAGATGTGAGCCTCGGCGCCGGCGTCCTCGAGGCGCTCGACCACTTGACGCACGTCCTCGGGAGTGGCGTCTTTCGCCATCACGATGATCAAGGACTCATCCCCTTTGCCGTTGCCGACCGGATTCACTTGGTCCTTCCTGGTGCATGGTAGGAGCGTGCTCGTGACGATATCGGCGCCGCCCGGAGAGGAGAAATCGGCGCCGACCGTGGTGGTCGGCCGCGGGTAGCGGCCGGGTCCCGATCGCTCCAGGGCACGGATCGGTAGGCTGAACCGCCCATGCGACGAATCCTCGTGACCGGCGCCGGCACGTGGACCGGCGGCCGGCTCATCCAACGCCTCGAAGGCCGCCCCGACGTCCAGGTTCGGGCCGTGGACGACGTGGAGCCGCGCCTCGCGTTCACCTCGCCGTTTCGCCGGGTCGGCCTCGACCGGCCCGAGCTGGCCCGCCACCTACTGGAATCCCGTCCCGAGACGGTGATCCACCTCCTCGGCCTGGACCGCGGCGCCGCGGTGGGGGGGAGCCGGGCCCACGAGGAGCTGGTGCTGGGCGCCCAGGCCCTCTTCGGAGCGATCGGCCGCTGCGACACGATCCGCCACGTCGTCGTCGCCTCCGACGTCGCCGTCTACGGCTCCGGTCCCCGCCACCCATCGGTGTTCACCGAGGAGTCGACCGGCCACGGCGGCCGGGGTCGCTCCCGGCGGGACCTGCTCGACATGGAGCAGTTCGTCGCCGAGATGGCCCAGCACCATCCCGACATAACCTTCACGGTGCTGCGGTTCGCCGGCCTGTTCGGGCCCAACGTCGACAATACCCTGAGCCGCTACCTCCGGCTCCCCGTGGTCCCGACCCTGCTCGGGTTCGACCCCCGCCTCCAGGTCGTCTTCGAAGAGGACGCGGTGGGCGCCCTGGCGCATGCTTTCGATCGTCCGGTCCCGGGGACTTACAACGTCGCCGCCCCCGGCCAGCTCTACCTGTCGCGCATCCTGCGCCTGGGCCGGCGGATCCCCCAACCGTTGCCCCGCCGTCCTTTCGAGGTGGCGGTGCGGGGCCTGGCCCGCCGCGACGTGGTGCTCCCCACCTACCTGGTCGCCCAGCTCCGGTACGGGATGGTGGTGGACACCACCCGGATGCGCCGCGACCTGGGGTTCTCCCCGCGCCTGACGACCCGGGAGGCGGTGCTCGCCGGATACGGGCGGATCGAGGTGGAGGCCACCGCATGAACCGGCGACCGCTGCAGGATCTCACCAAGGCCGAGCTGGCGGACATGGCACGGCGCCACCGGATCCCGGGCCGGTCCCGCATGACCAAGGCGGAGCTGCTGGCCGCCCTCACCGCGGCAGAGGCGGAGAGGGAGCGGGCCGCCGGGAAGCCGGTGGTGCCGGAGCGGGAGCGCGGTGGGCGCCGGGCGGCGTTGGCGGACCGGCTGGCCCGGCTGGTCGACCTGGAGCGCCGCTGCTCGTGGCGCAGCCTGGCGGGCGACCCGTGCGGCCTCCCAGTGATCCGCGACACCGACCGCTGCGGGCTCCACGGCGGCATCGACATCGGCGACGTCGCCGTCGCGGTGGCCGGCCGCCTCGGGCTCGACACCTGGCCTGAGCTGGTTCGCCACCTGTGGATGGCGAGCTACGACTGCGACCCGATCGGGCTCGACCCGGTAGTGGCCGAGATGGCCTGGTACCTCCTCAACTCGCTGTACTTCGACTACTTCCACGTCGAGGTCGAAGGCATCGAGCACGTCCCGCTGCAGGGCCCGGCGCTGCTGGTGGCGAACCACGGCGGAGCCGCCCTCCCCTACGACGGCGCCATGCTGTCGCTGGCGGTCGCCAACGAGGCGTCGCTGCCGCGCCGGGTGCGGGTGATGGGCACCGAGATCTTCAACATGCTCCCGTTCGTCTCGCACCTGTTCCGCAAGATCGGCGGCGCCTACGCCGCCCGGGACGACGCCTCGTTCCTGCTGTCCGCCGGCCGCCTCCTCGCCGTCTTCCCGGAGGGCGACCGGGGGTTCCAGAAGCCGCTGTCGGAGGCCTACCAGGTGCAGCGGTTCGGGCGGGGCGGGTTCATCACCATGGCAGAACAGCACAGCGCCCCGGTCGTCCCCGTCGCCATCCTCGGCTCCGAGGAGGTGCACCCCGCCTGGTGGTCGTCCCGCACCCTGGCCCGGCTGGTGCGCCTCATCTGGCCCGAGCAGCGGGTCGAGAAGATGGGGGTGTTCCTCAACCCGATCCCGCTCCCGGTGCGGTGGCGGATCCGATTCCTGCCGCCGGTGCTGCCCGCCCATCCCGGGGAGGACCCCGATCCGCTCGAGATGCTGGAACGCACCGAGCAGATCCGCCGGAGCATCCAGGACACCCTGGATCGCATGATTGCGGCACGCACCTCGCTGTTCTGAGGCGCCGCGGCCGACCTGCGCCCCTGGCCGTGGTCGGCGAGTCGTTGGGTCATCGGGCAGCGTAGGAGCAGGGGTGGCCGGGCAGTAGGGTTGACCGATCACAACCTCGAACCTCCCCGCAGCGCACGATCACTCCACGACTCTGGACCGACGCCAGCCGGCGCCGTGGGCGGATCGCGATCGGTCCTCGTGAGCGGCGGCTGGGCGATCGAGGGTGCCACCACCGTGGAAGAATCCCGCGACGCCTTGCGGGAACTCGAATGGGCCCGCCGCGACAACCGACGGCGCCAGATCGACATCTGGGAGGCCATCTACCAGGCCTACCTGGTCGGCTTCACCCTGGTGGCGGTGACGGCGATGGCTTCCTCGCTGTTGCCCTCCCAGCCCGTGTCCGAGGCCACCACGGCGTGGCTCGTCGATCGGGGTGGTGCCCTGGTCGGATTGGTCGTGGCCGCCGCGGTGATCACCGGGCTGCGGTCGGGAGCGAGAGGCGGCCCCCTGGCATTCGACGCGCCGACCGTCTCGTACGTCTTGCAGTCTCCGGTCGACCGCGCCTTCGTCACCCGGCGGGCCGCCGTGGCCCAGCTCAGGACAGCCGTGCTCTGGGGAACCCTCGGCGGCGCGGCGACGGGGCTGGCCCTCTCGCAGGCGCTGCCCGGATCGACGCTCGGGCTCACCGTGGGGTTCGCCGCAATCGGGATCGCCGCCGGGGTGGCGCTGATCGGATGCGCCCTCGTTGCCGGGGGCCGGAGATGGAGGCTGGCACCGGTCACCGCGGCAGGACTCGCCGTGGTGGCGTGGTCGGCGATCGATCTCGTAGCGGCGACGCGCACCACGCCGGCGACGCTCCTCGGCTCGGCCGCCCTGTGGGCCACCACCCACCAACGAGACCCGTTCGTGATCCTGGCCATCGTGGTTGTCCTCGCGGTCGCCGCCGTCGGCGTCGCCGTGTCCGGAGGAGTGTCGCTGGAAGCGTCCCGCCGGCGCGCCGGCCTGGTCAGCCAGATCAGGTTCGCCCTCACCATGCAGGATCTCCGCACGGTGGTGCTGCTGCGACGGCGGATGACCCAGTCGGGACACCGCCGCAATCCCTGGCTCCCCATCGGGCGCTCCACCGGAACCCGCGGTTCGTTCTTCCGTCGCTCCCTCCAGAGCCACCTGCGGCTCCCGGCGGGATCGCTCGTCATGCTGGCAGTGCTCGCCGTCGCCTCGGGGATCACCTTCGGGGCGGCATCCCGCGGGCCGGCGGCACTGGCCCTGCTTCCGGGGCTCTTCCTCTCCATCGCCGCCTACGACCTCCTCGAGCCGCTGGCACAGGAGGCCGACCATCCGACCCGGTGGATGGAACACCCGGTACGGTCCGGCGACGTAGTTCGCAAGCTCACCGGCGCCGGCGTCGCCTCCATGATCACGCTCGGCGTGGTGGCTGCCGCGGTCGCCGTCCCCCTCTGGTCGGGCCGAACCTCACTGGCGGCGCTGGCCGCGCTGCCCCTCGGTGCCGCCGGGGCGACGGTGGGCGCCGCGGTCGGCACGATGATGGGCGACTCCGGATCGTTCGCGCTCCAGCCCATGCAGAGTGAGGTGTTCGGCATCTACGTCGTCATGCGGGTCGTCCTGCCGCTGCTCCCTGCCGTCGTACCGTTCGCCCCGGCGGCGGCCGCCCTCGCATCCCAGGGCGACGGGGGCGTCGCCGCCTTCTCCTCGCTGGTGTACACGCTGGTCCCCATCGAGATCGCCTGGCTGTGGCTCGGCTCGAGAGCACCGGAGCCCGGATGAGCGGCCCACTCCTGCGCCTCGACGGCGTCACCAAGGACTACGGGCAGGGCTTCGGACTCAAGAGCCTCAGCCTGGAGATCGCATCCGGCGAGCTCGTGATGCTCATCGGCCACAACGGCTCCGGGAAGAGCACCCTGCTCGACCTCTGCGCCAGCCTGCTCGAACCCACCGAAGGCGAGGTCACCGTGGCCGGCCAGCCCGCCGAGAGCATCGCGGCCCGCGTCGCACGCAGCTACATCCCCGACAACCCCGTGCTGTACGACGACCTCACGGTGTGGGAGCACATCGCGTACATCGCCGGATTGCACGGGGCGCGTCGTTGGGAAGACACGGCGGAGCGCCTCCTGGAGACGTTCCGTCTCACCGACCGGGCCGACGATCTTCCCGCCACGTTCTCGCGGGGCATGCGGCAGAAGGTCTCCATCGTGATCGCCCTGGTCCGTCCCTTCTCACTGCTGCTCGTCGACGAGCCGTTCCTCGGCCTCGACGCACCAGCCCAGGAGGTCCTGGTCGACCTGCTGCGCGCCGAGGCAGATCGTGGCGCCGCCGTCGTCGTCTCGACCCACCAGCTCGACCTGGTGGCCGCCGCCACTCGCTGCGTCGGCTTGCTGGACGGCGAACTCGGCTACGACGGTCCCCCCGACGGTGACCTCATCGGGCACTTCGTCCACGGCTGAGATCCCCCGGGGTTCATCCCCCTCCACGCTTGCTGTTGTTAGCGGTCTGCGATAAATTGCAAGAGTGCGGCAATCACTGACAGACCTCGGGAGTTTCATCCGCCAGCAACGCGAGCGCAGCGCCATGTCGCTGCGGAAGCTCGCCGACACGGCGGGGATCTCGAATCCCTACCTCAGCCAGATCGAGCGCGGGCTCCGCAAACCCTCGGCAGAGATCCTCAAGTCGCTGGCGCGGGCCCTTTCGATCTCGGCCGAAACGCTCTACGAGCGGGCCGGCCTCCTCGACGGCGCCCGGGAGAAGCGGGACGTGCTCGAGGCGATTGCCGACGACGACAAGCTCTCGAAGGGCCAGAAGCAGGCGCTGACCGAAATCTACGCGAGTTTCGTCAGCGGTGATGGACAGGAGACATGATGGATTTGGAGAACCCGAAACAGCTCGTGACGAAGGCCGCCTACGCCGCGGTCGGCGCTCCGATCGTGATCGGGCGCCGCATCAAGGAATTTGGTGTGAGGGTCGCCGACCAGACTCAGGTGCAGTACGAGGTCTGCGCCGACGAGGGCGCCAAGATGGCCAAGCAGCTCCAGAAGCGCAACGTCGTCGAGGAGCTCGAACAGCGCATCCACCTCGACAAGGTCCAGGACCGGGTCGAGAAGCTGCGCGACCAGCTCGAGGGAACCCTGCACTCGTGGCGGGAGAGCTTCCCGCCGGCGCCGGAGCCCGAGCCGGCGGCATCGAAGCCGGCGGCCGCCAAGCCGGCAGCCAAGAAGGCCCCCGCCGCCAAGAAGACGGCGGCCGCCAAGAAGGCGCCGGCCGGTAAACCGAGCACAAAGTAACCTCCACCACAGGTACCAGCTCGGAGCTCCGGGCGTAGCGGCGCAGAGTGTCTGGCCTGGGATGTCGCGCCCGCGGCGGGCACGGCTGCACGAAGCTCTCCCTCCCTTCCTGCTTCGTGCCCTGAGCCAGCGAGAACCCCGGCACACCGTGCCGGGGTTCTCACGTGAAGAAGGTTCGGGTCAGTGGGTGACGATGGGATCGATCGTCTTGGCGTGCTCGACCCACCGTTCCACCATCGACTCGGTGGGGAGCCGGCGCACCAGCCGCTTCTTGGCGTTGACGTCCATCATGGCGCCGAGCAGGTTCTCGGGGTTCCTGCGGCGCAGCTCCTTGACCGTGTCGACGCCGGCCGCCTCCAGCAGGTCCGAGTACTCCTCGCCGACGCCCTTGACTCGCATCAGGTCGGCCCGGTTCACCCACTCGAGGAGCAGTTTCTCGGTCAGCCCGGTCGCCTCGAAGAGCGCCTTCCGTCCCTTGCGCGCCGCAGCGACCTTGAGCAGAGCCTCGGTCGTACGCACCCCCGCCTTGCGGAGCCGGGTCGCTTGTCTGTGACCGACTCCTTCGATCGCGTCGATCGAAGCCATCACCTTTCCTTTCTCCGTTCGCCCGCCGGGATGCCAACAACCCCTCGATGTCGGGCTCCCGCGCCGAGCATAACGAAGCTCCGGGGCGGCCCGCCAGATGTCACGCCCGCCGCCGCAGGTCGAGGAGGTCGTCCGGGGTCACGATCCGCCGCGGCGGGATCCGATCGAACCAGACCTCCTCCACCCAGTCGGGATGGGATTGCAGCAATTGCTCCGGGGTCGCGTCCCCCTCGAGACCCATGAGCCGGGACCACAGGCCGTCGCCGACGACGTAGGGGGTGCCGCCGGCGTACCGGTACTTGGGCACCGTCGCCAAACGCCCGGCCTCCCGGTGGGCGTCGAGGAGCCGGGACACCACCTCGGGAGGGTTGAGCGGCTGGTCCCCGTAGCCGACGACGACGGTGTCGAAGTCGCCGAGTCTGGTCACGGTGTCGACCCCGGCCCGAAGCGAGGCGGCGAGCCCTTCCTCCCATTCCGGATCGATCACCACCGTCACCTCCCCCAGGTCGGAGCGCTCCAGCACCTCCTCGGCCTCGGCACCCAGCACGACCACGACCACCTCCACCGGCCAGGCACGGGCCTGGGCGACGACATGTTCGACGACGGTCCCGTCGTCCCAGCGGGCGAGCGCCACCGGGCCCGGGAACCCGCGCCCAGGCTGGGTGGCAACGACCAGGCCGGCCACTCTCACTGTCGGTCCTCCGATGCGTACGACGGCGCACCGTACGCTACTCCCGGGACCGGCCCCTCCCATCTTCGAGGGCCGGGTCCCGCTGGTGAAGCCTGGCGTGATCTCCTAGTCTCCACGACATCCCTCGGGGCTCGACGGGAGCGGGGTGAGGGGCACAAGGGACGGTTCCAGCGCTGCGGGGCCGTCCCTCTTCCTTGCCCGATCCACCCACGGCGGCGCCACTTCTGGCAGACTCGGAGCAGCAGCCGACCTTCCTGCCATCTGAGGAGCCTCCGTGCTGATTGGGGTACCCGCTGAGATCAAGCCCGAGGAGTACCGGGTCGCCCTCACCCCGGTGGGAGTGAGGGAGCTGACGAGTCGCGGGCACCAGGTATTCGTCCAATCCGGAGCGGGCCGCGGCTCGTCGATCAGCGACGACGACTACCGCGTCGTCGGTGCCGAGATCGTCGCCACCTCCGCCGAGGTCTTCGCCGCCGCCGAGCTCATCGTCAAGGTGAAGGAACCGCAGCTCGAAGAGGTGGCGATGCTGCAGAGCCACCACACCCTCTTCACGTTCCTCCACCTCGCCGCCTACCCCCACCAGGCCGACCAGCTCCTCGCCAGTGGCGCCACCGCCATCGCCTACGAGACGGTGCAACTCCCCTCCGGCTCCCTACCGCTCCTGGCGCCGATGAGCGAGATCGCGGGCCGCATGGCGGCCCAGGCCGGCGCCCACTACCTGGAGCGGCCGCGTGGTGGCCGCGGTGTGCTCATCGGCGGCGTCTCCGGGGTACCGCCGGCGCGGGTGACGGTGATCGGCGCCGGCAGCGCCGGCACCCACGCCGCCATGATCGCCGCCGGGATGGGCGCCGACGTGACCATCCTCGACATCAACGTCGACCGGCTGCGCCACCTCGACGAACTGCACCGCGGCCGCATCGTCACCATTCGCTCCTCGGTCTACTCCATCGACGAGTTCGTGCCCAGCGCCGACCTCGTCATCGGCGCGGTGCTCGTCGCCGGGGCGCGGGCACCGGTGGTCGTCAGCGCCGACCACGTCGAGCGGATGCAGCCGGGAAGCGTCGTCGTCGACATCTCGATCGACCAGGGTGGCTGTATCGAAACGGCACACGAGACCACCCACGCCGACCCCGTCTACCGGGTGAGCGACGTCACCCACTATGCAGTCAGCAACATCCCGGGGGCCGTCCCCCACACCGCCACCTACGCCCTCAGCAACGCCACCCTGCCGTACACGGTGGCGCTCGCCGACGGCCTCGCCGAGGCGGTGGACGCCTACCCGGAGCTGATCCACGGAGTGAACGTGGCGGCCGGCAAGATCACCAACCGGGCCGTCGCCGCCTCACTCGGGTTCGACTACCACGACCCGGCCGCGGCGACCGGCATCAGCGGGTGACCGCCGCCACGGCGCCGTACTCCTTGCGGAACGCATCCAGCCCGGTAAGGTCACCAGGGCGGACCTTCCCGAGACCGCGGCCCCTATCGCCACAGCATTCGACGCCAATCACACCACCGAGCTCGCCGCACCGAGCAAGTTTGCCTGGCTCCCGGTCAGCGACGCCGGTTCCAATCCACTGGTCGCGCGGCGCTCCGCCGGCCAGGGGTTCACGATGAGCCAGCGCAATCCCGGACTCCGGCCCGGCGTCGCCGGAGACACCTCCCACCTCGCCACCAAGAGTCACGCCGTTGGAGTCCTCGCAGGACTCCGGTATTTCGGCACACCGATCTGAAAGAAGGGGGATCTCCCGATGTCATGGCAATCCGGCCCTAACTCCCGCATCCTGATGATGTCGCTCCACGGCTACGTGGGCGCCACTCCGGAGCTCGGCCTCCCCGACACCGGAGGCCAGGTGGTGTTCGTACTCCAGCTCGCCAAGCAGCTCACCAAGTTCGGGTACGCCGTCGACGTCGTGACCCGCCGCTTCGAGGACCAGCCCGAGTTCGACGACGCCGGCGCCGGGCTGCGGGTGTGGCGCATCCCCTTCGGAGGCCCCGACTTCATCCGCAAGGAGGACATGCACGACCATCTCGACGAGTTCATCGCCACCTTCCTCGGCTCGATCGGCGAGGGGCAGGTGGGCTACGACGTCATCAACTCCCACTACTGGGATGCGGGATCGGCCGGGCAACGCATCGCCGAGGAGCTCGGCATCCCACACGTCCACACCCCGCACTCCCTCGGCTGGTGGAAGCGGGAGGGCATGCACGGCGATCCGCAGCAGATCGAATCCAACTACCGGTTCGACGAACGCATCCGCAAGGAGTTCCTCGTCTACCGGCGCTGCGACCAGGTGATCGCCACCACCAACCAGCAGGTCGAGATCCTGCGGGAGCACTACGACGTGCCCGACCGGCACCTCATCATGATCCCGCCCGGTATCGACGAGGCGGTCTACACCCCGGTGTCGGGGCAGGACGTCCGGGCGCTGCGCCGCCGGCTCGGCTTCCGCCAGCACGACGTCTACACGGTGGGCCGGGCCGCGGCCAACAAGGGATACGACTTGCTGATCCGGGCCCTGCCCCATCTCCGCGAGGCGGTGACCGACGCTCGGCTCCAGCTCGCCATCGGCGCCAACTCGAAGAAGGACCAGGCCGGGATCGACAAGTGGAAGGCCCTCGCCGCCAAGCTCGACGTCACCGATCACATTCGCTGGATGGGCCACATCGCCGACGACGAGATGGCGAACCACTACCGGGCGTCACCGGTGTTCGCCCTGCCGTCCCGCTACGAGCCGTTCGGCATGACGGCGGTGGAGGCGATGGCGTGCGGCACCCCGTGTGTGGTGACCATCCACGGTGGCCTGGAGGAGATGTTCGACTTCGGTTCGCAGGCGCTGTTCGCCGATCCGAAGCGTCCCCGGGAGTTCGCGGTGATGCTGAGCATGCCGCTGCGCTACCCGCAGCTGCGGGAACGCCTCTCGATCGACGGGGCCCGTTTCGCACGCCGCATGTTCGGGTGGCGCGGCATCGCCCGTCGCACCCTGGCGGTGTTCGAACGGCACCGCCGGGGTGACGTGCCGACCTGAGGCGCCGCCGGCCACCGGCCAATCGGGCCGATGGGGGAGAATGGCACCCGATGGCAGGCGCGCCCCCTCTCCCGGTACCCCGACCGCCGCCGGCGGCATGGGCGCTGGCGGCCCTGGTGGTTGGCGCTGCGGCGGCGTTCGATCCCGGCGGTTGGGCGGTGTTCGGGCCGGTCAAATGGGCCTTCGTCACGACCCTGACGCTGCTGGCACTCGCCCTGCTGGCCTTCGGGCGACCGTTCGAGGTCCACCGCGCCTCGGGCCTCGCCTGGGCCGGGTTCCTCGCCTGGGGGGTGGCGGTGAGCGTGGCGGCGCTCGACCCGCTGTCCACCTGGATCGGCACCCCCGACCGTCACCTCGGCCTGGTGGCGTGGGCTCTGTTCGCCGCCGCCTTCCTCGCCGGCCAGGCGGTCACAGGCGACGGGGCGGTGCAGCTCCTGCTGCGGGCTGCCACCGTCGCCCTCGTCCTCGCCGGTGGGTACGCCGTCCTGGAGCTGGCCGGCGCCGCCCCGGTGGACCTCGCCGTCGATTCCTCGCGGCTGGGAGGCCCGTTCGGCTCCCCGGCCTACCTCGGCGCCGCCTGTGCCCTGCTGCTCCCGATCGTCGTCGGCGCCGCGGTCGACGGGATGGGTGCCCGGGCCTGGCGGATCGCCGCCGTCGCCGGGGCGGTCCTCGGCGCCGTGGCGGCCGCCGGGTCGCAAACCCGGGCCGCCTGGGTGGGGCTGGCCGTCGCCGCCGCTTTCACCCTGCCGCGCTGGTGGGGATGGCTGCACCGCACCTGGTTGATCGGGGTGGCGGCCGTCGCCGTGCTCGCCGTCACCCTGGCGATCACCCCGCTGGGCGGGCGTGCCGTCTCCGTGTTCAACCCGAACGACGCCACCACCCGGGGGCGGCTCGACGAATGGCGGGTGGGCGTTGCGGTGCTCGCCGCCCATCCGGTGAGCGGGGTCGGCTTCGAGGGGTACCGGATCGCATTCCCGGAGGAGGTCGGCGCCGGCTACGAGCGCCGCTACGGCCGCCAGTACCTCCCCGACCGGGTCCACAACGGGGCGCTCGACGTCGGGGTCACCACCGGCATCCCCGGCCTGCTCCTCTCTCTGGCGGCGGTGGTATGGCTGGCGGGGCGGGCGTGGCGGGCGACACGGCGCGGCGCCCCCTGGCTGGTGGGTGTCGGGGCGGGGGTCGTGGGGTACCTCGCCCAGCAACAGTTCCTGTTCCCGCTGAGCGAGGTCGATCCCGTCTTCTGGGTGTTCGCCGGGGTGCTCGTCGCCGCCACCGGGCCCGGAACCGGGACCACCGTGCTGCGACTGCCGCGCCTCGCCGGATGGCTCGGGCTCGGCCTGGCCGGGGCGGTGCTGGTCGCCGGCGGGCTCGACGTCGCCGCCGACCACGCCATCGAGCGGGCACTGTCCGCCTCGGCGGCCGGTGACCACGTGGCGGCCCGGCAGGCAGCCGACGAGGCGCATCGCCTCCGGCCCGATTCCTTCCGCACCTGGTTCACCGGGGCGGCTGTGGCGGCCTCCGCCGGGGATCTCGACCTCGCCCTCGACCGCATCGACCACAGCCTCGACCTCTCCCCGCGGGATCCCCGGCTGCTCGCCACCCGCGCCGGGTTCCTGCTCGACCGGGCCCGGCGTAGCGGCACCGAAGAGGAGGTGGCAGCGGCAGTGGCGGCCTGGGAGGAGCGGGTCGCCGGCGATCCGAACAACGCCGACAACCACCTGCAGCTCGGCCTCGCCGAGCTGCTCTCCGGCGACACATCGGGCGCCGAAACGGCGTGGTTCACCGCCGAGGACCTGGCACCGTCGAGC
>CAYQEC010000031.1:0-2645 GCA_964416425.1 uncultured Acidimicrobiaceae bacterium | reverse complement strand
CACATCGGGCGCCGAAACGGCGTGGTTCACCGCCGAGGACCTGGCACCGTCGAGCGCGGTTCCGGCGGCGAACCTGGCCGTGCTCTACCTCGACACGGGCCGCATCGACGACGCCGCCGCCGCCCTGGCACGGGCCCGTGCCGTGAATCCCGATCACCCGACCCTCGACGAGATCCAGCGGCGGATCGACTCCGCCGCATCCGGCGGCTGAGCGCCGGGTCATGAGGAGGCGCCGGAGAAACCGCGAACCCGACGCCCCCGCCGGGCGTGTATCAGATGTGAGTGTTCCGGTGACGGCCAGCGAACCGACGGAGCGAGGGGGAACCCCACCCGAGATGGAGGGAATCACCCGCCCCGACTTCCCCGCCTTCTACCGGGACGCCTACCCCGCGGTGGCCCGGGCTCTCGGGGTCACGCTCGGTGATCGGGAGCTCGGCGCGGAAGCGGCCGACGAGGCGATGGCACGCTGCTACTCGCATTGGTCGACCGTCCGCGGCTACGACAACCCGGCAGGCTGGGTCTACCGCGTGGGCCTGAACTGGGCACGGTCCCTCCGTCGCCGGATGTCCCGGCGCCTCCCACCTCATCACCTCTCGGTGGTGGAGCAGCCCAACGTCGCCGACCCGCAGATCCAGCAGGCTCTGGCGGAACTCGACATACGGCTGCGCGCGGTGGTGGTGTGCCGGTTCCTCCTCGACTGGTCGACCCAGGAGACCGCCGATGCCCTCAACCTGCGGCCGGGCACGGTCAAGAGCCGTCTCCACCGTGCCCTCGGCCGGCTCGAGAACAAGCTCCACCACTTCAAAGAGGAAGGCTGAGGCCATGGAGATCGCCGAACGTCTGAGCTCCCACTTCCAAGAGCAGCAGCACCACGCGCCACCGCCCGGCCTCGGCGCCGACGCCGTCGCCGCCTGGGGGATCCGCCACCGCCGGCGGCGGGCCGTCGGCGCCACCGTCGCCGCCATCGCGGTGGTGGCGGCCGGCGGCCTCGGCGCTCTGACACTGCGCTCCATCGCCGACGACGCTACCCCGGACCAGGCGGCGCCCGCCATCTCCTCCGACGCCGCGGTGGCCGGAGTGGTGGGCGAGCCGACCCTGGCGTGGAAGACCTATGAGGGAACACTCGGGAGCGACGCCGACAACCTCTTCGCCGCCGACGGCGTCTTCTACGCCCTGTCGACAGCACCCGGGGCACGCCATTCCGACGGAGTGTCGCCGGTTCCCCAAGCCCTCTACCACTCCACCGACGGCGTCACCTGGACGTCCGAGCTGCTCGGCAACGACCTGCATGCCGACGCCCTCGCCGCCCGTGACGGCGTCGTCTACCTCGTCAGCACGATGCCCGCCGTCTCGGCAACCGGGGGTGAGGCGATCGGGGCGCGTGTCGCCTCCTCGCACGACGACGGCGCGTCCTGGACGACGGCCGACCTGCCGATGGCGGATACTCCACCCGCGGGGCCTTGGAGTGTGGCGGCATCCAGCACGACCGCCCACATCGCAGCCGGCGAGAGCGGTGTCGTTGTCGCCGTCAACGCGGATTTCTGGTTCGACTATTCGGATCTCGTGCCGGACGAGTATCGAGGGCCGAATCTCGAGGTGCAGCGCACCGACACCGGGCTCCAGGTGCTCGACTACACCTCGCTTCTGAATCTCGAGGTCGAGTGTTCAGACGCGATGGCGGCGATCGACGCCGGCACGGCGAGCGAGCTTTCTGAGGACTGTCGCCTCCTGCAACAAGGCGAGTTCGACACCGCCGAGTACGTGGTCTACGAGGCCACCTGGGATGAGCTGGGCGTTTCCGATCCAGGGCGGGGGACATTCGCCGCACTCTTCTTCTCCGACGACGGCACAGCGTTTGAAGCCGTCGACACGCCGTTCGCACCCGGCGCACGGATCGCGGCGCTCTACGCGACGGACTCCGGCTTTCTGGCGTTCGAGGGGTCGCCGGAGTCGCAGCCGCTCCGGGCGTGGCGATCGGCGGACGGCCGAACCTGGGAACGGGTACACGTGCACCCGCTGCTCACCAACGTCGCCGCCGTCGGCATGGTCGACGACCGAATCGTCCTCGTCGGGGATTGGCAGGACGCCAGCGATCATGGTCCCCTGGTCCTGTCCTCCGCCGACGAAGGCGTAACGTGGACCGAGATCGACCTCACCACGGCCATCCCCGGCACATTGAGGATCGCGGCCTCTGTCCAGTACGCAGCCGTCGGCCCGACCGGGGTGGTCGCGACGCTGTGGCTGAGGCAGGACACGCCGAGCGACTCCTCGTCCTCGTCAATGGGGGTCCTCCACAGCACGGACCTCGCCACCTGGTCGCTCACCCTGATTACCGCCCTCGATCCCGAGGGGGCGGGCAGCGACTACGGCTGGGTGAACGGAGTGGTGGCGGGTGCGAACCGGGTCATCATCAACCAGCACAATCCCGGCCTCGTCCCCTCCAGCACGGTGCGGATCGGCACGCCGATCGACTGAATGAGCCGGTGTCCCGCGGGAGGGGGGATCCCGCGGGACACCGGGGGAATCCCCGGGCCCGGCCTACAACGACTGCGGGTCGAGCGCGGGAAAAGCCTCCGCCGGGGCGTCGTCATGCACCGCCAGATAGGCGTTCACGTAGGAGGCGGCGCTCCACGCCTGATGGGCCT
>CAYQEC010000030.1:9306-26420 GCA_964416425.1 uncultured Acidimicrobiaceae bacterium | reverse complement strand
AGAGCGCCTGGTTGTGGTCCAGGAGGTCGCGGGTTCGAATCCCGTCGGCCACCCCAACGTCCCGGCTGGCGCGCGCCCTGCCGGGCTGCGCCGTCAACGGGAGAGTACCGAGGAGCGATGTGGATACCGAGGTGAGAGAGGCCGGGCCGTACGAGCGAGTGCTCACCGTCAGCTTCGACGCGGCCGAGCTGGAAACGGCGAAGAATCAGGCGGCTCGCAAGCTGTCGCGGCAGATGAAGATCAAGGGGTTCCGGCCGGGAAAGGCGCCGCGGGCCATCGTCGAGCGGATGGTCGGGGCGGATTCGCTACGGACCGAGGCGATCGAGGACGCCCTCCCGGAGCTGGTGGGTCGGGCGATGGAGCAGGCCGAGCTGATACCGGCCACCACCCCCAGGGTCGAGGAGATCCGCGACGGTGAGGAGGGTGGGGTCGACGTCGACATCAAGATCACCCTTTGGCCCACGGTCGACGCGGTGCCGGACTTCACCGACCGCAAGATCACCGTCGAGATCGACGAGGTGACCGACGAGGAGATCGCGGCGCAGATCGACCGCCTCCGCAGCCAGTTCGCCGAGCTGGAAGATGTGGCGCGGGCCGCCAGCGACGGCGACTTCGTCCTGGTGAACATCACGGCCCAAGACGGTGGCCGGCAGGTCGAGGAGGCCTCGGCCGACGACCTGCTCTACGAGGTCGGGTCGCAGTCGTTCATCACGGGGCTCGACGACATCGTGGCCGGTTCGTCGGCCGGCGAGATCCGGGAGGGGCCGGCGACGCTCCCTCCGGGTTTCGGCCAGGACGAGGCGCGCGACGTGCAGCTCAGGGTCCTCGTCAAGGGCGTGAAGGCGAAGAAGCTGCCGGAGGTGACCGAGGAGTGGGTCGCGGACGTCTCGGAGTTCGACACGGTGGTCGAGCTCGAACAGCGGCTCCGCCTCAACCTGCGGTCCCTCAAACTGGCGTCGGCGGCCAACAGCTTCCGGAATCGCCTCGTCGACGACCTCGGGGAGGAGCTTGGGGTGGATCTCCCCGAGACGCTGATCGAGGCCGAAATGGAGGCGGCCATGCACAACCTCGTCCACGACCTCGAAGTGCGCGGCCTCGACTTCCCCAACTACCTGCGGATTACCGGCCAGAGCCAAGATGAGTTCCTCGCCGAACTGCGGGAACGGGCGGTGCGGTCACTGCGAACCCGGATCCTGCTGGAGGCGGTAGCCGCCATCGAGGGGATCAAGGTAGGCGAGAGCGACATCGAGGAGGCCATCACCTCCCTCGCGGCCGGCTCCGGGCGGGAACGCGACAGCGTGGAGAAGGCGTTGCGGGACAGCGGTCAAGACGAGGTGCTCACCAGTGATATCCTGAGGCGCAAGGCCCTCGATCGGATCGTGTCTGGTGCGATCCCGGTCGACGGTGACGGCAACCCGGTGGACCTCACGCCGCCCGCGGCTGAGGAGTACAAGGCGGCCGGCCAGGACGAAGCAGACGACGGTGGTGCGCCGGATCCCAAAGCTACCGCCGAATGAAGCCGATGATCACGAAAGGCCGAGGAGAGCGATGACCTATCTGGTGCCGACCGTTGTTGAGCAGACCCCGCGCGGAGAGCGCGCTTTCGACATCTACAGCCGCCTCCTCAAGGAACGCATCGTGTTCCTCGGGACGCCGATCGATGACGGCGTGGCCAACGTGATCATGGCGCAGCTCCTCCATCTCGAGGGGGAGGACCCCGACAAGGACATCGCCATCTACATCAACTCCCCGGGCGGTTCGACCTACGCCCTGATGGCGATCTACGACACGATGCAGTTCGTCAAGCCCGACGTCGCCACCTACTGCATGGGCCTGGCGGCCTCGGCGGCGGCGGTGGTGCTGGCTGGCGGTGCCCACGGCAAGCGTTTCGCCCTGCCCCACGCCCGCATCATGCTGCACCAACCGCACATCTCAGGTTTGGGGGGGCAGGCGACCGATATTGAGATTCATGCACGTGAGATCCTCAAGACCCGCGAGGAGATCAACCAGATCCTGGCGGGCCATACCGGGCAGGATCTCGCCCGGGTGGCCGACGACACGGAACGGGACTACTGGATGAGCTCGACCGAGGCGATGGGCTACGGGTTGATTGACGAGGTGCTGTCGCGGCGTACCCTGGAAGCAGTGGACGGGTAGGGGAGAGCAGAGCTTGGCGAAGTACGAAGGCAGCGAGCTCCTCAAGTGCAGCTTCTGTGGCAAGTCGCAGAAGCAGGTCAAGAAGCTGATCGCCGGCCCCGGCGTCTACATCTGTGACGAGTGCATCGAGCTCTGCAACGAGATCATCGAGGAGGAGCTGGCCGACACCGACGAGGTGGCGTTCACCGAGCTGCCGAAGCCGCACGAGATCTTCGACTTCCTCGACTCCTACGTCGTCGGGCAGGATCGCGCCAAGCGCATCCTCGCGGTGGCCGTCTACAACCACTACAAGCGGGTGCGTGCCGGACAACGGGCCAAGGACGACGACGTCGAGCTTCAGAAGTCGAACATCCTGCTGGTGGGCCCGACCGGCGTCGGCAAGACCCTGCTGGCACAGACGCTGGCGCGGATGCTCAACGTTCCCTTCGCCATCGCCGACGCCACCGCCCTCACCGAAGCCGGCTACGTCGGGGAGGACGTCGAGAACATCCTCCTCAAGCTGATCCAGGCCGCCGACTTCGACATCAAGCGGGCCGAGAGCGGGATCATCTACATCGACGAGATCGACAAGATCGCTCGCAAGGCGGAGAACCCGTCGATCACTCGTGACGTCTCCGGCGAGGGTGTGCAGCAGGCGCTGCTCAAGATCCTCGAGGGTACGGTGGCTTCGGTCCCGCCCCAGGGTGGTCGGAAGCATCCCCACCAGGAGTTCCTCCAGATCGACACCACCAACATGCTGTTCCTGTGCGGCGGGGCCTTCGCCGGGCTCGAGAACGTGATCAAGAGCCGGATCGGGAAGAACAGTGTCGGGTTCGGCGCCGAGGTGCGCTCGGCGGCGGCGGGTCGGAGCGGCGAGGTGATCTCCAAGGTGATGCCGGAGGACCTGATCGGCTTTGGGCTGATCCCGGAGTTCATCGGGCGGCTCCCGGTACTGGCCACGGTCGACGACCTCGATCGTGAGTCGCTGGTGCGAGTCCTCACCGAGCCCAAGAACGCCCTCACCAGGCAGTACGCCCGCTTCTTCGAGATGGACGGCGTCGAGCTGGTCATCACCGAGGAGGCCCTGGAGGCGATCGCCGAGCAGGCGATGAAGCGGGGCACCGGTGCCCGCGGGCTGCGCGCCATCCTGGAAGAGGTGCTGCTCGACACCATGTACGAGCTCCCGGCCCGGGCCGACATCGCCAGGGTGGTGATCGACGAAAAGGTCGTTCGGGAGCGGGTCAACCCCACCCTGATCCCGGTGCAGGAGCTCACCTCAGGTGAGCCGCAGGAACGCAGCGCCTGAGGCGTCGGGTCTTTCCGTCCGCCGGGCGTTGCGGCGCGGTCGTCCCTCTGTTCTTCCCACCGTCAGGTCGGCCCGGGCGTGACTAGCCCATTCGGTCGGCCACCCTTTGTGTCTGTGCAACTACGGAGCGTTGCCGTAGGTTCCGAGGAGACACGCATCGCGAGTCGCACCCTGCTCGCACTGCGGGCCAGGCAGACTCAGCAAGCAGGGGGAACTGGGACGGGACATCCGGACGCGGTGGGGGAGCCATCCGGATGTCCCGTTTCGGGGTCAGCGGGAGACTTTCGCCGGTCGATTGCCGCTCCGGCGCACGATCCCGGAGCCGAGGGGCGGGCGCGGTAACATCGACCGCTCCGGCACTCGAGCGGATCGAACCACGTCATGGAACCAACCTACGACCCGGCCGCGATCGAAACGCGCTGGTACCACGTCTGGGAGGACGCCGGCGCCTTCCGTCCCGAGGTGGGAGGGGACGGCGCCCCGTTCTCCATCGTGATCCCCCCACCCAACGTCACCGGCGTGCTCCACATGGGCCATGCCCTCAACATGTCGATCCAAGACGCCATGGTGCGGCGCAAGCGCATGCAGGGCTACGCCACCCTGTGGCTGCCCGGCACCGACCACGCCGGCATCGCCACCCAGAACGTGGTGGAGCGGGAATTGGCCGCCGAAGGGCTCACCCGCCACGACCTGGGCCGGGAGGCCTTCACCGAACGGGTATGGGAATGGAAAGCCCGCGCCGGGGGCACCATCACCACCCAGATCCGCACCATGGGCTTCTCGACCGACTGGTCCCGGGAGCGGTTCACCCTCGACGAAGGGCTGTCGCGGGCCGTGCGGGAGGTCTTCGTCACCCTCTACGAGCAAGGTCTCATCTACCGCGGCAACCGCATCATCAACTGGTGTCCCCGCTGCCACACCGCACTCTCCGACATCGAAGTCGAGTACGAGGAGGAGACGGGGGAGCTGGTGTACATCACCTACCCGTTCCTCGACCGGCCCGGGGGCATCACCGTCGCCACCACCCGGGCCGAGACCATGCTGGGTGACACCGCGGTGGCGGTGCATCCCGAGGATCCCCGCTACCGGGACGCGGTCGGGGCCTCGGTGCGGCTCCCCCTCGTCGATCGTGCCATCCCGGTGGTGGCCGACGACGCCGTCGATCCCGAGTTCGGAACCGGTGCGGTCAAGGTCACCCCGGCCCACGACCCGGTCGACTTCGAGATCGGGGAGCGGCACCACCTCGAAGCGGTGCAGGTGATCGACACCGCAGCCCGCATCACCGCCGCGGGAGGTCGCTACGCCGGCCTCGATCGCTACGAGGCGCGGGAGATGTTGCGCCACAACCTCAAGCAGGAGGGCTACCTCGTCAAGATCGAGGACCACCACCACTCGGTGGGCCACTGCTCCCGGTGCGGCACCGTGGTCGAGCCGATGCTGTCGACCCAGTGGTTCGTCCAGGTGGCGCCGCTGGTGGGCCCGGCGATCGAGGCGGTCGAGGCGGGAGAGACCCGGTTCGTGCCGGACCGCTGGGCCAAGAGCTACCACCACTGGATGGAGAACCTGCGGGACTGGTGCATCAGCCGCCAGCTGTGGTGGGGGCATCGCATCCCCGCCTGGTTCTGCGAGGACTGCGACGAGATCGTGGTGGCGCGGGACGACCCGGAGCGCTGTCCCGCCTGCGGCGGCGGCACCCTCCGACCCGAGGAAGATGTGCTCGACACCTGGTTCTCGTCGGCGCTGTGGCCGTTCTCGACGCTCGGATGGCCGGATCGCACCGAGGATCTGGCCCGTTTCTACCCGACCAGCGTGCTCGTGACCGGGTTCGACATCATCTACTTCTGGGTCGCCCGCATGATGATGATGGGCCTGCACTTCATGGGGGAGAAGCCCTTCACCGACGTGGTCATCCACGGCCTGGTGCGCGACATGGAAGGCCGCAAGATGTCGAAATCGGCCGGGAACGCCCTCGACCCGCTCGAGCTGGTGGCCCGCTACGGGGCGGACTCCGTCCGGCTCACGTTGGTGCAGTCCGCCGCCCCCGGCCACGACATCCCCCTCAACGAGGAGTGGATCGACGCGGCGCGCCGCTTCGGCAACAAGGTGTGGAACGCGGTCCGCTTCGCCGTCGAGCACGGGGGCGTGACGGGGGTACCCGAGCAGGGCGGGTACCCGGAGCAGCCCGGCCCGGAGGACGCCTGGGTACTGGAGCGCCTCCACGAGGTCGGCGCCGCCTACGACGCCATGCTCGACGAGTACCGCTTCTCGGACGCGGTCGGGATGCTCTACAACTTCGCCTGGGCCGAGGTCTTCGACTGGTACCTCGAGATGGCCAAGTCGAACCTCCGCGACGGAGACCGCGCCCCGGCCACCACCCGGACCCTCGGGGTGGTGGTGCGCGACCTCCTCAAGTACCTCCACCCGATCATGCCGTTCCTCACCGAGGAGCTGTGGAAGGAGCTCGGTGACGGGTCGCTGCTGGTCACCGCGAGCTGGCCCGCCCCGCCGCCGTCGCGGCGCCCGGCGGGCATCGACGAGCTGCAGCAGCTCGTCGTCGGGGTGCGCCGCTTCCGCTCCGAGCACCAGCTCGATCCGCGCCGGTCCGTCCCGCTCCTCGTCGACGACCCCGGCGGCATCGCCGAGGAGTGGTGGCGCCGCCAGCTCGCTACCCTCGCCCGGGTGGAGGCGAGCTACCAGGGCCCCCCGGCCGACCTGTCCGGCCACACCCGGCTCACGGCGGGCGGTGTGCAAGCGTTGGTGCCGCTCGCCGGCCTGGTGGACGTCGACGCCGAGCGTCCCCGTCTCCAGAAGGCCATCGCCGAACTGGACCAGCTCGACGAGCGTTCCCGCCGCAAGCTCGACAGCGCCGGCTTCCGCGACAAGGCCCCTGCCGAGGTCGTGGCCAAGGAAGAGCGCAAGTTGGCCGAGTTCCAGGCGAAACTGGAACGGCTCCGCACCCAACTCGCAGAACTCGGATAGCCGCCCTGGACACCGCGCCCCCCGAACCCGTGAGCTACGAGACGGCCGTCGCCTACCTGGAAGCACACCGCGGCCACGGTATCCGCCCCGGCCTGGAGAGCATCACCGGGCTGCTGGCGCTCATGGGTGACCCCCATCGCCGCTACCCGGTGATCCACGTGGCCGGCACCAACGGCAAGACGACGGCGGTGCGCATGATCGGCGACCTGCTCGGGGCGCACGGCCTGGCGGTGGGCACCTTCATCTCGCCCCACCTCCACCACGTCGAGGAGCGGTTCGGGCTCCGGGGGGCGACGATGTCCCGCGACCGGTTCGCCGCGGCAGTGGCCGATGTCGCCCCGTTCGTGGACCTCTACGAGAAGCATCGCGAGCATGGGGTCACCTACTTCGAGCTGACGGCCGCCGTCGCCTTCGAAGCCTTCGCCAACGAGGCGGTCGACGTGGCCGTCGTCGAGGTGGGACTCGGGGGCCGGCTCGACGCCACCAACGTGGTCGGGGCCGCCGTCTCGGTCGTGACCGGCGTGGCCCGCGACCACGTCTCCTACCTCGGGGAGACCTTGGTCGAGATCGGCGCCGAGAAGGCGGCCATCCTCAAGCAGCGAGGAACCCTCGTCACCGGGATTCTCCGCCCCGAGGTCGAGGCGGTGGCCGAGGAAGCGGTCCGGCGCCAGGATGCCCGCTGGTTCCAGACCGGCGTCGATTTCCAGGTCGAAGACGTCACGGCCGTCCCCGGCGGATGGCGCTGCACCGTGGACGGCATCCACGACCGCTACGAGGACCTCGAGCTGCACCTGCTCGGACGCCACCAGGTCGACCACCTCGCCACCGCCGTGGCCGCCGCCGAGGCGTTCTTCGGGCGTGGCCTCGATCCCGACGCGGTCCGGGAGGCCACCGCCGCGGTGACATCTCCCGGGCGCCAAGAGATCGCGCGGGACCATCCCCTCACCCTCGTCGACGGCGCTCACAACGAAGAGGGGTTCGCCGGACTGGCGCAGACGCTGCAGGACGAGCTTCCCGGGTACGACTGGGTCATGGTGTTCGGGATGCGCCAGGGACGGGATCCGGCGGCGTTGCTGGAGCCCGTGGTCGGATTCGTCGACCATCTGGTCGTGACCGCCGCGGACGATCCGAGCGCGATTCCCGCCGCCCAGGTCGCCGCGGTGCTCGCCGACATCGTGCCCAAGCACGTCACGATCGAGGTGCAGTCCACCGTGGCCGCCGCCCTCGACCGGGCGACCGAGCTGGCCGGGGCAAGCGGGGCGGTCGTCGTGGCCGGATCGCTCTACGTTGCCGGGGAAGCGCGGATCGCCCTCGGCCTGGCCCGGAGCCGGACCACCTCGCCGGCCCACCACAGATTCGAGGCAGACCCGCACTGGTTCCTCGAGTCGGAGTGACTCCGGGGCGGGTGGGCCGCCCGCACCGCTACCATCCCGGCGTCCATACCCACCGGCGGAGGATTGAATGGCAACCGAGCACACGTTCGTGATGGTCAAGCCCGACGGTGTGGCCCGGGGACTCGTCGGAGAGGTGATCTCCCGATTCGAAGCCAAGGGCCTCACGCTGGAGAAGATGCGGCTGCTGTCGATCGACGAGGACCTGGCGAAGCGCCACTACGCCGAGCACGAGGGCAAGCCCTTCTTCGGCGAGCTGGTGAGCTTCATCACCAGCGGATCGGTGGTGGCGATGGAGTGGTCGGGTGAATCGGCGATCACGGTGGCACGGACGCTGATGGGGCCCACCAACCCGGTGGAGGCACCCCCCGGGACGATCCGGGGCGACTTGGGCCTCGTCATCACCAACAACATCGTGCACGGCTCCGACTCGGCTGCCAGCGCCACCCGGGAGCTGGGTCTCTTCTTCCCCTGAGGGACGGCGATCTGGCCCGGAATCGGTCCCCGCGGTGTCCGATGGGGCATTGATGGACGTTCTCCGGTAGCCTCCTAGACTGCAGTTACTCCTCCGAGCGTAGGCAAAGCATGCTGAACAATCTCTTCTCGCTTGCCGGGCGGGACATGGCGATCGATCTCGGGACGTCCAACTTCCTCGTCTTCGTACGCGGCATGGGGATCGTTCTCAACGAGCCGTCGGTGGTGGCGGTCAACACGAGGGACAATCGCCCGCTCGAGGTCGGCATGGAGGCGAAGCGGATGATCGGACGGACCCCGTCCTACATCCAGGCGATCCGCCCGCTCCGCAGTGGCGTCATCGCCGATTTCGAGATCACCGAGAAGATGCTGCGCTACTTCATCAACAAGGTTCACAATCGCCGCTTCGCCGCCCGTCCCCGCATCGTGATCTGCGTTCCCTCGGGGATCACCGCGGTGGAGCGCCGCGCCGTCGAGGAAGCCGCCTACCACGCCGGGGCCCGCCGTGCCTACACCATTGAGGAGCCGATGGCGGCCGCCATCGGTGTGGGCCTTCCCGTCCACGAGCCGTCCGGTTCCATGGTCGTCGACATGGGCGGCGGCACCACCGAGGTGGCCGTGATCTCCCTCGGCGGCATCGTCGTCTCCAAGAGCACCCGGATCGGTGGCGACGAGCTCGACGAGGCGATCATCAACTGGGTTAAGAAGGAGTACAACCTCATGCTCGGCGAACGCACCGCCGAGCAGGTGAAGATGGCGATCGGCTCGGCCTGGCCGTACGCCGACGAGCCCGCCGCCGAGGTGCGGGGTCGCGATCTCGTCACCGGACTCCCCAAGACCGTAGTGCTGTCCAGCGCCGAGATGCGGGAGGCGATCGAGGAGCCGGTCGCCCAGATCGTCGACGCCATCAAGTTCACTCTCGACAAGACTCCGCCCGAGCTGGCTGCGGACATCATGGAACGCGGCATCGTCCTCACCGGCGGGGGCGCCCTGCTGCGAGGCCTCGATCTCCGGGTGGCGAACGAGACGGGGATGCCGATCATCACCGCCGAGCACCCGCTGCAGTCCGTGGTGCTGGGATCGGGAGCGTGTCTCGAGGAGTTCGACGTGCTCCACGTCGTGCTCTCGTCGAGTGGTCGCCACTGATCGGGTAACGAGCAGCCGGGAAGGCTGATGTATTCGTTCCGCAGATTCGATCGATCCACCTTTCTTCTCATCACGCTGCTCGTCATCTCGTTCCTCCTCGCCACCTTCGACGTCCGGGCGGAAGGCTCCGGCATCGGTACCACGATGCGGGAAGGGGCGCAGACCCTGTTCTCCCCGCTGCAGCGGGCGATGTCGGCGGCGACCAGGCCGGTGGTCGCCTTCATCGACGGGATCTCCAACATCGCCGGGTTGCGCGACGAGAACGAGCGGCTCCGGGCCCAGGTGGCGGAGCTCAGCGCCCAGATCCGGGATCGGGCCGTGCTGGAGACCAAGGTCGCCGACCTGGAGGCCCTCAACGATCTTGCCACCCCGGGAGAGCTCGCGGCGGTGTCCGCCCGCATCGCCTCCCCCGGATCGAGCGACTTCGACCAGATCCGCTGGATCGAGAAGGGGACGAGCGACGGGATCTCGGTCGGGGACGCGGTCTTCGACGACCGCGGGCTGGTGGGACGCATCGACTTCGCGTTCGAGGGCTCGGCCCGGGTGCTCCTCCTCACCGATCCCAGTTTCGGGGTCGGGGTGCGCGACACCTCCACCAACGAGACCGGCATCGTCGAGGGCCAGACGACCGAGCTGAGCCTGAAGATGTTCCAGGCGCAGGATCCGGTCGAGGAGGGTGACCTCCTGGTGACGTCGGGGAGCCGGTTCCCGCCCGGGATCCCGGTCGGCATCGTCAAGAAGACGGCCACCAACGAGGCGGGTTTCGCCCTCATCACGACGGTCGAGCCGCTGGTGGAAGTGTCACGGCTCGACTATGTCAAGGTGATCGTCGGCTGGTCGCCACTCGACGCCGGTGCCGCGGACGAGGTGCCGATCGGGAGCGCTCCGGGCCTCCCGGGCTTCAATCCGTGAGGCGGCGCGCGATCGGGCTGGCGATCGCCTTGGTGGTGAGTACGGTGGCGATCCAGACGTCCGTGTTCGGGGCGGGACGCATCCAGCCATTCGGCGCTTCGCCGGCGCTCGTGCTCCTCGTCGTCATCGGCTGCGCCCGCTACCTCCCCGCCGATCCGGCACTACTCATCGGGTTCACCGCCGGTCTGCTGCTCGACCTGCTCGGCGGGTCGGCGCTCGGCCTGTGGGCGATGACCTACACCGTGATCGCCTACCTGGCCTGGCGGGCCCGGGATCGGGCCGACGACGGGCCGCTGGTGATCGCGGTGGGTGTGTTCCTGCTCACCGTGCTCGGCCAATCGTTGTTCGCGGTTGCAGGTACCCTGTTTGGGCAGCGCATTATCAGCAACCCCGTGGTGGTCAAGCACATGTTGCTCCCGGCGGCGTACAACGTGGTTCTGGCCGCTCTGGTGCTCCCCCTCGTCACCCGGCTCCTCGGTGACCGACGTCGCGGGTGGGCACTGTGAGCACGAGCTGGCGACTCAGCGTGCTCGGCTTGGTCTTCCTGGCCATGTTCGGGGCGCTCACGCTGCGTCTGTGGCAGATCCAGGTGGCGGCGGCCACGGACTACGAGGCCCAGGCCAGCAACAACCAGGTGAAGATCGCCCACACCCCGGCTCCCCGAGGCGAGATACGAGACCGCGACGGCGAGCTGCTGGCAGGGACCCGCCCCTCGCTCGCCGCCGTCGTGGACGGGGCGCTCGTCACCGAAGCGACCCAGGAGGATCTGATCCAGCAGCTGGCGGCGTTCAGCCCGCTCACCACGGCCGAGGTCCGCGAGATCGTCGAGGATGCCCGAGCCCGGGGCGACCGCCGCACCGTCGTCACCGACCTCACCGAGGAGGCGATGCAGTTCGTCGCCGAGCGCAAGGAGCTGTTCCCCGGGGTCTCGGTGGTGCCGCAGCCGGTCCGCATCTACCCGGAGGGGGAGCTGGCCTCCGACATTCTCGGGTACATCGGGCTCCCCGACCAGGGCGACATCGACGCCGGCAAGTCCCGTACCGAGCTCCTCGGCAAGGCGGGGATCGAGAAGGCCTACGACGACCTGCTCCGCGGCGTTCAGGGCACGATCAAGTACCAGGTCAACGCCCACCAGACCGTGCTCCGGGTGCTCAACGAGGACTTTCCCAAGGCGGGCGCCTCGCTGACGCTCAACATCGACCTCGACCTGCAGCGGGTCGTCGAGAAGGCGCTGGCGGACGGGCTCGAGCTGGCACGGAGCGAGTACGACCCGGAGTGCGTCCCGTCCGACGAGGACAAGGGATGCCCGGTCCGCGCCGTCGGGGTGGTGCTCAACGCCAGGAACGGGGCGGTCGAAGCGATGGCGTCGGTCCCCACCTACGACCCGAACATCTTCGTGGACGGGATCACCGAGGACGAGCTGCAACGCCTCAACTCGCTCGCCCTGTTCAACAACTTCGCCATCCAGGGCGAGTACGCCCCGGCTTCGACGTTCAAGGTCGTCACCTATGTCACTGCGATGGAGGAGGGCATCCCGCCGGAGGAAGCGTCGTCGGTCGAGGATCCGATCCTATGCTCGGGACAGCTCCGCAAGCCGTTCACCGATCCGAGCCAGCGGGTATGGGAGAACTGGACCCGGGCCGACGACGGCATGCAGACGATCCACGAAGCTCTGATGCGTTCCTGCAACGTCTACTTCTGGGACGTGGCCTACAACCTGTGGCAGCAGTACAAGAACACGGCCAACGAGTCGCTGCTCCAGGATTGGGCGCGCCGCTTCGGGTTCGACGAGAAGACGAACATCGATCTCCCGTTCGAGAAGAGCGGCATCATCCCGGACCGGGCGCTGTTCGAGCGGTGGAAGGTCGAGGAGCCCAACCGTCTCGCCCAGTTCCGGCTCGACCTCGCCAGCCCCTGGCTAGGTGGTGACCTGCTGCAGGCCGCCGTCGGCCAGGGCTCGGTGGTGGTCACCCCGATCCAGCTGGCGACCGCCTACGCCGCCATGGTCAACGGGGGGACGGTGTGGCAGCCGCGGGTGCTCGACCGGGCCGTCAACCAGGACGGCGAGATCGTCTTCGAGAACGAGCCGACGGTGATCCGCCAGGTCAGCGAACTTTCGGCCGACACGGTCAAGGCGCTGCGGCGCGATCTGCAGTCGGTGGTCAACAACCCGCGGGGCACCGCCCACTCGGCTTTCAGCGACTTCGGGGACGGACTCGATCAGGTCGGTGGCAAGACCGGGACGGCCGAGGTGATCGATCGTCAGACCGACGAGGACGGCAACGTGATCCAGGACACGGTGACGACAGCCCTCTTCGTCGGGGTGACCCCCATCAATAATCCCGAGCACGTCGTCGTCGTCATCATCGAGCGGGGTGGCAGCGGCGGTGGCATCGCCGCCCCCACCGCCAAGCCGATCCTGCAGCACCTGGTGGGGGTTCCGGTCACCGACATCCTCCTCGGCGTGGAGGCGGACTGATGGCGCTGGCGGTCTCGAGCGGCGAGCCGGTCCTGCTGCTGCAGCGGGAGCGGGCCCTGCGCCCCGACCTCCTCCTCATCCTGCCGTACCTGGCGCTGTCCGGCCTTGGCATCGTCATGGTCTACACCGCCTCGGCCCCCCGGCTCGAGGCCCTCGGTGAGGACCCGGCCAGCATCATGCGGGACCAGGTGATCTTCGTGGTGATCGGCATCGTCGTGTTCATCGCCGCCTCCCTCATCGACCACCGCACCCTGCACCTGCTGGCGCCGGCGGCCTATCTCCTCAGCCTCGCCACGCTCGTCATCGTGCTCTTCGCCCCGGAACGGGCCTTCACGCACCGCTGGATCGAGATCGGACCGTTCACGTTCCAGCCGTCCGAGTTCGCCAAGGTGGCGGTGATCTTGGCGTTGGCGGCGCTGCTCGCCTCCGCCGTCGACCGATCCTTGCGCTGGGACCACATCGCCCGCGCCGTCGCCCTCGTCGGCATCCCGGCAGCCCTCATCTTCCGACAGCCCGACCTCGGCACCATGCTCGTCTTCGGTTTCATCGCGGTCGTGATGCTCTTCGTGGGCGGGACGACCTGGCGCCAGCTCGCATTCCTGGTGCTGAGCGCCACCGTCGGCACCGTCGGCCTGTTCCAGGCCGGTTGGATCGAGGACTTCCAGTTGCAGCGCCTCACCGCCTTCCTGGACCCCGCCGCTCACCTCACCCAGACCGCCCTCTACAACCAGGTGCAGAGCGAGATCGCCATCGGTTCCGGCGGCTTCCTCGGCAAGGGCCTGGGCGGTGGGACCCAGACCAACCTGTCGTTCGTGCCGCAGCAGGCGACCGACTTCATCTTCACCGCGGTCGGGGAGCAGCTCGGCTTCATCGGGGCGACGATCGTGCTCGGCCTGTTCGCCGTGATGGTGTGGCGGTTGCTGGTCGCCGCCGCCAACGGCCGGGACCGGTTCTCGCAGCTGGTGGCGGTGGGCGTGGCGGGGATGCTGGTGTTCCACATCTTCGTCAACGTGGCCATGACGATGCGGTGGATGCCGGTGACCGGCCTGCCGCTCCCGTTCCTGAGTGCCGGCGGCACCGCCTTCATCTCGATGAGCCTCGCCCTCGGACTCGCCCATTCGGTGTGGATGCGACGATCCCCGGTGCCGGCCGAGCACCAGCTCGGTCGGTGAGGACCCCGGGAGCGGCCAGCGCCCGCGGTCAGGCCGGGGCGATGCCGAGCGAGGGCTGGACCACCTCGTAGGGGTCGTAGCAGCGGCGGCAGCGGGCCTCGTAGGAGTCGTGGGCACCGAGTACCACCAGCTCGTCGGATTCGACGACCCGCTGGGTGAACAGGCCCGGCCCGCCGCAGCGGTGGCACACCGCCAGGCTCTTGGTGACGTACTCGGCGCGCAGCATCAGCGACGGGATCGGCTCGAAGGGCCGGCCCAGGTAGTCGAGGTCGAGCCCGGCGACGATGACCTGCTTGCCGGCCCCTGCCAGCAGGGCCGCCACCTCGACCAGGCCCATGTCGAAGAACTGGCCCTCGTCGATGCCGACGACGACGGTGCGGTCGGCGACTGCGGCGAGGAGCTGGGCGGAGTCCGGAACCGGCTCGGCGGCGGTGGAGAGCCGGCTGTGGGACACGACCTCGCCCACCGAGTAGCGGGTGTCGAGCGCCGGTTTGAACGTCTGGGTGGGGATGCGGGCGAGGTGGTAGCGGGTGATCCGGCGGATCAGCTCTTCGCTCTTGCCGGAGAACATCGGGCCGCTGATGACCTCGATCCACCCTTGGTCGGCGCGGCGCTGCATGGCTGATGAGGGTAGCAGCGGGCCGTCCCGTGCCGGGCGGCGGTGACGCCGATGACGGGCGGCCCGTGGTTCCGGAAGCGGCCCGATGCCGCGAAACTGCGTGCTACGCTGCACCCGGCCGCATCGCGACGGCCGCATATTTACGACCAAGGACACGGATGCCGGGCCTTTTTACTCTCCACGCCCAATCGGTGCTTCCGCGGTCACCTCGGCGGGCCGCCACCACGATCGAATCGATCATGCCGGTGGCGCGACACCTCGGCGGCACGCCGTACCCACCCCGCGGCCCAGCCGCACCGTCCATTCGCCCGATCGGGCATTCCAAGGAGTCTTCCCATGGGTTTGTTTCGCAAGAAGACCGCCCGCGTCGTCAAGCGCGGCGCGGTCGTCCAGGGTCAGGAGCCGGAACCCTCGGCTCGCCGCGGCAGGGGGGAGCGGCGCTCCGGCGGGAGTTCGTCCCGCCGGTCTGAGGCTGCTTCCGCCACCCGGAAGCGGACCGATCGTTCCCAGTCGCAGCGGCGAGGACGGGGCGGTGAGGGCAACGGCCAGCGCAGCGCCGCGCCGCGCGATCGCCGATCGGCCCGCCCCCATGTCGAGGTGGTGGCGCCACCCGACACCGCCCGCAAACAGATGCTGGTGCGCTCCAGCCCGCACCAGACCCAGATCGTCGTGCTGGAGGGCCCGGTGCTCGTCGAGCACTACGTGGCGCGGTCCGACAAGCGGTCGATGGTGGGCAACGTCTACCTCGGCAAGGTCCGCAACGTGCTCCCCGGCATGGAAGCCGCCTTCGTCGACTTCGGTGAGGGAAAGAACGGCGTGCTCTACGCCGGCGACGTCAACTACGACGACCTCGAGATGGAGGGTCGTCCCCGCCGCATCGAGATGGTGCTGAAACCGGGAGACACCGTCCTCGTCCAGGTCGTGAAGGACCCGATGGGTCACAAAGGCGCCCGCCTGACCAACCAGATCAGCCTCGCCGGGCGCTATCTCGTGCTGGCGCCCGACGCCGAGGTACGAGGGATCTCCCGCCGGCTCTCCGACGAGGAGCGGCGCCGGCTGCGGGCGATCGTGGCGGAGGTGCGACCCAAGGGCGTAGGAGTGATCGTGCGCACCGCCGCCGAGGGCGCCTCCCGGGAGGACATCCAGATCGACATCGACCGCCTCGTCGGCATCTGGGAGCAGATCCAGGCAAAGCGGGACGGCTCGGCGCCCCGCCTCCTCTACGAAGAGCCTCCCCTGGTGCTCCGCGTGATCCGGGAGCACTTCACCCGCGAATTCCGCCGTCTCCTCGTCGACGACCAGGCCACCTACGAGCGGGTGCTCGGCTACCTGGAGGGCACCGAAGCGGATCTCTTGGAGAAGGTGAAGCTGTACGAGGACGAGTTGACGATCTTCGAGCGTTTCCACGTGGAGGACCAGCTCCGCAAGGCGCTCGACCGCAAGGTGTGGCTCCCCTCGGGCGGCCACATCGTGATCGACCGCACCGAGGCGCTGACGGTCATCGACGTCAACACCGGCCGGTTCGTCGGCCGCTCCAATCTCGAGGAGACGGTGCTGCAGAACAACCTCGAAGCCGCCGAGGAGATCGCCCGCCAGCTCCGGCTGCGCGACATCGGCGGCATCATCGTCATCGACTTCATCGACATGGAGATCATCCGCAACCAGGACGCGGTCCTACAGCGTCTCCGGGAGCACCTCGTCAAGGACAAGATGCGCACCCAGGTGTTCGACGTCTCCAACCTGGGCCTGGTGGAGATGACTCGCAAGAACGTCTCGGCCGGCCTGCTCGAGTCGTTCTCGGAGGTCTGCCCGCACTGTGGCGGCCGCGGCGTGCTGCTCTTCGAGGACGCCGCCACCTCCGGGGCCCCGCTGCCCGGCACCCCGGCTTCCTGAGCGGAGCCGTCCCCGCCGGATGGCACTGTGCCGCTGGGCGGCTATCATTCCGCCGGCCCGCGAGCGACCGCCACCGTTTGGCCGCGCCGCGGGCACCACGAACATTCCCGGGGATCCCGGAGGACAGATGTACGCGATCATCCGCGCCGGCGGAAAGCAGACCAAGGTCCAGGAAGGTGACGTCATCGACGTCGAGCGCCTCAAGACGTCCGGCGCCGTCACCTTCACGCCGCTGCTCCTGGTCGAGGACGACGGCACCGTCGTCTCCGACCGCGGCGACCTCGCCAAGGCGGTCGTCACCGCCGAGGTGGTGGGGGAGCACCGCGGGGAGAAGGTGGACGTCTTCAAGTACAAGTCGAAATCCGGGTACCGGCGCCGCCAAGGTCACCGCCAGACCTATACGACGCTCCAGGTGACGAAGATCACGACCGGCGGCGCCGCCAAGGGGAAGGCAGCCGAGGAAGCCCCTGCGGAGGACGCACCCGCAGAGGATGCCGCCACAGTCAAGAAGGCCACCGCGGCCAAGAAGCCGGCTGCGGCCAAGAAGGCCACCGCGGCCAAGAAGCCGGCTCCGGCCAAGAAGCCGGCTCCGGCCAAGAAGCCGGCT
>CAYQEC010000030.1:0-9206 GCA_964416425.1 uncultured Acidimicrobiaceae bacterium | reverse complement strand
AAGAAGCCGGCTGCGGCCAAGAAGGCCACCGCGGCGAAGAAGCCGGCTGCGGCCAAGAAGGCCACCGCGGCGAAGAAGCCGGCTGCTGCAAAGAAGGCCGCCAAGCCCGCGGCCGAAGACCAGGAGGCGTAGCCATGTCCAAGACAAAGTCAGGCGGCTCGACCAAGAACGGTCGTGATTCGGCAGCGCAGCGACTCGGCCCCAAGGTCTTCGACGGCCAGACGGTCGCATCGGGAGCAATCCTCGTTCGGCAACGCGGCACCCGCATCCACCCGGGCACCAACGTGGGCCGCGGCAGCGACGACACCCTCTTCGCCAAGGCCACCGGCACCGTGCGCTACGGAACGCGCCGGGGACGCCGCCTCGTCAGCGTCGACGTCGACGACTGACGTCCGGCCCGGGCACCCGTTCCCGGGCGCACCGCGATCCAAGTCTCCATCCGAGCGGGGAACCATGTTCGTCGACCGCGTTCGCATCCACGCCAAGGCCGGCAGCGGCGGAGCCGGTGTCGCCGGTTTCCGCCGCCAGCGGGGACGACCCCGCGGCAAGCCCACCGGTGGCAACGGAGGGGTCGGAGGCGCCGTGGTGGTGGCCGCCTCGCCGGACGTGCCGACCTTGCTGCGGTACGCCAACCATCCGCACTGGTCGGCCGGTGACGGCACCCACGGTGAGGGAGATCTGCGGCACGGTCGCGCCGGTGACGATCTCGTGCTGCCGGTCCCGCTCGGCACCCAGGTGCGGGCCGATGACGGGACCATGCTCGGCGATCTGGTCGAGCCGGGCCAGAGTCTCGTGGTTGCCCGCGGTGGCCGCGGCGGGCGCGGCAACGCCGCCCTGGTCTCGCGGCGGCGCCGGGTACCCAGCTTCGCCGAACAGGGCGAGTTCGGGGAGGAGGTCGGGGTCACCCTCGAGCTGAAGCTGATGGCCGACGCCGCCCTGATCGGCTACCCGAACGCCGGCAAGAGCACCCTGATCTCCCGGGTGTCGTCGGCGAAACCCAAAATCGCCGACTACCCGTTCACGACGCTCGTCCCCAACCTGGGCGTCGTCGGTGTGGGGGACCGGGAGTTGGTGCTGGCCGACGTGCCCGGGCTGATCGAGGGGGCGGCGGAGGGCAAGGGACTGGGTCACGAGTTCCTGCGTCATGTCGAGCGGGCCCGTGCCCTGGTGTTGCTGCTGGACCCGACCCCGTTGCAGGAGGACCCACCGGAGCGGCAGCTCGAGGTGCTGCTCGGCGAGCTGGAACGGCATCTGGTGGAGCTGGCGTCGCGGCCCCGGCTGGTGGCGCTGAGCAAGGTCGATGCGGTTGGCGACGTCGCGCCGTATCTATCGTGGGCCGCCAGACGTGGTATCGAGCTTCATCTGACGTCCGCCGTGACGGGAGAGGGAGTCGAGTCGCTGATGCACGCCGTCGCCGACCTGGTCGAACAGGTCGATGCCGCCGCTCCCGAGCGGGAGGGGTTCGTGCTGCACCGTCCCCTCCCCGGGGGCTTCTCCGTGCTGAGGGAAGGCGACGGCTGGGTGGTGACGGGGATCGCGGCGGAGCGCGCCGTCAACCTCGACGACCTCACCGTGCCCGAGGCGGCGGACTTTGCCGCGGCCCGGCTCACCCGGCTCGGGGTGGACGCGGCGCTGCGGGAGGCGGGCGCCGAACCGGGCGACGACGTCCGCATCGGCGATCTGGTGTTCACCTTCGATCCGGAGGAACCGTCATGAGGCACGAGGTGGCGGCCGGCCGCCCGGTGGTCGTCAAGGTCGGCTCGTCCTCGTTGGCCCGACCGGAGGGCGGGATCGACGCCGCCTCCCTGGCGCGGGTCGTTGATCAGGTGGAGGCGCTGTGGTCGGGGGACCATCCTGCCGTGCTGGTGAGCTCGGGAGCGGTGGCCGCCGGTATCCCGGCGCTGGGCATCGACGAGCGGCCGCGGGACCTCCCCGGCCTCCAGGTGGCGGCGGCGGTGGGCCAGGGGCGTCTCATGGAGCGCTACTCGTCCGAGTTCGGGAAGCGGGGCCGGGTCGTCGGCCAGGTGCTGCTGACCCGCGACGTGCTCGCCCACCGCAGCCAGTACCTGCACGCCCGGGTCGCCTTGGAGCGCATGCTGGCACTCGGCGTGGTGCCGGTCGTCAACGAGAACGATACGGTGGTGGTCGACGAGTTGAAGCTGGGCGACAATGACCGCCTGGCGGCGATCGTCTCCCACCTGGTGGGGGCCGGGATGCTGATCATCCTCACCGACACCGGCGGCCTCTACTCGGACGATCCCCGGCTGTCGAACAACGCCGAATTGCTCTCGGCGGTGCGCCACACCGACGAGGTGCTCGACGAGCTGTGGCGCAAATCCGGGGCGGGGTCGCTCGGTTCGGGTGGGGTCGCCACCAAGGTGGCGGCAGCTCGTATGGCGGCGTGGTCCGGCATCCCGACGGTGATCGCCGATGCAGCCGATCCGGGCGCGACAGTCCGGGCGGTGGCCGGCGACGAGGTCGGGACCTGGGTGGCCCCGCGTGACTCGCGTCTCACCGCCCGCAAGCTGTGGATCGCGTTCGGGCTTCCCGCCGAGGGTGTGATCACCGTCGACGGCGGCGCCGCCACCGCACTGCGGGAGCGTGGCGGGTCGTTGCTGGCGGTGGGGGTGGCCAAAGTGACCGGCGAGTTCGCCACCGCGGCGGCCGTGGAGGTGGTGAGCGAGGACGGAGCGCTGCTCGGCAAGGGACTGACCGGGATGAGCGCCGCCGAGATCCGATCCTCCGCCGGCCAACACACCTCGGTGGCCGGCGGGGAGGTCATCCACCGCGACGACCTGGTCGTGTTGGCGTGAGGGAGCTGCCGTGACCGTGCGTGCCAGCCTCTGCGACGGCGTGATCCGGATTCGCCAGTACCGGGTGCAGGACGTCGACGCCGTCCACGAGGCCACGATGGAGTCTGTCGCCGAGATCTCCGTGTGGGAGGACTGGTGCCATCCGGAGTACCGGCACCGCGACACCGCCACCTGGGTGGGGGCACAGGCCGAGATGTGGCACAACGGCGCCCATGCCTTCCTCATCGAAGACGTCGCCACCGGCACCGCGCTCGGGTCGAGCGGCATCAACAAGATCGACCCCCGTCATCGCAACGCCAATCTCGGCTACTGGGTGCGGACGTCGTGGACCCGGCGCGGCGTCGCCACCCGGGCCACGTTCCTGGCGGCCCGTTTCGCCTTCGAGGACCTCGACTTGATACGGGTCGGGATCGTGGCCGCGGTGGGCAACGCCGCCAGCCGCCGGGTCGCCGAGCGGGTCGGCGCCCGCTTCGAGGGAGTGCTCCACCACGGCCTGATGGTCCACGGGGAGGGGCGGGACGCCGCCCTCTACTCGCTGACCCGGGAGGACCTTCCCCGGTTCCCACCAATCGTCGAGGAGGCGGTGCCGCCACCCTTCTGAGCGAGCACCTCGCCGTGGATGAGGGCGAACCACCCGACCGGGTCGGCGGCCCAGGAGGCGAAGGCGGCTCCGATCTGCTCCAGCTCGTGCCGCGTCGCGACTCCCAGCTCGACGGCGCGGTCGGCGAAGTGCGGTACCACGATGCGCCCCGCCCACAGCGCCGCCCACTCCGCTCGGGATGCCGGATCGGCGAAGAGCCACGACGACGTGGTGGCGTGGGGGTGTTCGAACCCGGCTGCCGTCACCCACTCCAGGAGGCGCCTTCCCGCTTCCGGCTCGCCCCCGTTGGACCGGGCCACCGCGGCGTAGACGGTGAGCCAGCGATCGAGCAGCGGCTGGTGCGGGTGGTGGGTGAAGGTGCCGAAGTCGCCGTCCCGCACCGCCAGGTACCCGCCGGGGCGCAGGACCCGCCGCGCCTCCAGCAGGGCGGTCACCGGTTCCGCCAGGTGTTGCAGGACCTGGTGGGCGTAGACGACGTCGAAGCTGTCGGTCACAAAGGGCAGGTCGTAGACCGAAGCGGTCACGAAGCGCACCCGGTCCATGTGCTGCTCGGCGGCATGGGACCGTGCCCGGGTGAGAACCTCCTCGGACCGGTCGACGCCGACCACCTCGGCGGGGGCGACGTAGCGGGCCAACCCGACCGTGATCGTGCCCGGACCGCACCCCAGATCGAGGATGCGCATCCCGGGCTCCAAGTGGGGGAGGAGGAAGGCGGCGGCCTCCTCGGCGGTGCGCCGGGCGTGGGCGTCGACCACGATCGGGTCGTGTCCGTGGGTGTAGCGCTCCATGGCCCGGAGTGTACGGAACCCCACTTGACTCTCGAGCGACGGGAGAGTGCACCCTGGCCGAGATTCGGGTTCCGGTCACCGGAGGCGGACCGCCACCCGGTTTCCCCGCCCGGGCCGGGGCGGTACCCTCCGGTCCATGAGTGATCAGTTGACCCAGTTGATGGCAGGCATGCAGATCCCCTACGGCGGGGACCGGGTGGCGACGGTGTCGGACGAGCTGGCGGCCTCCTTCGAGGAGGGGGACCGGCTGGTGGTGGTGCAGACCACCGGCGACCTGCTCCACGTTCCGGCGGCCGACTGGGCGGTGGCGCAGGCGGCGGTAGGGACGGCCGCCGAGGCCTTCTCCCGGATGGCGACCGTGAGCGACGACCAGATCACCGCCTTCTACGAGGCCTTCGCCCGCCGTCTCGAGGACGAGGACGTGTTCGCCCCGATCGCGGCCGCCAACCGGGCCGACGTGGAGCAGGCGCAGAGCCGGGGCGCAACCACGACCCGGCTCGTCCTGTCGGAACGGATGCGGGCCGGCATGGTCGACGGGTTGTGGCTGTGGGCGGGTGCTCCCTCGGGGCGTGGGGCGGTCATCGAAACCATTCGCCACGAAGGCTGGCACCTCGAACAGATCCGGGCCGGACTCGGGGTGGTCGGGTTCGTGTTCGAGGGTCGTCCCAACGTCTTCGCCGACGCCACCGGGGTGATGCGAGGCGGCAACACGGTGGTGTTCCGCATCGGATCGGCCGCCCTCGGCACGGCGCGGGCTATCGTCGAGCACGCCCTCGACCCGGCCCTGGAGGAGGCCGGTCTCCCGCTCGGGGCCGCCTCGCTGGTGGACCGGGCGTCGCGGGCCGCCGGCTGGGCCATGTTCTCCGATTCTCGTCTCTCCCTGGCGGTGGCGCGCGGGTCGGGTGCCGCCGTCGCCCAGCTCGGAGCGGTCGCCCGCCAGGCGGGGATCCCGGTCAGCCTGCACGGGACCGGGGGGGCATGGATCGTGGCGGCGGAATCGGCCGAGGCCGAAGCTTTCCGGGCCGCGGTGATCCACTCACTCGACCGCAAGGTGTGCAACACCCTCAACACGTGCTGCATCGTCGCGTCGCGAGCCGAGGACCTGGTTCCGGCGTTCCTCGACGCGCTGGACGGCGCCGGGCGCTGGCGCGGTACGGTCTCGAAGCTGCGCGTCGCCGCCGGCGACGAGGGCCGGATCCCGTCGGAGTGGTTCGCCGCGTCCGAGATCAGCCGGGCGGAGGGCCCCACCGTGGAGGCCCGCACCGAGGTCATCGCCCGCGACCAGCTCGGCCGCGAGTGGGAGTGGGAGGAGAGCCCGGAGGTCACGCTGGCGATCGTGCCGGACGTGGACACCGCGGTGCGCCTGTTCAACGAGCAGAGTCCGCGGTTCGCCGCCAGCCTCGTCTCGGAGGACGCCACCGAGCACCGCCGCTTCTTCGACATGGTCGACGCCCCGTTCGTCGGCAACGGCTTCACCCGTTGGGTGGACGGCCAGTACGCCCTCGACAAGCCCGAGCTGGGACTCTCCAACTGGCAGGCCGGACGCCTCTTCGGGAGGGGCGGCGTGCTGTCGGGAGACTCCGTGTACACGGTGCGGAGCCGCGCCGTGCAGCAGAACCCCGACATCGGTCGCTGAGCTGCCGATTCTCGCCGACTACGGGGGCGTTCGGTCGATCGTCTCAAGTTCCTCACGCCAAGGGTCGATACCTGCTGCGAAGGTACGGCGCGGGCACCTGCCTCGCTAGGTGGAGTGGGAATCGACAGGATTGAGGAGCGCGCAGCGTGACCAAGCGTGTGCTGGTAGTCGAGGATTCACAGGTGATCCAGAGGCTGATCGAGGTGTGCCTGCGACCGGCTGGGTTCGATGTCGAGATGCGTTTCGACGGGCCGAGTGGGCTGGCCGCCGTCGGGGAATGCCAGCCGGATCTGGTGATCCTGGACGTTGGCCTTCCCGGCATGTCCGGGTGGGAGGTTCTCACCGCGATCCGGTCTGATCCCGCCACCGAGGACGTCGTCGTCATGATGCTCACCGGAGACGTCCACGAGGCAGTGCGGCGGGAGGCGTCCGAGCGGGGCGCCAACGCCTATCTGGCCAAGCCGTTCCGGCCCCAGGAGCTGCGCGAGATGGCGACCAGCCTCGCCGGGCCGAGCATGACGCCAGCCCGCGCCACCTCCTAGCGCCCCGGCGGCGGCTCGACCCGCCCCCGCTCCTCTGTCTTCCCCGAACCGGTTCCTTTGGCGGCATCGTCGCGGTACGCTGACCGGGCGGCCGGTGGCTCCGAGGTGGACACGATGGTGTTGGGAGCCATACCGCTGCTGGTGGCGCTGACGATCGGTGCCATCCATCCCGCGGTGCCGTGCGTGAAGCTGGAGCCGCCGGTGCCGGGAGCGATCGTCCGGGCCTTCGGCCCGGTCGGCCGCTTCGGGGGCCACTGGGGGATCGATCTCGAGGCGCCGCTCGGCACACCCGTGTTCCCCGCCTGGACGGGCCAGGTCACCTTCGCCGGATCGGTGGCCGGCATGTCGTCGGTGACGGTCGACCACGGCGGCGGCCTCCGCACTTCGTACTCGTACTTGGCGTCGATCGACGTGGCGGCCGGGCAGTGGGTGGGACGCTCCACCCGGCTGGGCAGCAGCGGACTCGATCACGACGTGGCGGCACTGCACTTCTCGGTTCGGGTCGACGGCGTGTACCAGGATCCGGAGGGTTGGCTGCGATGCCGGAGCGGGCTCTCGGGCGGGTTGCGGCTGGTGCCGACGGCGGCGGGTGCGGCCTATCCTGCCCGACGTGCGACGCGGCATCCTCGGTGGAACCTTCGACCCTCCCCATCTCGCTCACCTTCTCGCCGGCGAGGCCGCCTTTCGCGAGCTCGATCTCGACGTGGTCACGTTCCTCCCGGCTGGAGCGCCGTGGCAGAAGGCGGGCCGCCGGGTCTCGGCGGCCGAGCATCGCTGGCGCATGACGGAGTTGGCGGTGGCGGGAGTGGACTACTTCGGCGCCGATGATCGTGAGGTGAGCCGCGACGGGTGGACCTACACGATCGACACCCTCGAGGGGATCCCGGCCGACGAGGAGCTGGTGCTGGTGGTGGGGGCCGACGCCGCTCTGGGCATCCCCACCTGGGTCCGGTTCGAGGACGTGCTGGCCCGGGTGACGGTGGCGGTGATGCCGCGGCCCGGGGTGGATCGGGGGGCGGTCGACGACACGCTGCGCCCGGCGAACCACGTCTGGCTCGATACCCCCAGCCTCGACCTCAGCGGCACGATGCTGCGGGCCCGGGCCCGGGTCGGGCGGAGCCTGCGGTTCCTGGTCCCGGATCCGGTGTGGGCCTATATCCACGAGCATGCGCTCTATGGGCCGGACTGACCGGGGGCGGACCACCGCGGGAACGACGCCGTCGTTGTCGGCACGGCTCCGGCTCGTGGGCGGCGGGCTCATCCTGATCGCCCTTGTCGTCGGGGGGATCGTGTCGTCCCCGTGGCTGCGGGACCACTGGAGCGAGTGGACCCACGAGCTGCGGGACCGGGCGGCGGCGACCCCGCAGTTGCGGATCGAGGAGCAGCGCACCCTGGCCGGGTCTGAGTCGATGCTGATCGTGCTCACCGATGAGGAGCAGCGCGGGGTCGCCTTCGCCCTCCTCTCCCGAGCCGGCGACGAGCCGGCGACCCTGGTGCTGGTACCGGCCGCCCTCTACGACATCCTGCCCGGCTACGGGGACTTTCCCCTCGCCGACGCCACCGTGTTCGAGGGGCCGGAGCTGGCCCGTCTCACCCTGTCGAACGTGCTGGGGGTCCGGATCGATCGCATCCTGGCGCTGGGGCCCGGTGACCTGGCCGCGGCGATCGGGTCGGATCTCGACGTCGCCCTGGCGAGCCCGCTCATCGTCGAGGAGCCCGACGGCCCGCCGCTACGGGTGGCGGCAGAGGGGACGTTGCCGCGGTCGCCCGAAGTCGTGGAGACGATCCTGACGACGCGGGGGACGTCGGGCGAATTCGAATGGCTGGAGCGGCAGGCCGCGGTGTGGGAGGCGCTGATGGGCGCCATGGAGCACGATCCCGAGTTGACCGACCGGCTGGCGGCTCATGCCGGCGCCGGGGCGGACACCGCCACCGGGATCCTGGCCCGGACCGCCGCCGGTGAGGTGCAGGTGACGCTGTTGCCGGTGGTGGCGGTGTCGGCAGCCGGGGTCGAGGACGGGTTCAAGGTCGACGCTGATGCGGCCTCCGGGTTCGTCGCCTCCCGCCTCGGTCATCTCCTCCTCGCCGAGGGCGACCGACCCCGGGTCGAGATCCTCAACGGGAACGGGCGGATCCTCACCACCCGGGCGGTGGCCGAGTCGCTGATCCGGGCCGGGTTCCGGATCGTCAACACCGACAACGCCGATTCGTTCGACTACGAGGAGAGCCTCGTGGTCGCCCAGGGTCGTGAGCACCAGGCCGATGCCGAGCGGGTGTTGGATGTCCTGGGGAGGGGGAGCCTGCTGCTGGAGCTGCGAACGCCGTCGGGAGTGGTGGACGTCTCTATCATTGTGGGCCAGGACCTGCCCATCGGAGAGGGTTGAGCACCATCAGCGCAGATCGAGACGCTATCGCAGCCGCCGAGGCAGCTGCGGCCGCGATCAGCGGGAAGAAGGGCCAGGACATCGCGTTGCTGGACGTCTCCGAGAAGGTGGTTGTCACCGACGTCTTCGTCATCGCCACCGGCACCTCGACGCGGCACGTCAAGAGCCTGGTCGACGAGGTCGAGGAGCGGCTCCACCGCGACCTGGACCGTAAGCCGCTGCGCCGGGAGGGGAAGGAGCACGGCCACTGGGTGCTGCTCGACTACGGCGACGTGGTGGTGCACGTGTTCGACCAGGAGACCCGGGACTACTACCAGCTGGAGAGGTTGTGGGCCGACGCCCCGGTTCTCGACTTCGAACCGGCTGCCGCCGACGCCTGATACAATCGTCGGTCCACGGGGCTGTAGCTCAGTTCGGCAGAGCGCTTGCATGGCATGCAAGA
>CAYQEC010000029.1:0-28078 GCA_964416425.1 uncultured Acidimicrobiaceae bacterium | reverse complement strand
CCTGCCCGGCAGGGAGGGTGAGACTCGGCTCCCACACGCGGCGGAACCCCCGGATCGGGGGTCCCGTCGAATCGTGTCGGCAGCCGAGCGGCTACATCATGCCTTCCATGCCGTGGCCGTGGTTGGCACCCGCCGGCTCGTCTTCCTTCTCCTCGGCGACGAGCGCCTCGGTGGTGATGAGCAGGGCTGCGATCGAGGCCGCGTTCTGGAGCGTGGACCGGGTCACCTTGGCGGGATCGATGATCCCGGCCTTCATCAGGTCCTCGTACACGCCGGTGGCGGCATTGAAGCCGTTGTTGCCCTCGGCGCTGCGCACGTGCTCGACGACCACACCGCCCTCATGGCCGGCGTTGACCGCGATCTGGCGAAGCGGAGCCTCGAGGGCCTTCTCCACGATGGCGCGGCCCGACTTGATGTCGTCCGATCCACCGCGGGTCTTGATGGCCGCCTGAGCCCTGAGGAGCGCCACGCCGCCACCGGCGACGATGCCCTCCTCCACCGCGGCCCGGGTCGCCTGGATGGCGTCCTCGATGCGGTGCTTCTTCTCCTTCAGCTCCACCTCGGTGGCTGCGCCGACCTTGATGACGGCAACCCCGCCGGAGAGCTTGGCGAGCCGCTCCTGGAGTTTCTCGCGATCCCAATCCGAGTCGGAGTTCTCGATCTCCTGACGGATCTGGCGGACTCGCGCCTCGACCTCGGCGTGCGAACCTGCACCCTCGACGATCGTGGTGTCGTCCTTGGTGACGACGATCTTGCGGGCCCGGCCCAGCATGTCGGTGGTCACGTTCTCCAGCTTGAGGCCGACCTCTTCGGAGATGACGGTGCCGCCGGTGAGGATGGCGATGTCCTGCAGCATGGCCTTGCGCCGCTCCCCGAAACCGGGCGCCTTCACGGCCACCGAGCTGAACGTGCCACGGATCCGGTTGACGACCAGGGTGGCCAGGGCCTCACCCTCGACGTCCTCGGAGAGCACCAGCAACGGCTTGCCGGTCTGCATGACCTTCTCCAGCACCGGGAGCAGATCCTGCACCGCCGTGATCTTCTGGTTGGCGATCAGGACGTAAGGATCCTCGACCACGGCTTCCTGGCGATCTGCGTCGGTGATGAAGTACGGCGAGATGTAGCCCTTGTCGAACTGCATCCCCTCGGTGAACTCCAGCTCCACGCCGAAGGTCTGGCTGTCCTCGACGGTGATGACACCCTCGTTGCCGACCTTCTGCATCGCCTCGGCGATGCGGTCGCCGATCTCCTTGCTGGCCGCCGAGTTGGCAGCCACGTAGGCGATCTGGTCCCGTGAGCTGGAATCGACAGGGATGGCGGTCGCCGCGATGGCCTCGACGACACTCGCCACGGCCTCCTCGATGCCCAGCTTCATCTCCATCGGGTTGGCGCCGGCGGCGACGAGTCGCAACCCGTCGGTCACCATCGCCTGGGCGAGCACGGTGGCAGTGGTGGTGCCGTCACCGGCGACATCGTTGGTCTTGTCGGCCACCTCTCTGGCGAGCTGGGCGCCCATGTTCTCGTACGGGTCGTCGAGCTCGATCTCCTTGGCGATGGTCACACCGTCGTTGGTGATCGTCGGAGCGCCCCACTTCTTCTCGAGCACGACATTGCGGCCCTTGGGGCCGAGCGTCACCTTGACGGTGTTGGCGAGCTTGTCGACGCCCGCCTGAAGGCTCCGCCGCGCCTCCTCATTGAATCTCAATTCCTTCGCAGCCATGTGTGTGGTTCCTCCTAGCCGACGATTGCGAGGACGTCGCGGGCGGGCAGGATGAGGTAGTCCTCGCCGTCGTACTTGACCTCGGTGCCGCCGTACTTCGAATAGACGACGGTGTCCCCTACCTTCACGTCGAGCGGAATGCGCTCGCCGTCCTTGTACTCACCAGGACCCACCGCCAGGACCTCGCCCTGCTGCGGCTTCTCCTTTGCGGTATCGGGGATGACAAGACCGCTGGCGGTCCGGACCTCGTCCTCATCGGTGGGCTTCACGACGATGCGGTCGCCCAGAGGCTTCAGCTTCATCCGTTCTACCTCCTCTCGGGTGCTTAGCAGTCAATTACCTTGACTGCCAGAGGCTAGCACTCTCCGCGCACAACTGCTAGCAGAGACATGTGGAGAGTGCCAGCACCGCACAAGCCGCCCCGGCCCACCCCGGGCCGTCACCTGCCGGGCGGTGTCTCCCCGAGGGCGGCGGCCATCTCCTCCCCCGTGACGAGACCGACCACCCGACCCTGCTCGACCACCACCATGACCCCGGCGGGCCCCGATTGGCGGGTCAGCGCATCCTCGAACGGGATGCCGGCCTCGAAGACGTCATCGGGCCCAATCGGGGTCATCACCGCCGCGGCGGACCGCCCCGCCCGTTGCGGCGCCTCGACCCGGGCCACCTCCCGGGTCCCCAACAATCCCCGGACCCGGCCGTCGACCACCACCGGCATCATCCGCAGCCGGTCACCCCACCCGTGCAACGCCAGCACGTCGGCAAGGCTTTCCTCCCCGGACACCGCCATGGCGACGGGCCGCATCACGTCGCGGACCTGGAGCCCGACGATGCGATCCAGCAGCTCCTGGCGGCGTCTCGTCAACGACGCCGCCTGCAGCAGGAACCACCCCACCGCCGCCAGCCACACGGCCCCGAGGTCCCGCAGCCACACCCAGACGACGGCGCCCCCACCGATCATCACCCAGCCGAGCACCCGGCCGGACGTGGCCGCCGCCGCGGTGGCCCGGCGCCGGTCGCCGCCAGCCCGCCACACCAGGGCCCGCACCACCCGTCCCCCGTCGAGCGGGAAGCCGGGAAGCAGGTTGAAAACGGCGATGGCGACGTTGGCGAGGCCGAGGAGCAGCGTGAGGCGCTCCACCAGGTCGAGCCGCCCCGGCACCACCCAGGCGGCCAGCAGGAACACCAGGCCCACCAGCAGGGAGGCGGCAGGTCCGGCGAGGGTCACCGCCAGCTCGTCCCGCGGCGTCTTCGCCTCGCTCCCGATCTCCGACATGCCGCCGAACATGAAGAGCCGGATCCGCCGCACCTCCAAACCGCGTCGCAGGGCCACCAGCGAATGGCTCAGCTCGTGGACGAGCACGCTCGCCACGAAGGCGATGCCGGCGGCGACCGCCGCCACCAGCAGCGTCCCGCGCGGCGTCCCGGCGAACCGGATCGAAAGGTCGAGGTAGAGGGACCAGGTGAGCAGCACGGCGAGCACGAGCAGGGAGAGGTCGGCACGGATCTCGATGCCGAACAGTTCCCCGAGGCGGTATCCGCGTCTCACCCGCCCAGCCTGAGCCCGGAATCCACCTCGGCGTCCCACGGGGTGATCCTGCCCCGCTCCAGCCGGTAGCCGGCAGCGGCGGCGATCATGGCGCCGTTGTCGGTGCACAGCGCCGGCGTCGGGAGGAAGAGCTGCACGCCGCGCCGTTCCGCCTCGGCGGTGAGGCGCTCCCGGAGGCGGCGGTTGGCAAGGACCCCGCCCCCACCGGAGACCGTCGTCACCCCGGTGGCGTCCACCGCGTTGAACACCTTGGCGACGAGCACGTCGACGATCGCTTCCTGGATCGAGGCAGCCACGTCGGGGAGGGGCGGCACCGTGCCCGCCGCCTTCGCCTTCTGCAGGAAAGTCACCACCGAGGTCTTGAGGCCCGAGAACGAGAAGTCGAAGGGGCGATCCGGCAGGGCCCGCGGGAACGGGATCGCCTGCGGATCGCCGCCGGCGGAGGCGCGATCGATGGCCGGCCCTCCCGGGTAGCCGAGTCCCATGAAACGAGCCAGCTTGTCGAAGGCCTCACCGGCGGCGTCGTCGATCGTCTGCCCCAGCAGCACGTAGTCGCCCCAGCCCCGGACGTGCACGATCTGGCTGTGGCCACCCGAGGCGAGGACCACGATCGCCGGCGGGGCGTATCCGGCATGGTCGAGGAGCGGCGCCATGAGATGGCCCTCCATATGATCGACGCCCACGAAGGGACGTTGCAGGCTCCACGCCAGCGCCTTGCCGAAGGAGAAGCCGACCATCAGCGCACCCGCCAGCCCCGGACCGCGGGTGGCGGCCACCGCGTCGAGCTGATCGGAGTGGACCCCCGCCTGGGTGAGGGCCATGTGCACCAGCGGCCGGATCGCCTCGACGTGGGCCCGAGCCGCCACCTCGGGCACCACCCCGCCGAAACGGGCGTGGGCCTCGACCTGGGAGGACAGCACCGAGGACCGCATCACGAGCCCCTCCAGCACCGCCACCCCGGTCTCATCGCAGCTCGTTTCGATCCCGAGGATCAGGGGGCCGCTCACGATGCCACCCCCAGGGACCGCCGGATGGCATCGAGCCGGTAGGTGTACTCCTCGGCGTCGATGTCGATCGCCCACATCACCAGCGCGTCCTCTTCTCGGTAGTAGTCCTTGCGCAGCCCCACCGGGGAGAACCCGAACCGCTCGTAGAGCTTGCGGGCGGTGGCGTTCGACATGCGAACCTCCAGGGTGAGGTGGTGGACGCCTGCCTCCAGGGCGCTCTCCACCAGGGCGAGCATGAGCCGGGTACCGAGCCGGTCCCGGCGCGCCTCCGGCGACACCGCCAGCGTCGTGATGTGGGCATCGTCCTCGACGAGCAGGAGCCCTCCGTAGCCGACGACGACGCCCTCGTCCTCGGCCACGAAGTAGGCGCGGTTCGGCTGCGCCAGCTCGTCGAAGAACACCCGCACCGACCACGGCTGCGGGTACACCGCCTGCTCCAGTGTGGCCACCTCCGGGATGTCGCGCCGGGTCATGGGCCGGATCACCGGAGCGGCGGACACGGAGGCGACCTCGGCCATCACGCCGTCTCCCCCGGCCACACGCCCTCCTCCCGGAAGTCCGACCAGTTGATGGCGGCGTCCGGCTCCCGCAGGTAGAGCGGCCGGATCTCCTCGGGACGGGCAAAATCGCCGTGCTTGGCCCGCAGCACCGCCACCTCGAGCATCATCTCCGCCGTCGGGTAGCGAGGCCGGCCCTTGCGAACCCGGTGCAGGCCACGCAGCGCCCCTTCGGTAAGCACCTCCCAGTCGCCGACGACCAGGGTGTCCAACGGGTCCGACTCGATGAGGGCGCGGAAGCGATCCGGCGACACCACCTCGGGCGGACCGTCGGGCACCACTCCGCCGGGCACGGGCCGGTAGGGAGCGGTGGCGACCTGGCCGCGGCGGACGTCGACGACGGGCCAGATGCGGCGCCGCGCCGTAGCGGCCCGCAGGGCGAGCGTGGTGAGTGAGCTCACCGCGACCACCGGAAGGCCGATGGCGGCAGCGACCCCCTGGGCAGTGCTGATCCCGGCCCGGATCCCGGTGTAGCCGCCGGGGCCGACGTCGACGGCCACCAGGTCGATGTCGGCCGGCGACCATCCGGCCCGGTGGAAGCAGAAGTCGATGGCCGGGATGAGGAACCCGACGTGACCTCGCCGGTCGAGCTGGAGCGATAGCGCCACCGCGGTGGCGTCGTCCCCCAGGGCCACCGAGGAGGCCGGGGTCGCCGTCTCGATCGCGAGGATCCTCATGCCAGCAGCTCCGCCAGCGGCCGGTCCATCCAGCTCCCGGACGGGAGGAACGTGAAGCGGCGGCTCGATTCGCCGGTGGATTCGATGCGGATCACGAGGTGATCAGGCGGCACCCCGGCGGCAACGGCGTCACCCCACTCGATGAGGAGCACCCCCAAACGGGCCGAATCCGGCAGCTCGAGATCATCGAACTCACCGGTCGATCCGAGGCGGTACACGTCGGCGTGCACGACGGGAAGCAGGCCCTCGTAGGAACGCACCAGCACGAAGCTGGGGCTCGTCACCGTCTCGGCGACGCCGAGACCCTCGGCGACCCCGGCCACGAGCAGGGTCTTCCCCACCCCGAGCCGGCCCGAGAGCAGCAAGACGTCGCCGGGTCCGAGCAGAGCGGCGAGGCGGCGTCCCAGCGCCAGGGTCCCGGCCGGTGAGTCGGTTTCGACCTCGATCATCCACTCCCCCCTCGGGTCACTGCGGCGTCCAGCCTCCGGCGCCGGAGAGACGGTTGCGCTTCGCTCATCCAAACAGATCCAGTTGCTCGGGATCGGGCACGGACGGGCCGATCTCGACCTCCGCGGAGGGGTCGGCCTCGTTCGTCCGGAGCCTACCTTGGAGCACGCTCTGCACCAGACCAAAGTCGTAGCGCATCTCCTCGTAGACCCGCTGGCTGCCACGCAGGGCGGCGGCGGGATGGAAGGTGGGCACCAGGAACCGCCCCCACCATTCGTAGGCCGTCCCCCGCAGCCGGGTGATACCCGATTCGGTGCGCAGCAGCAACTTGGTGGAGAAGTTGCCGAGGGTCACCACCACCTTGGGGTCGATGAGCTGGAGCTGGCGGCGCAGGTAGGGCTTGCAGGCGTCGATCTCGTCGGGCCGCGGGTCACGGTTGCCGGGAGGGCGGCACTTGACGACGTTGGTGATGTAGACCTCCCGACGCGCCAGCCCGATTTCGCCGAGGAGCTGGTCCAGCAACTTGCCGGAGGGGCCCACGAACGGCAGCCCCTGCTCGTCCTCCCGCTGCCCCGGTCCCTCTCCGACGAACACCACGTCGGCGTCGGGATCGCCGGAGCCGAAGACGACGGTGAGGCGGCCTTCGGCGAGCCGGCACTTGGTGCATCCGCTCGCCTCGGCGGCGAGGGCGGCCAGCTCGGCGGCCCGAGCCTCGATCGTCTCGCTCACGGCCCGCTGCCTTCCCACCCCGGGATCCCACCCAGCGTCCCGGCCGAGGTCACTCCCCGCTCGATCGCCTCCCCTGTCACCTGGAAGGCCGCCTCGCCCACCGCGTCGAGGTCGGCGGCGACACTGCCGCACGACACCGCAAAGACGATGTCCCCGTCGTAGCGGGTGTGGGCGGGGCGCAGGCAGGCGGCAAGGGCGTCGTGGGCCCGCACCGTGAGCCGCAGCAGGTCGGTGCGGGACAGAGCGGCGTCGGTGACGACCGCCACCAGGGTGGTGTGCTCGGTGGGCCCCGGGATCAGCAGCGGCGGGCCGGGAAAGAGCGGTCCGCCGGTGAGGGGGACGCCGCCGAGGGTGAAGACGTCGCCGACGGCGTTGACCGCCGCCAGGGCGCCGACGGTGGCTGCCCCGACCCGGGTGGCGGCCGAGCCGAGCCCGCCCTTGCGAATCGACTCCACCCCCCGCCACTTCGCCACGGTGGCGCCTGTCCCGGCACCGACGTTGCCCATCGCCACCGGCGAGGCGTCGGCGGCCAGGTAGGCGGCGGCGCCGGCCGTGGCGGTGGGCCGCACCGACCCGTCTCCCACCATCAGGTCGTAGAGGATCGCCGCCGGCACGATCGGGACCGGGCCGGCCGGGGTGGGATGCCCCCGCCCCTCCCGCTCCAGCTCCGCCATCACCCCGTCGGCGGCCGCCAGGCCAAAGGCGCTGCCGCCGGCGAAGACCAGCGCCTGGATAGCGTTCACCTTCATGCCGGGGGCGAGGAGGGCCACCTCCCGGGTACCGGGCGCCGCCCCGCGAGCCTCGACCGCGGCCACGTTCGGTTGGTCGAAGACGATCACGGTGACCCCGGTGAGGGCGGCGAGGTCGCTCCAGTGCCCCACCCGCACGCCGGGAACCGAGGTGAGCGTGCCCTCAGGCATCGGGGCTCCCGGCGTAGCGGCGCGGGAGGCGGGGGCCGAACTGGCACACGATCTCGTAGTTGATGGTCCCCAGTCGCTCCGCCCACTCCTCGGCGGTGACGGCGTCGCGCCCCTGGGATCCGAGCACCACCACCTCGTCGCCCACCGTCACCGGATCGTCGCCCATGTCGACGACGATCTGGTCCATCGTCACGGTGCCGGCGAACGGGTAGCGGCGGCCCCGGATCAGCACCACCCCGCCCACCTCGGAGAGGCGGCGGCACACCCCGTCGGCGTAGCCGATCGGCACGGTGGCCACCGTCGCGTCCGCCGGGAGAGGACGGCGGCGGCCGTAGGAGGGGCGGGCTCCGGCGGGGAGGCGCCGCACGAAGGCGACCTCCGACACCACCCGCATGGCCGGGCGGAGCGGAAGGTCGGGAGCGGTGGAGCGGTCGGGGCGGAGCCCGTAGATGCCGAGCCCGACCCGCACCATGTCGAGGCGGACCTCCGCCAGGTCGAGCGCCCCGGCGCTGTTGGCGGCGTGCACCATCGGAATCTCGATCCCGGCGGCGGCCAGGGCGTCCCGCAGGTCGAGCAGCTCGGCCACCTGGTGGCGGGTGAAGTCGGGGTCCGACTCCGAGACGGGGAAGTGGGTCCACAACCCGTCAAGCCGGAGTCGGGGGTCGTTCGCCACCGCTCGGACCAGGCCCGGCGCTTCGGCGGGATCGGCCCCTACCCGGTGCATCCCGGTATCGACCTTGAGATGGATCGGATAGGGGTCGGCGCCGCGCCGGGCCGCCTCCTCCGCCAGCGCCTCGCAGAAGGCACTCCGGTAGCCGGTGGGAACGAGGTCCCATTCGATGATGCCCGCCACGTCGTTGAGGGGGGGCTCCGAAAGCAGGAACACGGGGGCGGTGATGCCGGCCTCCCGCAGCCGAACGCCCTCCTCGACGAGGGCCACCGCCAGCCACTCGGCGCCCCCGGCCAACGCCGCCTCGGCGCAGGGCACGTCGCCGTGGCCGTAGGCGTCGGCCTTGACGACGGCGCAGAGCCGGGCCGGGGCGACCCGGTCCCGGATCGCCGCCACGTTGGAGCGGATGGCGTCGAGGTCGACCTCGACCCAGGAGGGTCTCACCAGGCGTACCTCCCGACGGCGGTGGCGAGGGCGTCGGCGGTGACGGTACCGGATAGGGCCAGGTCGGCGCCGGCCCGGCCGTGCCAGTGGGCGCCGGAACGGGCCGCCGTCTCGGCGGGGAGGCCACGCGACCAGAGGGCGGCGACGAGGCCGGAGAGCACGTCGCCGGTGCCGATCGTCGCCAGCTCGGGCCCGCCGCTGGTCACCGCCCAGCGCTCCGCCCCCGTCACGAAGGTGGGATTGCCCTTCAGCACCACCACGATGCCCGCCGCGGTGGCGAGCGCCGCCGCCGCTTCGTGGTCGGGCTGGGTGCCGGCGAGGCGGGCGAACTCGCCGGCGTGGGGGGTGATCACGGTGGGGGCGTCCCGGGCCGCCAGCAGGTCGGTGCCGCGCAGGGCGTTGAGCCCGTCGGCGTCGATCAGCAGCGGACCCTCCCATGCCTCCACCAGGCCGGCGACGAAGCCTTCGCGGCCGCGCCCCAGGCCGGGGCCGAGCACCATGACGTCGAAGCGGGCCGCCTCCTCACGGACCGCGGCGACGTCTTCCTTGCCGAACCGGCGGCCGTCGCCGACGCCGCGGGTCATCACCGCCGCCGACATCGCGGCGTAGGTGGGCTGGAGCGCTCCCGGGCAGATGACGGCGACCGAGCCCGCCCCGCCGTGGAGGGCGGAGGTGGCGGCGAGCAGCGCCGCCCCGGTGAGGCCGGGCGAGCCCCCGACCACGGCGACGGAACCGGCCGACCACTTGTGGGAGGTGCGGGGGCGAGGCGGGCGGGGGGCGTCGCCGTCGTCACAGACCAGCAGCGCCGGGACGCCCCCGACGAGGCCGATGTCGACGATGGTGATCCCGCCACACCGTTCCGGGCCCTCCCCGAGGAGGTGGCCGGGCTTGAGGGCATGGAAGGTGACGGTGCGCTCGGCCGTGAAGGCAGCCCTGCCGACCGTGCCGGTGGCGGCATCGAGCCCGCTCGGCACGTCGACCGCCAGCACCGGAGCCGGAGGGTCGATCCACGGCACGACGGAGGCGGGGAGCTCGCCGCGGAACCCGACGCCGAAGAGGGCGTCGATCACCAGGTCGGCTGTCACCGGGCCGGTGAGTGACTCGATCCGGACGCCGCTGCTGCGGGCCCGGGCGGCGGCCCGGGAGGCGGGGGACGTCTCGTCGCCGGGGATGCCGAGCGCCTGGACGGTGACGTGGGCGCCCCGCCGCGCCAGGGCGCGGGCGGCCACGTACCCGTCGCCGCCGTTGTTGCCCTTGCCGGCGAGGACCACGACCCGGGTGCCGTAGCCGGCGCCCATCTCGGCGGCGACGCCCGCCACCCCGAACCCGGCCCGCTCCATCAGCGAGTCCACGGGCTCGGCGGCGGCCGCGTCGAGCCTGCCCGATTCCTCCGGGGTGATCACCAGCTTCACGCCACCGATTCTACGAGACCCCGCCTCTGCGTTCGCATCGTGCCCCCAAACCTGGGTTCGCAGCCAGGAAGGGGGTCACTCAGTCGGCGAGGGACATGGCGAAGACGAGGGCCCGGTCGTCGGTGTGGGTGATGGTGACGAGAACCCGGACCGCACCGATCGCCTCGGCCCGCCGCGCCGCGGTGCCCGCCAGGTTGACCCGCGGGGCGCCACCGCCGGTGATCTCGACGTCGCGCCAGTGGATGTGCCGCCACCCGGCGCCGAGGCTCTTCATCACCGCCTCCTTGCCGGCGAAGCGGGCCGCCAGGCGCGCCGACGGGTCGGCGTAGCGGTGGGCGTACTCCCACTCGTGGTCGGTGAAGCAGCGGTCGCGGAACCGCTCCCCGTAGCGGTGGAGCAAATGCCGCACCCGATCCACCTCGGCGAGGTCGACCCCGAGCCCGATGACGTTCATGCCGCGGGAGCCTACCCGCGCCATGACGGACCGCCCGGCGCCGCCTCACTCCACCGTCACGCTCTTCGCCAGGTTGCGGGGCTGGTCGATGTCGTGGCCGCGGAGCCGGGCGACGTGATAGGCGAGCAGCTGCAGCGGCACCACCGCGCCCACCGGTCCCAGCAGGTCGTCGGCTCGCGGGATGCGGAGCACCATGTCGGCGAACTTGGCGATCTGCACGTCGTCCTCGTAGGCGACCGCGATGATCCGCCCGCCGCGGGCCCGCACCTCCTGCACCGCCGAGATCGTCTTGTCGTACACCGCCTGCTGGGTGATGACCACCACCACCGGGACACCGGCGGTGATCAGCGCCAGAGTGCCGTGTTTCAGCTCCCCGGCCGGCATCGCCTCGGAATGCAGGTAGCTGATCTCCTTCAGCTTGAGCGAGCCCTCCATCGCCACCGCGTAGTCGAGGCCGCGGCCGATGAAGTAGATGTCGTCGGCATCGACGATGCTCTCGGCGGCCGCCACCAGCTCGTCCTCGTGCGCCAGCACCTCCTCCACCTGGGCGGGCAAGGTGCTGAGGCCGTGCACCGCCCGCTCCACCAGGGCGGCGTCGACGACGCCACGGGCGCTGCCGAGGCGGAGGGCGAGCAGGTACTGGGCGATCAGCATCGCCATGTAGGCCTTGGTCGAGGCCACCGAGATCTCGGGACCGGCCCTGGTGTAGAGGATGTCGTCGGCTTCGCGGCTCAGGGTGCTCCCCACGACGTTGGTGATCGCCAGCAGCCGGGAGCCGCGATCCCGCGCCAGCCGGGCCGCGGCCAGGGTGTCGGCGGTCTCCCCCGACTGGCTGATCGCCACCGTCAGGTCACGGGGCCCGATCAGCGGATCGGCGTACCGCATCTCGTGGGCGTACTCCACCGTGGTGGGGATGCGCAGGATCCGCCGGAAGATCTCCTTGCCGACGAGACCGGCGTGGAAGGCGGTGCCGCAGGCGGTGATCCAGATCCGCTCGATGGTGCGGGCGAACTCGTCGTCGAAGTGCACGTTGTCGAGCCACACCGTGCCGTCCTCGTCGAGCCTGCCCGCCAGCGTCTCGGTGATCACGGCGGGTTGCTCGTGGATCTCCTTGAGCATGAAGTGGGCGAACCCGCCCTTCTCGGCCTGCTCGGCGTTCCAGTCGATGTGCACCGGTTGCCGGGTCACCGGCGCCCCCTCGATCGTCTCGATCCGGGCCCCGGCAGCGGTGATCACGACCAGCTCGCCGTCCTCGATGATCTGGAACGAACGGGTGCGGTGCAGCACCGCCGGGATGTCGGAGGCGAGGAACGTCTCGCCGTCACCGAGCCCGACCACCAGCGGACTGATGCGGCGCACTGCCACGATGGTGTCGGGCTCGTGCCGGGTCATCACCACCAGGGCGTAGGCGCCTTCGGCCTGGGCCACCGCCGCTCGCACCGCCGCCACCAGATCGCCCCGGTACTCCCGTGCCACCAGGTGGGCGAGGATCTCGGTGTCGGTCTCGGAGGCGAAGACATGGGAATCGGCCTCCAGCTCCTCGCGGAGGGTCTGGAAGTTCTCGATGATGCCGTTGTGCACCACCACGAACTCACCCGAGCCGTCGAGGTGGGGGTGGGCGTTGACATCGCTGGGCTCGCCGTGGGTCGCCCAGCGGGTGTGCCCGATGCCGATGGTGCCGGCCACCGGGTCGGCGTCGAGCAGCGCCGCCAGCCGGTCGATCTTGCCCTGTGCCTTCCGGACGCTGATGGCACCGTTGGTGACGGCAATGCCGGCCGAGTCGTAGCCCCGGTACTCGAGACGGCGCAAACCGTCGAGGAGAATGGGAGCCGCCTGTTGCGGGCCGACGTAGCCCATGATTCCGCACACGCGCGCGACCTCCAATCGTGGCGACCGGAGGGCTGCAGGGACGGCGTCCCCGCCTCACGTCGGGGCGGTCTCTGTCCCCGGGATCGCTCCCGGGCTTTGCCCCGCCCCGTCACGGCCGTGAGCGGCCGAGAGGGCACCCGCCGACGGATCGATTCTCCCTCTCCCTCGTCACCTCACCGCGGTGAGGGCTGGCGCTGGATGGTTGGATCTCCGGCCGGACTTCGCTTATCACCGAGAGACTACCGGGGAACCGATGATCTGCAACCGGGGAGGGGTCAACCCAGCTCGTCGACCACGACGGCCCGGACCGCTCCGGCGATCTCGTCGGCCATCTCCCGGGTGCGGGCCTCGACCATCACTCGCACCAGCGGCTCGGTCCCCGACGCCCGCACCAGCACCCGGCCTTCGGCGCCGAGCCGTGCCTCGGCGGCGCGGACCGCCTCCCACACCGGGGCGCAGCCCTCCAGCCCGCCGCGGTCGGCGACCCGAATGTTCTCCAGCACCTGGGGGAATTCGGTCATGATCTGGCGCAGCTCGCGAAGCGGCCGGGCGGTGGCGGCGAGGACCTCGGCGACCCGCAGCGCGGTGCGGAGACCGTCGCCGGTGGTGCGGTCCTCCAGCAGGATGTGGCCCGATTGCTCACCGCCGAGCACGGCCCGGATGCGCCGCATCTCCTCCAGCACGTAGCGGTCCCCCACGGTGGTCTGGCGCACCTCGATCCCCAGCGACTCCATCGCCCGATGGAACCCGAGGTTCGACATCACCGTCGCCACCACGACATCCCGCTTCAGCTTGCCCCGCTCCTTGAGCTGGTTGGCGAGGATGGCCATGATCACGTCGCCGTTGACGGTGACCCCGTCTTCGTCGACCGCGACGCAGCGATCGGCGTCGCCGTCGAAGGCGAACCCGACCCGGCCGTTCACCAGGCCGCCGAGGAACTCGGGGTGGGTCGCTCCGCACCCGGCGTTGATGTTGGTGCCGTCAGGTTCGGCGCCGTGCACCTCGACCGAGGCGCCGAGCCGCCGGAACAGCTCGGGGGCGGCGGCGAAGGCGGCGCCGTTGGCGCAGTCGAGCACGAACTCCATGCCGCGCAGCGAGTAGGAGGCGTCACTCTTGAGGTGGTCGAGGTAGCGGTCGAGGGCGTTCGGCATCACCACCTGCATGCCGATGAGCCGCCCCACCGGGCCCCGCCACGGCGCTCCCTTGCGGTACCGGGCCTCGATGACGGCCTCCCGCTCGTCGGAGAGCTTGGCCCCGTCCCGGCCGAAGAACTTGATCCCGTTGTCGTCGGCCGGGTTGTGGGAGGCGCTCACCATCACCCCGTACTCGGCCCCGGTGGCGATGGTGAGCCGGGAGACGGCCCCGACCGGGACGATGCCGAGGTCGACGGTGTCGACGCCGACCGAGTTGAACCCGGCGTGGAGGGCGGCGGCCAACATCGGGCTGGAGCGGCGGGTGTCACGGCCGAGGACGACCGGACCGTCGCTGCCCTCCCCGGCGGCGCGGGCGAGATCGATGGCGACGTCGATGGTGAGGTCGCGGTTGGCGTGTCCCCGAACCCCGTCGGTGCCGAAGAGCCGGTAGCCGCTCTCCATGGGAGTCGACTCAGCGCTTGGTGAACTGCGGAGCGCGCCGTGCCTTACGAAGCCCGTACTTCTTGCGCTCGACCCGGCGGGCGTCGCGGGTGAGCAGTCCCTCCCGCTTCAGGGCCGGGCGCAGTTCGGCGTCGATGCCGACGAGAGCACGGGCGATGCCGAGGCGCAGCGCGTCGCTCTGGCCGGTGGTCCCACCACCCTCGATCGTGGCGATCACGTCGTAGTGGGATTCCAATTCGGTGGTTCGCAGCGGCTCAAGGGCACGGAGTCGCAGCGCCGGCTGGGGGAAGTAGTCCTCGAGGGTCCGACCGTTGAGGGTGACCCGGCCGGTGCCGTCGTAGAGCCGGACCCGGGCGACCGCGCTCTTGCGGCGACCGGTTGCTTGCACGAGGGGCTTGGCCATCAGGCTTGCACCTTTCCGATCTCGAGGGGTTGCGGGTTCTGGGCGGCGTGGGGGTGGTTGGGGCCGGCGTAGACCTTCAGCTTGGCGAGCATCTGCCGGCCCAGCCGGTTCTTGGGGAGCATGCCGCGCACCGCGCTCTGGATGACCCGCTCCGGGTAGCTGCTTCGCATCTCGGCGAGGGTCCGGCTCCGCAACCCGCCGGGGTACCCGGAGTGGCGGTAGTACACCTTGGCGGTTTCCTTGTTCCCGGTGACGGCCACCTTCTCGGCGTTGACGATCACGACGTAATCGCCCCCGTCGACGTGGGGAGCGAAGGTGGGCCGGTGCTTGCCGCGCAGCAGTTGCGCCACCGTCGAGGCCAGGCGTCCCAGCGGGACGTCGGTGGCGTCGACGACATGCCATTCGCGCACGATGTCGCCGGGTCGGGGCGAGTATGTCTTCTGCAGTTTTGGTCTCATGCGAAATCCGTTGCAGGTGCGAGCATGAATGCGCCCCCGGATCCGGGAGCGGCGTCGTATGTTACGGCACACCGCCCCACTCCGCCAACTCACCGTCGGCAGCTCGCCTCCCAACCCAGGGTTGGAGTGCAGGAGGGCCGGTCAGGGATAGGTGACGTGGATGAGGGTGAGGCCGTGGGGTGGGGCGACGCCCTTGGAGGCATGGCGGTCGCGGGCCGCCACGATCCCGGGTACGGCGCCGGCCTCCACCCGGCCCCGGCCCACCTCGACGAGGAGGGCAACGAAGGAGCGGACCATCTGGTGGCAGAACGAGCCGGCCTCCACCTCGAAGACCAGCAGGCCGTCGCCGGATCCGGCCCAGGTGGCACGCCGCACGGTGCGCACCATGCTGCGCTCCCCCGCCTTGCGGCAGAACGAGGTGAAGTCCTGCTCGCCAACGAGATGGGCCGCGGCTTGGGACATGGCGGCGACGTCGAGCGGCGTCTCGTAGTGCCACGAGGTCCGCGCCAGGAACGGGTCGGGCGCCTCCCGGTTCAGGATCAGGTACCGGTAGGTCCGGCCGGTCGCCGAGAAGCGGGCGCTGAAGCCCTCCGGCGCTTCCGCCACCGCCACCGCCACGATCTCCGGGGCGAGCTGCCGGTTGAGGGAGCGCCGCACCCGGTCGACGTCGAGGCCGGGTGGGGCCGGGAAGCTCACCACCTGGCCGGTGGCGTGCACCCCCTTGTCGGTGCGCCCGGCCACCTCGGTCTCGACCGGGCCGGTGAGCCGGAACAGCGCCTGCTCCAGCTCTCCCTGCACGGTGCGCACCCCCGCCTGCCGGGCGTAGCCGTGGAAACCGGAGCCGTCGTAGCCGAGGTCGATCCGGTAGACGGCCATCGGCCTCAGAGCGGCAGGCCGCTGAGGATCCGGATCACGACGATGGAGCCTGCCAAGCCGGCCACCGCCGCGATCCCGGCACGGTCGAGGGGGAGGTCGGAGACGTACTGCACGCCCCGGCTCACGATCGCCAGCATCCAGACCGCTCCCAGCACGAAGGCGAGCTCGGGATTGCCGAAGACGGAATCGAAGAACAGGGTCACCAACAGGGTCGGGTAGGCGAACCCGGTGATGCGCAGCAGCGTGGCGAAGTCGCCGCCGGCCTCGAGCAGGAAGCGGATCACCGCCCAGGTGATGCCGGCGAAGAGCAGCCAGAAGAAGAGCCCGCTGATGGTCCAACGCACCAGGGTGTCCCACACCCGGAAGTTCACCAGGTTGCTGAACCGCCCGAACCCGATCGCCCCGAGGAACCAGAGGAATCGGGTGATCACCACCAGGATGAGGGCGTCGCCGGTGGCCCGGTCGTTGAGGTCCATCCACACGAACGGCTCGCGCTGGAGACGCGCTGCCTGCAGGAACCGGCTGAGCACCTCACCCATGACGAACTCCACACCACGACTCGGGAACCGGGAGCTTACCGCCGCTCATGGGGCACCCATCACCGGCGCCAGCTTGGCGGCCGCCCGCCGCATCGAGGGATCGGCGTCGAGCACCTCCAGCTCGGGCAGGGTGACCCACCGCACCGCATAGGACTCCGGCGAGACCCGGAGCTCCTCGCCGGCGGCGAGGAAGAGGAACCGCAAGTCGTAGTGGCGATGCCGTGGCGTGGTGGGCCGGGCCGGGATCTCGTGGACGTCGAGGTCGAAGAGCCCATCGCCGAGCCGGATGAGGCCGACGAGGCCGGTCTCCTCCTGGATCTCGCGCTCGGCGGCGGCGACGACGTCGACGTCGCCGGGATCGACGTGCCCGCCCGGCTGGACCCACACCCCGAGGCGGGCGTGGTGGACCAGCACGAGGCGGCGGCGGTCCGGCGCCAGCACGTAGCCGCTGGCGGTGAAGTGGCCCGGGTCGACATGGTCGGCGGAGAACACGTCGTCCCCGGAGGCGACGAGACGCAACATGGCGGCGTGGTCGGGCTCCCGGCCGGGGTCGGGAACATACGCCTGCAACAGGCGGCGAAGCGCGATGAGACGCGGATCCGTCACCACTGCTCGACCGGGCACGGTGCGGTGAACCATCGGGAGGGCGCGCCGGGCGCGCTGCTCACACGAACTCGATCATCGCCAGCTCGGCGCCGTCGCCCCGGCGCGGACCGAGCTTGGTGATGCGGGTGTAGCCCCCGGGCCGATCGGCGTAGCGGGGTGCCACGTCGTCGAAGAGCTTGGTGACCACCTCGGCGTCCTCGATCTTGCGAAGGATGAGGCGACGTGAGTGGAGGTCGCCGCGGCGGGCTTTCGTCACGATCTTCTCGACATAGGGGCGCAACGCCTTCGCCTTGGCAACCGTGGTCGTGACCCGCTCCTCGGTGATGAGGGACGCCGCCAGGTTGGCGAGGATCTTGCGCTGGTGCGACGGGCTGCCGCCGAAGCGGGGACCCTTCTTCGGTGCCGGCATCAGGCCATCCCCGCGTCGTCGGAGGCGGAGCGAAGCGACAGGCCGAGCTCGTCCAGCTTGGCGGCCACCTCTTCGAGGCTCTTCTGGCCGAAGTTGGTGATGTTGAGGAGGTCCTCCTCGGTCTTCTCGACCAGCTCGCCGACGGTGTGCACCTGGGCTCGCCGCAAGCAGTTGCGGGGACGCTCGGAGAGATCGAGGGCTTCGATCGGCAGGTCGAGATCCGGCGAGGTGGACTCGGCGGTGACGACGTCGCCCAGCTCGAGGCCGATGCCCTCGTCGAGGTCGGCGAACAGCCCGAGCAGCTCCCGCAGCGTCTTGCCGGCCGACGAGAGCGCCTCGCTGGGCGACATCGATCCGTCGCTCTCGACGTCGAGGACCAGGCGGTCGAAGTTGGTCATCTGCCCCACCTGGGTGCTCTCCACCCGGTAGGTGACCTTGTGGACCGGCGAGAAGATCGAGTCGATCGGGATGATGCCGATCGTGTCGCTCTTCTTGTTGCGGTCGGCACTGCGGTAGCCGACGCCCCGCTCGGAGGTCAGCTCGACTTCGAGGGAGGCGGAGGCGGAGAGGGTGGCGAGGTGGAGGTCGGTGTTGATGACCTGCACCCCGGCCGGGACCTTGAGGTCACCCGCCGTCACATCGCCCGCCCCCTTCTCGGAGAGGTAGAGGGTCTGCGGCTCCTCGGTGTCGATGCGGAGCACCACCTGCTTGAGGTTGAGGATGAAGTCGACGACGTCCTCGACGACGCCCTCGATGGTGGAGAACTCGTGCTGGACGCCCTCGATGCGCACCGAGGTGATCGCCGCCCCGGGGATCCGGGCCAGCAGAGTGCGCCGCAGCGTGTTCCCCAGCGTGTAACCAAACCCGGGCTCGAGAGGCTCGACGATGAAGCGCGACCGGATGTCGGTGACGTGCTGTTCTTCGATGTGTGGACGCTGGACGATGAGCACGGTGCGCTCCTCCGGACTCTGGGATCTGATTCTTCTTCGTTGAGCTTGGCGGCGGGAGCCGGCTACCTCGAATAGAGCTCGACGATGAGCTGCTCCTGGATCTGGGTGTCGATCTGTTCCCGACTCGGCATGGTGGACACCGAGACACGCCGCTCGGCGGGGTCGACGTCGAGCCACTCCGGGCTGGTGCGGTCGAGCGTGTCGACCGCCTGCTGCACCGGGAACACGTCGACGCTGCGTTCCTTGATGGTGACGACATCGCCGACGCGGACCGGGTACGACGGGATGTCGACCTTCTTCCCGTTGACGAGGAAATGACCGTGGTTGACGAGTTGGCGGGCCTGGGGGCGGGTGCGGGCGAGCCCGGCGCGGTAGACGACGTTGTCGAGACGGGTCTCGAGGATCTGCAGCAGGGTGGTGCCGGTGATGCCGGAGCCGCGGCTGGCCTGGCGGTAGTAGCGGCGGAACTGCTTCTCGAGCACGCCGTAGATGTGGCGCAGCTTCTGCTTCTCACGGAGCTGGATCTGGTACTGCGACTCGCGGATACGCCCCCGGCCGTGCTCCCCGGGCGGGTAGGGCCGGCGGTCGAAGTACTTCGCCTTGTTCTCGTCGAGGAGCTGGCGGGCGCGGCGGCTGCGCTTGGTGCGGGGTCCGGTGTAGCGGGCCATGGCCTAGCGCCCCTTTCGCTTCTTGGGGCGGCAGCCGTTGTGCGGGATCGGGGTCACGTCACGGATGCCGGTGACCTCGATGCCCATGTTCTGCAGGGTGCGGATGGCCGTCTCCCGTCCCGAGCCCGAGCCGCGCACGATGACGTCGAGCTTGCGGATCCCCATCTCGCCGGCCTTGCGGGCGGCCTGCTCGGCCGCCACCTGGGCAGCGTACGGCGTCGACTTGCGGGAGCCCTTGAAGCCCACCGAGCCGCCCGACGTCCAGGCGATCACGCCACCTTCCTGATCGGTGATGGTGATGATGGTGTTGTTGAAGCTGGCCTTGATGTGGGCCTGGCCGTGCGGGATGTTGCGCTTGACCTTGCGCCGCCGCTGCGTCGTCTTTGCCACGTACTACCTCTCCAGACCCTTACTTGCCGACCTTCTTCTTCCCGGCGATGGGGGCCTTGCGGCCCTTCCGGGTGCGTGCATTGGTGTGGGTCCGCTGACCACGAACGGGGAGGCCGCGCCGGTGCCGCAACCCCTGGTAGCAGCCGATCTCGACCTTGCGTTTGATGTTCTGCGCCACCTCGCGCCGTAGGTCACCTTCGACCTGGAGGTTCGAGTCGATGTACTGCCGGATCCGCACCACTTCGCTGTCGGTGAGGTCGCGCACCTGGGTGTCCATGTCGATCTCGAGATCCCGCAGGATCTGCTGCGACGTGGAACGGCCGACACCGAAGATGTAGGTCAACCCGATCTCGACACGCTTGTCCCTCGGGAGGTCGGTTCCGGCGATACGAGCCATAGCGCGATTACCCCTGACGCTGCTTGTGACGCGGATTCGAGCAGATCACCCACACCCGCCCGTGACGGCGGATGATGCGACACTTCTCGCACATCTTCTTGGCGGATGCTGAGACTTTCATCGGTATCGGTACGTGATCCTGCCTCGTTCGAGGTCGTAGGGCGACATGGCGAGACGCACTCTGTCCCCGGGGAGGATGCGGATGTAGTGCATGCGCATTTTTTCCGCGATGTGACAGAGCACATCGTGACCGTTTCCGAGCTTCACCCTGAACACGGCGTTCGGGAGCGGCTCGACGACGGTCCCCTCAACTTCGATTGCGTCGTCTGTTCTTGCCACACGAAATACACCGGCCCGGGTTGGGCCGGACGGCAATGATAGGGGACCCCCGGAAACAACGGCAAATTTCCGCGGAAAGTCCTCGTCGCCTGCCCGGAGCACGGCTGCCTTCGCGGCCATCACCACCGGCCCGGCGTTCTCGTACACACCCATCGAGCCCCCCTCTGCCGGTGCGATCGGATCACCACGCACGGTAGCCGGAACCGCGGCCGCCTGACAGAAGCACCCACTCCACTCAGACGGCGGGCGGCACCAGCTTCGGCTCGGGGAGCGTGAACACTTTGGTACCCTCGGCGGTGATGGCGACGGTGTGCTCGAAATGAGCCGAGAGCGACCCGTCGGCGGTGCGCACGGTCCAGCCGTCCTTGTCGAGCGCCGTCTCCTCCCCACCCACGTTGAACATGGGCTCGATGGCGATCGCCATCCCCACCTTGAGCCTGGTGCCCTTGCCAGGGGTGCCGTAGTTGGGGACGTTGGGAGCCTCGTGCATCTGGCGCCCGATGCCGTGCCCGATGTACTCCCGCACCACCCCGTAACCGTGTCGGAGGGCGGTCGCCTCGATGGCGTGGCCGACGTCCCCGAGCCGGTTGCCCGCCTGGGCGGCGGTGATGCCGGCCCACAAGCCCTGCTCGGTGACGGTGAGGAGCCGGGTCGCCTCGGGCGGCACCTCGCCGACCGCCATCGTGAAGGCGGCGTCGCCGTGCCATCCCTCGTAGATGGCGCCGGCGTCGATCGAGAGGATGTCGCCCTCCTTGAGCCGGTAGCTGCCCGGGATGCCGTGGACGATGATCTCGTTGGGGGAGGCGCAGATGTTGGCCGGGAACCCCAGGTAGCCGAGGAAGGAGGGCCGGCAGCCCCGCTCCCGGATCACCTCGGCCGCGACGTGGTCGAGGTCGCGGGTGCGGACCCCGGGCACGGCCGCCTCCCGCACCGCGGCGTGGACCGCCGCCACCGCGGCGCCGGCAATCGCCATCTTCTCGAAGTCGCCGGGCGATTTCGTCGTCATGAACCGGCCGGTCATCGCGACTCGGCCAGGCTCGCGACGATGCGGGAGAATACTGCATCGACGGTGCCGGCACCGTCGATGCCGATCACCTCCACCCGGTGCTCCGGGTAGTAGCCGACGAGGGGCGCGGTCTCCTCGCGGTATACGTGGAGCCTGCGCCGGATGGTGTCCTCGTTGTCGTCGGCACGTCCCTCCTGGCGGGCCCGCTGCAGTAGCCGGGCCACCAGCTCGTCCTCGGCGACGTCGAGCAGCACCACCGCTTCGAGGGCGCCTTCACCGATGGCGGAGTCGAGGGCCGCCGCCTGATGCACGTTGCGGGGGAACCCGTCGAGCAGGTACCCGCAGGCGGCGTCGTCCTGCCCGAGACGGTCGGCCACCAGGGCGATCATCAACTCGTCGGGGACCAGGTCACCGGCCGTCATGATCGCCTCGGCCTGCCGGCCCAGCTCGGTGCCGTCGGCGACGGCCTGGCGCAGCATGGCCCCGGTGGAGATGTGGGGAACACCGATCGCCCGGGCGAGGCGGACCGCCTGCGTCCCCTTCCCTGCGCCGGGCGGACCGAGGAACAGCAGGCGGCGTCCCATTACGACAGGAACCCTTCGTAGTTGCGCATCATGAGCTGACTCTCGATCTGCTTCATGGTCTCGAGGGCCACCCCGGAGACGATGAGGATCGACACCCCGCTGAGACCGACCGGGATGTGCCAGTACCACCCCATCAGTGACGGCGCCACCGCCACCAGGGCGAGGTAGAGGGATCCGGGGAGGGTGATCCGGCTCAGGACGTGCTCGAGATGGCGTACCGTGGCCCGGCCCGGCCGGATGCCGGGAATGAAGCCGCCCTGGCGCTGGATGGTCTCGGCCTGACGCTCCGGGTCGAACTGGATGGCGGTGTAGAAGTAGGTGAAGAACACCACCAGCAGCGCGAGGAGGCCGATGTATGGCAGCGTCGGCGACAGCCCGCCGCCGCCCCGGGTCGACAGCAGGTTGCGGTCGATCCAGTCCCGCACCGCCGCCCCCCAGCCGCTGGAGGGGATCGAAGAGGCGATCAGCACCGGGAAGTACATGACACTGGTGGCGAAGATCACCGGGATGACGCCGGCCATGTTCACCTTGAGCGGGATGTAGGTGCTCTGGCCCCCGAGGACCTTGCGTCCCCGCACCCTCCGGGAGAACTGGATCGGGATCCGCCGCTGCCCCTGATCGATGAAGATGATGCCGACGGTGAGGACCAGCATCAGGAACGACACGGCGTAGAACTGGTAGCGCTCCGAGTTGAGGTAGAGGATCCCGAACTGGGACGGGAGCTGGCTGACGATGCTGACGAAGATGATCAGTGACATGCCGTTGCCGACGCCGCGCTGGGTGATGAGCTCGCCGAGCCACATGATGAGGGCGGTCCCGGCGGTCATGGTCAGGATGATCGTCAGCACGTTGCGGGTCGAGTAGTCCGGGATGAGGTCGGTGCCGAAGAACGACCCGTTGTGGAACAGGAACGTGAAGCTGGTCGACTGGATGAGGGCGATCGCCACCGTGAGGTAGCGGGTCCACTGGGTGACGACCTTGCGGCCGGCTTCACCCTCGTCCTGCAGGGATTGCAGCTTGGGGATGACCACCGCCAGCAGCTGCATGATGATCGACGACGTGATGTAGGGCATGATCCCCAGCGAGAACACCGACAGGTTCTCCAGCGCCCCGCCGGAGAACAGGTTGAGCAGCCCGAGGAAACCGTTCTGGTCCGCCGTGTCCCGCGCCAGCTTGAGGGCGCCGAGGTCGATGCCCGGCACCGGCACCGCGGTGCCAAGGCGGTAGACGGCGAAGACGCCGAGCGTGAAGAGGATCTTGTTCCGGAGGTCCCGGATCCGGAACATGTTGCGGAAGACGGAGAGCATGGGGCTTCGGTGTCCTTGTCGAGTTCGCTGAGAGGTTAGCCACCGACCGGGGTCGCCGGTCCGGCACGGCGGGCGGCGGGGTCGAAGAGCAGGGGCGGCGCCGGCAGCCGGCGCATCAGTCGACGACTTCGACGGTGCCGCCGGCGGCGCGGATCTTCTCCGCGGCGCCGAGGCTGAAGGCGTGGGCCTTCACCGTGAGGGCACGGTCGAGCTCACCCTCGCCGAGGATCTTGATCCGACCCCGCTTCTTGGCGATGCCCCGGTGCCGCAGGTCGTCCGGCGTCACGGTGCCGTTGGCGTCGAACTCGGCGAGGCGGTCGACGTTGACGACGACGAACACCTCCTTGTTGCGGTTCTTGAAACCCTTGAGCTTGGGGAGCCTGCGCTGCAACGGCATCTGGCCGCCCTCGAAACCGGGACGGACCTTGCCGCGTGCCTTCTGACCCTTGGTGCCGCGCCCGGCGGTCTTGCCGCGGCGGCCGCTCTCGCCGCGCCCGACGCGGATCTTCCGCTGCTTCGAGCCGGCGGCGGGGCGTAGGTGATGGAGCTTCATCAGACCTCCTCGACGTCCAGCAGGTGCCTGGCGCGTACCACCATGCCGCGTACGTCCGGGGTGTCCGGACGCTCCACCGACTGGCGGATCTTGCGGAGCCCGAGGCTCTCGACGGTCGCCCGGATCTTGGGCTTCTGGCCGATCGTGCTCCGCACCAGCGTGATCTTGAGGGACTTGGTCTTGGCCATCGTCAGCTCCCGACCTCGGTCTTCATCAGCTCGGCGGAGCGGTAGGCGGCCAGCAGCGCCGGCGGGAAGATCTCCTCCGGCCGCTTGCCACGGGCCCGCGCCACCTGGTCGGGGTTCTGCTGGCCGGTGATGGCGTTCATGGTGGCCTTGGCGACGTTGACGTGGGTGGGTGATCCCAGCGACTTGGCCAGGACGTCGCGGATCCCGGCCGCTTCGAGGATCTGGCGCACCGCGCCACCGGCGATGACGCCGGTACCCGGCGCCGCCGGCTTGAGCAGCACCCGGGAGGCCCCTTGGACCCCGATGATCCGGTGGATCACGGAGGTGCCGGCCATCGGGACGTCGACCATGCTCTTGCGAGCGATCTCGATTCCCTTCTGGATGGCGCTCGGCACCTCTTTCGCCTTGCCGTAGCCGATACCGACCCGACCCTTGCCGTTGCCGACGGTGACGAGCGCGGTGAACGAGAACCGCCGGCCGCCCTTGACGACTTTGGCGACGCGGTTGATGGCGATGACCCGCTCGTCGAACTCGGGGACCTCGCGGGTCCGCTCGGATCCGCGGCCTCGGCCGCGATCGGATCGGTTGTCACTCACGCTGCCTCCTCGATGACTCAAAACTTCAGCCCGGCTTCCCGGGCGGCCTCGGCGACGGCCTTCACCCGCCCGTGGTAGGGGAACCCGCCACGGTCGAAGACCACGCTGTTCACCCCCGCCTCGTTGGCGCGGGCCGCAATCAGCTTCCCGACCTCGGCGGCCGTCGCGACGGTGAGGGTGCGCTCCCGGAGCGCGGCCTCGCGGGACGAGGCGGATGCCAGGGTGTGGCCGCCGTCGTCGTCGATGACCTGGGCGTAGATATAGCGGTTGCTCCGGAACACCGCGAGGCGGGGCCGGGCGCCCGACCCGTAGACCGTCTTGCGCACCCGGAAGTGGCGACGGCGGCGGGCGTCGGTACGGGAACCTCTCATCCTGCGACTCCTGCTTTTCCTGCCTTGCGGCGGACCTGCTCGCCCACGTAGCGGATCCCCTTGCCCTTGTACGGCTCGGGGGGTCGCACCTTGCGGATGTTGGCGGCCACCTGGCCGACCAGCTCCTTGTCGATGCCGCTGACGCCGATCCGGGTCGGCTCGGTGACCTCGAAGGTGATGCCGTCGGGCGCCTCGACGACGACCGGGCGGGAGAACCCCACCTGGAGCTCGAGCCGGGAACCCTGCAGGTTGGCGCGGTAGCCGACGCCCACCATCTGCAGGTCCTTGCGGTACCCGTCGGAGACGCCGACGACCATGTTGTTGAGCAGGGCACGGGTCAGCCCGTGGCGGGCCCGGGTGTCCCCCTCGTCGTCGGCCCGGCGCAGCACCAGGGTGGTGCCGTCGTTCTCCACCGTGATGCGGGTGTCGATGACGCGCTCCAGCGTGCCCTTTGGGCCCTTGACGGTGATGCGGGTGCCGTCGACCTTCACGTCGACGGATCCCGGCAGCACGATCGGGTGGTTGCCGATGCGACTCATACCTTCACCACACCTCGCAGAGCACTTCGCCCCCGACGTTGCGGCGGCGTGCCTCCCGGTCCGTGAGCAGACCCTCGGAGGTCGACACGATGGCGACCCCGAGGCCGCCGCGGACCCGGGCGATATCGGGGGCGCCCTTGTAGACGCGATGTCCCGGCGTCGAGACCCTGCGCAGCCCCTGGAGCACACGCTTGCGGTCGGAGCCGTAACGGAGCCGCACGGTGAGCTCCTTGCCCACCCGGGCGTCCTCGACCTTGTAGCTGTCGACGTAGCCCTCGACGGAGAGGATCTTGGCGATCTCCTCCTTCAGCATCGAGGCCGGCATCTTGGCCTCGGGCTGCAGCGCCTGGTTGGCGTTGCGGATCCGGGTGAGCATGTCGGCGATGGGATCGGTGTACATGATTACCACGACGCCTTTCTCACCCCGGGGAGCTCACCACGGTGAGCCAGCTCCCGCACGCAGATACGGCACATGCCGAACTTGCGGATGAACGCCCGCGGCCGGCCGCAGCGCCGGCAGCGGTTGTAGGCCCGGACGGCGTACTTCGGCTTCCGGTTGGCCTTGGCGATCAACGCCTTCTTTGCCATCACACACCTACCTGTTGCCGGCGGAACGGGAATCCGAACGCGTCGAGCAGCGCCCTGCCCTGCGCGTCGTTGGCGGCGGTGGTCACGAACGTGATGTCCATGCCGCGCACCTTGGCGACCTTGTCGTAGTCGATCTCGGGGAAGATGAGCTGCTCGTTGACGCCGAAGCTGTAGTTGCCCGTCCCGTCGAATCCCCGCGGGCTGAGCCCGCGGAAGTCGCGGATCCGGGGGATGGCGGTCGCCACCAGCCGATCGAAGAACTCCCACATGCGGTCGCCGCGTAGCGTCACCGACACGCCGACGGCCATGCCGGCGCGCAGCTTGAAGTTGGCGATCGACTTGCGGGACCGGTTCACCTTGGGCTGCTGCCCGGTGATGATGCGCAGATCCACGATCGCCGAGTCGATCAGCTTGCCGTCCTGGACGGCGTCGCCGACGCCCATGTTGACGACGATCTTGGAGAGACGGGGCACCTGCATAACGTTGTCGAGCCCCAGCTCCTCGAAGAGCCGGTCCTTGATATCACGGTCGTATTGCTCTTTGAGTCGCGGCGTCATCCGAGGTCACTCCCGCACTTGCGACAGATCCGATACTTCTGGCCTTCCTCGTCGAACCGGGAGCCGATGCGGGTCGGCCCGCACTCGGGGCACACGATCATGACGTTGGAGGCGTCGATCGGCATGTCCTTGTCGATGATGCCGCCCTGCATCGTCTGGCCCTGGGGCCGCTGGTGACGCTTGGCGGTGGCGACGCCCTCGACGATGATCTTGTTCTTGCGCTTGATCACCCGTGCGATCCGGCTCTCGGTGCCCTTGTCCTTCCCCGAGATGACCCGCACGGTGTCTCCGGAACGCAGCTTCATCACAGCACCTCCGGAGCGAGGGAGACGATGCGCATGAAGCGCTTGTCGCGCAGCTCGCGGCCCACCGGCCCGAAGATGCGGGTGCCGCGGGGCTGCTGCTGGTCGTTGATGATGACGCAGGCGTTGTCGTCGAAGCGGATGTAGGTGCCGTCCTGGCGCCGGCTCTCCTTGCGGGTACGCACCACGACCGCCTTCACCACCTCGCCCTTCTTGACGGCGCCGCCCGGGATGGCGTCCTTGACGGTGCCGACGATGACGTCACCGAGATAGGCGTAGCGGCGGCCGGAGCCTCCGAGGACGCGGATGCAGAGGAGCTCGCGAGCTCCGGTGTTGTCCGCGACCCTGAGGCGGCTCTCCTGCTGAATCACTTCGCTCTCTCCACGACTTCACTGATCCGCCACCGCTTCGTCTTCGAGAGGGGGCGGGTCTCCTCGATCCTCACCGTGTCGCCCAGACGCGCGCCGTTCTGCTCGTCGTGGGCGTGGAATCTCTTCCGAACCTGCACCGTCTTGCCGTACTTCGGGTGCCGCTTGGAATCGACGACCTCTACGGTAACCGTCTTGTCGCGAGCATCCGAAACGACGACGCCGACCCGGACCTTGCGGCGGGCACGCTCCATCACGCTTCCTCCTGTTGCAGCCGCGCCCAGGCGGCGATCTCTTGCTGACGGATCACCGTCTTGACGCGGGCGATCTCACGGCGCACCTGCCGGATGCGCGTCGTGTTGTCCAGCTGGTTGGTTGCCAGCTGGAAGCGGAGGTTGAACAGCTCCTCCTTGGCCTCGTCGAGCTTGTCGGCGAGCTCCGAGGCGTCGAGCAATCGCAGGTCGTAGGCCTTCACAGCTCCTCCCGCCTCACGAATTTGGTCTTGATCGGCAGCTTGTGGCTGGCGAGGCGCATGGCCTCCTGCGCCAGGTCCTCGGTGACGCCAGCCATCTCGAACATGACCCGGCCCGGTTTCACCACCGCCACCCAATACTCGGGGTTGCCCTTGCCGGAGCCCATGCGGGTCTCCGCCGGCTTCTCGGTGACGGGACGGTCGGGGAAGATGTTGATCCAGACCTTGCCACCACGCTTGATGGCGCGGGTCATGGCGATACGGGCGGCTTCGATCTGGCGTGCCGTCACCCACCCCGGCTCCTGGGCCTGCAGCCCGAACTCGCCGAAGGTGACGCTGCTGCCGCCTTTCGCCATACCGGTCATCCGGCCCTTCTGGACCTTGCGGTACTTGGTGCGCTTCGGCATCAACATCAGCTCACCACCTCGTCGTCGGAGGCGGCGGCGTCGCTCTCGGCCGCATCGCCCTCGGCCGCATCGCCCTCGGCCGCATCGGATTCGGCTTCCGCCTCAGGAGCAGGAGCCGCCTCGGTGTCGGGCGCCGTCGCCGGGGTCTCCGCCCC
>CAYQEC010000028.1:0-28683 GCA_964416425.1 uncultured Acidimicrobiaceae bacterium | reverse complement strand
GCTAGCCGGTCCCGTTCCCCACGGCCGGAACCGCCTCGATGTAGCGCTCGAGGACCGCACCGCTGGTGGCGTCGACCCGTATCAGTCCGCGTGACGACGGCGGTTCATCCGCCGAGAACACCAGCACGTTCCACACCGGCCGCGACCGCCACCCGTCGAAGCCGACCGTTGCCGAGGCGTGTCCGACGGGGAACTCGGTGGCCCGGTTGGCCACCTCGAGGGCGGCATGTTCCCGGATCATGAGGTGCCACCCGGCCAGGTGGTGGTAGCCGGCGATCACCACGAACCCGGCGACGACGCCCCACATGGCGGTGGGGAGCCCGGCGACGATCCCGCCCGCGGTGAGCGCCGCCGCCACCCAGTAGACGACCGCGGCCCGGTGGCGCCGGGCCGGGTCCGGCACCGCGTAGGGGCTCAGGTTGCCCGCGTCGAGGTCGGACGGCATCTCGGCCGCGGCGGCGACCTCGGCCGGGACCGGGATCTGCGGCATCGAGGGACGCTCGGTCATGGGTTCCGCTACCCCTCCTGGTCGGCGATCTCGACGTGGAGCAGCGCCTCGTCGACGGCGGCCTCGCCCCGCTTGAGGTGCCAGCGATCCCACACCAGCAGCAACGACGGCAGCACCAGCACCGATCCGACAAGGGCGAAGATGATCGCCCAGAACGTGACCTCGCCGAACTGCTGGAACGGCTTGAGCGACGAGGTAACGAGGACCCCGAACCCGGCGGCGGTGGTGAACGCCGAACCGGCGAGAGCTCCCCCGGTGTGGGTGGTGGTGGAGCGGATGGCGTCCTCCGGGGTGTCGAAGCGGAGACGGTCCTCCTGGTAACGATGGGTGATGTGGATCGTGTAGGGCACGCCGATGCCGATGGCGAGGTTGGCGATCATGGCCGTGATCGGGTTGAAGGGGATGCCGCGGGCCGCCATGATTCCGAACACGAGCAGCACGATCAGCGCCACCGGCAGGATGGTGACGATCCCGAGGAACGGGCGCCGCGACTCGAACCAGAAGTTGACGACGAGCACCAGTCCCGCCACCAGGATGGTGAGGCCCAGCGACCAGAGCTGCGAGTCCTGCAGCGCCCGCGCCACACCCTGACTGACGATGTTCTGGTTGGTGGCCACCGTGGTGGCCCCAGCGTCCCGCACCGGAGCGAAGTCCACCTGCAGCTCGTCGCGGAGCCGGAGGGCGTCGGTCTCGCCGGCCTGGGTGGACACCCCGACGTCGAGGTAGTGAAAGCGCCCGTCGACCTCGGCCACCACTCGCCGCATCGGGTCCGGGGAGACCTGCAGCGCCGCCCGGTAGAGGGCGTCGACGTCGGTGCCCGGGGCCACCGTCAGGTCGGGCTGGAGCCCGGAGGCGAAGGCGAGCTGGGCAAAGGCGGGATCGTACGCCTCCGGGTCCCCGCCCTGATCGGGCGGGACGACGAGCTGGGCGATGACCGACACCGGCGACTCGGCGGCGGCACGCGACCCGAACCGGACCACGTCGGGGGTTTCGGCGAGATTGGCCCAGGCGGCAACGAGGGCATTGTGGACCGCAGGGGTGGCGACGTCACCCTTGACGATGACCTCGGTCTCCTCGCCGAAACCGCCCCCGAACTCGTCGACGATGGTGTGGTAGGTGGCGAGGGCGGGAGCATCCTCGGGGAGGAAGTCGGTGAAGCTGAACTCGGTGTTGAGCTCGGTGAACCCGTAGACGCCGGCCCCGGCCGCCACCAGCGCCAGGATCAGCACCACGCCCGAGAAGCGCTCGGCGAGTACCGAGGTGCTCCCCATCACCTTGGGGAGGAGCCGCTCGCTCTGGTGACCGAACGCCTCCCGCACCAGCCGGCCGTGGGCCTCGGCGCGGCGGTCGAGCAATACCCGGACCGACGGCACCACGGTGAGCATGAGCAGGAACGCCGAGCTGATGCCGACCGCGGCCAGCACCCCGAAGTCGGCGATCGCCGAGATCGGGTTGACGACGTTGGTGAGGAACCCGATCGAGGTGGTGACGGTAGCGAGTACCAGCGCGATGCCGACGGTGCGGGTGGCGCGGGACGCCGCCCGGCTCACGTCGGCGCCTTGCCCCAGCTCCTCCCGGTACCGGCTCGTCATGTGGATGGCGTAGTCGACGCCGAGTCCGATGAGCAGGATCGGGAGGATCTGGAGAATCTCGTTGAAATTCCCGATGAGGTCGAGGTACTTGGGACCGAGAATGACGCCGATGCCGTTCATCCAGAGGATCGACATCACGATGACCAGCATGGTGAGCGCCATGTCGGCCAGCGCTCGCCGCAGCGCCGCCCGCCGCGTCATCCGTCCTTTGGGGTGGATCCAGAAGACGAAGAGCAGGATGAGCACAATGATGAGAAAGGCGGTGGCGAAGAGGCGGCCGATCTCGGACTGGAACTCGTCGGCGTTGGCGAAGAGCAGGGCGAAGCTGAAGGCGGAAGCGTCGGTGGCCCTGGTGTCGACCGCCTCCACCGCGTCGGCCATGGCGACTTCCTTGGCCTGGAGGATGGTGTTGTCGGGATCGTTGAGCCCGGACACGTTGAGGAATGCCACCATGAGCCCGGTGTCGGCCTGGGCCGCCTCCAGATCGGACCCAGCGCCGAGCAGGCCCGTGAAGAGTCCGGCGGTGTCGGGTGGGATCTGGGCCAGGCTCTGGCGGAACCCGTCCTTGACCTCGGCGTCGGAGATGCCGGCCAGCATCATCTCGAAGGGAACGCCGGTGTCCTCGGAGCGCATCTGCATCCCCTGCAACAGCGGGTCGAGATAGCCGACGATGTCGCCCCCCGGCCGGCCCTTGAGCAGGTCCGCCACGTCGCTGCCCTCGATGCTGGAGCGCACCGCCACGTAGTCGCGCAGGCCGTCGGCGGAGATGAGGTCGCCGTTCCGGGCGGTCATGACGATCTGCACCGGCTCCTCAGAGTTCTCGGAGAAGTACTGGTCGATGGTGTCGAGCGCCAGGAACTCGGGTGAGTCGGGGGAGAAGCCCTCGTTGCCGGATGCCGTCTCCTGCTGGAGCATGAAGACGAAGAACACGACGGTGAGCGCGAGCGATCCGACGAGCACCGCCCAGGGGAAACGGCGCACCGAGGCGGCGAGGAGCTTGACGAGCTGCTTCACGGGGGTGGTCCCTTCAGGCGAACGGCGGTCGGATCGGGAGATGGGCAGGCGCAGCATACGCGCCGTGTCGCTCAGGGCAAGTCATGGCGCGGTGCTGGTCAACGGGGCGCGGCGCAGAGCTCCACCAGCTCGGCGAGGACCTCGTCCCGGTCGACGCCGCGCCGCTCGTGCTCCTCTCCCCGCAACCGGAGCCCCACCGTGCCCGCCGCCACGTCGTTGTCGCCGACGACCATGACCGCAGGGTGTTTCTGGGTGATGGCACGCCGGATCTTCTCGCCGACGGTGTCGTCGTGGTCGTCCACCTCGACCCGGAGCCCGGCCTGTGCCAGTTGTGCCTGCACGTCCCGGGCGTAGTCCTGGTGGCGGTCGGCCACCGGCACGATCGTCGCCTGTACCGGCGCCAGCCACCCCGGGAAGGCTCCGGCGTAGTGCTCGACGAGGATCCCGACGAATCGTTCGATCGATCCCATCAACGCCCGGTGGATCATCACGGGGCGCTCCCGGGTGTTGTGGTCGGTGGCGTAAAGCAGCTCGAAGTTCTCCGGCTCCCCGAAGTCGACCTGGAGGGTGGAGAGCTGCCAGCGGCGCCCGATGGCGTCCCGTACGTGGACGTCGATCTTCGGACCGTAGAAGGCGCCTTCCCCCTCGGCCACCCGGTACGGCAGTCCGGCCGCCTCCAATGCGAGGCGGAGCGCCTCCTCGGCCTTCTCCCAGGCGGCGTCGCTCCCGATGTACTTCTCGGGGTCTTTGGTGGAGAGATCCGCCTCGAACTCGTTGAAACCAAAATCGCGCAGCACCATCAGCGTGAAGTCGAGCAGGTTCTGCAGCTCGGCGACGATGTCCTTCTCCTCGATGAAGATGTGACTGTCGTCCTGGGTGAACCCGCGGGCCCGCATCAGGCCGTGGATCACGCCGGAGCGTTCGTAGCGGTACACCGTTCCCAACTCGAAGAGCCGGAGCGGCAACTCCCGGTAGCTCCTCCCCCTGCTGGCGAAGATGAGGATGTGGAACGGGCAGTTCATCGGCTTGATCCGGTACTCGGTCTGCTCGTCGAGCACCATGCCCGGGAACATGCCCTCGGCATACCAGTCGAGGTGACCAGAGGTCTGCCACAGCTCGGCCTTGGCCAGGTGCGGTGACACCACGATCTGGTAGTCGTGGGCGAGGTGGGTCCTCCGGCTGTAGTCCTCGATGATGGTGCGCAGCAGGCCCCCCCTGGGGTGCCACACGGCCAATCCGCTGCCGAGCTCAGGCGGGAACGTGTACAGCTCGAGCTCCTGACCCAGCTTGCGATGGTCGCGGCGTTCCGCCTCCTCGAGCCGTGCCAGGTAGGCGTCCAGCTCCGGCTTCGATTCCCACGCCGTGCCGTAGATCCGCTGCAGCTGGGGCTTGGTCTCGTCGCCGCGCCAGTAGGCCCCGGCGCTGCGCATCAGCTTCACCGCCGGGATCCGGCCGGTGGAGGTGAGGTGGGGGCCGCGGCACAGGTCGACGAAGTCCCGGTTGCGGTACACCGACACCTCCGAGTCGCCGGCACCCTCGGTCTCCTCGACCCCCTTGATGATCTCGGCCTTGAAGGGCTGGTCGGCGAACTCGGCGAGGGCGGCGTCGATCGACAGGGTCTCGCGCTCGAAGGGTTGATCCTCGGCGATGATCTCCCCCATCCGCGCCTCGATCCGCTCCAGGTCCTCGGCTGTGAAGGGCTCCTCCACCTCGAAGTCGTAGTAGAAGCCGTCGGTGATGGGGGGCCCGATGGCGTAGGAGGCCCCGGGGAACAAATCGAGCACCGCCTGGGCCATGACGTGGGCGGCGGAGTGGCGGATGACGTGGCGCCCCTCCTCGGTGCTGCCGGTGACGACGGTGAAGGCTCCGTCGGTGGTGATGGGGCGGGTCAGGTCGATCGGCTGCCCGTCCAGCTCGGCTGCCACCGCCGCCTTGGCGAGGCGGGGGCCGATGCTGGCGGCAACCTCGGTGCCGGTGATTCCCGCGGGATACTCCCGAATCGAGCCATCAGGGAAGGTCAGGTGCACGGCCGCCATTGCGTTTCCTCTCGACAGAACAGGTCGGTAAGCGTACCGCGAATCCCGGCAAGCCAGCCCAAAGCGTGAGAGAATGCAGTCAGGGCAGCGAGCGGAAGGGATCGGTGTGGAGACCATGCGGATTGCCGAGCGCTTGGCGAAGGGCGGTCGGGTCCAGGAATTGTCGAGCATCGAGCGCGCCCACGGCGCCAACCGCGTGTACCGGCTCTGGTCCGAGGACGGCACCCAGGTCGCCAAGATCTACGGTACGGCGGCCCGTGACCGCAGGGAACGCCACGCCCTCGAGGCCCTGCAAGACCTGCCGGGGATGCCGCTCTTGGTGGAGCGGGGCACCGAGAACGAGACCCACTGGGCGATCTTCCAAGACGCTGGACGCTGGAGCCTCGGCACCCTCCCGGAGAATCCCGGGTTGGCCAAGAAGGCAGGCGAGATCCTCCGCAGCATCCACGATGCCCCACCGGAGCGGGTCTCCAACCTCTCCCGCGGCATCGATCAGGAATGGGTCAGCGTCGACTTCGTCTCGACCTTCCGGCGCCTGGAGCGGTACCGGGGACGGCTCGGAATCTCGGCCGAGGCGGTCGCCGACGCCCGCAACGTCCGGCCCCCCTACGCCTCCTCGCCCCGCATCGCCCACACCAACACCGTCCCGGAGAACTTCCTCGTCGACGACAAGGGCAACGTGACCTTGATCAACTGGGAGTGGGCCACCCTCGCTCCACCTGAGTGGGATCTGTCGAAGGCGACATGGCTCATCGGGCTCCAGGCCGGACCCAACGCCGCCGCCGCCTTCCAGGACGGCTACGGGAAACGGCTGGAGCGGGGCCAGCTCGACCGTTGGACCGTCTACCACGCCGGCATGATGCTGGTCTACACCGCCGAGAACTCGATGCGGAGCGGCCTCACCGACTACGGCTACCTCGTCGCCGAGCTGCGTCGCGCCGTCACCGGCTCGATTGCCGACCCCGACCGGCAGTCCTGACCGGTCGCCGCGAGGTCCTCGCGATCCGGCCGACCCTGCCGTACCATTGTCCCCAGTCGACGAAGGGTCAGCATGTTTGCAGTCGGCCGTGTGATGAATCTGTTGGCGGAACGCGCCGCCATGGCCGACGGTGCCCCGGCAACCGTCGAAGACGACACCCGCTCCGGGACCTGGGTACGCGCCGTCGACGACGATGCACTCGACCTACCGTGCCCGTGGTGCCTGGCCCCGACCGACGAGAGCGACGTGAGCTGCCCGTCGTGTGGGCAGGACTTCGGGCCGTTCAGCCCGCCTCGTACTCTCGGTTGATCAGCGTCGTGCGGAAGCCGAGTCGCCGGTAGAGCCGGAGCCCTTCCTCGTTCGCCTCGTCGACGTACAGCATCGCCGTCGACGCCCCCTGCCGGGTGTGCAAGTCGTCGAGGCCGGCCACCACCAATGCCACCCCCAGCCCACGCCCTCGCGCCCCCGGGTGGACCCCGATCGTGTAGATCTCGCCGACCCCGCCGGGATGCAGCTTCGTCCAGCAGCTCCCGAGGAGGCGACCCCCGCTCCGGGCCATCAGCAAGCCGGCGGGATCGAACCAGGGCCGGGCCAGCTTCCGCTCGAGGTCCTGCACGGTGAGGGCTCCGTTCTCGGGGTGTCCCTCGAACGCGGCGTTGTTGACCGCGAGCCATTCCGCCTCGTCGACCCCGGGGCGGAACCGGTCGAGGCGAACCCCGGGAGGCAGGGGCGCGTCGTGGAACATGGGAAGGCCGCGCCGCATCTCGTGGAGCGCCCTGGTCGCCACCCAGCCCCGCCGTTCCATCGCCCCGGCGGTGAACAGATCCCAGGCCCATGCCGTGACCCTGCCCTCTCCTCTCACCGAAGCGATCGTTTCCCCGAAAAGCCGATCGAGCGCCTCGTCGGAGCGAACCGTCGGATGCAGCACAACTTCGATCGCCCAGTGCCCGGCGCCTCCGGTCCGACCTGGATGATGCCAGGCCGCCTGCCCGTACCCCACCACGTCCCCGCCCAGGTTGCGGTGCGCCACCGCCACCCGGGCCTCCTCGTCGCCCACCAGGTGGAGTTGCTTGTGCTCGGACAGGGCGGGCCGGTGGTCGGCCACGCGCACCGCCGCCAGCAGTGCCTCGATGGCAGGACGGTCGGACGGGACAGCGGGTCGAAACGTGAGCGGGACACCCATGGCGGCGCACCCTACCCGGCTCAGCAACCGGCCTCGGCGTAACCTACGTCCCCGTGAGCACAGTTGGCTTGGTCCTCGGCGGTGGTGGCATCACCGGCGCCGCCTACCAGTTCGGCACGCTGATCGCGCTGGAGATGGCAACCGGCTGGAGCCCCAACCGGGCCGAGGTCATCATCGGCACGTCCTGTGGCGCCCTGGCAGCCGCCATGGTGCGCGGTGACCAGGCGACGCTCGAGACCCTGGTGGGCGACGCCGGAACCGACGACGACGCCGCCGCCTTCCTGCGGGAGAAGGTCTACCGGCGCACCCGGCCTCGTGGTGTGCTGCGGTGGGTGCGGCGCGGCGTGCTCCCCGGCCTGCGCCACCCGGACCTGCGCCTGGTACTGGGGAGCCCCGCCCTCTACAGCACCGCCGGCCTCGCCGACTGGATCGAGGACCGCCTCGGTGACCTGGCCGACTCATGGCCCGATCGCCCCACCGTGATCGTCGCCTACGACCTGGCAGGGCGCCGGCGAGTTCCGTTCGGGACCGAGGCGGCGCCCCCGGTCAGCCTCAAACACGCCGTCGCGGCCTCGACCGCCGTGCCGTTCCTGTTTCAGCCGGTCAAGATCCGCGACCGCTGGTACGTGGATGGTGGGATCGCCAGCGGGACATCGGCCGATCTGGTGCTCGCCAACCCGGATCCGCTCGACCTCATCATCGTGATCGCCCCGATGGCCGCCGAGGAGACCCGACCGGGGGCGCGCTTCTTCGAGGGGGTGTTCGATCGGGTGGGGAGGACGGCGCTGGAAGCCGAGTTGGCCTTGGTGGCAGAGGCATGGCCGAAGACGGAGATACTCGTGCTCCGGCCGGATCGGCGGGTGATGGATGCCGCCCGTCCCAACCCCATGTCGACCGAGGCAGCGGTCCCGGCCTTCATGCGGACGCTCGGCTCACTGCAGGAGGAACTCGGTCACCGGGAGACGTGGTCGATCCTGCAGCGTCATCTCGTGGATGGGGCGAAGGCCACCCCGGTCACGGATTGACTTCGCGCAGCTCCTCGAGCAGCCGGTCGACCTTGCCCACGAGATCCTCGTCGGCCTCGCCGGCCTCCTCGATCTCCTCGGCCTCCTCGGCCTCCTCGGCGCTTTCGGCCTGGTCGACCAGGGCGAAGCCGCCGGCGGCCTCGCGGCGCTCGTTGACCTCTTCCGGGCTCTCCTTGGATTCGGCGATCGCCTCCAGCAGGGTGCCTCGGGCTTGTTCGAGCTGGGGAACGGCGTCCTCGGCGACGGACCGCAGCAGCTGCTCGGTGTCACCGACGATGCTGCTCAGCGCCTCGAGCCGCTCCAGCAGAACCGCGTTCGCCTCCAGTGCCGACCGTGCCATGGCGTCGGTCTCCTTCTGGCTGGCAATCATGAGCTCCTCGGCCTGCTTCCTGGCGGCGGAGACGGTGCTCTTCGCTTCACGCTCGGAGCCGAGGAGCAGTTCCTTGGCCCGATCCGTGGCCGAGGCCACGAGTTCGTCCGCCGCGGTTCGGGCGGAGGTGAGCATCTCTTCCTTGGCTTGGGTCGCGGCGACGAGGGTGAGGCGCAGCGCTTCCTCGGAACCCTTGGATTCGGCGATCTCTCGCTCGAATCGCTCGATCGTCCCCGACACTTCGGACAGTTCGCGGTCGCGGCGTTCCATCTCCGCCGCGATTTGGTCGAGGTACTTCTCGACCGTGGCGGGATCGTATCCCCGCTTGACGAACTCGAACCTCTTCTGCCGAATCTCTGCTGGTTCCAGCTCCACGACTTCACCTCTCGCTGCTACAGGCACTCTGGTACCCGGTGTGCCGGCGCCCATTCTCCCTGTCTACGGTGGCTGGGTCGCGGAATGTATTCGTGCCGTCTCCGGCGGTCAACACTCCGACGCCCCGGGCGACAAATGAGTCGCCCGACCCGTAGACATACGGCATGTTGATCGCGTAGTTTGAGCGAAACTACTGAGAGTGGTTTGAGGCCCGGTTCCGGGCCGAGAGAGAACGCCAGCGGTAGGGATACCATGACTACGAGAATCGTTGTGAGGATCCAGCAGATGCTGCGCCGTGAGGAGGGAGCGAGCCTCGTGGAGTACGCCCTTCTCATCAGCCTGATCGCCATGGTGGCATACATCGCGGTGCTGACCTTCGGCGGAGCCCTCTCCACCAAGTACAGCGACATCGCCCAAACGCTTCCCTGAAGGATCCGGGAGCCGAAGCCCGACTCCCGGGAGACCGGCGACTCCGCCTACGTCGCCGGTCGGCGCGACGACTTCGTCCCGGCCTCCGGGCACGCTTCGAATCGCGGGGAGCCCGACCTTGCGAAATCGAGTGGAGCAGCCCGGGGGCTCGTCGCATTCTGAGGTCCTGCGCCACCCCGCTCCGCCCGGCCCGGATGGCCGACCCCCCGCCCTGGATCGCCAAGGCTTCGCAGCGTCGCGGCAGCCGGCAGCGGCCCCCCGATTGACAGGCGGACCAGGGGTCATATAGGTTATGAAAACGATCTCGATACCGTTTTCAGCCCGACCGGGCGGGAACGCCGGAGCGTCGGGCCCGGACGGTGCCGAACGGCTGCGGCGAGCAGGAAGGCGTGGCGCTTGGTGCCTCCAACGGACGCCCTGGCGGGGTCTCGCAACATACTGCCGGTGCTGCGGCGCGCCCAGCGTTCCCGGCTCCGCCTGCGCGTGGGTCATTCGGTTCGGGAGGGCCTACATTGGGTGCCTGGGATGCGATCGGGCCCGTCGCGTTGCACTACCGCCCTCTGGGAGCCGACTGCCGGCCGCGGCACGCTTGGCGGCCGGATGGCACCGGGCGGCCGAGGAGAACGTTGAGTTGAGGAGGAGACGCAATGGCAGGTGAGTTTTTCACCGAGGTGACCGAGCCGGTTCGCTTCGAGGGTGTGGACAGCGACAACCCGTTCGCTTTCAAGGTCTACGACCCGGATCGTGTGATCCTCGGCAAGCGAATGGAGGATCATCTCCGCATCGCCGTCTGCTATTGGCACTCCTTCACCTGGGGAGGCCAGGACGTCTTCGGTCACCCCACCTTCGACCGGCCCTGGCTGGAGCGCCCTTGGGACCTGACGGCAGCCAAGCAGATGATGGATGCCGCCTTCGAGTTCCTCGTGAAGCTGGGAGTGCCGTACCTCTGCTTCCACGACCGTGACATCGCCCCGGCCGGCGACACCTTCGCCGAGACGGTTCGCAATCTCGAGGAGATGGTCGGCTACGCCGAGGCCAAGATGCAGGAGACCGGCGTCAAGCTGTTGTGGGGCACCGCCGACCTCTTCCACCACAAGCGCTTCGCCGCCGGCGCCGCCACCAACCCGGATCCTGAGGTGTTCGCCCTGGCGGCGGCACAGGTGAAGCACGCCCTCGACGCCACCCACCGGCTCGGAGGCGCCAACTACGTACTGTGGGGAGGCCGTGAGGGGTACGAGACGCTCCTCAACACCGACCTCAAGCATGAGACCGACCAGTTGGCCCGCTTCCTGACGATGGTGGCCGAATACAAGCACCAGATCGGATTCGACGGCTTGCTGCTCATCGAACCGAAGCCGCAGGAGCCGACCAAGCATCAATACGACTACGACTGCGCCACGGTCCACGGCTTCCTGGAGCGCTACGACCTGGCCGACGAGTACCGGGTCAACATCGAGGCCAACCACGCGACGCTGGCGGGACACAGCTTCCACCACGAGGTCGCGTACGCGATGGCCAACGGCATCTTCGGCAGCGTCGACGCCAACCGGGGCGACCCGCAGAACGGGTGGGATACCGATCAGTTCCCGAATTCGGTCGAAGAGCTGTCCCTCGCCTTGGTCGAGATTCTCCGGGGTGGCGGGTTCACCAGTGGAGGCTTCAACTTCGACACGAAGCTGCGGCGCCAGAGCATGAGCCGGTCCGACTTGTTCCACAGCCACATCGGCGGCATCGACACCTTGGCCCGATCGTTGCTGGTGGCCGCGGCCCTCATCGAGGACGGCACGCTCGACGCCAACCGCAGCTCCCGCTACGCCGGATGGGACACCGGCATCGGCGCCGAGATCAGCGGCGGCCTCGGCCTCGCCGACGTGGCGGCCCGGGTCGAAGCGGAGAACCTGGATCCGGCTCCGGTGTCGGGTGGCCAGGAGCGGCTCGAGAATGTCGTGAATCGGGCGATCTGGCGAACCCGCTGATCTGGCAGACGATGCCAGAGCCGGCTCGAAACGCCTATGGCTGAACCCTCCCCGGCCTCCCGCAGGGTGGCCAGGGCGGTCTCAAGCATTCCGCCTCCACCGCCGATAAGGCCAGGTATGTCGGAGTTCACAATCGCCGAAGTCCAAGCGATGGTGGCCGCGGTGTCAGTGCCGATGCTGGTGGCCGACTACTCGCCACTCGTCGCCACCTATCGGGGCATCGACGCCAGCGAGCTCCGGGAACGCCTCGAGAACGACAACGACGTATTGCTGGCGGCGACCCGCCTGCTGGAGGCGGTGGCGGCCAGCGATGCCTGGCTCCGCCTCTACGGAGACCCGATGAGCGAGGCTCCGCCGTCGTTCACCGAGCGCCGTCTCGATCTGACGAAGTACCCGGATCTGAAGGAGTCCCTCGTCCAGCAGATCTGCGCCCCCTTCGTGGGGGTGACCGCGGTGATGCGGGAGCACAGCGTCCCGACCCTGAGCGGCCGGGACGTCATCGTGCGCTCCCACTGGCAGGCCGCCAGCACGACCGACCGCAACCGGTACTCGCGCATCGTGGTCGTCGACCTCGACGTCACCGATCTGCGCCGCGCCGAACGCGATGCCTTGGACGCGGCCGAGGCGCAGGCCCGCCTCATCGGCTCGGTGAGCCACGAGTTGCGCAACCCGATCACCGCGCTCGCTGGTTTCGCCCATCTCCTCGACGGCGATTGGGACGCCCTCGACGAGGAGGGGCGGCGCGAGATGGTGCGCACCATGGCGGTGCAGGCCGAGGACGTCTCCGGCATCCTGGAGGATCTGCTCGCCGAGTCCGCCCTCGACCGCTCCACACTGCGGGTCGTGCGCGAGCAGGTGAGCCTCGGCAAGGTACTCGACGGTCTCGACCTCGAGGAGTACGAGGTGAAGCTGGATCCGACCCTGACGGTGATCGGCGATTCGCTGCGGATCCGGCAGGTCATCAGGAACCTGGTGAGCAACGCCCGTCGCTACGGTGGTGAGCACCGGGTCCTCCGCACCGAAGTCGACGGCGACCACCTCATGATCAAGGTCATCGACGATGGCCCCGGCATCACCCCGGAGGCCAGGGCTCGTCTTTTCGAGCCGTTCAACTCGGGCACCGCCTCCGGCTCCATCGGACTCGGGTTGGCGATCTCGCGGGACCTGGCCCAGGCCATGGGGGGTGACCTCCGGATCGACGACGCCGCCGAGCACACCACGTTCGAGCTCTTGCTTCCTCTGTCGACTGCCTCGACGTCCTGGAAAGCGTGTAGCGACCACATCCAGAACCGCTGAGAGACGTGAACGTCGGCGATGATCTCTCCGAAGATCGGCCTGCCGCGCTGTTGTGCCGAAGCTGGAGCCTGGAGGCGACGACGCCTCCTGCTCCTGCCGACCCGACCGCTGAGGGCGGGGAGAAGACCGCGGCAGCTCGGCGCCTGGCCCGCGGCCTCCTCTACGAGGTCGAGGTAGCCCGCCTCGAAGCGCAGTTCACCGGGCCGCTGACACCGCTCGATCGGCTGCGCCGCCGGTACCTGCGCCGCTCGCTCCGCCTGCGGTTCTCCGACGCCACCACCCTGCCCTAGGGCCGACGGCGGGCTCAGCCGGCGACCGGGAGCGTGAGCTCCACCTCGACCGTGGCGCCGGGCGCAGCGATCGGCACCGTGGTGCCGTCGATCGGCTCGCCGTCGACGGTGAGCAACGAGGCGCTTCCCTCTCCCCTGCGCACGGCGATGGCGTAGGTGGCACCGCGGTAGCGCCGGGTCGCCGTGAAGCCGTCCCATGCCGCCGGGATGCACGGCGCGACCCGGAGGCCGTGGTAGGTCGGCCGGATGCCGAGGATCCACCGGGTGGCCGCCTGGTAGCACCACGACGCGGTGCCTGACAGCCACGAGTTGCGCCCGAGGCCCGACTGCGGATGCTCGTCGGAGAGGATATTCTGGGCGTAGACGTAGGGTTCGATCTCGTACACGTCGGCGATGTCGTTCTTCGCCGCAGGGTTGATCTGGGTGTAGTAGCGGTAGGCGCGGTCGGCGTTGCCGAGCAGGGTCTCGGCGATCATCGCCCAGGGGTTGGTGTGGAGGAAGATGCCGCCGTTCTCCTTGGCGCCCGGCGGGAAGGTGGTGACCCCGCCGTAGTGGGGGTCGTAGCCGTCGAAGCCGGGGGTGGAGACCTTGATGCCGAAGGGCGTGTTGAGCTTCTCGAACACCGAGTCCATCGCCCGGCGGCCACGTTCGGGTGAAGCGAATCCCGAGAGCACCGCCCACGATTGGGCGTTGAGGGAGATCCGGCCATAGGTGTTCTGCTTGGAGCCCAGTGGGACGCCCTCCTGGTCGAAGTACCGCACGTACCAGTCGCCGTCCCAGGCGTGCCGTTCCACCCGACCTCGCATCTCCTCGTACGCCTCGCGCAGCGTGGCGGCCTGGTCGTCGCTGCCGAGGTACTCGTGGAGGGCGATCAACTCCCGTAACGCCCAGCCGTAGAGGTGGGCGGTGAAGAGCGACTCGGAGCCCGTTGGCAGGTTCACGGTGTCGTTCCAGTCGGCGAAGCCGAGGTGGGGCAGGCCGTGCATGCCGACGTCGCCGCGGGTGAACGCCACCCCGCGGTGCATGTGATCGAGCACGGTGCCGGTCTCCGGCGGGTTGCCGTCGCGGTCCTTCTCGGAGAACGGCACTTCCCGGTCGAGGAAGGCGAAGTCCCCCGTCTCCTCGAGGTAGGAGGTGATGCCGAGGATGCTCCATAGGTGGTCGTCGCTGTAGTAGTCGGGACGGTCCTCCATCTCCACCGATGCGCCTTCGGAGCCCTCCATGGTGAGCGGGTTGAACTGGTGGAACGCCGACCCGTCGGCCCGCTGGAAGCTGATCAGGGTGGCGAGGAATTCCCTGGCCTCGTCCGGTAGGGCCGGGATGACCGCCAGCACGTCCTGGGACGAGTCGCGCATGCCGATACCGCGGGACCCGAGCCCGAGCTCGTAGTACGACAGGTAGCGCGACCACTGGCGGGTGATGTAGCACTGGTGAGGGTTGTGGACGTTGACGATGCTGTCGAAAGCCGGGTCGGGGGTCTCCACCTGGAGAGTGGCGAGGTAGTCCTCCCAGAAGTCGGCCATGGCGGCGAGGGCGCGGTCGGTGGCAGCCGGTTCGCGGTAGCGGGCGATGCCGCGGCGGGCGGCGTCGAGGCTGGCCTCCTGCCCGAGCTGGGTGATGAGCCGCCTGGTGTCCCCCGGCTCGATCGAGCCGAGGTGGTGGAGCAGGGCGCTGATGTTGTCGGCCCGCTCGGCGTCGCGGCTGCTCAGCTCGTCCTCGAGCAGGGCGAGGGGCCGCTGCCAAGTGCCGTACTCGTTGGCGCCCAGGAAGCGCTTGCGGTCGGTCTCGAAGCTGGAGGCAGGAAGGTTCGAGGTCAGGTAGTTGATCTTGACGTCGCGGCGCATGAACGGGTATTGGATCATCACGACGTACTCGCCGTCCCGGCGGCCGCGTGACTGCATCGTCTGCGGCACCCAGTCGGCGTTGGTGAACTGCATGAGGGCGTCGGGGTGGCTGTACTCGACGACGGGGACGGCATCGACCACGACGGCGGAGTCGCGCAGGTTGGTGATGCGGATGTCGCGCACCTCGCGGGTGTCCCCCACCGGGACAAAGATCGTGACCTCGGTGCGGATGCCGTGGGACTCGCTGACGATGCGCGAGTAGCCGAGCCCGACCCGGCACTCGAAGCGGTCGGGCAGGTCGAGGGTGGGCACGTAGAACGGGGAGTAGACCCGGTAGACGGAGCCGCCGCCGGGATCCTCGTGGAGGCGCAGGTAGAGGGTGGTGCCTTTGAAGTCCGACGACGGCATCTGCTGGATGTACTTCGTGATGCGGTTGTAGGTGGGGTCGCCCTTGCACAGCAAGGCGCCGCCGGTGTGGTCGACGAAGCCGCCGAAGGCGAGGGTGCCGACGTAGTTGATCCACTTGGTGGGGGTCTGCGGATCGGTGATGACGTACTCGTGGGCGGCGTTGTCGAAGTATCCGCATCTCATGGGCGACATCGTAACGCCGGGTCCACCACCGGCCGGTTTCTCGTAGAGTGGCGAGCCGCCAGCCCTGCCGATGCAACCCGCCGGCGGGTCCTTGCGCCCGACCATTGCCCAGTTGTTCATCTCCGGGCAGCATTCGTCCTTCCACATCCGAGAGGAGCAATCCGTGTTCAGCATGAAGAACCTGGCCGCGCTGGTGGTATTGGGACACGGCCTGGGGTTCATCCTCTGGTTCCTGGCGTCGTGGTTCCCCCGCATCCCCATCCGGGGCAACGACCGCCACTGGATCTTCTCGGACACCCAGACCATGAGCGGCACCTTCGGCCGGGCCTGCGGCCTGCTCTCCCTGGCGCTCATCCCCGCCTTCCTCGTGCTCGCCTGGGGGATCTTCACCGAGGATCCGTCGTGGAAGTGGGGCGCCGTGCTGGCCGTCGTGTCGATGGTCGTGATCGTGCCCTGGTGGAAGGGGGCCGGCCACTCCAGCGCCATCGGCGCCACCCTCGTCAACGTGCTGCTGGTGTGGGCGGCGTTCTCGTCCGACTTCGCCGCCGACTTCGTCCCGAAGGGCTGAGGAGTCACCCGAGCAAGACCACCACACCGGGCCTCGACCCGCCGGCGCCCGGTATTGGCTTGCCAAGTACTACACTGGAATCACACCGTGCGCCCCCGCGCACAACGCCTGCTCCGCCTCCCGTTCCGTCCGGCGGAGTCACCGCATGACATCCTCGTTCACGTCGGCGCCCCTGGCCGGCTTCCGAAGGCACATCAGGCGGGGCGTCCAGCCCCCGACGGTTCGAAGCTTCGGAAGGAGCATGTTCATGTCCAATAATCTCTACGTGGGAAACCTCTCGTTCAACACCACCTCGGGCGATCTGGAACGCCTCTTCGCCCCCCACGGCGAGGTCCGCAAGGCCCAGGTGATCTCCGATCGTGACACCGGCCGGTCCCGCGGTTTCGGCTTCGTCGAGATGGCGTCGTCCGAGGAGGCCAAGGCGGCCATCGATTCCCTCAACGGCAAAGACCACGACGGCCGTCAGCTCACGGTGAACATCGCCAAAGAACGCTCGCGGTGAGCTCCGCGACCGCCCGGTTGGTCGACACCACCACCCAGCGATGTGTGGAGTGTGGACATCCTCGGAGAGAGCACCGGTTCGACAACATCTGCACGGTTCCCAAGTGCACCTGCGACGACTACCGGCTCCCCGACCCAATTCCGACCCGCTCGAAGGACACGGAACGCTGAACGCGTTCCGTGCCTTCGCGCCTTCGGCAAGGTTCAGCCGAGCCTGATCACCACGCCCTCGTCGGGCCGTAGTTCCAACGACGGCCCGACCTCGGCTCCGTCGCGGGCCGGATCGGTGGAGACGGCGACCACCCCGCCCCGATCCAACTCGACGACGCACGGCTCGGCGGTGAAGTTGAGGGCCACCGCGAACGGGTCGCCGTCCCCGCTGCGGAGGTAGGCCAGCACGCCGCCGGGAACGTCGAGGATCGCGTCGTAGCCCCCGTGGGACAAGGCGGGCTCGCCAGTGCGCAATGCCAGCAACCGCCGGTACAGGTTGAGCATCGACCCGGGATCGGGTAGCTCGGAGGCGACGTTGAGGCGATCGGCCTCCGAAGTGAAGGGGAGCCACGGCTCGTCCGAGGTGGTGAATCCGGCGCCCGCCCCAGGCGTCCACTGCATCGGGGTGCGACAGCCGTCCCGGCCTTGACCCGGCACCTGGATCCCCCACGGGTCCTGCACCATCTCCGGCGGTACCTCCACCTGGGGCATGCCCAGCTCGTCGCCGTAGTAGAGGGTCGGGGTGCCCCGCAGGGTGAGCAGCAGCACCGCGGCGACCCGGGCGGCGTCCGACCCGATCCGACCCACGATCCGAGGCTCATCGTGGTTCCCGAGCACGTGGTTGGGCCAGGCTCCGGGCGGGACCGCCCCCTCCACTGCATTGACCCGACTGCGGATGCCGGCGGCGTGCCAGGGCGCCCACACGAGCGAGAAGTTGAACGGCATGTGCAGCTCGTCACCGTCGCCGTAGTAGGCGGCCCACTCGGCCCAGTCGAAGATGTGGATCTCACCGACGGCGAACCGGTCGCCTGGGTAGGAGTCGAGTAGGGCGCGAAGGTCGCGGAACACGCCGTGCACGTCCGGGTGGCCCTTGTCGTTGACGTGCTCCTGCGAGTCGTACTCGCCAAGGGACTTGAACATCCGCTCGTCGAGCGGCGCCGCCGGCGGATTGTCCCGCATCTTGGGGTCCTTCATGATGAAGTGGGCGACGTCGATGCGGAACCCGTCGACCCCGCGGTCGAGCCAGAAGCGGAGGGTGTCGAACATCGCGGCGCGGACCTCGCGGTTGCGCCAGTTGAGGTCGGCCTGGGAGGCGAGGAACGAGTGCAGGTAGTACTGGCCGGTGGCCTCGTCCCATTCCCAGGCCGGGCCGCCGAAAACCGAGAGCCAGTTGTTGGGCAGACCGCCATCCGCCCTGGCGTCGGCCCAGACGTACCAGTCCCGCTTGGGGTCATCCCGGGAGGACCGTGATGCGAGGAACCACCGGTGCTGGTCGGAGGTATCGTTGGGCACCCAGTCGATGATCAGCCGCAGGCCCCGATCGTGGCAGGCGGCGACGAGCCGGTCGAAGTCCCCGAGGGTGCCGAACAGCGGGTCGACGTCGCAGTGGTCCGAGACGTCGTACCCGAAGTCGGCCATCGGGGACGGGTAGAAGGGCGAGACCCAGACGGTGTCGATCCCGAGCGTGTCGCTCAGGTAGTCGAGACGGCTGGTGATGCCGGGGAGGTCCCCGACGCCGTTGCCGGTAGAGTCCTGGAAGCTGCGCGGGTAGATCTGATAGATGACCCCCATCGACAGCGCCACCCGGGCGGATTCACCGAGGCCGAGGCGACGCGCCGCGGCCTTGCCTTCGTCGCTGCTCCACCAGCGTGCCGGTCGGTTGACGAATCCCGGGGATGCTGTCATGCCGGAATACTGCCAAGGATTCGCGCCGCCGGCCAGCGGTGGTTGGCGGCGGTCCGTCCGGTCAGGCGGCGGCCGGCTGGATCGAGGTGACGTCGCAGAGCGGGATCGACTCGGTGCGGGCCTCGTGGCGGAGCAGGATCGCCCGGTCGCCGTGGGGGACTTCCATGCCAAGGTATTCGCCCGAGGTGGAGCCGCTGCGGGTGGTCGCCTGGTAGCTGGCGCCGCGGCGGAGGTGGTTGAGGCTCCATGCCGCATGTGGGCACGGGGTGTGTAAAGGGTTCATTGGTGACTCGTTTCCGTCGGGCCCGATCGGCCCGGTGTCGGTGAAGATGATGGATGGGTGGTGGCTCAGCCGCGGGGACGGCTGGCGTTGGCGAAGCGGACGGTGAGGTCCCGGCCGTCGAGGGTCGAGCCGTGCAGCGCCGCGATGGCGCTCCGGGCGGCCGGCGACGGCATGTCGACGAAGCCGAAGCCCTTGGAGCGACCGGTGCGCCGGTCGGTGACGATGGTGGCCTGGTGGACCACGCCGTGGCGGGCGAACAGCGCCTGCACGTCGGCGACGGTGGCTCCCCACGGCAGGTTCGCCACGTAGACGCTCTCCCCGCCGCCGTTGGCACGGGGTTGTTCCTTGGTGGCGCGCCGTGGCTGGTCGGGGGCGCGGCGTGGTTCTCTGCGGGCGCGTGCGGTGGGCCGCGTGGCGGCAGGCTCCCGCCGTGGCCGGTCGGTCGGGGTGGCGCCGATGCGGTGCCCTCCGTCGACGAGGTCGCCGAGCCGGGGCGCCTCGATCGGGGCCCGCAGACCGAGGTCCTGCTGCATGCGCCGGACGTCGCGCTGCTGGTCGCCGGTGACGAGGCTGACGACGTTTCCGGTGGCGCCGGCCCGGGCGGTGCGTCCCGAGCGGTGCAGGTAGTCCTTGGCGTCGGCGGGGGGATCGAAGTGGATCACCGAAGCGACAGCATCAACGTGGATGCCGCGCGCCGCCACGTCGGTGGCGATGAGCGCCTGGGCGCGCCCCGAGGAGAACGCCTGAAGGGCTCGGTCACGCTGGTTCTGTGAGCGTCCGCCATGCATGGCGACCGCCCCGATCCCTTCCTTGGCGAGCTGGCGGGCGAGCCGGTCGGCGCCGTGGCGGGTCCGGGTGAACACGATGGAGCGGCCGGCGGCGTCGACCAGGTCCGCGGTGTGCCGCACCCGGTCCGCATGATCCACCAGCCAGAAGTGGTGGCGGGCGTCGATGGTGTCGGCGTCCACCGTGCCCGCCTCGTGCCGTACGGGGTCGTGCTGGTAGTCGCGGCTCAGCACCGCGATGTCACCGTCGAGGGTCGCCGAGAAGAGCAGCGTCTGGCGACGGTCGGCGGTGTCGTCGAGGATGCGCCGCACGGCCGGCAGGAATCCCATGTCGGCCATGCGGTCGGCCTCGTCGACGACGACGAAGTCGACCTCGTCCAGGTTCACCGAGCCCTGCTCGATGAGGTCCTCGAGACGTCCGGGCGTCGCCACCAGGACGTCGGTTCCGGTCCGCAGCGCGTTCTTCTGGGGCCCGTATCCCACGCCCCCGTACACGGCGATGACGGTGCGGCCGACGGCGCGGGCCAGAGGCGTCAGCTCCTTCTTGATCTGTTCGGCGAGCTCGCGGGTGGGAGCGAGGATCAGCGCCCGCGGTCGGTAGCGGTCCGCCCGCTCGATCCTGGTGAGGAGGGGCAGGCCGAAGGCAAGTGTCTTGCCGGAACCGGTCGGGGCCTTGCCGGAGACGTCCCGGCCGGTGAGGGCGTCGGGGATGGTGGCCGACTGGATGGGGAACGGCTCGGTGATGCCGCCCTTGGCGAGGGCGCGAACGAGCGGGTCGCGAAGCCCGAGCTGGGCGAACGTGCTTGACATGATGACTCCTGGCCCGGAATGGGACGTTGGTTGGATTGTGCCGATCTCTCGCTCGACCGCGGGGCGTCATTCGCCTGTGGGATCGAGAATCGGCCGAAGAGGCGGTCCAACCGGGTGAGAACCTGAGCCGTGTGAATACCGGGGAAGCGATGTTTCGCTGGCCTCCACCCGGTACGGCGAGCGGAACGCTAGCAGGTATCGCGCGCATGGGAAGCGTCCTGATTGCCGTGGCCGGTGCACCTCGTCATCCTCGCCGGGCACCGGAGCCGGCAGCAGGGCTTCGAGCAGACCGGGGTGCTCGTGGCCGAAGCGGCGGTGAGCATGCGCGATGGCCTCCAGGGCGAGCCGCCCGCTCCGACCGGCGACGGCGCCCTCGAAGGTGTCGTTGAGAGCGGCCGCGGCGTGGAGTTGCACCGCCCGGCGCAGGCCGGCGATGCCGGCGACGTGGGTGGAGAGAGAAGGTGAGCGCACCCCGAGGGCGGCGGCGGCGGTGGCCAGGCCGAGCGCCTTGACGCCGTCGCGGTCGACGATGCCGGCCGCCGCCGTCATGACGTCGTCGCGGGTGAGCCCCGCCTTGCGGGCGATCTCAACGCTCCAGCAGCCAGTGGAGGCGGGCGACGCCGGCGACGTAGTGAAAGACGACGATGACGAGGAAGACGATCCACGCCCCCGACCGGAACGCGACAGCGAAGCCGGCAACGCCCCCGCCGAGCACGGCGGCTTCGATGACGAGGCGCATCCGGCCCGGCACCGTCACCGGGGCGGGCCCGGGGTCGCCGGGCACCCGGAAGGTGCCCCAGACAACCGCCGCCACCAGTGGGAATCCGCCGGCGAGTACCCACCGCAGCAGACCGCCACCGACTTCCCAGCCCCCGGCGCCGAGCCCCACCAGTGCCGTGATCTCGATGGCGAATCGCAGCGCCCCGTTCCAGAGCGCCATCGGAGCTTCGCCCGTGATGGCCTGATTCATGTGACCTCCCTCTGTCTAAGGCTCTCAGACACCATCCAAGGCCCCTCGACACGTCATGGGGGTCACCCCATGCGGCTCACCACGGTGGCCGCGAGCTGGGTCGTGGCATCGAGCACGTTCCCCGGTCCTGACGGGATGTACGCCACCTGCACGTATCGACCGTCGACTTCCATGCCCACCAGGCTCCCCTCCTCGGTGGCGTAGGCCTGGGAGGCGCCGGGGACGGTGACGTCCACCACCGTGAAGGCGGCCGCGGTGCCTTCCTTGGTCGGTTCGTACGACCAGTCGGCGATGAGGACTTGGGCGGTGGCGAAGGCGTCGCCGGTGGAGACCCAGTCGCACACGATCTGGTGCTCGTTGGAGAGGTCCTCGTTGAAGGTGCCCTCGCCGAAGGTATTCCCGGTGGCGGCGTCGAGCTCCTCGGTCGTCAAGAGCAGGCAGTCGCCGGAGAGCGCGGAGGTCTCGGCCGGCATCGTCGTCTCCTCGGTGGCGGGCTCAGTGGCGGCGACGGTCGTCGTCGCCTCCGTTTCCGTGCTCCCGGTGGAAGCGCCGGTCGTGGAGGTCGCAGGCTCCGACGAGCCCCCGTCCCCGGAGCAGGCCCCCAGCAACATGCTCACGACCGTCAGCAGCAGGATCCATCGTCGCATCGTCGCCTCCCTCCCTGTCGGCTCACGGCGAGTGGTGCTCCCGGGACCCGCGATGGCGGTTTCCGGGAGAGCCTCTGCCCTTCTTCCCAAGAGCCGGCGGATGCTACCCGCGCCTCGGCACCTACGATGACGTCGCCGCGTCCGGGAGGAAGCTCTCATGAGCACCATCGACGTCACCCCGCTCGACAACGACCGCTTCCGGGTCGAGGTGGATGACGGCAGTGGGGTGAGCCGCCACGAGGTGACTGCCTCCCCCGCCGACGTCGCCCGCTTCGGCGGGAGCACCGCGGCGGAACGAGTGATCGAGGCGTCGTTCGAGTTCTTGCTGGAGCGGGAGTCGAAGGAGTCGATCCTGTCCCGGTTCGATCTGCCGGTGATCGCCCGCTACTTCCCCGAGTACGAGGCGGAGATCCGTCGCCGTCTCGGCGGGTGAGCCTCCTCCGATCGGCATCTTGGAGCGGCAGTCGCGGCCGATCCGGTGCCCGGCCCGCGCGGAAACGTTCCTCCGGTGGAGAGGTGCTACGGTCGGTTGCAGCATGACACGGAGGTTCGTCCGCAATGGAGATAACCCAGTGCACCAAGGCGGATTTCGACCAGATCCTGCGTGACATCGTCGACTTCTGGGGTAGTGAGCGGACCCTTCCCCTCCACTACCCGTTCCTGGTCTACGAGTTCGGGGACACCTCGTACGTGATGAAGGAGGACGGCAAGGTCGTCGCGTACCTGTTCGGCTTCTTCTCCCCCACCGAGCCCATCGCCTACGTGCACCTCATCGGGGTGCGCCGGTCCCGGCAGCGTGAAGGCCTCGGCAGCCACCTCTACGCCCATTTCATGAGCCTCGCCCGGGCCCGCAAGTGCACCGCGATGAAGGCGGTGACGACACCGGACAATGCCCAGTCGATCGCCTTCCATCGCCGGCTCGGGATGCAGCTCCTCGGCGAGCCGGACGTGTACGGGATCCCGGTGGTGCGGGACTACAGCGGCCCCGGCCAGGATCGGGTCGTCCTCCACGCCCCGCTCTAGCCGGCGTCCCCGACGGCGGGAGTGGCGGGCCGCGCGACGTGATGCCGCGTCAGGCCGCGCCGCGCAGCAGGTCGATAGGCCTGTGCCTCACAGGTGCCTGTCCGTGGAACGCACGCCACGGTAACGAGGCAAAGATCCGCAGTCGCATCCCGTGCGAGCAGTGGATTCAGCCGCCAGGAGCGAGTTCGGCGAGTAGCCGTCGGACATACGCTGTCGCGTGGCTGGGGGCGATTCGAGGCAGCTCCGAGGGCTCCAGATCCGCGTCATAGTCGAATCGCTCGCAGTAGGGACGCATCGTCGGATCGAAGAAGGCGACGTCACTTGGTGTGAACCAATCGCGCCAGAGACCGTACGTCTTGGTACGAACGACACGCTGGAATCTCGCGTCGACTACGGCTTCGGGAACGAGGCCGAATCCGACGTATTGGCTCAGGAGTTCGCGGTCACCGTCGACGAAGTCTTCGTAGCGGACTCGGTACCATCCGTCCTCGTCCCACGCCGTCGCGACCTGGATCCGACCGAGGTAGCGATCCCAGTTGGTCGTGGCATCGAGCTCGAACAGTGTTTCGAAAAGAGACCGCAGCGAAACGGCGGCTGGTGCCCGCTCCTTCGCAGACAAGCGTTCCAGGAACACCTGTGCTTTGGCCGGGTCGCGCCCGAGAGCGGTCGCGCGGAGCGAATACAGCAGGTGGCTCACGAGTACATCGCGTGGATCACGGGTCAGAAGGATCTGACGCTCCAAAGCGCGGAACGCATCGGGGTCGAACACGTCCGGAACGAACAGGACCTTCGCCAGAGCGTCGGCCTCGATACCGGGGAGCTCCGAGCCCGCATGTGGTTCGAATAGCAGCTCTGGATCGGCGCCCGTCGCCTGCCAAGAGTCCCGCAGTAGGGAGAACAGCGCCGTGGTGCCGCTCCGATTCTGGCCGAGGATGACGATGCGCATGCCGTGACTCTATCGATCCTGCCGGAAAGGCTGGACCGCGTCGCTCCTCCCGCGAGCGGGAACGGTGTTACTGGTCAACAGGCGCCTCTTCACGGAGGGCGTCAGGGTGCTAGCCGTGTCGGGGATACCCAGGACGCCAGCCGTGCGGGCGGTCACCAGCTCCTCGCAGCTCATCCCGCTGTGCAGCGTCTGCGCTGTGCTACCGGCGCTTGAGCAGCCCGAACGACCCCGCTGCCGCCGCCCCGCTGCCCACCAGCACGATCCACAGCCCGATCCCGACCGAGGCCTGGGCGAGGTCGGTGGAGAGGTCCGACGCCACCCGTTGGATGTCGATGAAGTCGTAGAGGGCGATGGCGAAAAGGATGAGGGCGGCGATCACCGTGAAGATGGCGGCGCCACGGCCGATCCCCGGGTTCATGGCCCGGAATGCGACAAAGACGAGCACGGCCCCGATGACGACGGTGAGGACGCCGTCCCCGTCGGTGCCGGCGACGTTGACGCTCCCGAGGAAGATCGAGACCGTGGCCCACGGCAGGAACGATCCGATGACGACGGCGGCCGCCCCCACGAGCAGCGCCGTCGGCCAGGTCCGCGCCGCGCCGGCCTCCTCGCTCGCCGCAGCGACTGCCTCAGGCACCGCCTCCGCCGTCGCTCCACCCAGCGGGCGGCCGCAGTTGACGCAGGTGGTGGCCCCGCTCGAGACCTCGTGGCCGCATTCCGGACAGGTGGTGAGTGCCATCAGTACCCCTCCTCGGTGGCGCCGACGTTACTCGACCGCCCCGGGGCGACGCCGGATCTCGGCGGCTGGGGGCACATGACGCCGCCTCCCCCACCGGTTGCGGGATAATGCGCCGGTCGGCAGCTCGGCTGAGAGGCCAACGATGGACACCCTGGTGCTTCGCCCCCAGCCGTGGGCGAATGGCGAGGACCTCGACGACGAGGTCCGGATCCTGGTCAACGGCGACGATCTCGTCGATCTCGTCACCGTCGCCGAGCAGTCGCTGGCCACCGCCGCCGGGCGTCCTTCGATCGCCGACTCCTACTCGGGCCTCAGGCCGGCCGAGGTGCTGTGGCCGAGCCATCATCTGCTCGGCGCCACCCAGGCGATGTGGCAGGTGTGCCGCGAGAAGACGGCTCTGCTCCGGTGCCGGGCGTGCGACGCGGATGTGCGCTGGCCGGTGCTAGCGAGGATCGAGGTCTCCGAGCACGCCGTGGTGTGGCGCGACTTCGAGCAGCGCCGCTGCCCCGGCCCCGCCCCGGCGGATACCACCGAGGTGCGCCACGATTACCCGGCGCTCGGCCCCTACCGTTTCTCCCGGCTCCAGTACGAGATCCAGGTCCGCCAGGTTTCAACCACCACCGTGTTCCATCCGGTCAGAGCGGACGAGTTGCCGCTGATCGAACAGTCCGACTGGCGACGCTTCTCGCCCCGCCTGCCGGATCAGCCGGTGTTCACGCTCGCCCTCACCTGGGACCATGCCCGGCGGATCGCCGATGCCGGAAGCCGCCGCCGATCCGTGATCCGGTGCAGCGTTCGCACCACCTTCCTCAACCGCTACCAGGTCGAGACCACCGGCGGGATCGCCAACCAGGAGTACCGGATCCCGGCCGACGACCTCGATGCCTTCAACGCCGCCCTCGACGGTCCCATCGAGGTGGTCGACAGCTTCGGCGGAGCGTAGGGGGCGTCAGCCCCGCCGGATCGCCTCCAGGACGCGTCGGGTGGCGTTGGAGCGGTTGAGGGTGAAGAAGTGGATCCCCGGCGCCCCACCGGCGAGCAGGCCTCTCACCTGGTCGATGGCGTGCGCCACCCCGATCTCGGCGACCTGGTCCGGGTCCCCGCCGGTGGCTTCGAGGGCGGCGAGCAGCCCTTCGGGGATCCGCGCCCCGCACATGGCGGTGAATCGCTTGACCTGGGACAGGTTGGTGATCGGCATGAGGCCGGGGACGATGGGGACGTCGATGCCGACGGCCCGGGCCTGCGAGACGAAGCGGAAGTAGTCGGTGTTGTCGAAGAAGAGCTGGGTCACCAGGACTTCGGCGCCGGCGTCGACCTTCTCTCGCAGGTGCTCCAGGTCCTCGCCCATGCTGGGCGCCTCCGGGTGTTTCTCGGGGTAGCAGGCGCCGGCGATCGAGAACGGGTAGTTGGCCCTGATGAACCCCACCAGCTCGCTCGCATAGCGGAACCCGCCCGGGGCCGGGGTGAACACGGTCGCTCCTCGCGGCGGGTCGCCCCGCAGCGCCAGCACGTTCTCGATCCCGGCGGCGGCGAGCTCGTCGAGCACGGCGGCGGTCTCCCGCCGGCCGGCGCCGGCGCAGGTGAGGTGGGCCACCGTCACGATGCCGGTCTCGGCCCCGATGCGTTTCACCAGGTCCACCGTGAGCCGCCGGGTCGATCCGCCGGCCCCGTAGGTGACCGACACGTAGCCGGGCTGGTAGGGGCGCAGCTCGGCGACCGTTTGCAGCAGGCGCTCCACCCCGTCCTCGTCCTTGGGTGGGAAGAACTCGAACGAGAAGCACGGGGCGCCGGCAGCGAGCAGGTCGGTGATGGCCACAGTGGTCGGCAGGATACCGATGGTCCGGGTGATCGGTCCCCCGTCGCTCGACCGTGCGCGCCGATCGCCTCCCAGAAATGCGATGCCCCGAGGGAGCACGGGGCTTGCGCCTCGGCCCTCTCGGGGCTCGCGGGGGGAGTTTCTCTCGTCCCTCCCCCTGCGAGGGATTGTGGGGAGTCACCGAAGCGAAACCCGCACCAGGGTGACACCGAAGCGTCTCCCTGCCCTCGCATGGTCTTTGATCACTGTATCACGACGAGGGCCCCACCGTCCCCTGATTCTTCCGATTCTCCGGCCGCTGGGCGTCCAAGGCGTGGAGACGGGCCCGGGTGTCGGCGTCGACGTGGGCCTCCCGCCATCCGACCGCCCGCAACAGGGTCCGCAGGGCCGCGTCGTCCAGCGTGGCGCCCTCGAAGTGGGTGTCCTTGACCGTGGCCTTCGTGAAGTTGGCGCCGGTCAGGTCGGCGTGCTGCAGGTGGGCGCCCGACACGAGCGCCTCCTCGAAGTAGGCGCCGGCCAGGTCTGAGTGCTTCAGGTCGATCGAGGCCATCCGCGCCTCGTGGAAGTAGGCCCCTCTCCCGTGGGTGCGTTGCCACCGCACCTGGTGCAGGTTCGCCCCGGACAGCACCGCCTTGGAGACGTCCACCCCGATCGCCCTGGTTTCCCGGAGATCACATCCTCGGAGATTGGCGCCGCGCAGCTTGGCCCAGGCGAGGTCGATGCCGCGCAGGTCGAGACCGTCCAGATTGATCCGTTCCATCCAGCCTCGTGCCAGCGAGATGCCCCTCAGCGACCGGCCGGCCGCCGCCCGCTGCTTGACACCTTCTTCGAGGGCGTCCACCAGCAGGCGGCGCACCCCCTTGGGATGGTCGGCGATCTTGACGTTCGTCACCACGAGGTCGAAGACGTCGTCGAGCAGCTCGCCGCGGTAGCGAGGTTTGAGGAACGTGCGTAGCGCCACCGCCGCTCCGCTCCGCACCACCTCGCTCTCCGATCCGAGGTCGGTGGCGACGTGGGTAAAGCGCTCATCCATTCGCCGGATCGATTCGGTGCGGCGGTCGTGGGCGAACCGCCCGTAGGCGACCGCCGCACCGGCGAAGCCGATGAGGAGGGTGCCGAGCGGGGCGAAATCGGAGATGAAACCCCGCGGTCCCTGCTGGCTGCGGAGCTCGCGAATCTCCTCCCGCGTCTTCTCGGCGTCGAGCTCGTCGGGGGTCATCCGGTCGAGGTCGTCGGCGGCGAGGACGGGACCCACCGTGGAGATGCCGAACGCAAGGAGGAACGTCAGGAGCAGGATCACCCGTGCGTGTTGCGTGCGCATCACGCCGCCAACACTACTGAAGGCTGCGGCTGCGCCTCCAGTGCCGGTGAACGACACCAGTCGCCGTGCGGGCCTTCGGTGTCGGTGACGTCGGCCTCGGTGGCGACGACGTTCAGGGCTCGGCCTCGCCATCACCCGCGAGATCGTCGAGTGTCACGGCGGCACCATCGAGCTGGACGCCGGCCACCACCCGGGCGCCCCGTTCGTGGTGCGGATGCCCCTGGCGTGAGGTGAGAGAGCCGGGGCGCGGGCTACGACGACGCCGGCGTACGGTCGACGGATTCTCCACGACCTGCGCGGTGCCGGAACGGCAAGCGAGGTGCAGCCGCCCAGAGGCCGTAGGCGCCGGCCACCGCAGCCAGACCACCTCCGAACGGCCATCGCCCGTCGGTCGCCTGCACAGCGGCGACGAGCACCATGCCGAAGGCTCCCACGCCCGTCAGTGCGCGCTGTGAGCCCGTCGGCGCAGCGTTCATGAGGCCCTGCGCATACATAACGACGAGGATCACGCTGCTCTGCACGAGAACCCCCGTCATGAACCACCAGAAGGCGTTCATGGGACGACCTTAGCTGTGCCATTCCCTGGCATGCGGGTAGTTGATCCGCTGACTGAAACGGCAGGCCCGGGATACCCGCCGGCCACAACTACGACGTCTTCGAGCGGTTCAGCCGAATCGACGAGGCACGCGACAGGGCGACCGGAGGTTCAGAGCTCGGCCTCGCCATCACCCGCGAGATCGTCGAGCGTCACGGCGGCACCATCGAGCTGGACGCCGGCCGCCACCGGGGCGCCGGTTCGAGGTGCGGATGCCCCTTTTGCCGGCGGGAGGCTCGACGAAGCCGCATCGCTGGCTGAAGGGGTGCTGGATT
>CAYQEC010000027.1:0-29447 GCA_964416425.1 uncultured Acidimicrobiaceae bacterium | reverse complement strand
TCCACGTTCTTGTTGCCCGGGAGCCGCTCCACCCCGGCGACACCGTGGCCGCCGTACTTGGCGATGCCACCGCCGTCGGGAGACGCCAGCGTGCACTGCCAGTCGGGTGAGATCCAGTCCTTGATGGCCTGCACCTCACCGTCGGAGTCGTCGAACACGATCAGGGTGTCGCCGCCGCCCATGGCGCCGACGTTGCCGTCGATGCTCGGGAACGGGAACACCTTGATCTCGGATTCCTCACCGGGCTCGTAGCCGGGAGCCTGCTCGAAGAAGTTCGAGATGAACGAGCCCTGCTTCAGCATCAGACAGCCGGGTTTGGGATCATCGAACAACGGAGCCGGCGAGTCCTGGAAGCTGGTGCTCGCCACGTTCTCGGCGCCGCCGAGCACGAAACCGTCGCCGAACAGGATCTCACCGAAGGTGTCGAACGCCTTGGCGACGGATGGATCGTTGAATGGGATGTCGTGCTTGAACCACTGGCTGTACATGGCGCTGCCGGATTCGCGGACGTAGATGTCCTCGATCCAGTCGGTGCCCGGCCAGCCGGTGTTGTCGCCGCTGCCGAAGCCCATGCACCACGGGGTGTAGCCGTCGGCCACCATCTGCGTGGAGAGGGCGATCAGGTCATCCCAGGTCTCCGGGATGGTGTAGCCCTCGGCCTCGAACGTCGGCTGGTGGTAGAAAATGATCGACTTGAAGTTCGGGAACCACGGAATGCCGTAGTGGTTGCCGTCGGCGCAGAGGCCGAGGTCCATCCAGAACTTCGAGTGATCCGCTTCCATCGTGGCGATGTCGAAACCCATGTCCTCCAGCGAGACGAGCTTGCCCTCGTCGGCGAACTCGCAGATCGAAGCAGGCTGCGGCGTGAACGCCACCTCCGGTGGGTTACCGCCCTCGACCTGGATGCGCAGCTCCGTCTCGAAGCTGTCGGATCCGGTCACCGTGATGGTGGAGTCGGTCTCGGTGTCGTAGACGTTCATGAAGCCTTTGAGCGCGTCTAGCTCGACGCCGGTCGGGGCGCCGGAAACCGTGAACTCCGCACCCACCTTCTTCGACCCGCCGTTGTCACTGCCGCACGCTGCAACGAGCATCGCAAAGACCACAGCCAGCAAGAACCACTTTCCTCTTCTCATACATACCCTCCGGAATCGGGAGTTCCTCCTCAGGGGGCCGTTGGGGCCCACTGATGAACACTACTGACACGAGCGGACGGATACCACTGAGACGGGACCGGTGAGAGCGCGACCATCACCGCGGGAGGGTGGGGCGGGGGTCGTCACCGGACCGCAAGCCGCCCGCGGCGCGGTCGATCCACGGGCCGAGCCTGGCATCGAGCGCCCGTTCCCAGTCGGCCATCATCGCCGCCGGCGGGTCGACCCGATCGAGGTAGTCGTCGGGGATCAGGGGCGGCTCGATCCAGATGCGCACCGGGGTCCGCCGCAGCGCCGGCTGCTCCATCCCCATGGTCCCCTCACTGCCGTGGATCGCCACCGGAACCAGCGGGGCGCCGCTGCCGATCGCCAGCCAGGCCGCGCCCCGTTTCGGGGCAACCTCTCCCCACGCCGTGACGCGCCGACCCTCCGGGAACACCCCGAGCAGGCCACCAGTGTCGAGGTGGGCGAGAGCTTGCCGCAACGCCCCGAGCGGCGGACGGGTGCGGGACATGGGAATGGCGCCGTGGAAGAGGGTCACCCGGTCGAAGAGACGGGACCGGCCGAACAACTCGTCGAGCGCCAGGTAGCGCACGTTGCGCCCGGCCGCCAGGGTGACCAGCACCGGATCGATCAGCGACAGGTGGTTGGCGGTGAGCACCGCGGGACCGTCGGGGGGAAGGTGCTGGCGACCGGTGACCTCGAGGTCGAAGAGCCGGCGCCCCAGCCAACCGAGGGGTCGGTGCGTCACCGCCACCAAGCGGCGGGCCGCGGTCGCCGATGGGAAATCAGTCCCCGGCACCGAGATCGGCAAAGAGCGCGGCGAACGCGAGCTGGGGTCGCTGGTTCGCCTGGAGGGAATCGATGGCATCGAGAACCCGCGCCGCGTTGCGAACGGCCCGCGCCGGTGTGATCCGGGTGAGGGCGGGAGCGGGGATGTCGGGGTTGCGGACGGCCGCCCCGAGCTGGGCGGCGGCGGCGTCCCGGTAGAAGCCGGCGAGGATCTCCAGTCCAGAGATCGAGAGGGCGGCGGTGGCACGCCGCAGCTCACGCTCGTGGCGATCCTTCAGGGCGCGACCGCCCCCTTCGGGGGATGTCTCCTCCTCCTGCTCCTGCCGTTCCCGCAGCGCCACCAACAACGGCTCGGCGGCGGCGGTCACCTCGTCGGCCAGCAGGTAGGCGTCCCCGGGATGCTCGGAGAGACGGAGCGGCAGGCTGAGCCAGACGTGACGGAATCCGGCGACCTCGGGACGGGTCGCCAGCGCCACCGCCAAGCCGGGACGGCCGCCCGAGATGCGGGCGGCGTGCTCGGCCTGGGTGGCGTCGACCCCGAGCCGAGCCAGTCCCGCCGCCACCTCCGTCTCTCCCACCCGTCCGAACACGATCGTCCGGCATCGACTGGCGACGGTCTCGGGGAGGTCGTCCTCGGACTCGGTGATGATGATGAACACGGTGGAGGCGGTCGGCTCCTCGAGGGTCTTGAGCAGGGCGTTGGCCGCCTCGTCGTTCATCGCTCCGCCTTCCTCAAAGACGAACACCCGCCGCCTCGCTTCGAGGGGGGCCAGCGAGGCGAGCGCCACGGTGTTGCGGGCCTGCTCGACGGTGATGGCGGTGCGGCCCTCGGGTTCGACAACGACGACGTCGGGGTGGACCCCCCGCACCACCCGCCCCCGGCAGGCCTCGTCGTCGCCGCAGAGCAGCGCCGCGGCGAAGCGGCGCGCCACCATGGCCTTGCCGGCCCCGGCGGGACCGGTGAAGAGGTAGGCCTGGGCCGGGGCCCGGATCTCGTCGCGCAGCAGCTCGACGACGTGGCGGTGCCCGATCACGCCGGTGAAGAGATCTGCCACCGCTCCTCCATCGCTTGCCGCACCGTGTCCCACACCTCGTCGATCGGCGAGTCGGCCTCGGCGACGACGAACCGCCCCGGCTCGGCGGCCACCAGCTCGTCGAAGGTCGCCGCCACCCGTTCCTGGAAGCCGAGGCCCTCCGAGCCGATCCGGTCGGGGACCTGCTGCCGCTTCAAGCCGATCTCGGGAGCGAGCCGGAGCAGCACGACGAGCTCGGGCCACACCTCACCGAGCCCGGGGGCGTTGACGGAGCGCACCCGTTCCACCCCGAGCCCTCTCCCCCCGCCCTGGTAGGCGAGGGAGGAGTAGACGGAGCGATCACTCACCACCCAGCTCCCGGCGGCGAGCGCCGGGCCTACGACCTCGCGGGCGAGTTGGGCCCGGGCCGCCGCGAACAGCAGCGCCTCACTCCACGGGGCGACCGTACCTCCTTCGTCGAGCAGCACCCGGCGGATGCGCTCCCCGGTGGCGGTGCCTCCCGGTTCCCGCACCTCGACGACGTCGACCCCGTGGCGGCGCAGGTGGGTGGCGCAGCGGGCGGCAAGGGTCGACTTCCCGGTTCCCTCGATCCCTTCGAAGGCGATGTAGTGGCTGTTCACGGGTCCTCGTCCACTTCGGCCGCATCGGGAGGGGCCTCGTCGCTCGGGCGCCGGATCTGCACCCGCCGGGCCCGCTCCGCCTCCACCATGATCTCACGGGCCTCGCTGCCGAGCTCAGGGAACCGCAGCAGGTGGCGCAGGCTCCAGACGATCATGGCGCCCGACGCCACGATGGTGAGTCCTCCCAGGAACAGGACCCAGCGGCTCGGGTCGTTGAGGCGCCCCAGGCGGAGGTTGCGGAAGGCCCCGACGAGCGGCACCGCGATCGCCATCGAGACGAAGAGGCCGATGCGCATGAGGGCGAACAGGGTGGCGAACACCCGTCCCCGCATCTCGTCGTCGACCCCCTCGTGGAGGTGGGTCATGGCCATCACGTACCCGGCGCCCGCCCCGAACCCGAACAGCAGCATCCAGGCGAAGGCGGCGGCGACGGTGTTGACAATGGCCGCCGCCGCCAATCCGGCGCCGGTGCCGAGCAGGGCGAGCCCGAAGACGAGATCGCGGTGGATGATGCGGTGCTCGTAGAAGGAGACGAGCATGATGCCGGCGCCGGCTCCCATCCCGAGGGCGGTGATGAGGGCGAAAAACGCCGCCGGATCGGCGCCGAGCACGTCCTCGGCGAAAGCCTTGCCGAGCACGATCACCGTCCCGCCGCCGAAGAGCGCCGTCGCCATGCCGAGGATCACCCGCCGCACCCTCGCTTCGCGCATCAGGAACCGGGTGCCGTCGACGAAGTCGGCCCACGAGGCCCGCAGGTCGACCCCGTTGGAGGCCTGGACGGCGAGCGGCGATTCGATGCGGGGCAAGGTCGCCACCAGGAAGCCGGAGATGAAGAAGGTCCCGGCGTCGACGAAGAACGCCAGCGCCAGGCCCTGGGTGACCGCGGGGAGCAGGCCGCCCAGGGTGACGGCGGGAAGCGAGGCGAGCACGAAGTTGAAACCCGCTCCCAACGGGACCGTGCCGTAGGCGGCGCCCAGCATCAGGCTGTTGGCGGTCACGAGGTTCTCGGGCGCCACCAGCCGGGGCACCATGGCGGTGCGGGGAGGCTGGCCCAGCAGGCTGAGCAGCTCGAGCAGGACCGTGATCGCCACCAGGGTGGGGAGCGTCCGGACAAGAACCAGGGAGGGGATGACGAGTCCCCGCCCGACGTCGGCGATGACGACCAGCTTGCGCCGGTCCACGCGGTCGGTGATCACCCCCGCCACCGCCCCCAGCGCCAGCCCGGGGACGATACGGGCCACCAGCGTCACCAGGATGCCGCTTTCGCCGCCGATCGAGTCGGCCAGGGCCAGCATGGCGAAGAGGGTGATCCAGTCACCCGTGCTGGAGATGGCGGCGGCCCAGAAGAAACGCGAGAACGGCCCGCGCCGTGTCATGGCGCCGGCACTGAGCGGTTGGGTGACTGGCGACGTCATTCGGAGGAACCATAGAGGACGGCGGCCCCCGCCCGACTGCGCGCCGATCCCGAGGGGACCGTCCCGGGTGGAGGCTACCCCCCGGGGGTTCCCTTGCGCCGCTTCGCCGGCCCACGATCTCTCCGCTCCTGGAGCAGGTCCGCGGCCCGATCGAGCGTGAGAGTGTCGACCTGGTCGGTGCGCTTGAGCGAGGCGTTCGTCTCGCCGTCGGTGACGTACGGCCCCCAGCGGCCGTCCTTGATCACGACGGGTTTACCGCTGTTCGGGTCCTCCCCCAGCTCCCGGAGCGGCGCCGCGGTGCGACCTCGCGGCCGGCGCGGCTGGGCGAGGATCCGCACCGCTTCGTCGAGCGAGACCGTAAAGAGCTGTTCCTCCGTGTCGAGGCTGCGCGACTCGCTCCCCCACTTCAGGTAGGGGCCGTACCGCCCATTCTGGGCCGTGATCTCCCCCCCGTCGTCGGGATGGTTCCCGACGGCACGGGGCAGGCTGAGGAGCCGGAGGGCGTCGTCGAGACCGATCGAATCCTGGGACATGCCCCGGAAGAGGGAGGCGGTGCGCGGCCGCCGGTTGGCGTCCTCGTCGCGCTCTCCGAGCTGGACGTAGGGCCCGTAGCGCCCGCTACGGACCAGGATCTCGTAGCCGGTGTCGGGGTCGGTTCCGAGGATCTTCTCGTCGCTGCCGCTGGCGAGCAGCTCGAGGGCCTTGTCGGAATCGAGCTCGTCGAGGGCCAGGTCGTCGGGAATGGATGCCCGGTCCTCGCCCCGCACCAGGTAGGGGCCGTACTGCCCGCAGCGGGCGACGATCTCGACCCCGTCGGGGTCGCTTCCCACCGGGAACGAGTTCACTTCCCGCGGGTCGATCTTCTCGAGCGCCTCGTCGGACACGAGTTGGCGCAGGCCCGGCTGGCCGTCCCCGAAGTAGAACTCTCCCAGCCACGGGGCCATGTCCGTGTCGCCGGCGGCGATGGCGTCGAGATCTCGCTCCATCCGGGCGGTGAAGTCGTAGTCGACGTAGTCGGCGAAGGCGCCTTCCAGCAGGGCGACCACCGCGAACGCCCGCAACGTCGGGAGTAGCGCGGTGCCCTGCTTGCGGGCGTACTCCCGGTCGAGGATGGTGGAGATGATGGTGGCGTAGGTGGAGGGCCGCCCGATGCCGAGGTCCTCGAGCCGCTTGATGAGCGAGGCTTCGGTGTAGCGGGCCGGCGGCTTCGTCTCGTGGGTGGTGGCGGCGATCTCGCCGGCATCGAGGACCTCGCCGGTGGCGATGGCGGGAAGCCGGGTGTCGCCCTCATCGAGGGCGGCGTCGGGGTCGTCGCTGCCCTCGACGTAGGCCCGCATGAATCCGGGGAAGGTGACGGTTCGTCCCGAGGCGGCGAACTCGCAGTCACGGCCGCTCTCGGGAGCGGCGGCGCCGAGCCGGATCTGCAAACTCTCCCCTGTGGCGTCCTTCATCTGCGACGCCACCGTCCGGGTCCACACCAGCTCGTAGACGCGGGCCTCGTCGGAGGAGGGCCCGAAAGTGGCGGCGATGTCGCTCATCTCGCGGAACTGCTCGCCGGCGGGGCGGATCGCCTCGTGGGCCTCCTGGGCGCCCGGCGCCGCCTTGCCGAAGGTGCGGGGCTGGGACGGCAGGTACTCGGGTCCGTAGCGGGCCGTCACCAGGGCGCGGGCCGCCTCCACCGCGGTGGCGGACAGCGTCGTCGAGTCGGTGCGCATGTAGGTGATGCAGCCGGCTTCGTAGAGGCGCTGCGCCGCCGCCATGGTGCGCCGCGACCCGAAGCGCAGCTTGCGCCCCGCCTCCTGCTGCACGGTGGCGGTCCGGAACGGCGCCGCCGGCTTGCGGGTGTAGGGCTTGCGCTCCACCGATCGCACCGTGAAGGTGGCGGATCGCAGCTCGACGGCGAGGCCCTCGGCGGCCGTGGCGTCGAGGCGGAGCCGGTCCCCGCTCAGGTGGCCGGCGGCATCGAAGTCCTTCCCGGTGGCGACCCGGCGGCCGTCGACCTGCTGCAGGACGGCGTCGAAGGCGGGGCCGTCTCCGGCGGTGGCGCGGAATGTCCCCTTCACCCCGCAGTAGCCGGCAGCCACGAAGGCGATCCGCTCCCGTTCCCGTTCCACCAGGATCCGGATCGCCGGCGACTGCACCCGCCCGGCGGAGAGGCCCCGCTGGACCTTGCGCCACAGCACCGGCGAGACCTCGTAGCCGAACAGCCGATCGAGGACCCGTCGCGCCTCCTGGGCCGCCACCAGTCCGCGGTCGAGGTCACGGGGATGCGCCACGGCCTCCCGGATGGCGGGGGCGGTGATCTCGTGGAACACCATGCGCCGCACCGGGACCTTGGGCCGCAGCACCTCCAGCAGGTGCCAGGCGATCGCCTCCCCTTCCCGGTCCTCGTCGGTGGCGAGGTACAGCTCGTCCGCTTGCCGCAGGGCGGCCTTCAGCGTGGTGACCTGCTTGCGGCTGTCGGGGGTGACGACGTAGAGAGGGGTGAAGCCGCTCTCGATGTCGATCCCGAATCGGGACTGGCGCCACCGGTCTTTGAGCCGCTCCGGCACCTCACCCACCTTGCTCGGGATGTCGCGAATGTGCCCGATGGAGGATTCGACGATGAAATCGTCCCCCAGGAAACGGGCGATGGTGCGCGCCTTGGCAGGCGACTCGACGATGACGAGCTTCTTCGACATACCCCAAAGAGTGGATCGGTCCCGACGGGTTCGACGGGCAGGCGGTGCTGATATGTACGGCACAAACCGGGCGCTGTCAAGACGGGGGCGTTCCGTCAGGTGCCCGAGAGTCCCTCCACGAGACGCTCCACGACCCGGTCCCAGGTGAACTCACGTTCCACCCGGGACCGCCCCTCCCGCCCCATCGCCCCGGCTCGCGCCGGGTCGTCGAGGAGGTACTCCAGGCCGTCGACGATGTCGCCGACCGAGTGGACCACGAACCCGGTCTCGCCGGGGAGGACGGTCTCCGGCGCTCCGCCGGAATCGCCCGCCAGGACCGGCAGGCCGGTGGCGGCCGCTTCCAGGAACACCAGGCCGAGGCCTTCGACCTCGACCCCTCCCCAGCGGGAGCGGCACGGCATGCAGAAAGCGTCCATCTCCCGGTAGAGGTCGCCGAGCCGTTCCCACGGCACGTCCACCTCGAACCGCACCGGGACGCCGCTCCGCTCCGCCAGGCGCCGCAGGCGGGGTTCGGTGCGTCCCTTGCCGACCAGCAGCAGCGAGGTGGCAAGGCCGCGCCGGCGCAGCTCGGCGGCGGCGGCGATGAGCCGGTGCTGCCCCTTGCGAGGTACGAACCGGCTGACGCAACCGATCACCGGCGGCTCGTTGCGGGGTGGCTCGGGCGGAGGAGCATAGGCGGCGAGGTCGACCCCGCCGCCGAGGTAGTGGACCGGACGACCGGTGAGGCGGGCGACCCGTTCCCCGGTGAAGTGGCTCACCGCGAAGCGGGCGTCGAGCTTCCGCAGCGTACGCCCGAGGAGTTGCTGCAGCCCGGGGAGGGCGGACGGGATGGTGACCTCGGCGCCGTGGCAGAGCACGGCGACGGGTACCCCGAGCTCCTTCCCCAGACCGGGACCGAGCGGGGTGAGCGGGTAGGGAGCGCCGAACAGGACCGCGTCGGGCTGGAACTCCGCCGCAGCCCGCCGGATAAAGGAGGAGACGTGACGGGTGGGCCACATGAAGCGGCGCCGGTGGCGCCGCACCACGGCCTCGCCCTTGGCGGTCCCGGTGGCCGGTCTGTCGGCGGGGGCGACCACCTGCACCGGGTAGGGGTAGGCGTCGACCAGATTCGCCAGGTACTGCTGGATCCCGCCCGGCTTCGGCGGGTAGTCGTTGGTGACGACGAGCAGCCGCATGACCTCAGTCCTCGAGGTGGGGCGCCAGGTTCCAGCCCAGCAGCGACGGTCGCGGCCCGCCCATCGCGATCCGGGCGTACCCGGTGTTGGCGAGCAGGGTGAGCCGGCCCCGGAGGGGGAATCCGATGCCGAGCAGGCCGGCGGCGAAGGCGCGGGTGGCGCCGCCGTGGGACACGACTCCGACGCGGCCGCCGGGATGGGCGGCGGCGATCCGCTCCACCGCACCTCGCATCCGGGCGCTCACCGTGGTGAACGTCTCCCCGGTGCCGCCTCGCACGATGTCCTCCCCGGCGACGAGCCGGGCCATCGTGTCGGGGTCGGCGGCGGCGATCTCGTCCTTGGTGCGGCCTTCCCACGCCCCGAAACCGATCTCGACCAAGTCGTCGGCGATGGCGAGCGGGGTGGCGTGTGGCTCCGCCAGGATCTCGGCGGTGTCCCGGGCCCGGCGCAACGGCGACGTGTAGATGGTATCGAGCGGAGGAAGGCGCCGGGCCAGCTTCCGGGCCTGGTCCCGTCCCTCGGCGGTGAGGATCCCGTCGGTCTGCCCCTGCCAGCGGCCCTGGTCGTTGGCTTCGGTCCGGCCGTGGCGAATGAGCAGGACCTCGGTGGCGGCGCCACGGAGGGGTGGGCGCCCGTCGGTGAGGTGGGTGTCGTCGTTGTAGCGGGGAAGGCGGCGGCGGTCGCCGTCGGCTCGGAACGTGGTGAGGGCGGTGTTGGCCATCAGCCCCAGCGGGCTGGGGAGCCTCGTCTCCAGCAGCACGGTGGCGAGGGTGAGCAGCGCCAGCCCGTGCCCGACCACGAGCGCCGTTCCCTCCCCTACCCGCTCCACCAGCTCGTGGTAGGCGGCGAGCTGGCGGGTGGCGGTCTCGGAGAGTCGCTCGGCGCCGCCGAGGGGCACGTCTTTCCCGGCGAACATCGCCCGCAGGTCGTCGGGCCACTGCCGCTGGATCTCCTCGCCGGTGAGGGTCTCCCAGTCTCCGACGAAGGGCTCCCGCCAGCGGGCGTCGACCTCGAAGTCACGGCCGAGGGCGGCGGCGGTCGCCTGCGCCCGACCGAGGTCCGACGCGACGACGACGTCGAAGTGACGGCCGGCGAGGCGGCCGGCGAGCCGCGCCGCCTGCTCCTGGCCGGCGGGACTCAGCGGGGAATCGGTGTGGCCGTGCCAGCGCCCGGCGACGTTGCCGTCCGTCTCGGCATGGCGCACCAGCGTGATCTCGACGGCCACGACAACTCCCCGGACGACGATTCCCGGACCTCTTCGTAGGCTAGGCGAGGCGATGCCGCCTCCCGCCGCCCCCCCACTGACGGCAGGAGCGGGGCGCTACACGAAGGCCGAGGCGAAGATGAGGCTGACGATCGTCATCACCTTGATGACGATGTTCATGGCCGGGCCCGACGTGTCCTTGAAGGGATCGCCGATGGTGTCGCCGACCACCGCCGCCTTGTGCGGTTCCGAGCCCTTGCCGCCGTAGGCGCCCGCCTCGATGAACTTCTTGGCGTTGTCCCAGGCGCCGCCGGCGTTCGCCATGAAGATGGCGAGCAGGAAGCCGGTCACGAGCGCCCCGGCCAGCAGGCCGCCCAGCGCCCGCACCGAGATGAAGCCGACGACGAGTGGCAACGCCACCGCCAGCGACCCCGGGATGATCATCTCCCGCAGCGCCGACTTGGTGGAGATGTCGACACACTTGGCGTACTCGGGCTTGGCCTCCGGCCTCCCCTCCCGCAGCCCGACGATCTCGCGGAACTGGCGCCGCACCTCTTCGATCATCTGGTTGGCCGCCCGCCCCACCGCCTTGATGGTGAGCGCCGCGAACAGGAACGGGAACATCCCGCCAAGGAAGAGTCCGACGGTGACCGGGATGTCGAGGATGTTGAGGGTGTCGAGCTCGCCGCCGGCGTCGACGATCGCCTGCTGGAACGTGAAGAACAGCGCCAGCGCGGTGACCGCCGCCGAGGCCATGGCGAACCCCTTGGCGACCGCGGCGGTGGTGTTGCCGAGCGAGTCGAGGGCGTCGGTCGTCTCCCGCACCTCCGGCGGCATGTGCGCCATCTCGGCGATGCCGCCGGCGTTGTCGGCGATCGGCCCGTAGGCGTCGACCGACACCGTGATCCCGAGGGTGGAGAGCACGCCGATGGCGGCGATGGCGATGCCGTAGATCCCGGCCAGGTTGGCGTCGAAGGCCAGATCGCCACCCCAGTAGGCGCCGAGCATGCCGAGCGCAACCACGATCACCGACGCCGCCGCCGACCGCATCCCCTCCGCGAGACCGGAGAGCACCACGGTGGCGGGACCGGTCTGCGCCTGGCGGGCGATCTCCTTGACGACCTTGTGATGGTCGCTGGTGAACCACTCCGAGATCTCGCCGATGGACCAGCCGACGCCGAGCCCGACGACGACGGCGACAACCAGGCCCCACGAGTTCTTGACGCCTTCCACGTCGTTGAAGAGGAACGGTGTCAGCACGGCCACCCCGAGCACGGTGAGGCCCATCGCCACGTACGTGCCCTTGTGGAGGGCGGAGGCGAGGCTCCCCTTCCCCGGCTTGACGAAGAACGAGCCGATGATCGAGGCGCCCATGCCGAGCGTGGCGATCATCAGCGGGTAGAAGAAGGCCTGCTGCTGGAAGGCGTGGCCTGCGAAGGCGAAGGCGGCGAAGGCGATCGGGGCCACCAAAGACCCGACGTAGCTCTCGAAGAGGTCGGCGCCCATCCCGGCGACGTCTCCGACGTTGTCTCCGACGTTGTCGGCGATCGTCGCCGGGTTGCGGGGGTCGTCCTCCGGGATGCCGGCCTCGATCTTGCCGACCAGGTCGGCACCGATGTCGGCGGCCTTGGTGTAGATGCCGCCGCCGACGCGGGAGAAGAGGGCGATCGACGAGCCGCCGAGGGCGACCGCGGTGAGGACGCTGAACGGCTGATCGACCTCGAGCCATTCGACGAACACCCCGTAGGCGAGAGCGAGGCCGAGCAGACCGAGCCCGGCAACGGTGAATCCCATCACGGCGCCGCCGCGGAACGCCAGCGGCAGTGCCCGATCGATGCCGCCCTCGAGGGCGGCCTGGGCGGTGCGGGCGTTGGCGGCGGTGGCGACGCGCATCCCGATGAAGCCGGCCGACGCCGACAGGGATGCACCGAACACGTAGGCGATGGCGCCCCAGGGTCGACCCCAGTCGAGGAAGACGACGATGAGGGTCGCCAGGATCACCACGAAGCCGGCGACGGCGAGGTACTCACGACGGATGAACGCCATGGCGCCTTCCCGGATCGCCGCCATCAGCTCCTGCATCTTCTCACTGCCCGGATTGGCGGCGTTCACCATTCGGGCGAAGAAGAAGGCGAGGACGAGGGCCGCGATCGCGGCGGCCAGGGCCAGGTACAGCCAGATCAAAGGGTCCACGAGGCAAGCTCCCACACGACTCGACGGTGCTCGGTCGGCGGGGATTCTAGCGGGCGCCGACCTCCCCTCCGCTTGCGGCGACCCGCCGTGCTCAGCCGGGGCGCGGGCGGCGCAGCCAGAGGGCGCCGGCGGCGACGATGAGCGCGACCCCGGCCAGCGACGCCGGCACGCTGACGCCTTCGCCGAACTCCCTCCCCGGCTCGATCAGAGAGAGCTGCTCGACATCCAAGTACGACTCCCCGCCCCGATCCGGGTCGTGGTACTCCCATACTCCGGTCAACTGCACCAGGGGTCCCCGCTTGCGGTAGCCGCCCGGTGGATCGAGCCCTTCGAGCAGGGCGGCGGGGATCCGGACCCCGATGCCGATGTTGCCTCCGGTGCGGGGGCCGCCTTCCAGCAACGGCTCCCTGGCGTAGGTGTCGTCGTTGAGCTGGGTCCAGACCGTACCGTCGCTGCGGTAGCCGTAATCGCCGACGAGCTCGCCTTCGACCGTGACCTCCCCCTGGTACAGCGACGGGTCCGTGAGCAGGCCGCCGACCGGCACCTGCCCCAGGGCCGGGACGGCTGGCGCCAGCAGCAACACGGCGACGGCGAGTAGGAGCAGCAGGCGGCGCATCACTTGCCTCGCATCCAGGCGTAGAGGAAGCCGAGGAAGGCGAAGACGGCGACGAATTCGAGCCGCCCTAGCCACATCTCGGCCATGTAGACGAGCTTGAGCATGACCGGCATCGCCGGGTCGGTCACCCCGACCGAGAGCCCGACGTTAGCCCCGGCGCTGACCGATTCGAACAGGGCCCGATCGAGGGGAATCCCGTATGCCATGCCGACTCCGGCGCCGACCACGAACAGTGCCACGTACAGCAACGAGATGGTCATGGCGGCCTGGGCGAGCTGCGGAGTGAGCCGCCTCCGACCCGCCTGGATGAACCCGGTGCCGACCACGGCGCCTTCGGGGAGCAGCACCTCCCGGATCTGGTTGACGATGGCCCGCACCGTGATGCCGATGCGGAGCGCCTTGACGCCGCCGGCGGTCGACGACGCCATCCCTCCCAGCGCCATGGCGATGGCGAGGCCGCCGAACGCCAGGCCGCCCCAGGCCGCCAGCTCCGGCGCCGGCACGGTGCCGAACCCGGTGCCGGTGTGCGCCGACAGCACCTGGAAGAAGCCTTGCCGGCCCAGCCCGGCGACGTGGGTGTAGAGGCCGGTGGCGGCGAGGCCCGCCAGGGTCATCGCCATGGTCAACCCGAAGGTGGACAGGATCGTCCTCGTCTCGAGGTTCTCGAACACGGCCCGACGCCGGCCCGTCCACAGCGCGTAGTGGAGCCCGAACGACATGGCACCGGCGACCATGAGCACCCCGGCGGCGGCCTCGAAGACCGCGGAGTGGTAGTAGCCGACGCTGGTCGACTGGGGGGCGAACCCGCCGGTGTCGAATCCGGCGAAGAAGATCATGAGCCCGTGGAAGAAGGCGCGCGGGAGCTTGAAGCCGAGGACCTGCCAGGCGACGAGACCCAAGGTGGTGACCCCGAGCACGAGGTGCACCATCGACACCTTCCAGATGAACCGGGCGGTGGAGGTCACCGACGGCAAGATCCGCTCGTCGCGGGCCTCCCCGAGGTACAAGGTGAGGGCGCCCCCACCGGCGAACACGACCAGGGCGGCGATGATGATCCCCTGCCCGCCGAGGAAGTGGAGGAGGTGGCGCCAGAAGTTGAGGGACGGGGCGAGATGGTCCAGGTCCTGCACCAGGGCGAGCCCGGTGGTGGTGAGGCCCGACACGGCATCGAACAGAGCGTCAACCTCTCCCCCCCAGTGCCCGGAGAGCACGAACGGGATGGCGCCGATCAGCGGGACGAGCAGCCAGGTGAGGGCGACCACAACCATGCCGTGTGACCAGTCGAGGCGCTCGCCGGTGGGTTGGCGAAGCCCGAGCACGCCGAGGAACAGGAAGATCCCGATCATGAGCAGGAACGAGGAGAAGGGATGCCACTCCCGTCCCGCCATCGCCCAGGCCAGCGGCACCAGCCCGGCCAGACCGACGACGACGAAGATGCGACCCAACGAGTGGGCGATGACCCGGAAGTCCTCGGCGACCGGTTTGATCAGCACGTCATACCAACAGCACGACGACGGCGGCGACGAGGAAGGCGACCGCGGCGAGGGCAAGCACCACCATCACTTCGAGCACGAAGGAGAGAAGGCCGCCGGCCGCGTCGGACAAGAGGTGGCGGGGACGGCGGAAGCTGGGGCGGTTCTTCACGCGTTACCGTTGACGACGGCGTCGAGCGCGTCGCAGAAAGGTCCCTCGTTCTCGAGGGTGGTCACGGCGAGGATCCGGTCGCCCGGTTGCAGGCTGGTGGCGGCGCCCGGCACGAATGCCTCGCCGCGGCGGATCACCGTGACGAGCACCGACGGTCGCGGCAGCTTCAACTCGGAGAGCGGGGTCTCGGGAAACCCGTCGGGGATGGAGCGTTCCACCAGGCTGATCTTGCCGCCGCCGATGAGGGCGACCCGGCTCAGGTCGCTCACCTCGACCTCCCGGGAGATGACGCCGGCCATGAGGTCAGTGACGCCGATCACCGGGATCTTGAGGGCGTCGAAGGTGGGCCGGTTGCGCGGATTGTTGAGGCGGGCGAGCACGTGCTTGGCGCCGAGCGTCGCCGCCAGCTGGCAAGCCACCAGGTTGTCCTCGTCCCTACCGGTGACGGCGAGGACCCAGTCGGTACGGTCGACGTCGGCCGAGCGCAGCAGCTCGACGTCGGTACCGTCCCCTTCGAAGACGAGGACGCCGGCGTCGTCGATCACCTTGTGGGCGCGTTCGACGTTCTCCTCGATCACCGAGACCACGTGGCCCTCGCCGTCGAACTCGCGCGCCAGATAGGAGCCGACCTTGCCGCCGCCGATGAGCAGGATCCTCACTGGTCCTCCGGGTGCTTGATGTAGCGGCGCACCTTGCCGAGCACGCCCTCGCGGGCAGCGGCCACCACCAGGTCGTCTTCCCGCAGCGTGAATCCGGGGTCGGGGATGTGGGTGAGGGTGTCGCGCCGCACCGCCGCCACCCGGAGCTGGCCCGGGACCTCGAGGTCGCCGACGGTGACGCCGGTGGCCCGGTCCCCCAGCAGCATCTCGACGATCTCGACATCGCCACCCGAGAAGGTGACGTGGAAGTGGAACTCGGCGTTGACGATCTCTTCGTAGATCACCCGCGAGGCGAGCTTGGCGCCTGCGATGTACTCCACGTCCAGTGCCCGGTAGGAGTCGGCCCGCCGCGGATCATCGAGGCGGGCGATGGTCTTGGGGACGCCGAAGAACTGCTTGGCGATCTGGACCGCCATCAGGTTGGCGTTGTCCGAGTTGGTGACTGCGACGAAGGCGTCGGCATATTCGATGCCGGCTTCCTGCAGCAGCTCGATGTCGTAGGAGAGCCCTTCGTGGATGGTGCCGTCGAAGGTGCTGCCGAGCCGCCGGAACATCTCCGTGCGGTGGTCGATCACCGAGACGTCGTTGCCGTCCTCCGCGAAGGTGAGCGCCAGGTCGCTCCCGACCCGGCCGCACCCGGCGATGACGATGCGCACGCACTCTCCTTTCCTGCGCCGCCCCAGGCTAAAGGCTCGGGCCGCCACCGGCATCGACCGGCCAACGTCCTAGGGCAGGCGAGCCCGGGGGCGGGCGTAGGAGCATCTGCCGCAGACGGTGCAGAAGGGTAGCGGCGATGAGCCGCGCCTTCGGAGCGATGGCGCATGGCCGGTCAAGCTTCCGGTTAGCGGTCGACCGCCGATAGCATGCCGGCTCGTGTCTCGATCACGCTTCTCCGTCTCCATCCTCCTCGCCGCCGCCCTGGTGGCCGCCTCCTGCAGCGGCGGTGCCGAACCGACGACGACCACGACCTCGTCCACGGTGGCCACCTCGACCACCACCACGTCGACGACGACGCCGGTGGGCACGGTCACTGTCGGCGGCGAGATGGATGCGGGGATCCGGACGGTGCTCGATCACCTCTATTCCTGGCTGGCCGACCGGCGGAACCCGGAACCGGACGTCCCGGCGGACCTGCTCACACACCTCGCCGACGAGACGACCGCCGCCGGTGAGCGCGCCGCCACGGTGTCGCAGGCGGAGTTGCCGAGCGGGGACTCGGTGGCGGTAGCCGGGGTGGGAGACGATGCGGTGTTCCTCACCGACACCGGCTCCGGTTGGCATATGGTTGCCGCCGCGATCGGGGTGTCCGGTCCCTGGCTCGGGTCACAGCCGCACATGCTGCTCGTGCTCGGCTCGGACGCCCGGCCCGGCGAGAACCAGCAGCGCTACCGGGCCGACAGCGTGCATCTGCTGACGTTGCTGCCGGACGGCAGCGGGGGCGCCATCGTCGGCTTCCCCCGTGACAGCTGGGTGCAGGGCCCCGACGGCGGCATCAAGCTGAGCAGCCTCATGGCGGGGCGGGGGCCGGAGGTCATGCTGGAGAAGGTCACCGAGATGTCGAGCTTGCCGATCGAGGGCTACGTCGTCACCGGGTTCTCCGGGTTCCTCGGTCTGATCGAGACGCTGGGCTCGCTGACGGTCGATCTCCCCAAGGCGATGCGGAGCGGCAACAACTGGGCCGACTACCCGGCCGGGGTGCAGACGCTGTCGCCGACGCTCGTGTTGCGCCTCGCCCGGATCCGCAAGGGTCTTCCCCGCGGCGACTTCGACCGGTCGGTGAATCAGGGCCTCATCATGCAGGCGGGGATGGCCGCGATCCAGGAGCTGGGCGTCGGGTCCCTCCCGGACCTGCTGGCGGCGCTGACGGAAAACACCTGGACCGATCTCCCCACCGACGATCTCGTCACCTTCGCCGCCGCCGCGTTCCTGGTCGCCCCCGAGTCACTCACCAACATCGTGCTCCCCGGCCGGGTCGGAACGGCAGGAGCCGCCAGTGTGGTCTACCTCGACGAGGAGGGGACGGCGGCGATCTTCGCCGACCTCGCCGACGGGGCCCTCTCCGACACGGCCGGCGCCGCCGCCGAGTGATGTCGCCGCCCTCGGTGGGTCGGCAACCACCGAGAGTGGCTAGACACTTCGGTGACCCCCGGTCTCACCATTGACCACGGCACACAGCCAACTATTCTCACTCGTGGGCATAGTGACGTATCCCGGGTAGGGACGACGCTCCAGCGCGGAGTCCACCCGGCAGCGAGAGGTGGGGACAACATGGTGTTGGGGGATTCTGTCCGTCGAGTGCGGGCGTTCGTGATCCTGATGATGGTGGCGTCGCTGATCGCGGTCGACACCGGCTCGGCGGCGGCAGACATCGTCCCGTACGAGAACAACCTGGCGCTGGCACCCGGGGTGACGGTGTCGCAATCGTCGACGCAGACCACCGGAGGCTGGGGAGGAACGTCCCGCAGCGCCGACCAGGCGGTTGACGGGGTGCTCAACGGCACGTTCCTCCGTACCAACGGGAGCCAAGAGGGCACCTATCAGGTGGTGTCGGTGGCCGGCACCAACTCCAACCCGCAGGCGTGGTGGCAGGCGGACCTCGGGTCGTCGCAGAACGTGCACGACGTCGTGGTGTGGAACCGCACCGACGAGTTGGCCGGCAACCTCGCCGACTTCTACCTGCTCACCTCGACGAGCCCGATCCCGACCGCGCTGGCCGACGCCCTCAACGATTCCAACGTCTACCGGCAGCACTTCGACGGCCCGGTGGACGTGTCACACCGGTTCTCGATCAACCGCAACGCCCGCTACGTCAAGATCCAGCTCGTCGGCACCAACAACCTCTACCTGGCCGAGGTGCAGATCGGCGACATCGGCGCCGAGCTGGCTCCGATGCCCGACCAGATCTGGGGCGTGGTCGGCGTGGCCGACTCCCCGAGCGGGAGTGCCGGCAACGAGGTGATGGCGATCGAGCAGATCGGCAACACCATCTACGTCGGCGGCAAGTTCACCGAGGTGGTCCACAACCGGGTCACCCAGCCGCACTACGACCAGTCGTTCCTGGCGGCCTTCCGGGCTGACACCGGGGAGTGGATCGACTGGTGGCGTCCCCAGATCGACGCCCCGGTGTACTCGCTGGCGGCCTCCCCGGACGGATCGCGCCTCTTCGTGGGTGGCGAGTTCCTCAACGTCAACGGCCAATCACAGCCCGGCCTGGTGGCGCTCGATGCCGCCACCGGCGAGACCGACGGCTCGTGGGACGTCGACGTCCAGAACGGCAACGTGAACTACCCGCCCGTGGTGCGCTCCCTGGTACCCGAGGGCAACTGGCTCTACATCGGGGGCAGCTTCGGCCGCATCAACAACAACAACATCTACACCCAGCTCGGCCGGGTGAACCTCACCACCGGCAGCCCCGACACCGGATGGCGCCCCGAGGTCTCCGGCGGCGGCATCTGGGGCCTCGAAACCGACCCGAGCCGGCACCGCGTCTACCTGGTCGGCTTCTTCACCGACGTCAACGGCGATCCCAACACCATGGGAGTCACCGCCGTCCACGATCAGACCGCGGCCACCATCCCGGGTTTGCAGCATCCGGTGGATCTCTACCCCGACGAGCACCAGCACTACGAGATCATCGCCGACGGCGACACGGTGTGGCTCGCCGGTACCCAGCACGTGGTGCAGATGCTCAACGCCGACGACCTCTCGATCGAGCGGCGCTGGTTCACCGGGTGGGACAACAACTACGACTTCGGCGGCGACTTCCAGGCCATCACCCTGGTGGAGATGGGCGACGGGAGCCGGCGCATCTACGCCTCCGGGCATTTCTGGGGCGTCGTGCGCGAGATCCCCAACAGCGTCACCAGCACGTGGCAAGCCTCCCGGCAACCGCTCGTCGGCGAGGTGAAGGGCATCCTCGCCCTCGACGCCGACACCGGCGAGTACATCGGGAGCTTCACTCCCGACCTCTACGGCAGCTTGGGTGGCTGGGCGCTGCACGGCTCGCCCGACGGCTGCCTGTGGGCCGGCGGTGATATCCACCGGCGCAACGTGGGCGACCGCTACAACAACGGCATCGTGCGCCTCTGCCCCGAGGACGGGCAGGGGCCACCGGCAGGGCCACCGCTCGAGCCGCCCGACACCGAGGAGCCGGTGGTGTCGATCACCGGGCCCGGCGGCACGGTGGGTAGCACCGTCGACGTGACCGTCGAGGCGACCGACAACGAGGATCCGGCCGGAACGCTCGACGTCCAGGTGTCGCTCGACGGCGGGTCGACCTGGCACATCGCCACCTGGAGCGCAGGGGCCTACCACTACTCGTGGAACACCACCGGCATTTCCGACGGGCCGCGGCAGCTGCGAGCCCGGGCCACTGACAACAACGACAACACCGGCAACGCCCCGCCGGTGACCGTCACCGTCGACAACACGGCGCCGGTCGTCACCATCGACGCCCCGGTCGCCGACAGCGTGGTGAACGGATTCGTCGACGTCGACGTCACCGTCGACGATGCTTCGGAGGATCTCGTGGTGGAGGTGTCCACCGACGGGGGTGCCACCTGGCAGCCCACCATCTGGAGCGATGCCGATTCTGTCTTCCGGTTCGTGTGGGACACGACCGCCGGACCCGACGGATCGGTCGACATCCGGGCCCGGGCGACCGACGCCGCCGACAACTCCGCCGACGCGACGCCGGTGAGCGTCATGATCGACAACCTCAGCGACGAGCCGACCGCGGCCATCGTCTCGCCCGGGGAGGGCATGACGGTGTCCGGGGTGACCACCATCGTGGTCGACGCCGACGACTTCCAGGATCCCGCCGGGACCCTCGACGTCGAGGTCTCCCACGACGGGGGCGCCACCTGGCACGACGCCGCTTGGAACGGCTCGCTCAGCTCCTACCTGTACCCGTGGGACACCACCACGATGTACGACGGCATCGCCGAGCTGGTGGCCCGGGCCACCGACAGCAGCGCCGGTGTCGGGCAGTCGCCGACGGTGACCGTCAACGTCGACAACGACAACCCGGAGCCCGGCCCCGGGCCCGAGCCGGGTCCCGAGCCGGGTCCCGCGCCGGGTCCCGAGCCGGGTCCCGAGCCGAGTCCCGAACCGGGACCCAATCCCGACGCCCCGTTCCTCGACGTTCCGGTGTCGCATCTGTTCGCTTCGGATATCGCCTGGCTCTCCGACGCCGGGATCACCCGGGGCTGCAACCCGCCCGCCAACGACCTGTACTGCCCCGACGACGCCGTCACCCGGGGTCAGATGGCGGCGTTCCTGGTACGGGCCCTCAACCTGACCGCAGTCGACACGGCGATCGACTTCGTCGACGACGACGGTTCGGTCTTCGAGGCCGACATCGTCAAGTTGGCGACCGCCGGGATCACCCGAGGCTGCAACCCGCCGACCAACGACCGGTACTGCCCGACCGATGACGTGACCCGGGGTCAGATGGCGGCGTTCCTGGTACGGGCCCTCAACCTGACCGCGGTCGACACGGCGATCGACTTCGTCGACGACGACGGTTCGATCTTCGAAGCCGACATCGTCAAATTGGCGACCGCCGGGATCACCTTGGGCTGCAACCCGCCGACCAACGACCAGTTCTGTCCCGAGGACCCGGTCACCCGAGGCCAGATGGCCGCCTTCCTCCACCGCGCCCTCGGCACCTGACCGGGGGACGCGGCGGAGACGGCGCCACACGGAGAAACAGGGGGACGTGATGCAGGTGCAGCGAGCACCGGGAGTGCTCTTCGAGGTCTTCGGCGATCGGGCGGTGTTGCTCGATCAGGAAGGCCAGGAACTGCTCACCCTCAACGCGGTGGGGACGCTGGTGTGGAACACCATCGAGACGCCGGCCGATGTCGACCGTCTCGAGGAGGAGCTGTTCCCCCAGCTCGAGGGCGTGGAGCGGGAGGTCTTCTCCCGTGATCTGGCCGCCTTCGTCGAGTCGCTGCGCGCCGAGGGGTTGGTCAAGGTGAGTGACGGGCCGGGGGCGAGCTGAGGGATCGGTCCGCCGCCGTCGCCGCCACCCTGCGCCGTTCCGCCGCGGGGCGGGAGCTGTGGCTCGACGTGTCGGGGGCCTCCATGGGCCGCGCCATCGTGCCGCCGGCCCAGGTGCTCGTTGTTCCCGGTGACCGGCCCCGGCCGGGTGAGATATGGGCGTTCTGTGGCCGGGACGCCGAGGTGGTGGTGCACCGGCTCCGCGCCCGCCACCCCGACGGCCTGCTCTTCCAGGGCGACGCCATGCGGCTCCCCGACGCCGTCGTCGCTCCGGACTGTCTCATCGGCAGGGTGATCCGGATCCGGCGGGACGGCGCCACCCGCACGGTGGGCATGTTCGATCGCTGGTGGGGCGTCGCCGCCGTCTCGGGGCGGAGGCTGCGGCGGAGGATCCACCGCCTGCGGGGACGCCCACCGAGCGGGATCGGCTAGCGCGTCGCCACCGGCCGGCCCTGGCTCGTCAACCGGCCAGCGCCATCCCGGCGGTGACGATCTCCATGTTCTTCGGTCCGTGGGCGCCGGCCCCGGCGACTTCCTCGAAGGCGGCGAGCGGCACGATGCCGAGCTCGGCGACGGCGTAGGACATCAGGGCGAGCGCCATCGAGGCGGAGGCGATCCGCACCTCGGCGGTGGACGGGTCGACCACCACCACTCGGGCGGCGGTCTCGGGTGTGGGGAGGCCGGCGGCGACGAAGACGACGCCGTCGCCGTCCATCGCCTCGAGGTAGGGCGGGGCCTTCTCGAACCCGTCGTCGCTGACGATGACGAGGGCGTCGGGTCGCTCCACTCCGGTGTAGTCGATCTCGTCGGGGCCGAGGATCAGCTCGGAGACGCTGTGACCGCTCTTGACGGTGACGGGGAAGTCGTCCCGTTGTGCCGCCCACAGCCCGGCCCGCATCCCGGCAAGGCCGACGAGCCGGGCCGCCGACCGCACCCGGCCCCCGGCCGAACCGGCGATGACGAGGTGGTAGCGGCGATCGAGCGGCGCCGGGTAGGCGGCGGCGGTGGGACGGGGCGGCAGCGCCGAGTGCTGGCCTTGGGAGAGCTCCCGGTAGGCGGCGGCGTACTCGGGGCGGTCGTTCTCGTAGAGCACGCCGGTGGCGAACCCGAGGTGCTCCATGGTGGTGTCGATGGCGCGGCGGGAGAACTTGTTGGAGCGCACCAGGTAGGCGGTGCACAGGTCCCACACGTCGAGCATGGCGAAGCCGTCGTAGCGGATCCCGGCGGCGATGCGCTCTGCGAGGTCGTCGTCGAAGCTGGTGCCGCGGTAGACGTAGCCGGCGCCGTTGACGCCGACGGTGGCGCAGATGTCGAGCGGCCGCTCCAAGTTGCCGCCGGGGGTGGTGGCGGTGAGGAACCCCTCCGGGGTGGTGGCGGAGTGCTGGCCGCCGGTCATGCCGAAGTTGAGGTTGTTGAGAACGAGCACCGTGATCCCGATGTTGCGGCGGGCGGCACTGAGGAGGTGGGCGCCGCCGATACCGGTGCCGCCGTCGCCCATGATCACCACAACGTCCAGGTCGGGTCGGGCCAGCTTGATGCCCGAGGCGTAGGTGATGCTGCGCCCGTGCAGCCCGTGGAAGGCGCTGGTGGTGAAGTACTGGTCGGAGAGGCCGGCGCATCCGATGTCGGAGACGATCACCACCTGGTGGTCGCCGAGCTCGAGTTGGACGAGGGCCTTGTCGAGGCCGTCGAGCACCGGGCCGTGGCCGCATCCGGGACAGAACGGGTAGTCGGCGGCGGTGCGCAGCGTCGGGTCGGCGAGAGGGACGAGGTCGGTCACGGCAGCTCCGCCAGGAACTCGGAGGGGGCGACGAGGCGGCCGTCGACGCGCTCGATGCCGGTGATGGCGGTCCCGGGGAGCACCCGCTCGATCTCCCTCCGGTACAGGCCGGGGTTGAGCTCGGCGACGACGATGCGCTCGATGCCGGCGGCGGCGGCCGCCAGCGCCGTCTCCGGCACCGGCCACAGGCTGTGGAGGGTGAGGGCGGAGACCTTCTTCCCTTCCCGCCGGGCCTGGGCGACGGCTTCCCGCATCGACCCGGCGGTGACGCCGTAGCTGACGAAGAGGGTGGTGGCGCCGGGTTCGAGGTCGGCGACGGCCAGCTCGATCTCGTCGCGGTGGTCGTCGATCTTGGCGACGAGATGGCGGTTGAGCGCCTCGACCGTGGCCGGCTTCTTGGTGATGTAGGCCCGCTCGTCGTGGGTGCTGCCGGTGAAGCGCACCGGGGCGACGTCGCCGTAGAGCTGCATCGGCGGCACTTCGTCGCGGGGTTCGTAGCGGTAGGGCGGGACGGCGCCGCCGGGCCGTTCGCCGGAGAGGACGGGGCGTTGCCGCACCGGGACGTCGTGGTAGGCGTCGGCGGCGACGGTGCGCATCGTCATCGCCAGCTCCTTGTCGGTGAGCAGGAACACGGGGCAGCGGAACCGTTCGGCGAGGTCGAAGGCCTTCATGGTGAGCGTGTAGCACTCGGGGATGCTGGAGGGGGCGAGGGCGATGATGGGGAACCCGCCGGCGGTGCCCCAGCGCACGAATTGCACGTCGCCCTGGGAGGTGGTGGTGGCGGCGCCGGTGGAGGGCCCGAGGCGTTGCACGTCGACGATGACGAGCGGGACTTCGCCCATGACGGCAAGCCCGATGCTCTCGCTGTAGAGGCTGATGCCGGGGCCGCTGGTGGCGGTCATGGCGCGGGCGCCGGCCATGGTGGCGCCGATGCACATGCCGATGGAGGCGATCTCGTCCTCGCCCTGCATGGCGACCCCGCCGGCGGCGGGCATCTCGCGCATCATCGCCATCAGGATCGACGAGGCGGGGGTGATCGGGTAGCCGGCGAAGAAGGTGCAGCCGGCCGCCAGGGCACCCCGCACGATGGCGGTTGACCCGTCGGTGAACTCGCGCGGGGTGGGGTCCGCTGCGATGGGGCTGGCCATGGATGTTCCTCGGATGGAGACGGGGCCGGTGGTGGCCGGCCGGACCCCACAATCTACTGCCGGTGCGGCGCCTGTGAAGGGACCCGACCGCCTGGTTCAGCCGCCTCCGAGGTCGACGGGGGTGAACTCGGCGGAGCCCTTCGCCTGCACGGTCCGGTCGCCGAGCAGCAGCAGGTCGACGGGACGCTCCACCACCACGGTGACCCGCCGCGTCGCCCAGGTGCGATCGGTCCGGCAGTCGCAGGTGACGAGTTCGGCGCCGTTGGCGGAGGCGTAACGGGCAGCCTCTTCCCGGGGTGAGCCGGTGGAGCCGAACGGAGCGAAGGTGAGGGGGGCGGCGGCCAAGGCGGCGGCGTCGGCGGCGGTGCTCGCCTGGGCACGGGCGGCGAGGTAGTAGCCGGCGTCGACCACCAACGCCGCCAGCACCACGACGACGCCAATGAGCGCCAGCATCGGCAGGGCGGCGGCGCCCCGCTCCCGGCGCACTCCCTCCATCCCCCGCCCTCGCCCTTGTTTCCGCCCGCCGTCACCCGTCATCGCCCGTCTTCCCGCCTGCCGCCACCCTTCATCGCTCGACCCGCATGGTGGCGGTGCCGGTGAGGTCGATGGTGATGCCTCCGAACGGCAGCACCCGGAGCTGGTGGGCGAGCCGCACCGTGACCCGGGCCGGTTGACCCACGACGTGGGGCCGGGAGACGGTGATGCGGGCCCGCCCGCCGGCCACCCCGAGTGCCTCGCGGGCGACGGCGAGGGCGCGGGCCGGGTCGGGGCTCACCGCCGCCTCCCGTGCCCCTTCCCGGGCGGCGGCGACGACCTCGAGCTGGGCTCGGGCCGCGGTGGCGACCTCGACGGCGGCGAGCAGCACCAGCAGCAGGAGCGGGATGAGGAGGGCGAACTCCACGGTGGCGCTCCCCCGCCCGGCGTTGGTCGTGGTGGTCACACGAAGCTGCGGACCTTGTCGATGACGGCGTCGAACAGGGAGGCGAGGGCCCCGCTGCTGGTGGCCCAGGCGATGAGGGCGAAGGCGACGGCGGCCGCGGCGACGATGACGAGGGCGTACTCGGCGGTGGCCTGGCCCCGCTGGTCGGTGAGAAGGCGCATGGTTGGTTCCTTTCGGGTCGGCGTCGGCGGGTGGCCGGCGGTCACATCTCGAGCCGGGCGACGGCTTCGAGCAGGGCGGGGACGACGGTGAGGAGGAGGAAGCCGGGGAGGATGAGGAGGGCGAGCGGCAGCAGCATCAGCACCGGGAGGCGGCGGGCGGCGGCGAGGCGGCGGGCGCGTTCTTCGCCGCGGAGCTGGTCGACGAGCCCGAGCACTCCGTCGAGCAGCGGCGCCCCGGTGAGGGCGGCCCGTCCCGCCACCCGGTACAGCGCCCGGGCTTGACCTCCTGCCGTCTCCAGGATCGCGGCCGCGCCCCGGTGGTGGATGCGGCGCAGCACGTCGTGGACCTCGCCCGCCAGCGGCGGGGAGAGGTGCGGGGCGGCGGCGTCGAGGGCGGCGATGAACGGCAGCCCGGCGGTGAGGCCGAGCGCGACCAGCTCGCCCAGCAGCAGCACGTCGCCGGCGGCGGTGGCCCGGCCGCGGCGGGCCCGAACCAGGCGGACCGCACCGGCGGCGACCGCCGCAACCGACCCGGCCGCAACCGCGGCCGGGATCCCGAGCAGGAGCACCAGCCCGGCGGCCGCGGTGACGGCGGCGACCCGGCGATGGGCGAGCCCGGCGGCGTGGGCGGTGACCCCGCAGGCGGCGACGGTCATCACGTCCCGAACCTCCGCAGCAGCCAGACGACGACGCCGAGCCCGGCCACTTCGAGGGCGACACCGCCGACGAGCACCACCATCCCGAGCGGCCCGGCTGCGGCGGCGGAGGACGCCCCTCCGGTGAGCGTCACCACCGCGGCCGGCAGCACCGGGAGCCCGGCGACGACGAGGGCGGAGAAGCGGGCCTGGGCGGTGAGGGCGCGCCGCTCCCGCACGGTGGCCTGCGCCTCGGCGGCCCGTTCGGCGAGCCGCCCGAAGAGGGCGGCGGCCCGCGCCCCGGTGCGGGCGGTCAGCTCGAGCGCGGCGGTGGCGTGGCGGCCGTTGACGGGAAGCGCCGCGGCGGCAGCCCGGCCGACCTCTCCCAGCGGCATCCCGGCTTGGGCGAGGCGCACCGCCGGAGCGAGGGGCAGGTCGGGAACCCGGGCGGCGGCCGCCACGAAGGCGTGCCGCACCGACGCCCCGGCCCGCAGCTCGGCTCGGATTGCGGCGAGGAAGACCGCCTCGTCGTCGGCCCGCGGCGCGGCCCGGTGGCAGGCTCGGTGCCACCTCGCGGCCAGGGCCCCCCGCACCTTGGGACGGCACAGCGGCAGCATCACGGCGGCGACGGTCAGCAGCATCGGTATCGCTCCTCCAGGTCGTGCTCCCCCACCTCGACGATGGAGCGGACCCGGCGCCCTTCCCGGGCGCGGGCCACCTCGACGACGACGTGGACGGCCCGCCACACCTGGCGATGGAGACTCGCTTCGGAGACTCCGGCGCCGGCGGTGAGGGCGAGCGTCTCGAGGCGCCACAGCGCCTCCTCGGCGCTGCTGGCGTGGATGGTGGACATGGAGCCGTCGTGGCCGGTGCTGATGGCCTGGAGCATGTCGAAGGCCTCGGGGCCCCGTACCTCGCCGACGATGATCCGGTCGGGTCGGAGACGGAGGGCGTGCCGCAGCAGCTGGCGCAGGGTGACCTCGCCGTAGCCCTCGACGTTGGGGGGCCGGGCTTCGAGCCGGACCACGTGCCCGGAGAGGCGGAGCTCGGCGGCGTCCTCGACGCTGACGACCCGCTCCCCGGCCGGGATCTCCTTGGAGAGCACGTTGAGCAGGGTGGTCTTGCCGGAGCCGGTGCCGCCGGCGACGAGCAGGGTGCGCCTCGCTGCGATCGCCTCCCGCAGCAGGGTGGCCCCGTCGGCGGCGATCGCCCCGCAGGCTTCGAGGGCGGCGAGGTCGGTGACGGCTTCGGTGAAGCGCCGCACCGCCACCACCGGCCCGTCCACCGAGGCCGGGGGAATGACGGCGTGGAGCCGGGACCCGTCGGGGAGCCGGGCGTCGACCGCCGGGCTGGCCCGGTCGAGCCGCAGCCCGAGCGGGGCGATCACTCGTTCCACCGCGGCCCGCAGCTCCCACGGGTCGTCGAAGCGGACGTCGGCGAGTTGCAGGTCGCCGCGGCGTTCCACCCACACCTCGCCGGTGGCGTTGACGAGCACGTCGCTCACCGCCGGGTCCCGCAGCAGTGGTTCGAGACGGCCGAGGCCGAGCAGGGTGTCGGCGATGTCGCCGGGAGTGACGTCCCGCGCCAGAGGGGCTTCCACCGGGAGGAGGCGGCGGGCGGCCGCTTCGAGGGCGGGCCGCTCCCACGGCACGGAGGATTCGACGAGACGCCGGGCGACCCGGTCGATCACGGCCATGGCAGATCCCAGACCCGGCGCCAGGCCCGCAGCCAGCGGTCGGCGACCGGCACCTCCCCCTCCAGCAGGCGCCGGACGGTGCCGCGTCGCGGCATCGGCAGCACCGGCCCCGGTCCCAACGCCGGGAGACGCCATGCGATCTGCTGGTGGACGGCGGGCCGACTCCAGCGGGCTTGCACCCGGCCCGGGAGCAGTGGCCGCACCGGCACCACTCCGCTGCGTTGCGGGACGGGATGGGACGGAAGGCGGTAGACGATCGCGGGCCAGGCCGCTTCGAGGGCGGTCAGCACCTCGGCGGCGTCGGCGGGAGCGATGCCGCCGTTGCGTAGCACCGCCACTCCATGGTGAGGAACTTCCAGGTCGCCTCGGCGTGGCCCTTCGGTGACGAGATCGTGCAGCGAGGCGTCACCGGGATAGCGGGGCCCTTCCGGGTCGAGGTCCACCACCAGCGCGGTGCCCGCCGCGGCCGCCAGCGCCAGCGGCGCGATCACGCCGAGCGTTCCGTCCTCCGGTGACCATGTGCACAGTGCGGGCATCGCCCCACCTCACCTGAGGACCGGACGGGGAAGTACCCTGCAAGGTATGAGGTCGGTGCGACAGGTTCAAGAGGGTCGTGGGCGTCGGGAACTCGGGATTCCGCACACGTCCCAGGACGTTCACTCTGGGCGCTTCGTATGGGCCGCCGACGATCGGGCGCAATCGTATGCTCGAATCACAACGCGCCGGTGCGACAACTCCAGGCCGGCATGAGCGCTGTCCCGAAGACCAGCCGTCGATGGATCATCATCCAAACGATCTTCGGACGTAGAAACAGCTGAAGTAGCCCCGGTCTGCCTGCAGATCCCACGACCCGGCAAAAGCGCCAATCTCCGGGTCGTCGGCTCGCACGGTCACGTCGTACACCCCTGGCGCCAACCGGAGCACCTCCTCAGGGCCCTCCTCGGGGCAGAAGATCGGAGGGACCAAGTACACGATGCAGGTGGGGCAGGCGTCCATTGACAGTGTCCGTGACTCAGGCCCCTGAAACTCAATCGTCAGCGCGTCAGGAGCGTTGTTGCTGATCGTGATCTCCGCGTTGCCGTCGGCGTCGACCGGTCCTACATCCTGCGGAGGCGGCAGGTCCCCCGGGACGGTGGTGGTGGTCGTGGTAGTGGTAGTGGTTGAGGGCGGAGTGATCGGCGCGAGGTTCAAGGCACGTCCGAGGAACGAGGCCATCTGATCGCGCAGCACCGGATCGTCGGGACAGAAGCGGTCGTTGGCCGGAGGATTGCACCCGCGGGTCACCCCCGCCATCGCCAGAGCCTCGATGTCGCCCTCAAAGACATGGCCGTCGTCGTCAGTGAAGAAATCCTCAGATGGTCGGGGATAGTCGAAGGCCCTTGTGAGAAACGCCGCCATCTGCCCACGAGTGACGAGCTGGTCAGGACAGAAACGGTCGTTGTCAGGCGGATTGCAGCCTCGGGTGATCCCGCTTGCGGCCAGCGCCTCGATGTCTCCCTCGAAGACTGAGTCGTCGTCATCAACGAACCAGTCGCCCGATGCCGCAGGGAGGTTGAGTGCCCTCACCAGGAAGGCAGCCATCTGGCCACGCGTGACCGCGTCACCAGGGCAGTAGCGGTCATTCACAGGCGGATTACAGCCCCTGGTTATGCCCTCGGCGGCGATTGCCTCGATGTAGCCCTCATGAATGTTCCCGTCGTCGTCCGAGAACGTTCCGGTACCCATGGCCATCCCCGATACGGCCATCAGCATGAGGAGACTGACTCCCAGAACCCCTAGTTTCCGCATCGGCTTTCTCCTCTGCTTCGACTCCCACCGGACGTGGCTTCAAGCCACCCCCAGAAGGCTAGCTATCACGAGTGCGCACGCTTCGTTTCACCAGCGCGGACTGAGCGATCTC
>CAYQEC010000026.1:0-30543 GCA_964416425.1 uncultured Acidimicrobiaceae bacterium | reverse complement strand
TACGACGGCCTGGAGCTGGCCGATTCGGCCATCGTCGACCCCCACAAGTGGATGGCGGCACCGGTCGGCATCGCGGCCACCTTCGTGCGGGACCGGTCCCTGCTGCACCGGGCCTTCACCCAGGGGCCGTCCGACTACCTGGAAGGAGCCTTCGCCGCACCGGAGGACGTGGAGACCTCGGTCGACAGCATGGGGATCCCCTACGGGGACCTGGGAGTGGAGCTGTCGGCCCCGAGCCGTGGGGTGGTGGTGTGGAGCATCCTGCGTGAGATCGGGGCCGCCGGGATGCGGGCCCGCGTCCGGCGCCACAACGACTTTGCCCGGCTCGTCGCCGACCGGGCGCGGGTGCATCCCCGTCTCGAGGTGCTGACCGAGCCGGTGCTGTCGATCTGCTGCTTCCGCTACGCCGACCCCGACATCGAGGATCTCGACGCCTTCAACTCGCGGCTGCTGCGCCGCCTGGTGCGCGAGACCGACCACGTTCCCAGCTCGACGGTGGTGAACGGCGCTTTCGCCATACGCCCCTGCTTCCTCAGCCCCCGCACCACCGAGGCCGACGTCGCCGACCTGGTGGAGGCCGTGATCGCCATCGGCGACGACCTGCGGGAGGGTTGAGGGCCGCCGGCCGCGCCGCGGGAGAGGCACCCAACCTCGCTAACGTCGGCGGCACCGTCGTGCGCGCCCGCGGACCGGGGGAGGTGCCGTGAAGACGCCAAGTCGTATCCTCGCCGCCGGATTCGTGCTCGCCGCCGTTCTCGCCGCCCCCGTCGCCGAAGCCGCTCCGGGCGACGCCGTGGTGGCGGGAGACATCCGGGTCGACGCCACCTTCGAGCACCTCGGCGTGCTGTGGCAGGTGAGCGGCGACCTCGATCTCGACAGCACCATGAGCCTGGCGTTCCGCCGCGCCGGCGACACGGCGTGGCAACCCGGGGCCCTCGCGGTGCGGGCCTACCCGACGATCCAGGCCGGCGACGACGCCCTCGGCCTCAACACATGGGGCGCCAGCGCCATGTTCCTTGAGCCCGGTACCAGCTACGAGCTGCGCCTCACCCTCGCCGACCCGGACGGCGGCGGTGAGACGCGCACCGTCACCGGCACCACCCGTACCGTGCCCGTCCCCGATCCCGGCGGGCGCCAGCTCCACGTCGTGCCCGGCACCGGGGGCGGCACCGGCTCGGACGCCGACCCGTTCCGGGGATTGCAGGCCGCCGCCGACGCCGCCCAGCCCGGCGACACCTTCTCCGTCGGCGCCGGCAGCTACCGACCGTTCACCATCGCCGCCAGCGGCACCGCCGGGCACCCCATCTCCTTGGTCGGCGCCGACGGCGGGAGCTCCGTCATCGACGGTGCCGGCACCGACCGGGGCGTCGTCACCATCGGCGAGTACGACCACGTCACTGCCCACGTCATCGTCGACGGGTTCACCATCCAGAACGGCCGCTGGGGCGTCGACGCCCAGAACACCCAGGACGTCGTGGTACGCCACAACACCATCCAGGACGTCGACTACGGCGTGCTCAACCGGCGTGACGGCGGTGACGAGGCGAACCAGACGATCAGCGACAACGTCATCACCGGCCGCACCCCGTGGCCCGGCTCCGGCATCCCATCCGAACGGGGCATCGACCTGCGAGGCAGCGGCAACGTCGTGAGCCACAACCGGGTCCGCAACTTCGGGGACTGCGTCTCGGTGCAGCCGTTCACCGGCGCCTCCTTCGGCAACGACGTGGTCGGCAACGACGCCGCCTACTGCGTCGACGACGGCATCGAGATCGACTCCAACCAGGCCAACGTTCGGGTGTGGCGCAACCGGGTGACCAACGCCCGGATGGGGGTCTCGGTGCAGCCGATCCGGGGCGGCCCGGCCTACATCTTCCGGAACGAGTTCGTCAACCTCGAAAGCGTCCCTATCAAGATGCACAACCACATCACCGGCTTCGTGGTGGCGCACAACACCGGCGTCAAGGTGGGCGACGGCCACGGCGACAACGGGGCGATGTGGCGCAACGCCACCTTCCGCAACAACCTGTTCCTCGGCACCCGCTACGCCTTCGAGTTCACCACCGTCGCCGACGAGGGGTTCCGCGACTTCGACTACGACGGGTGGGGCACCAGCCGCACCGAGGAACCCGGCGGGCCCTGGTTCAAGTGGGACGACGTGCGCTACGACCACATCGGGGACCTGCCGGCCGGGGTCGAGGACCACGGCATCGAGGTGGGCCTCGCCGACCTGGCCGACGCCGCCTACCCGGCGGATTGGGACGTGGCGGTGGCTCCCGGCTCGGAGGATCTGCGCCTCGCCGCCGGCTCCGACGCCATCGGCGCCGGCACCCCACTCGACAACCTCAACGATCCCTTTGTCACCGACGGCGCCCCGGACCTTGGCGCCTACGAAGCGGGGGCGGCATTGCCCGACTACGGGCCGACCGACGGCGACGTCGGGTCGCGCTTCGTCGACGTGCCGCGAGGGTCGCTGTTCTTCGCCGATGTGGAGTGGTTGGCCGGTGACGGGATCACGTTGGGATGCAACCCGCCGGTCAACGACCGCTACTGCCCCGACGACCCGGTCACCCGCGGTCAGATGGCCGCCTTCCTGGTCCGCGCCCTCGACTACACGGATGATGGTGGCGGGGACCGTTTCGTCGACGACGACACCTCGGTGTTCCAAGCCGACATCGACAAGCTCGCCACCGCCGGCGTCACCTACGGCTGCAACCCGCCCACCAACACCATGTTCTGCCCCGACGACGCGGTGACCCGGGGCCAGATGGCCGCCTTCCTGGTCCGCGCCCTCGACTACACGGATGATGGTGGCGGGGACCGTTTCGTCGACGACGACACCTCGGTGTTCCAAGCCGACATCGACAAGCTCGCCACCGCCGGCGTCACCTACGGCTGCAACCCGCCCACCAACACCATGTTCTGCCCCGACGACGCGGTGACCCGGGGCCAGATGGCCGCCTTCCTCCACCGCGCCCTCGGGTTGTAGGGCGACCCGAGGCGAGTCGGACCGGGCCGAGGAATGGTGCCTCGCACGGCGCGTTCGCCCCACCGCGTGGGTACGCTGATGCCAAGTTCTGGAGAGGAGGACGCCACGCATACCCAGGAAGCCTCACCCGCCCCGCGACCCAACGCTTTCACGCCGCTCCCGCCGCTCGTCGTCATCGTCGCCGGTCTGCTCGTGGTGTTCCTCGGGGGCTGGTGGCTCGGCCGGGTGACGGCCCCCGAAGACACCCGCGAGGTCAGGGGGGTCATCACGGACATGTCCGAATCGGGCTCGAGCGTGTGTATCGCACCGACCATGGACCCCGACATCGCCGACGTCGAGTGCCAGAGGCCGCTCGTGTTTCCTGGCGACCATCTCCCTCCCGTCGGAACCAGGGTGGAGGCCCGATATGCGGTGATCCCGACGGCCGAGAACGACTCATTGCGGCTCGGGGTGTGGCTCTACCTGATCCCCGTCTCCGACGAGTAGCCGGAGCGCCGCCTACTGCTCGGTGAAGGCCAGCTTGATGGCGAAACCGGCGAGCAAGGCCGCCATCGAGCGCTGCAGCCACTGCCGCAGGCCGGCCTTCTCCCGGAACACCTCACCCACTCGGGCGGCGGCGACGGCGTAGAGGGCGAACACGGCGAGGGTGAGGGCCATGAATGTCGCCCCGAGCCAGAGCAGCGAGACGGTGGCGGCGTCGACGGAGAGGAACTGCGGGAGGAAGGCGAAGAAGAACAGGGTCAGCTTCGGGTTGAGCAGGTTGACCAGGATTCCGCGCACGATCACTCGCAACGCCCGGGACGGGTTCTCCCCGCGGTCCTCGAACACCACCTTGGCGCGCGCCATCGACAGCGCCAGGAACAGCAGGTAGGCGACCCCGGCGTACTTGAGGACCCGGAAGGCGAGCGCCCCGGCGTGCATGAACCCGGACAGCCCAAACACGGCGGCGAGCAGGTGGGGAACGATGCCGAGGGTGCAGCCGACGGCGGCGATGAGCCCGCGGCGCCGCCCTCCTGCCAGCGCCACCGACACCGTGTAGATGACGCCGGTGCCGGGGATCACCACGACGATCAGCGAGGTGATCAGGAACTCGAAACCCATCCGCGTCCTTCCCCGGTTTCCGGGGAGGTTACCGCGCCACAGGCGGGCGCCGGCTACCGCCCCCGCTGGTGGTTCGGGCGCCGATCTCCTAGCGTGCCCCGATGCGCCACGTTCCCGACAAGCCGTCCCTCGACGGCCTCGAAGCCAAGTGGGGCGACCGCTGGGAAGCCGACGGCACCTACCGGTTCGTACCCCCCGCCACCCGTGACGAGGTGTACTCGATCGACACCCCGCCGCCCACGGTGAGCGGGTCGCTGCACATCGGCCACGTCTTCTCCTACACCCACACCGACACCGTCGCCCGCTACCGCCGGATGCGAGGCAAGGCGGTCTTCTACCCGATGGGATGGGACGACAACGGGCTCCCCACCGAGCGTCGGGTCCAGAACTACTTCGGGGTGCAGTGCGACCCGTCGCTGCCCTACGACCCCGACTTCGCCCCGCCGCCCGAGCCATTCGACCCGCCACGGGCGATCTCCCGCCGCAACTTCGTGGCGCTGTGCCACGAACTGACCGTCTCCGACGAGGAGGCCTTCGAGCACCTGTGGCGCCTGCTCGGCCTCTCGGTCGACTGGACCCGCACCTACGCCACCATCGACGACCACTCCCGCACCGTGGCGCAGCGGGCCTTCCTCCGCAACCTGGCCCGTGGCGAGGCGTACGCCGCCGCCGCCCCGGTGCTGTGGGACGTCGACTTCGGCACCGCCGTCGCCCAGGCGGAGCTGGAGGACCGGGAACGGCAGAGTGCCTTCCACCGGGTCGCCTTCCACCGGGAGGATGGCTCGGCGATCCACGTCGAGACCACCCGCCCCGAGCTGCTGCCGGCCTGCGTGGCGCTGGTGGCCCATCCCGACGACGAGCGCTACCAGGCGCTGTTCGGCACCGAGGTCCGCACCCCGCTCTTCGAGGTGGCGGTCCCGGTGCTGGCCCACCCGCTGGCGGAGCCGGACAAGGGCTCCGGCATCGCCATGATCTGCACCTTCGGCGACCTCACCGACGTCATCTGGTGGCGGGAGCTGGAGCTGCCGGCCCGCCCCGTCGTCGGCCCCGACGGGCGGCTCCTTCCCGACCCGCCCGACGTCATCACCGATCCGGCGGCTCGGGACCGCTACGCCGAGCTTGCCGGGCGTAGCGTCACCCAGGCCCGGCGCCGCATCGTCGAGCAGCTCGCCGCCTCCGGGGACCTCGACGGCGACCCGTGGCCGGTGACCCATCCCGTGAAGTTCTACGAGAAGGGCGAGCGGCCGCTCGAGATCCTCACCACCCGCCAGTGGTACCTGCGCAACGGGGGCCGCGACCCCGAGCTGCAGGACACCATGCTGACCCGGGGCCGGGAGCTGGCCTGGTACCCGGCCCACATGCAGGTCCGCTACGAGAACTGGGTGAGCGGCCTCAACGGCGACTGGCTCGTCTCCCGCCAGCGCTACTTCGGGGTGCCGATCCCGGTGTGGTACGCCGCCGACGAGCACGGCAACCCCGACTACGAGCGCATCCTGGTCCCAGCCGAGGGCGAGCTGCCGGTGGATCCCTCCAGCGAGGTGCCCGCCGGCTACGAGCCGTCACAGCGGGGCGCTCCCGGCGGTTTCGTCGCCGATCCCGACGTGATGGACACCTGGGCCACCTCGTCGCTCACCCCCCAGATCGTCACCGGATGGGAGGACGACCCGGACCTCTTCGCCCTCACGTTCCCGCTCGACCTGCGGCCCCAGGGCCAGGAGATCATCCGCACCTGGCTCTTCTCGTCGGTGGTGCGGGCCCACCTCGAGAACGGCGTCCTGCCGTGGCGGCACGCCGCCCTCTCCGGTTGGGTCCTCGACCCGGACCGCAAGAAGATGTCGAAGTCGAAGGGCAACGTGGTCACCCCCGCCGGGCTCATCGAACGGTACGGCGCCGACGGGGTGCGCTACTGGGCGGCGAGCGGCCGCCCCGGCACCGACACCGCCTTCGAGGAGGCGCAGATGCGGGTGGGCCGCCGCCTCGCCGTCAAGATCCTCAACGCCAGCCGCTTCGCCCTCCGGCTCGGGGACGGCGCCCCGGGCGGCCCCGTCACCGAGCCCCTCGACCGGGCGTTGCTGCTGCGCCTCGCCAACGTGGTCGACGGCTGCACCGCCGCCTTCGAGGAGTACGACTACGCCCGGGCCCTCGAGATCGCCGAGGCGTTCCACTGGTCCTTCTGCGACGACTATCTGGAGCTGGTGAAGGGCCGCGCCTACGGCGGCGGCGACGAGCAGGCCACCGCCTCGGCGCTGGCGACCCTCGACCTCGCCCTCTCCCACCTGCTGCGCCTCTTCGCCCCCTTCCTGCCGTTCGTCACCGAGGAGGTGTGGTCGTGGTGGCAGGACGGCTCGATCCACCGCGCCGCCTGGCCGGAGGCGGGCGAGCTGCGGGAGGCTGCCGGAGACGGCGACCCGCTCGTGTTCGAGGTGTGCGCCGCGGTGCTCGGCGAGATCCGCAAGGCGAAGACGGCGGCGCAGCGGTCGCTGCGGACCCCGGTCGACCGGGTGGTGGTGCACGACACCGCCCCCCGCTTGGAGGCGCTGCGCTCGGCTCTCGGCGACGTGGTCGCCGCCGGGACCGTCACCGAGGTGTCGCTGCAGGAGGCACCGCAGCCTGCGGTGGAGGTGGAGCTGGCCCCGCCGGAGGGCTGAACCGCCCCGTCAGCCGCCGATGATCTCGGCGAACAGCGCCTCGTATTCGGCGGCCCGGGCCCGCCACGACCAGTCGGCGGTCATGCCCCGGCGCTGCATGGCGGCCCACAGGTCGGGGAACCCTTCCCGGTAGCGCATCGCCCGCCGCATCGTCTTGGCGACCGTGGCCGAGCCGAAGGAACGGAACCCGAGGCCGTTGCCATGGGAGAGATCCTCGTCGATGTCGATGACGCAGTCGGCCAGCCCTCCGGTGAGGCGGGCCACCGGCGGCGCCCCGTAACGCATGGCGTAGAGCTGACCGAGGCCGCTCGGCTCGAACGCCGACGGCATCAGGTAGGCGTCGGACCCGGCGAAGACGAGTCGGGAGCGAGTGGCGTCGAAACCGAGGTGGACCACGGCGCGGGAGTGGCGGGCCACCCAGCCGTCCACCAGCTCGTCAATCTCCCCGTTGCCCATCAGCACCAGCCGCACCCCCTCGTCCACCAGCGCGTCCAGCTCGGGGCCGAGGAGGTGAAGGCCTTTCTGGGGCGACATCCGGCCCACGTTGCCGAAGATGACCCCGTCGGCGAGGCCGGTCCATGCGAGCAGGGCGGCCCGGGAGGCGCGGCGGCCGCCGAGATCCTCGGCGGAGTAGGTCTGGGGCAGCGTGGTGTCGGTGGCGGGATCCCAGCGGGAAGCGGAGATGCCGTTGAGGATGCCGACGATGGGCCGCCGCAGCGACCGGACGATGCCTCCGAGCCCGAAGGAGGTAGCGTCCTCGGCGAGCTCCTTGGCGTGGGTGGGGCTCACCGTGGTCACCTGGGTGGCGCTGATGATGCCCGCCTTGAGGTAGTTGGCTTCGCCGTACCACTCGAGGGCGCCCCCCGGCTCGGCCAGGCTCGGGTCGACCCCGAGCAGCTCGACGACCTCGACCAGGGGGCCGAGCACGGCGTAGGCGGCGTTGTGGAGGGTGAGCACGGTCGGGGTCGAGGTGAGCAGCGCCACCGGGCCGACGTGGGCGTCGTTGAGGTGGACCAGGTCGTAGTCGCCGGCGAGGGCGGCGACCGCCAGCGAGAACCGGCCGAAGCGCCACCAGTTGTCGTCGTAGGCGGTGCCCGGAATCGGCCCGTACACTCCGGGCCGGTCGAAGGCCTCGCCGTCCCCGAACAGCATCACGTGGACGCCGTCGACCTCGGTCTCACACCAGCGGCCGGTCGCCGGCGAGAGCGGGGCGTCGATACAGGAGTAGCGGGGGAGGGCGACCGTGATCTCGTGGCCGTGCCGCAGCAGGGCCCGGGTGAGACCGGCGACGGCGTTGCCGAGGCCGCCGGTGGAGGCGAGCGGGGCGAACTCGGGCGTGGCGACGAGGAGCTTCACATACCCTCCGGTGGACCGCTCACAGGCTACCCGTCGCAGCGGCGCGGCAAGGGTTAGCGCTGCGAGGCAGGCCTCATTCGAACTCGATCACGACCATCGGCGATGTGGCGACGAAGCCCTCGAGTCCGGCTGCGTCGCGTCCTCTCGGAGGGCTGCGCCGACTCCTACGGCTTCAGCTCGTCGACGAGGCCGCTGTACGCCTCCATGGCGTCCTCGGGGCTGGTGCCCCGGATCGCCGCCCACGCGTCGTACTTCGCTCTCGCCTTGAGGTCGAAGGCGCCGGGCCGGTCACCGGCGACGTCCCCGGCCACCGCCTGCTTGTAGAGGGCGTAGAGGCGGAGCAGCGTGGCAGGGTCGGGCCGGTGGGGAAGCTCCTGGACCACGGCAATCGCCCTCTCGAACCGGGCTCGGATCTCGGGCATGGCACGCTCCCTCCGGGATCGGGCCCAGGCGGTGAGACGGCGGCTCCGTCCCCGGGGGCCCGAACGCCTCTCCCCAGGGTAGAGACACGGTACGGGCGATGGCGATCGGAGCGGCGGGGTGACGCCTCAGACGGTGATGGTCTGGCGGTCCCGGAACGGATCGGCGGGGAGGGCGGCGTCGGGGGCGGGCGGGGTGGTGGGAGCGGGCGCCGCGGCGCCGGCCTGCACCATCTCGATCAGCTCGAACCAGTCGTGACGCTGCTCACACGCCTCGCAAAGGGACGGATCGTCCCGGCCCTCTCCGGTTTCGGCTCCACAGTGTGCACACGCCATTTGCCGCCCCAACTTCTGGTCAACGGGAACCTATCGGCAGCGAGGCCGCATAGCTTGAATCGGCGGGCAGCGGCGATTCGCGGCGGCCCGGCGATCGGTCAGTCGAGCGTCTGCTCCGCCAGCAACACCGCCAGGTCCTTGACCGCCACCGTCTCGTCGGCGCCGAGGTCCTTGACGCCGTCGTCCATCATGACGAAGCAGAAGGGGCACCCGGTGGCGATAACGTCGGCCCCGGTGGCCACGGCCTCCTCGGTGCGCTCGATGTTGATCTTCTTGCCGGTGGGCTCCTCCATCCACATGTGGGCCCCGCCGGCGCCGCAGCAGAACGACTCCATGCCGCTGCGGGGCATCTCGACCCGTTCCCCCACCGCGTCGACGATGGCCCGCGGTGGCGCCAGCACGTCGTTGTGGCGGGCCAGGTAGCAGGGATCGTGGTAGGCGATGCGGGATCCGTTCGACTTGGGCGTGATGCGGCCGTCGGTGACGAGTTGCATGAGCAGCTCGCTGTGGTGGACCACCTCGTAGTCGCCGCCGAACTGGGAGTATTCGTTGGCGAGGGTGTTGAAGCAGTGGGGGCACTGGGTGACGATCTTGCTCACCCCGAGGTCGTTGAGCGTCTCGATGTTCTGCAGGGCGAGGCTCTGGAAGAGGTACTCGTTCCCGGCGCGCCGGGCCGGGTCGCCGGTGCAGCGCTCCCGGGCGCCGAGGATGGCGAAGTCGACGCCGGCTTCGTGGAGGAGGCGGGCGGTGGAGATCGTCACCTTGCGGTTGCGGTCGTCGAAGGACCCGGCGCAGCCGACCCAGTAGAGGTACTCGGCGGTGACACCGGGCTCCCCGAGCAGCTTGACCTCAAAATCGAGTTCCTTCACCCAGTCGCCGCGGGTGCCCTGGGCCATGCCGTAGACGTTCGAGGAGTTCTCCATGCTGACGAAGGTCTTGCCCAGCTCGGTCGGGAAGCGGGCCTCCATCAGCGCCAGGTAGCGGCGCATGTCGAGGATCTTGTCGAGGATCTCGATGTCGACCGGGCATACCTCGTCGCAGGCCCGGCACGAGGTGCAGGCCCACAGCTCCTCGGCGGTGATGCGCTCGAACACCGATTCGGAGGTGACGGTGATGGCGGCGTCGACTCCGACCGGCGGCGGCACCAGCCCGGCGGCGGTGCGGGCGGCGACCTCGCCGAGTTTGAGCACGATCTCGCGGGGGTCGAGCGGCTTGCCGGTGCCGTTGGCGGGACACACCGAGGTGCAACGCCCGCACACGGTACAGGCGTCGGTGTCGAGCAGCTGCTTCCAGGTGAACTCCCCCACCACCGAGGCGCCGACGGTCTCGATGTCCTCGGCTTCGAGCAGGTTCGGCATCTCTCGCATGGCGCCCTTGGGACGGGTGCGGGGCGCCAGGAACATGTTGGCCGGCGAGGTGAGCATGTGGCGCAGCTTGGTGAGTGGCAGCATCAGCAGGAAGGCGACGAAGGAGGCGACGTGGGCGATCCACAGCGCCTGGTGGGTGCCGGCGGCGGTGGAGCGGGGGATCAGGTAGCTGAGCGGGTAGCCGACGAACGACCAGGTCTCGAAGTGGGGGTGGCCGGCGACGGTGATACGGGCGGCCTCCACCGCCAGACCGGTGATCCCGATCAGCGCCAGGGTGAGCAGGATCCAGCCGTCCTCGGGCCGGGTCTTGGTGCGGAGCCGCCACGGCATCATCACGTAGCGGCGCACCGCCAGCCACACCACCCCGACGAGGAACACCACCGCGGCGAGGTCGAGGACCGCCGAGTAACCCTGGTAGACGCCGCCGGTGAGGAACTTGAGGTTGGCGGGCAGCAGGTGGTCGATCTCGAGGGTGACGGTGCCGAGGAACAGCACCGCGAAGCCGTAGAAGAGGGCGGCGTGGGGGATGCCTGCGGCCGGTTCCCGCAGCACGGTCTGCATCGAAGCGCCGCGCCACAGCTCCCGCAGGCGGCTCCGCCACATGCCGTCCCGCCGCTCGGCCTTCCCCCGTGCCCAGTTGCGGGCCCGTTCCGCGAAGAGGTACCCGGCGAAGGTGAGGAAGACGGCGACGGCGACGTAGAAGAGGGCGATCAGGGCGCCGGGGACGTTGCCGAAGACGACCCGCCGCACCGTGGCGGTCGGTTCGCCCGGGATGCTGCCGAGCCACCAGAGCACGAAGAGGGCGGCGACGGAGACGCCGGTGACGAGCAGGATGGCGGTGGCGGCGTCGAGGTGGAGGCGTCGCGGCTCGGACTCGTCCCGTTCCACGTCGTCGCTGCCGGTCACGCGGTTCCTCCCGTCTCGGCGACGGGCCGAGTGTACCGGGCGGGTGACGGCCCCGGCGTGTCCCGTGATGCGGGGAAGGCCCCCGGATCGCTCCGGGGGCCTTCCTTCCCGTCCTTCTCGGTCGGGGTCAGGACGTGAGCCCCAACTCCGCCTTCAGCTCCTCCAGCTTGGCGTCGGCCTGGACTACGTTGATGGCTTCCTTCAGCTCCGCCTCGGCCCCTTCGGGGGTCGCATCGCGCAGCTCGGCCTTCGCCATCGCCTCGGCCTTGCGGACCTCGATCTTGTCCTCGATCTTCTCGAGCGACGGCATGTCGTAGTCCATGGTGCTGGACAGCGACTCGACGGCCTTGTTGACCGATTCCTGCATCTTGGCGGCTTCGAGGGTGCCGAGCAGCTCCATGCGCTTGGCGGCCAGCTCCTGGACCCTCATGGCGTTCTGCTGCACGGCGGTCTTGGCCTGGTCGGCCTGTTCCACGGCCGACTCGTACTGCGCCTTCAGCAGCGAGAGGTTGTTCTCGGATGCCTGCAGCTTCATGGCCAGCGACTGTGCCGTCCTCGTCCACTTCGCCTGGCCCTCGGCGTCGCCGGCCGTCTTCGCCTCCTCGGCTTTGAGGATCGACTGCTTGGCCATCTCGCGGGCTTCACCGACGTCGTCGGCGACCCTCCCGATCCTGCTCTCGAGCTGGGTGCGATGGGCGACGACCTTGGCGGCCTGGTTGCGCAGCTCCTGGTCACGCCTGCGGGCCTCGTTGATGGCCTGCTCGATCTCGACCTCGGGCTTCATCGCCTTTTCGGCGGCGCCCCGGAACAGCGCCTTGATGTAGCCCCAGATTCGCCTGAAAAAGCTCATGGGTGTCCTTCCTGCGGTGTGCTGAAACGGAGTCTAGGTGATGGGGTGACCCCGCCACCAGGGGTTCAGCGGCGCCGGGAGCGGCCCATGCGGATGCGGCCGCCGGTGCCCCGGGAGCTAGGCCGGGGCCGGGAGGCGCCGCTGCTGCGACTGGTCGTGCGGCGGCCGGCGCGGGACATCCCGCCACCGAACATGCCGCCACCGAACATGCCGCCGCGGGAGCGGACCCGGCCTCCCGCCATGACCTGGCCGGCGACCCCGATGAGCACGTCGAGCAGGCCGGGCCCGGCATAGGAGCTGCGCCGGGTGGAGCGCCGGTCGTAGCCGGGGACGGGACCCGGGGCGGGAGCGGCCGACCCGGCGGGGGCGGGTGGTGGCTCCGGCTTTCTCGGTTCGGGTTTGGCGGGGAGCGGTTTGCCGTCGAGCAGCGCCTCGGTGCAGTCGAGCTGCCAGATGGCGACGTCGAGCTCGTTGGAGAGGTCGAGCAGGGCCTGGGGGGTGGTGGCGGCGGCGAGCCGCTCGGAGGCGGCGGTGTAGGCGGCGCTCGCCTCCTCGAAGTACTGCCGGGCTTGCGGGTTGCCGGAGGCGCTCACCTCGTCGGCCATGTCGAGGATGTCGTTTGCGACGGCGTCGACCTGCTTCTGGACCGCCTCCTTGGCGGCGGCGAGCTTGGCGGCGGCCGAGGCGTCGGCCTTCTTGCGGCTGCTGCGCACCAGCAGCACCACCCCGACGCCGACAACCACGACGATGACGAGGAACCAGATGATCCCGGAACCGCCGCCGCCGGAGGAGCCGGAGGTGCCGTCGCCGCCGGGTTCCGCGGCGGTGCCGCCCGTGAGGACGTGCACGAAGTTGGTGACGTAGTCCCGGTCGGAGCCGCCGGCGGCGACCGCGATGTCGAGGGCGTCCTGGATCTGGGTGGTGGTGAACACGTCGCCTTCACCGGCGATGCCGACGTCGCTGGGGGTGAGCACGAACAGCAGGTTCTGCTCGGTGAGCCGGTCGGCCACCGCGTCGCCGAAGGTCACCGCCCCGGAGGGGGCATCGTCGCTGAGCACGATCACCGAGAGGCGTTCCCCGGCGTTGCGGGCCTCGGCGACGAGCCGGCCCGCCTCCGCCTCCGACAGGTCCGACCCGGGTTGCACGTAGACGCCGTCGTCCTGTACCGCCGCGGCCACCTCGTCGGGGTCGGCCGCGGCGACGGCCGGGGCCGCCGAGGCGAGGAGGAACAGGAGGGCGAGGGGCAATGCCAGGGGGCGTCTCATGGCGGCAATGGTAGGCGCCGGGCTCGGCCCGGCTCGACCGGACCGGAGCCGGTTCAGGCCTCGGATTCCTTGAGCGCCGCGGCGCCGAGCTCGCCGGAGCGCCGGGCCGCGGCCCGGACCGCCTTCTCGAGCAGGGCCCGGAAGCCGCCTTCCTCCAGCACGTGCATGGCGGCGGCGGTGGTGCCGCCGGGGGAGGTGACCTCGGCCCGGAGCCGGAAGGCGCTCTTGTCGGTCGTCGAGAGCATGATGCCGGCGCCGCGCAGGGTCTGGAGCACGAGCTTCTCGGCGGCGTGGTGCGGCAGCCCTTCCCTGATGGCGGCCTCGGTGAGGGCCTCCGAGAGCAGGAATACGTAGGCGGGGCCGGTGCCGGAGACGGCGGTGACCGCGTCGAGCAGGTCCTCGGAGAGCTGGATGGTGGAGCCCACCGCAGAGAGGATCTCGTCCGCCTTGGCGAGGGCGTCGGCGCTGGCGTGGGCGCCGCCGCAGTAGGCCGTCATGGCTTCGTCGACGGCGGCGGGCGTGTTCGGCATGGAGCGCACCACCGCCACGTCGGGCAGGGCCGACTCGTAGACCTGGAGCGGCACCCCGGCGGCGAGGGAGATGACGACCTGGTCGGGGGTGATGGTGTCCCGGATCTGGTCGATGAGGTGGTCGACGTCCTTGGGCTTGACGGCGACGACGACGACGTCACGGCCGGCAGCGGCAGCCGCCGGATCGAGCACCGTGGTGACGCCAGTGCGGCGCTCCGCGTCGCGGGCGCGGTCCTCCCGGCGGGCGGCGAGCACCAGGCTGTCGACGGTCCAGCCGGCCCGCAGCAGCCCTTCGGCGAGGATCTCGCCCATGGACCCGGCTCCGAGGATGGCAACGGTGGGTTTCATGCGATGGATCATACGAGATGTGGGGTGGAGGGGGGTGTGGAGAGCTTCCGACGTCGAGAATTGCGTTGAGCCCGCGGTCCGTCCTCAATCCTCGTGTCACCTGCTCACCTGGTTCTGGCACCTGTGGGGCTCAAAGGACCGCCGGAGCCGCCGCCTCCACCTCGCCGCCGCGGCCGGCCACGATGAGGGCCAGGTTCCGCAGCGACTCGGTGCCGGGATCGAAGTAACCGGAGTGGCCGGAGGCGCCGCCGGTGCCGAACTCGACGGCGCCGAAGCCGTCACCCACCGGGTCAGGGCCGTGCCAGAGGCGCCCGACGTCCCCGCCGAGCACGGCGACCGGATCGACCGCCCGCACGATCGGGTCGCCCTCAGCCAGCGCCGCCCACACCCTGCCGCCAGCCCGCAGCCGGGCCTCGGTCGCCTGGTGGAGGCCGGTGCCGGGACTCCCGACGAACACCACCTCGTCGGCGTCGAGGCCTGCGGCCGCACCGAGGCCCGCCACCAGTGACCCGTAGCTATGCCCGATGACGGTGACGTGGCGGTCGCCGGCGAGGTCGATCAGGTCGACGAACCGTGCCAGGTCGTCGCACCCGGCACGGGCCGCCGCCGTCGACACGGCGTCGACCCCGTCGGGCGGGTCGTAGCCGAGCCAGGCGACGGTCGCCGTCCCGGACTGGGGAGCGAGCTGCTCCACCGCCTGGGCGAGGTCGCGGGCGCAGTGCCGGAACCCGCCGTCGCCGTGGCTGAAGGCGGCGAGGTCGGTTCCGACCCCGGGCACGACCACGGCGAGGTGGCGGGCGGCGTCGAGATCGCCGAACACCTCGACCACCTGCCCGTCGCCGGCCGGGTCGAACCACAGGATCTGGCGCTCCTCGGCGAGCCAGCGCCGCAGCTCCCGGACCCGATGCCCGAGGTCGGCGATCTCGTCGGCCACCGCCTGGTGCTCCCATGCGGTGCCTGCGGGATCGTGTTGCCGGCGGCGCAGCGACTGCAACCGATCTTCGAGATCTGCGACGTGGCCGGCGATGCGGAGGCGGTTGGCGAGGTAGCGCACCTCGGCGGGGACGCCGGCGAGGGAGGCGGCCTGCTCCGGGAAGCGGTAGGCGAACCCGTCACGGGCGAGGGGCGACAGCGCCGCGAACCGGGCGGCGACCTGCGACGGCGAGAGGCCTGCCAACGCCTCCGGTGCCGGGCACTCCCGCCAGGCGTTCAGGGTCTCGTCCCGCTCCCCCGGCCGGAACACGGTGGTGGCGGCGAACTCGGCCTCCTCGGCGACGAGGCGCCACGCCTGGATCGGAATGGCGGCGGCCAGGGTCGAATCCTGGGCGTGGCGAATCGCCTCGGCCCGCCACCTCGTGTCCGCCGCCGCCTCCGTGAGCAGGTGGGCGACCCCGGTGAGGGCTCGCCCCAGCATCGCCGCCTCCGAGACGAGCCCGTTGCTGCGCAGCAGGGCGCTGTTGCGCCGGGCGGCGTCGTCGAGGGTCTCGGCCCGCTGCTCCATCCGGGCGCACAACAGTGCCAGGTCCTCCGGGTCGATACCCCGGAAGCCCCAGCGGCGACTCACCGCCGGGCGACCTGCACCAGTTCGATGCGACCGTCGGCGAGGAGGTAGCCGCGGCCGGGCGGGAACCCTGCGGTGGGGCGGCGGGGCAGTGCCGTCTGCCACAGGTCGCCGTCGGCAGCCGGGTTGGGGCGCAGCGCCAGGCCGAGCCGGCTGCGGCGCAGGGTCTGGGTCCAGTGCCCGTAGCCGGAGCGGAGGGCTTCGGCGTTGCCAGCCGCCACCAGGTGCACACCCGGAACCCGCCCGGTGAGGAGGGCGGTGAGGGCGTCGCACCCCTCGACGAGCTCGGCGTCGTCCACCAGCACGAGATGCTCGGCGCCGGAGGCGGAGACGGCGCGGAGGGCCACGTCGACGTCGGCGGGGTCGAGCCGGCTCACCTCGGGACAGTCGAGTAGCGGGGACCGTCGGGGAGTGATGCCGCAGATCTCGACGTCGGGACGGGCCGCCGCCACCAGGAACGCGATCGTCGTCAGCGTGGTGCTCTTCCCGGAGCGGCCCGGACCGGCGACGAGGGCATGGTCGCCGTCCCGCAGCACGAACCCCACCGGCTCCAACTCACCGTCGCCGATCCCGAGCGGCACGAACCATTCGTCACCGACGACGCGGGCCGCATCGACCACCTCGGGCGCCTTGACCACGGTGGGGAGGATCCCGATCTGCGCCGGCGGCCGGGAGGAGGCGTGATCGTGGTCGACGGCCTCCGCCACGGCCGCCTCGAGGCCGTGGCGGTGGGGCAGGGCGATCTGGATCTCCCGCCCGGTGCTCGACTCGAAGCATCGGCCCGGGGCCGCCGCCGGCTCGTCCACCGTGATCCCCAACGCGGCGTAGTCGTACCGGTCGGCGAGCCGGAACGCCAGCTTGGCGGAGGTGGCGGAGGCGATCTGCCCCGGGACGTCCCCGGGCTGCTTGGCGGTGGCGACGAACACCACACCCACGCCGGGCCCGTCGGCCATCACCCTGGTGAGCACGCTGCGGTACCCGAGCTCGCCGGGTTCGTCGAGAGCCGCCGCCAGGCCGGCGAACCCGTCGACGAGGACCACCTGCGCCGCCAGCATGGCCAGCGCCCCGGGATCGGCGGCCACCAGGCGCCGCCGTTCCTGCACCTCATGGTGTAGCCGTCGCAGCAGGCGCAGCTGACGCTCCCGATCGGTGGCCCCGATCACCGCCCCGACGTGAGGCAACCCGGCGAGCGGGACGAGGAGCTGGTCGTCGCAGTCGAGCACGTAAAGGTGGAGGTCGTCGGGGGAGGTCGCCGCCGCCAGCCCGGTGGCGATGGTGGCGAGGGCGGTGGTGGTGCCGCTGCCCCGCAGCCCGAATAGCAGCAGGTTCCCGTCGCCGGGACCCCACCGGACCGGGACCAGCCGCTGTCGGCGGGGCTCGTCGGCCAGCCCGAGCGGCGCCGCCATCGCACCGTCGGAGCCGCCTTCCTCTTCCCCGGCGAGGTCGGCGGCGCAGAGCCGGAGCGGGAGCGGATCGGGCCACGGCGACCGGGGGATGCCCATGCCGCGGTGGCGGGCGGCGGCGTCGACGGCGCGGACGAGGGCAGTGAGGTCGTCGGTGCCCTCGCCGGCGGCCGGGGCCTGAGCCGGCGGCGGTTGCTCGTGGCCGAACACGAACGGCGCCGCAGCGACGGCATCGCCCGAAGCGGCGCCGGCGCCGGAGACGCGGGCTGCCTGGAAGGCGACGATGTCGCCCGGGCCCCGCCGCAGGAATCCCCGCCCCGGCTGATGACGACCCAGATCCGCCGCCACCGGGGTCCCGATCACGTCGACCGAGTCGGCGTGATCCTGCACCCGGAGCGACACCCGCAGGTTGGTGTTGGCCCGGATGGCGTCGCCGACCACCCCGCCGGGTCGCTGGGTGGCGAGCAGCAGGTGCACCCCGAGGCTCCGTCCCCGCTGGGCGACGTCGACGAGAGCCGTGAGGAAGTCGGGCAGCTCCTGGGCGAGGGCAGCGAACTCGTCGACAACGACGAGCAGGCGCGGGAGGGCCGGCTCGCCGTCGCCGGGCTGGTGGTCGGCGATGTCCGACACCCCGGCCTGTCGCAGCCGCTGCTCCCGGTGCCGCAACTCGGCTTCGAGGCAGACGAGGGCCCGTTGGGCGAGATGACCGTCCAGGTCGGTGACGACGCCGACGGTGTGGGGCAGCAGGGCACAGGCGTCAAAGGCGCTCCCGCCCTTGTAGTCGACGAGCACGAAGGTGAGCCGCTCCGGATCGACGGTGGCCGCCAGCGACGACACCAGGGCCCGCAGCAGCTCCGACTTGCCGGAGCCGGTGGTCCCGGCGAGCAGCCCGTGCGGTCCGTCGGCGACGAGGTCGATCTCGATCGGCCCGTCCTCGGTCATCCCGAGCACGACCGGCGGGAAGTGGTGCCCGGCACCGTCCCATCGGGCGGCGATGGCGGCCGGGGCGGGCTCGTCCCACCCCAGCAGGTCGAGAAGCCGCACCGAGTCGGGGAGATGGGCGGCGGCGTGGTCCAGTTCGGGATCCTCGAGGCGGGCGAGGGCCCGGGCGACGCGCCGCGCCGCCACCGCCGCGGTGTACCACGGCTCCACCTCCCCGGCGCCGTCGCCGTCGGGCCGGAACAGCCGGCCAGGACCGGTGCCGGGCACCTCGAAGATGACCGTGCAGAGTGAGGGCAGCCGGTCGCGGCGTGCCGCGAGGGCGATGGCGCACAGCCGCCGCCCCTCTCCCTCCTGCAGGGCGGACCGCACAACGGCCGCTTCGGCGCCGTCCAGCGGGTTCCCGTCGATGATCACGAGGTGATGCGGGCCACGCCGGAGATGGGCGCCGGCGGGGAGCGACGGCAGGGCCGCGGTGACCGGCCCTCCCTCGCCGGCGCTCGCGGCGAGGCGCCGCCTCCCGGCGCCGTCGATCACCACGTGCGGCAACCACTTCACCCAATCCCAGTCGGCGGCGGAGTCGGTGACCACGGTGATCTGGAGGTCGGCCGGTCCGTGGAGCGCCACCGCCTGCACGAGCAGGGCGCGGGCCAGGGCGAGAGTGTGGGGCCGGGGCCCGGCGACCCCGAGAACGGTGCCGGGGGTGAGATGCACCGCCACCGGTACGTCGTGCAGGGTGTCGTGACGGGCCACCACCTCGGCGATGTCGCCAGGCCAGGTCGCGCTCGGGCCGAGCGGGGGACGCCACGGCAGGCACCCGACCCCGATGCCGAGCCGCAGGAAGTCGTCGTGGCCGGGCCGGCGCTCCCACAGCGCCGGATCGTGGCGCAGGGCGCGGTCGGCGAGCAGCTCCGGGGTGACGACGTCGCGCCGGGCGGTGACGGCGGCGAGGTGGTTGGCGTCTCGGAGGTGGGCGTCCAACTCGGCAAGATCGCGGGCCCGGGTGACGCCCAGGCGGCGGCGCTCCCGGCGCGCCCGGCGGCGATCCTCGACCCAGTTGGCCAGCATCATCGCCGGGCTGAAGACAGCGAAGAGCGCCATCCGGGGGTTGAACAGCGCCGCCATGACGGCGCCCAGCACCACCGGGATGACGAGCGCCGCCCATCCGAACCGGGCCGGGGCCACCACCTCCGGGAGCGGCGGCGGCAGGGGGACATCCGGCGGTGCGCTCCGCGGCCGGGTGCGGGGTGGCCGATGGAACACCCCGACGCCCGGCGCCGGTGGCGTGTTCTCCGGTTCCGGTCCCCCGCCGGCCCGGTTCCGCATCGTGATCACCGACGCCGGCCCGACGCCGCAGCCGGCCGGCGGGAGGCCGTTTGCCACCGCCCTGCCGTCGACCAGGACTTCCGGATCCTCGATCCCGAACCAGCGCCGGGCCAGCTCGGAGGGATCGAACGTCGAATCATCGACCAGGAGCCGGATCTCGTACTCGTCACCGTCGTGGCGGACGACCACCGGGTGGCTCACGTCACACCTCCGCCCCGGCCGCCGCCGCTTCGTCCCGGGCGGCGCACCGTTCGAGGTCGGCGGCCTCCCGTAACACCAGCCCGCGACGCTCCTCCAGGGTGTGGGCGAAACCGTTTGCCATGCCGGCCGCCGCAGTGAGACGGCGCCCCCCTTCGCCGAGCCCGGCCGCGAGGTCGTCGGCTGCCGGTCCCTGCCAGGCCCGCCGCGAGGCCCGGCGTAGCGGGCGCAGCGACCGGGGCAGGGTGGAGGCGAGGCGTCGCAGCTCGCGAGCGGCGCCGTCCAGGTCCCCGGCCCGCAGTCGCAGCTCCCGGGCTCGCAGGCGCATCTCGAGAGGAGTCACGCGGCACCGGGGACGCTCAGCGGGTGGCCGCTTCGATGTTGACCCGGTAGGTGCCGACCGCCTCGGCCGCCTCGCCCAGCGCCTGCTCCAGCTTGACCAGCGCGGGGCGGAAGTCGTTGTTCCACGCCGCCCGGAAGTTCTCGGCCCCCGGTCCCTGCCAGGCGGTGGCACCCGGATCGACCTTGGCGCTCAGTGCCGTGGTGAGGCTGCTCACCTCTCCCGCCTTGCCGACAAACGTCGCTTTCAGGTTGTCGAGGTCCGCCAGGTTCGCCCCGAACATGTGGCTCATGGCCTGCTCCTTTCCCGTCACCGAGTCCGTCGATCGGGCTCGCCGCGTCACCGTATACGATATGTAACGATTGTCAAGCGTTATTGACAGTTGACAATGGGAGATTGCAGGCGTACCGTGCCGCCCATGCGACGGCGACCCCGTTTCCGGCTCCTCCTCCTCCTCACCGTCGAGGCGGGCGTCCTCGAGACGTTGCGCCGGATCGGGACGCGGCTGCCGCTCTCCGGAACGGACCCGCTCGGCTGGATCCGGGTCGCTCCGGCCGAGGACGTGATCGTGGTGGCGGCCTGGTTGACGGCCCTCGCCGTCGCCGCCTGGCTGGCCCTGACGACGGTGGCCTATCTCGGGACCCGCCTCGCCGGACTCTCCCGCGCCGGTACCGTGGTGCACCGCCTCACCGCCCCCGTGATCCGACGCCTCGTCGAGGGGGCCGTGGTGCTGTCCCTCGCCACCTCGGTCGCCGCCGCTCCCTCCATTCCGGCGGTCGCCACCGAGCTCCCGCCCCCGCTCGTCCTGCAGCTCGCCGACGACGCCGCCCCCGACACGGCAAGCCCGGCCGACCTCGTCGTCCCGGAGGCGGCTCCCACCCTCACCGTGCTCCCACCCGGGATGACCGCCGCCGGGTTCGCCCCGGTGGCCGGGAACGCCCCGGCCCCGGACCCGGCGCCGGAATCCCTGCCGCCGTCACCGGAGCCGGCGGCCGAGGAACGCCACACCGTCGCCCCCGGCGACAACCTGTGGACCATCGCCAGAAACCACCTCCGCGGCCGTGGGGCCGAGGCGGACGCCGCCTCCGACGTGGCCCGCTACTGGCGGGAGGTGATCAGCGCCAACCGGGCGACGCTGCGGTCCGGCGACCCCAACCTCATCTACCCCGGCGAGATCGTGACCCTCCCCCCGATCGGACCGGCGTCGTGATCTCCGCGCTCGGCCATCCGGTCGCCGACACCGCCGAACTTCCGCCACTCCCGGTCGAGCTCCCCCGCTGCCGGCGCGGCGAGCCGATCATCCCGCAGCTTCCGGCCCCGAGAAGCCGCACCGCCCACGTCGCCCTCACCGTCGCCGCCCTCGCCGTGCTGCTGGCGGTCACCGCCCTGGTGGCGCCGAGCGGCGGCGGGGTCGGACAGGGCGTCGTCGACATCCCGCCGCCCGGACTCACCGGTTATGCCGAGCTGTACGTCGCCACCTGGCTCACCGCCGGGGGCGAGGACGGCGCCCTCGACCCGTTCCTCCCCGCCGCCGTCGACCTTGCGGCGATGGAGCCGGGCCGTCGCTACGTCACCCGGTCCGTAGCGGTGGAGGCCGTCCGCGACACCGAGCGGCTCTGGTCGGTCACGGTGGCGGCGGACGTGCTGGACCTGGTCGACGGTGCCTACCTGCCGGCGGGGGTCGAGCACTACCGGGTCGGGATCGCGGTTGACGGCAGCCACCTATCAGCCATCTCCCTCCCGGCTCGGGTGGCCGCCCCCGAGCCGGCGCGGCTCCCCTCCTCGCTGCCGGCGCTCGAGGAGCCGGTGCCCGACGCTCTGCTCGCCACCACCCACGGTTTCCTCGCCGCCCTGCTGACCGGAGACGGCGATCCGGACCGTTTCACCGCCCCGGGCGCCGGGATCGTCCCGATCCTGCCGTCTCCCTACACGGACGTCACCATCGCCGCCGCCGCCGGTCGCACCGACGGAGCGGAAATGGTGTTGCAGATCACCGTGCACGCCACCGCCGCCGCCGGCCACATCCACGTCATGCAGTACACGCTGCGGGCGAGCGACAACTCCGGGGTGTGGGAGATCCTCGCCATCGGTTCGATGACCGCCAGGGAGGGCAGGTCGTGAGCGTGCCGCTGATGCGGTCCCCTGCGGCCGACCGCCCGCCGCAGGGCACCCTCGAACCGGACCACGGCACCATGACGCTGCCACGCCCGCTGGTGCCGGTGCTGCTGGCGGTGCATGCGGGCAGTACCGCCGATCCCGCCGGAGCGGCCCAGCTCGAGCTGTCCGGCATCACCTCCGGCGGCCGGCTCCACCCCGCCGCCACCGCCATCCTCGACGTCGTGACCGAGCCCGGCCTGGTAGTGACGGTCGATGTCGCCGGGGGGCGAACCCCGGAGCTGGCCACCTTCTGGTGCACCCGGCGCCGGGCCGTCCAGGGCGAGATCGTCGACGGCCACCGGGTCCGCCTCCACCGGGTCGAGCCGGACTGGCTGCCGTTCCACCTCACCCGGGTGGTCGGAGCCGGGCCCCGGCCGACGGCGCCGTTCCTCGGCGCGGTCACCGTCGACGCCGACCTGCTCGTCGAGGCCGAGCGGCTGCTCGGGGAACGCCCGACGACGGCAATGAATCAGCTCGTCGAATCCGGGATCGAACCCCGCTGGGCCGACCGGCTCCTCATCGCCCTCGAGCATCGCCGGCGGATGTGGCGGGTGCAGGCGGTGTGGATCTCCCGCCCCCACGGCCGCCGGGTCTCCGAGCTGACGGTGCTCGACGCGGGACCGGCCGGCTACTGGGAGATCACCGGCTCCCCATCACGACTCACCCTCACCGTCAGCAGCTACGACGACGTCATCCTCGCCTTCCGCCACCTCCTGCCCGACCCGGAGGCGTGACTCCACAGCAGCGGGGGGCCACGTACCATGGCGGATGCCGTGCCCCCCACCTCCTCCTTCGTCACCACCACCCAAGGCCGCCTCCACGTACGGGAGCATCCCGGCGCCGGGCCGCCCCTCGTCGCCCTCCACGGCTTCACCCTGCACGGCGGCATGTTCGCCGACTTGGCAGCCGCCCTCGACCGCACCGTGCTCGCCCCCGACCTACCCGGGCACGGCAAGACCGAGGTCACCCCGGTGACCATGGACACCGCCGTCGAGGCCCTGGCCTCCTGGCTCGCCACCCTCCCCGGCCCGCTCCCGCTGCTCGGCTACTCCCAGGGCGGACGGGTCGCCCTGCAACTGCTCCTCACCCACGAGGACCTGGTGGCGCGGCTCGTGCTCGTCTCCACCTCCCCCGGCCTCCCCGAGCCCGAGCGGCGGGCCCGGCTCAGCCAGGACGCCCTGCTCGCCGCCCACATCGAAACGGTCGGCCTCGACGCCTTCCTCGACGCCTGGCTCCACCACCCCCGGCTCCGCGCCAAGGGGGTCTCCGAAGAGGCCCGGCAGCGGGACCACGAGCTGCGACGGGAGAACACCGCGGCAGGACTGGCGGCGGCGCTGCGCGGCTACGGGCAGGGCATCACCCGCTATGCCGGCGACACCCTTACCGCCCTCACCACCCCGATATGTTTCGTCGCCGGCGACCAGGACCCCGACTATGCCGACCTCGCCACCGACATGGCGGCCCTGGTGGGGAGCACCCCGATCATCGTGCCCGGCGCCGGCCACAACGTGGTGCTGGAGGCCCCGGAGGCGCTCGCCGCCGCCGTCGCCCATTTCCTCGACGGCGCCTGAGGGCCCGGCGGCCGGAGGTCAACTGAGGTCGGTCGCAACCCGGCTACCGTTGAGCAAATGGTCGTCGTGCCATCAGGTCACACCGCGCCCGAGAGCATCGACAACGACCAGCGCAATCCGGCCACCGGCCGCATCGGGGGGAGGCGGCGGAGCATCGGATGAGCGAGGTCGTTCTCACCGGGCATTTCTGGACCCGCGGCGAAGCCGCCCGGCGGGCCGTCATGTCACCCCACGAGCTGCTGGTGCACCGGGGCCTGCTCCGGCTCGGCGGTACCTGGCTGGAAGAGGTCTACTGCGCCTTCCAGTTCAACGAGCACGGCGTCCGGGAGGACGTCGCCGCGGTGGTGGAGGTCCTCGAAGCCCACCTCGACGCCGCCACCATCGCCGACTGGATCGTGCGCCCCAACCCCGGCCTCGCCACGCTGTCGCCACTGAGCTGGCTCGACGGGGGCCGCAGCCTCGACACCGCGCTCAAGGTGGCCCGAGCCCTCGTGGCGGATCACCCGCCGGCCCCGAACCGGCCCGCCTAGGCCTCGGCGAACTCCGAGATCAACGTCACGAACTCGCCGGCCCGGTTCAGCACCGCCTCGTGGCGGCCGCCGGCGATCTCGACCACCCGCGCCGCGGGGAGCAGTGCCGCCAGCTCCCGCTGGGCGGCCGGCGGCACCACCTGGTCCTTGCCGGGAATCACCACCATGACCGGCGCGTCCAGGTCCCCCACCCAGGCCCTCGAATCGAACCGCCAGATCGCTCCGCCCACCTCGTAGTACAGGGTGGCGTCCCGCCGCATCAACGCCTCATACATCCAGCGGAGATGGCCCGGTTCGATGGCGCCGCTGCGGACCAGCACCTCCGAGGTGACGGCAGCGGCCTCACGGCGGCTCACCCGGGCCACGGCCCGGCCCAGCCAGAAGGCGACCCGGGTCAGCGCCCGCCGCTCCGGGATGGGGCGGGCGGCGGTCGCGGCCAGGATGAGTCGAGCGACGTGACGAGGATGACGGTCGGCGAGGCTCTGGGCAACCATGCCGCCCATCGAGTAGCCGAACACCGTCGCTCCCTCCACCCCGAGGGCGTCGAGCGTCGCCGCCACGTCGTCGGCGAGGTCCTCGATCTCGAACCTGCCCCGCGGCCAGTCTGTCTTCCCGTGAGCGCGCAGGTCCGGCATGATCACCCGGAACCGCTCCGCCAGGGCCGGGACGATGCGGTGGAACGTCATCTCCCCGTCGAGGTTCCAGCCGTGCACCAGCACCAGCGGCGGCGCCTCTGGCGGACCCGCCTCCCGGACGAACACCTCGAGGTCGCCGGCGAAGACGGTCCGGCCGGGGATCTTCAACGGGCGCCGCTGCACCCCGTAGTAGTAGGGCGGCAGCTCGGGGCCGAGGGTGCGCCACAGCAGCCATCCGAGGAGGGACCAGCGGGCCAACCGGGCGAGGCGTCTCATGGAGGTGAGCCTAGGACGGCGGCGGCGCCATGCCTCCGAGCGGATCGACCGACTCAGCCGAGAGCCCGATGAAGGAACGCGGCCATCTGCTCCCGCGTCACGTAGCTACCGGGACAGTAGCGGTCGTTGACCGGCGGGTTGCAGCCACGGGTGACGCCGGCTGTCCCCAGCCTGTCAATATCACCCTCGAACACCGATTCGTCATCGTCGACGAACAGGTCGCCGCCTCCGTCGTCGGTGTACCCGAGGGCTCGGACCAGGAACGCCGCCATCTGACCCCGCGTCACGTAGCTACCGGGACAGTAGCGGTCGTTGACCGGCGGGTTGCAGCCACGAGCGGCGCCAGCGGCCCCCAGCCTGTCGATGTCCCCCTCGAACACCGACTGGTCATCGTCTATGAAGAGGTTACCGCCTGCGTCGTCGGTGTACCCGAGGGCTCGGACCAGGAATGCCGCCATCTGACCGCGCGTGACGAACTCCTTGGGACAGAACTGGTCATTGACCGGTGGATTGCAGCCTCTCGTGATCCCAGAGTCTGCCAACCAGTTGATGTCATCGAAGAAAGTGTTGCCCTCGCCGACGCATTCCGGCGCCGGGCTCAGCACGTCCCCGAAGACATAGTCACAGACCCCACCGGTGTCCGGGAGAGTCGTTGTGGTCGTCGTCGAAGCAGTAGTGGTGGTAGAAACGACCTCCTGAAACTCGGTGCTTCCCATGATTATGGTTGCACCGGAGCTACCCTCCACGAACTCTCCGGACATAACATACAAATAGATATCCTTGCCCTTAAAGGGGGCCCCTTCACAACCAACTTCGGCCATGACGTCGCGAAGAATAAACCCACCCATGTGTCCGATGCTCTGCGCCAGAATCACTTCTTCTTGGGTGGCGAAAGTTGGCGGGCCTGGATCATCCTCAAACCAGTAGAACTGGCTGTGGACGATACAGCCCAAGCGTGTCACAACAGTCTCGTCCTCCGTCGCCGGGTTCAGCACGTTGAACGTAGCGCTGAAGACGCCCGGAGCGATCAGGATGTTGTTGGGGTATATGTCCACATCCCCATCCTGTACCACGCAGAACGGGACATCGTCGGACCAATCGTCACTGATGCACGGCAGCGGTGGTTCAGCCCGAGCGTTCCCGGTGCTACCCATCAGGGCAGCAGTAGTCATTACTGCTAGCAACGCAAACCCCAAGAACAGACGCCTGATTACAACCCACCTCTCTCAACGTCTTGCGAACACAAGGACTGCTGCGAAGTAACACACAAGGTCTTGGATTACGAACAGAATCATAGAACGCGAGGAACAGGGAGTCGATTGTCATCATACTGTTACTGATGATGGCGGCACGCCCCGTCCCTCACTCGGGAGCGACACGTTGACACCTCGACCCCCGAATCCTCCGATTCTCCCAATTGAATCAGATTGACGGCCGAGGTGAAGAACGATGCGATCCCCCTCCGAGCGGATCGACCGCGAAGACGTACTCGGCGACCGGCGCCCCGCCCACGAGGTGCTCGACGATGATGCGCTCCATCACGTCCACCGTCACCGAGTGGTACCACACCCCCTCCGGGTACACCACCGCGATCGGACCACGCTCGCAGATTCGCAGGCAGTCGGCCTTGGTGCGCAGCACCGTCCCGCCCGGGCGGGTCGTCTCCGGGGGAGGCAGGAACAGGGCCTCGCCCCGCCACGACGGCGGCGCCGAAGCCAAGCCCAGCTCCTTGAGGCGGGACTTGAGGCAGCGCCACACCTCGCCGCTCTCGGCGTAGCTGGAGCAGCGGGGCGTGGTCTGCTCGGCGCACAGGAAGATGTGGCGTTGCAGCCCGCCGATGCCGAGCTCGGCGGCGATGGCGCCGAGGCGCGCCTGCACCACCTCGTCGTCCGCCGAGGGCGGCCTCTCATCGGTCATTCTTCACCGGTGAGCCCTTCGGTGCCCTCGCCGAAGGTGCGGCGGAGCAGGGCCATGGCGTCGATCAGCAGGGTCTGGAGATCGTCGACGCCCCCGTGCTCGAGCCAATAGTCGAGTGCCACGCGCAGCGCGGCGACGGTACCGGCGGCGACGAGCTTGGCGGCCATGTCTCGCTCGATATCGAGACCCAGCCGTTCGGCGATCACGCCGGCGAGTGCAGCCTCCATCTTCGCCTGCTGCTCGAGACCCCGTGAGCGGAGTGCCGGAGTATGGGAGATGATCTGGGCGTGGAGGAGGATGTGCTCCGGGTCATCCGCCAACACGTCCGCCACCTCGAGGAGGGCATTCAGGATCGCCTCCAGCACCGGCTCGCCGGGTGGCCGCCCGACAATCGCCTCCCGCAGTGCCGCCACCAACTGGGGCTCGTCGGCAAACAGCACGTCCTCCTTCGACGGGAAGTAGCGGAAGAAGGTCCGAGGTGACACCTCGACCGCGTCGGCGATCTCCTCGACCGTCACCGAGTCGTAGCCTCGCTCGGCAAAGAGGCGGAGCGCCGTCGCTGCGAGCTCGCGCTGGGTTCGCAGCTTCTTCCGCTCACGGAGGCCGGCCGGGAGTTGACTGTCACTCATCGATACCACTGTAGGCAGCTGCCTGACCGGGAACGGCAACCCGGCGCACGCCGGTCTGCGCCCCTTTCACCCGCATCGTGGGCGTGCAACGCGAGGTGTTCGGCGTGCGGTGGACAGGTGCAGAACCGCACCCACGGTGGCACGAATCACCGATTCTCGATCCCTCGGCAGTCATCAGGTATTCCGTTCTGCTCCTCGGTGGGTGCCGGACGAGGCTCAGCTTCCCGCCGGCACCTGGAGGCGGCTCTCACACCCGCGCCACTCCGCGTCCTCGCCGGACAGCGGGTTCCGTGGCCTTCCCGTCGCGACGCTCGCGCCGGATCGCCCACAACTTGAGGGTGGCGGGCTGCACCAGCACCGCCGCCAGCAGCGAATAGGCGATCGTGAGTGCCGTGATGAGGCCGAACTGCTGAATCGGGGCCAGCGACGCGAACCCCAGCACCCCGAACCCGGCGGCCGTGGTCGCAGCTGACCCTGCCAGGGCGCCGCCGGTGTGCTTGACGGTTTGACGAATCGCTTCGTCGATCGATTCTGTGTGCTTCCTCTCCTCGAGGAAACGATGCGTGACGTGGATGCCGTACGGGACACCGATCCCGATGGCGAGTGAGGCCACCGTGGCGGTGAGCACGTTGAAGCTCACGCCGAGAACCCACATCGAGCCGAGCACCATGGTGACGACCATCGCCGACGGAATCATGGTGACGGCGCCGAGCAGGGGGCGGCGGTCACGGATGCCGAAGAAGGCGACCAGGAGCAGCAGCGCCGCGACCAGGGTGATGACGATGGAACGTGTCTGCGATGCGGTCAGCTGATCGAGGATCTCGTCGAGAATCAGCGACTCACTGACCACGGTGGACGTCACACCGGCACCGGCAAGGGGAGCCGCCGCGTCGCCAACGGCATCGGCGAGGGCGCCTGCCCCTTCCTGGCCTGCCGTCGTCGAGATGGAGATCACACCGAGATCGTCGCCGGCGGTGAGCACCTGACCGATGGAGCCGGCCGCGACACTGCGGACGAGGTCGTATGCGCCGGCGACGTCAGCATCGGAGTCGAAGCCGCTGCCGTTCCAGCCGAGCGCGGACAGCCGATCGGCGACCTGAGGATCAGCCGCGAGCTCGGCAACGACGGACGCGGCCGATGTCGCCTGGGCCTGATCGGCCACGGTGCGCACGTCGGCGACTCCGACCAGCCGGGCCTGGGTCGCCAGCATGGCGTTGGCGGCTTCCGGCGAGGCGAGGTCGCCCTCGAGCAGCACGTAGGTGCGCTCCTCGATGTCGCCACCGAAGAGCTGTTCGACATCGGCGATGAGGGCGCCGATCTTCGAGTTCTCGGGAATGAAGTCGTCCTGGCTGAACGTCGTCGAGACCTGGCTCCCCGCGATGCCGGCGGCGACGGCAATAACCAGCGCCAGCGCCAGCACCGCCCGCGGCACCCGCTCCGAGAGAACGGCGGTCTTCTCCATGATCCTGGCGAGCCCGTTCGACTCCCCCGCCGCCCAGAGCACGAGTGAGCCACGGCGCTCGGCCCGGCGGTCCAGGAGCAGTCGGGAGGCCGGCACCAGCGTGACCATCACCACGAAGGCGGACAGGACACCGGCGGCGATGAAGATCCCGAAGTCTGCGATCGGCGGCAGCGGCGAGAAGACATTGGTGAGGAACCCCACCAGGGTCGTGATGGTGGCGAGCACCAATGCTCCCCCGACGGTCGTGATCGCGAGCGCGGCGGAGCGAGCCGGGGCGGCGCCGTGATTCTGCTCCTCCCGGTAGCGCGAGGTGAGGTGGATGGCGTAGTCGATGCCGAGACCGACCAGCAGCACCGGTACGACGACGGCGATCTGGCTGAAGGGCCCGGTGAGGCCGAGGTAGTCGGGACCGAGCAGGACGCCGATCCCGTACATCCAGACGATGGTGATGATGAGCCCGGCGAACCCGAGGAGCACGTCGCTGAGCCGGCGATAGGTGAAGAACAGGATGCCGACGATGAGAAGGAGGCTGAGGCCGAGCAGCATGGGAAGCTCGCTGTTCAGGTCCTCGGTGAGGCTATCGGTGAGGATCTCCTCGCTGAACGGGGAGACGCTCATGGCGCCAAAATCCTCGGCCTCGAGGGCGTCCCGCAGCGCAAGGGCGGCGTCGGTCACTGCTCCCGCATCCGCGTCGGCGGAGATGCGGAGCAGGACCAGACCGCCCTGAGCCGTCGCCGTCGTGGTGCCGAGGTCCCGTGAGAACAGTGCCCCGACCTGGGGCCCGGCCTGCGGGTCGGCGAGCATCGCCGCGGCGGCCTGGTCCAGGGAGGCTGCGTCGAGTGCCGCCGGCTCGATTCCTCGCCCGGCCAAGGCTGCGTCGAGGGGCATGGCATAGGTGACCAGCGACGGATTCTGGTCGGTGGCGGGTGCGAGCACGTCGGTGACGCCGGGCGTCTCTCGTGCGATCTGCTCGATCCGGCGGGCGGTCGCGAGACCTTCGGGCGAGAGAACGTCGCCCGACTCGCCGGCGTTCACGATCACCTGGATCGATCCTCCGGATCCGGCGAACTCGCCCTGGATGGTGTCGTACTTCGACGAGAGCTCGCTGTCGGGGGCGAACGAGGTGAGGTCGGTGTCGGTGCTCTGCTGGGAAGCGAATACACCGAACACAACGGTGAGGGCGATGATCGCCACCACCACGATCCTGGGCCGATTGGCGACCCCGCCCGCGATCCACCGCAACATGCGTTCCACTCCTGGAGTTCCTTTCGCGAATCCTGACCCGATTGGCAGGCATCACCATAAGTCACACCCTGTCAGATGTCAATGGTTGACGAAATCATGTGTGTGACAGAAAATGATGCGCGCCGCCCGACGAACAGCCCGGAAGGGCGACCGGGTCGATCGCGGAGCCGGCGACGGGGCGTCCGCTAGTCCCGATCCCCGCCGCTCAGCACCGTGATCCTCCCCGACGGGCCGTCGGA
>CAYQEC010000025.1:0-30613 GCA_964416425.1 uncultured Acidimicrobiaceae bacterium | reverse complement strand
CTCCCGCCACCCGCCTCATGGGTGGCGCGATAGCCGGCCTGGTCTGCGTCGGCGAAACACAGAGCTGCCGGCTTGATGCCCGCCGAGATATGATCGCATCGATCACCAAGACCTTCACCGCCGTGGCGGTGATGCAGCTCTGCGAGCAGGGGTTGGTCGATCTCGACGCTCCCGCCAACGACTACCTGCGCGCCTACCAACTGATTCCCGCCAAGGCCGGTCACCAGCCGGCGACGGTGCGCCACCTGCTCACCCACACCGCCGGCCTCGGCGAGCTGGGGCACCTCTCCGGCCTAGTGAAGCCCAACTTCGGCGAGAGCGTTCCGGCGGGCGAGCCGCTGCCGTCGCTGGCGGAGTTCTACGGCGGCGGGCTGCAGCTGCACGCCGAGCCCGGCACCCGGTTCGTGTACAACAAGCACGGGCCCGCCACCCTCGGCCAGCTCGTCGAGGACGTCACCGGTGAGCCTCTCGACCGCTGCTTCCGGAAGCGCATGTTCGGGCCGCTCGGCATGACCGACTCCGACCTGCTGCGATCCGAGGAGGTGAAGGCCCGCCTCGCCACCGGCTACGAGATCGGCTCCCGCGGCGTCAAGCAGGTAGAGCGGGGAGGCGACGGGCCTCGGCAATCGATGGTCGACGACCCCTCGGCTCCGCCCCCGCTACTGCCGAAAGCCCCTGCGCTGCAAGGGTTGTTCGCCTGTTGGGCTCTCCGGCCAATCAGGCCTCTGGGGCCTCCATCGTGTGTCCGCGGCGCGGGAGGGCCGGAGCGTTTCGGGGGCGCAAACGCCGCAGGGCGGCCCGGCGCCTTGGTGATCACGATGCTGCCGTCGAGGCACTTCATGGGCCCGGGTAGGGATCACAACCGGAGTCGGGTGCGACAGGCCCGCGTCAGGAGGGCCCGGGGCCGCGGCGCTCACCGATCAGCTGCGACCAGGCGGTGGTGGCTACCACCCGGTACCAGCCCGGGATCTGGTCCGGGACCGGCAGTGTCTCGGCCTGGCCCGGCTCGATGACGACCTCGCTGTCTGCCGCGTAGCCGGCATCCTCGATCCGGACCGCGGCCTCGGCGGGCGTGGTGCCGTCGTTGTGGATCTCCACCTGCCGGGAGCTGGCGCAGTCGATGCGGAGTGCCGCGGCGAAGTCGACTAACACCTGGTGTGTCGCCCCCGAGATCGTCTCGACGGAGCGCCGGATGGTGTGGCCCTGCCAGATCACAGCCACCGTGGCGGCGGCGAAGCGCGGCAGCTCGGCGACGGCGACACCGCGGCCGTTCCCGACCAGGCTCCGGCGCTGCTCGCCGGCGGTGACCTCGATCTCAGCCGGGACCGGGACCCCGCGCTCGGTGGTACGAACCTTGAGCCGCGGGCGGGTAGATGTCTCCGCCAGGCCGCTCAGCCACGAGCCGTTGTGGACGAGCCAGTCCTCCTCGGTCTGGTACCGCGGAGCGTCGACCACGTCGTCGAGGTGATCGAGCTGAAACTGAGGTGTTGCGCAGAAGCCGTTGCCGATCGAGCCCGGGATCCCGCTCCAGGCCTCGCTGCTCAGCGCGCCCAAACCCGATATCCACGAAAGCCCCTGGTACCGCCCCGGCCCGGTCTCCACGCCGCAGTTGGCTCCGGCGACCCATTGCAGATTGGCGAGAGCGATCCGTTCGAATCGCTGGTCGTGGAAGAGGCGGCCGAGAAGCATCGAGGTGCGGGCGATCTGCCCGTACATCCCGTTGAAGCCGTGCCACGACGGGCCGAAGAAGCGGAGCTCACCCTCGAAATCTCCCAGGGGATAGATGGAGAACGGCGTCCGCTGGGAAACCGGCAGCAGGTACCCATAGGCGTAGTCGTGCAGCACGGTGCGCCACAGGTTGGCGTCGGCGCCGCCGGGAAACAGCTCCAGCAGGGCGACGAACCCGGACACGTCGTCCGGCAGCACTGCGCCGCAGTTGTATCCCCAGCCGGCGTGCTCCCAGGCGCGCTGGTGCAGTGACGTTCCCGGCCATGCCAGGAAGTGGCCGTAGAGCCCATCCTCTCCCGGCTGCACGACCTGATACTCAACCCGGATGGTCCTTGCCAGCTCTTCGGCCTGGCGGGCGTACGACAGATCGTTGGTGTTGCGATACAGCTCGGTCGCGGCCCGCAGCATGAGGAGCAGGTCGCGGCCGCGTCTCGCCGCCGGGGGCTCCCACGGCGGGTACTGGCCGAAGATCTGCCGGGTGATCTCGAGGTCGGTGCGACGTTCCTGTTCGGTCGGCGTGGCCGACCCGACCCACTCCCAGGTCTGCTTGGCGGCGTCCAGGTACCGGCCCGAAGAGACGATGCCCGCCGTCCTTGCCAGCGCCAGGCACGCTAGGGCGGCGAGCGTCCACACGGTGCGGTCTCGTGCGATGTACATCTCGTTCATCACCGAGCCATCCGGCCGGACACAGGCCACCAGGTAATCGGCCCCGTGGCGCAGCTGATCGTGCAACTCGGAGGCGAGGCCGGCTTCGGCGTCGGGGACTCTGGTGAGCACGTCGCACAAGCCGAGGAGGACCACGGCGTGGCTCTCGACTCCGCGGCCGTCGAATGCGCAGTCCTGCCAGCCGAGCTTGCCGCCGATCCTGGCTTGGAGGTTCTCGACCGAGGTCGGCCGCAGCGTCTCCGTGAGGAGGATCTCGTCGGCCACGGCGAACTCGCTGGAACGGATCCCGTGGTCCGGCAGCTCGAGGCGATACCTCCCCGGCCGATCGGTCTCACTGAAATCCGCGGTCCACATCTCGGCGCCCCACCGGTCGCCGCAAGGGACCGCGGGAACCACTGCGACCTGCTCGCCGGTGGTGGCATCGACGACGGCGACGTCACCCGGATCGTCCGGCGAGGGGCAGGGACCGCGAACGACCGCGACCTTCGGATCCTCCGGTCGATAACCGAGCTGGCTCACGAGCAGGGAGAACGGCACGTCCTAGCCCTTGATGCCCGACATGGTCACGCCGGCAACAATACGCTTCTGGAGCGCCACGAAGAGGAACAGGGTCGGGATGCTCGCCACGACGGCAGCCGCCATCAGGGTGCCCCACTGAGTCGAGTACTGGCCTTGGAACTGGACCAGGCCGAGCGGCACGGTGTATTTGTCCGGCGAGTTGATGATGATCAGCGGCCAGAGGAATCGGTCCCAGTTGCCGATGAAGTAGATGATGCCCAGCGCTGCCATGACGGGGTATGCCGTTGGGAGGGCAATGTGGAAGAAGGTGCGGAGATGGCTGGCGCCGTCGACTGCGGCGGCGTCCCGCAGCTCGCGCGGGAAGTCCATGAAGTACTGCCGCATCAGGAAGATCCCGAAGCCGTGGGGTATCCAGGGGATGATCAGGCCGGTGAAGCTGTCGATCCAGCCCAGGGCCTTCGACAGTTGCAGCAGCGGCACCAGCAGGGAGTAGAACGGCACCATCATCGTTCCGATGATCATGAAGAACAGCACGTTCCTGCCTCGAAATCGAAACACCGCGAGCGCATAGCCGGCCATGGTGTGAAGCAGCAGGGCGGCCGCGGTGACGGTGATCGCCACGAATCCCGAGTTGAACATGTAGCGGCCGAACGGAACGTCGGAGAACACGTTGACGAAGTTCTCGGGATGCCATTCGGTGGGCAGGAGCGAGGGTGGGTATTGCAGGATCTCCTTGTTCGACTTGAAGGCCGAAGCCACCATCCACAGGAACGGGAAGATCATCACCACACCGATGGCGAGCATCATGGTGCGCAGCAGGGCGCGTTGCAGCCGCCGCCGGCGCCTAGTCATTGTTCGCACCCCGGAAGAGACGTATCTGGGCGATGCTCAGGGTCATGATGATGAGGAAGAGCACCACCGAAGCAGCTGATGCGGGGCCCATGCGGAGGAACTTCAGCATCTGGTCGTAGATGTAGTAGACCTGCACGTAGGTCCCGTAATTGGGCCCGCCGCGGGTGAGAACGAAGATCTGGTCGAAGTCCTGGAGCGCCAGGATCGTCGTCATCACCACCACGAAGATGGTGGTCGGGCGGATCAGGGGCCAGATGATCGACCGGAAGCGGCGAACCGCCCCTGCCCCGTCGATCGAGGCGACCTCGAGATACTCTCGGGGAACCGCCAGTATCGCCGCCAGGAAGATGATCATGAAGTAGCCGACCTGTTTCCAGGCGGAGACGAGCACGACGACGAACAGTGCCTGGGTGGGGGAGCTGAGCCACGGCTGCGGGGGAGCGCCGACCAGCTGCAGCAGGTAGTTGATGAACCCGTAGCTCGGCTGGAAGATGAGCTGCCAGACGATGGCGCCGACGACGATCGGGACCGCGATCGGCAGGAAGTAGATCGTCCGGTACAGCTTCGATTCGGGTAGCTCCTGGGCGACCAGGATCGCGAGCAGCAGAGCGCCGCCGGTGACGAGGGGAACGTACATCAGCACGTAGAGCAAGCTGACATGGAGCGATGTCGTCCACGAGGGGTCGTTGAGGAGGTACTGGTAGTTGTCGAACCCGACGAAGGTTCGATCGGGGCTGATGCCGTTCCAGGAGAAGAAGCTGAGGTAGATGGTGAAGAGGATCGGCCCGACGTAGATCAGGGCCAGGCCGATGACGTCGGGGGCCAGCAGGAAGGCGGCGGCCCGGCCTTCGCCGGACCGCCGCTTGGTCACCTTCCTCCGCGGAAGGGTCGTCCCGCGGTATTGACCGAATCGTTTCACTGGTCGAGGAGGCTCCTGATCTTTTCAGCCTGAGCCGACTCGAGGTAGGAGTTGATCGTCGCCGCAGCCGCGTCGGCTGCATCCTGGGCGCTGACTCCGCCGAACATCACGGCCTGGAGCGCGTCGGTCACCGCAGTGTTGATCTCCGGCGGGTACGCCGGCTCCGGTCGTGCCGATTCCCAGATGTCGAGGAAGCCGACCAGGGGCTCGGCCTGGAACTCGGGGAGTTCCTTGAGCTGCTCGGTCACCGAGATACGGGGAGACAGAGTCGTCATCGCTCTCGTGAGGGCCACCGCATTCTCGGTGTTTTGGCCGAACAGCCACACTGCGAAGTCCTTCGCCTCTGCCTGGTGCTCGGATGCCGAGGAAACGGCGGTGTACCAGCCACCGAAGGCCTCGGAGGAGGTTCCTCCGGGCGGCAGCGGCAACGGGCTCGCCCCCACTTCCAGATCCGGGTAGTTCTCGGTCAGGTTGCTCACCGCCCACATCCCGAGAGCGGCGGCGGCCACGGTGCCCTGGCCCAGTTCGTCGCCGAAGGCGCCGGAGGAGGTCGGGGCCGCGATTCCCTCGTTCATCAGGTCACCCCAGAGCGCGAGGGCCTCGACTCCTGCCTCGCTGTTGATGGTTGCTTCGCTCCAGTCGTCGGAGACGGCTTCCCCGCCGTTGGACCAGAGGAACGGCCACCAGATGAAGTTCTGGAACACGTCCGGGTTGGTGGGGATGAGCAGCCCGGAACGGGCGCCCTCGGAGAGAGGCCCCAGTTCGGTGAAGAGCTCATCCCACGTTTCGGGCACCTTGACGCCTTCCGCCTCGAACAGCGCCTTGTCGTAGAGCATGCCCTGCAATCCCATCTCGTGCGGGATACCGTAGACGTCGTTCCCGAAGGTGACGGCGTCCAGACTCCTCGGGAGGAAGTCCGCCCGGAGATCTTCGGTGAACACGTCCTGGAGGGGCACCAAGAGCCCCTCCGGGGCAAAGTTCAGCACCGTCGCGGCGCTGACCCAAAACACATCGGGCCCGGTGCCGGCCGACATGGCCGTCAACACCTTCTCCGCCAGGTACTGATCGAACGGGAACGTCTGGAGTTCCACCGTGACCCCGTCGTGGGTCGCGTTGTACTCCTCGATCAGGCTCTCCAGGACCGGCTGTTGCACCGGGTCCTGGTACTTCCAGAACGTCAGCGTCACGGGCTCGGCGCCCGAGGTCGTCTGCTCGGGCGCGGTGGTCGACGAGGCTTCAGGCTCGCTGTCCGAGCCACAGCCTGTCACCACCAGAGCCAGAGCAACCGCGGCGACACCGATTCTGCCGGCCAGCTTCATACCAGTCTCCTCTCCGAGCGGGGCCACGTGACGGGCCCTTGATTCTCGTGGCGAGAGTCCATTCTTCCTCCTTGTCCATCCATTTGGGCGCTTGCCCATCTGGGGTGACGTCTCCACCCCCCTCCGAACGCACGCATGGGCGAGCGCCGATTCATGTTGAGATATCGATTTCTCATTAACATAACGCAGTATGCTGGCCACTGTCAAGAGGGCAGTAGTATGGCAACAGTATCAAGCATATTGACAGCCAGGGGCTAGATGGATACGCTAGAAATCGATTCCGCAAGGAGGAAGTGACAATGGCGAGTACGAACGGTGTGGACACGCCACCTCGAGATCGACAGATCGTCCTCGTAGCGAGCGGCGATGCGCGTCCGGCCGCCAACCAGGCGGGATGGCCGGCACAGCTCCGGCTCGAGAGGGCCCTCGAATCCGTCGCACGCGCCAACGGGGTGGTGATCCGCCGGGGCCACGAATACGACGACGGCGCCGGTCACGGGTTCATCGACTCGCAGCGCCGGGGCATGGACGTCTTCACCTCGATCGACCCGGACGCCGCGGTGATCGTGGCAACGGCCGTCTGGCAGTTCAGCCACCACGTGCTCAGCGGATTGCTCCACCACCGCGGGCCTGTTCTCACCGTCGCCAACTGGAGCGGTGAGTGGCCGGGACTCGTAGGTCTCCTCAATCTGAACGCGTCGCTGGCCAAGGCAGGGCGTCCCTACTCGACGCTGTGGAGCGAGACCTTCGAAGACGCAGCCTTCCTCGAGGGGTTTGCCTCGTGGCTCGACACGGGAACGGTCGAGCACGACACATCCCACGTCGCCGGGTTCGATCCGGGCGCGGCCTCCTCCTCGGTCGCGCTCGGACACCGGCTCGCCACCGAGCTGCTACACCGCAAAGCGATCATCGGGGTCTTCGACGAGGGGTGCATGGGGATGTACAACGCCATCCTGGAGGACCGGCTCATCAACCGGGCCGGCATCTTCAAGGAGCGACTCAGCCAATCGGCGCTGCTGGCGGAGATGGCGCTTGTTTCGGACGAGGAGGCCGCCGCGGCGCGCAGCTGGCTCGACGACCGGGGCCTCCAGTTCGTCACCGGGCCGAACGAAGCCGAGGACCTCACGGAGGACCAGATACTCAGCCAGCTCAAGATGTACGTCGCCGCCGGCCGCATCGCCCATCGGTTCGGCTGTGATGCCATCGGGATCCAGTACCAGCTCGGTCTGGCCGACATGGTTCCCGCCTCCGACCTGGCGGAGGGTCTGCTCAACAACGCCGACCGGCCGCCGATCACGGTGTCCGGATCTGACGAGGTGATCGCGGACGGCAGTCCGATCCCGCATTTCAACGAGGCCGACGAGGGTGTCGCCGTCGACCTGGTGGTCACCGCCCGGGTGTGGAAGGCGCTCGGCCTCGATCCGGCGACGACGCTGCACGATGTGAGGTGGGGGGAGGACTACGACCGGGGGTCGGGTCCCGAGTTCGTCTGGACGTTCATGATCTCCGGGTCGATTCCGGCATCGCACGTCGAGGGCGGGTACGCCGGGGCGAAGAGCGAACGGCAACCTCCCGCCTACTTCAGACTGGGCGGCGGGACCCTCGGAGGAGTATCCCGGCCCGGTCCGATCGTGTGGAGCCGCGTCTACCAGCTCGAAGACGAACTCCACGTCGACCTGGGAAGAGGCGATGCCATCGCGCTCCCTCGAGAGGAGACCGACCGCCGGCTCCGTTTGACCACGCCGCAGTGGCCGATCATGCATGCGGTCCTGCATGGTGTGACCCGTGACCAGTTCATGGCGCGGCACAAGTCGAACCACGTCACCGTCGCCTACGGCGCAGATGACGCAACCGCCGACGAGGCGCTCACCGCCAAGGCCGCCATGTTCCAGGTGATGGGACTGACGGTCCACGTCTGTGGGCTAGCAGCGGCCGATGTCTGAGCTGCTCCTCGGCGTCGATGTCGGGACCGGAAGCTCGAAGGCGGTCCTGACCGACGCTGCAGGTGCCATCGTGGCGACGGCGGCGATCGAACACGACGTCAGCTCGCCGAGACCCGGATGGTACGAGCAGGACGCGGACGGTGTTTGGTGGCACGACGTCGTGACCCTGTGCCACCGGGTGTTCGATGCGGTGCCCTACTCGGCCGCCGACGTTGCCGCGGTTGCGGTCTCGGCGATCGGTCCCTGCCTGCTACCGCTCGATGCCGAGGGGAGGCCGCTACGCCCTGGGATCCTCTACGGGATCGACACGCGGGCATCCGAACAGGTGGAGCTGCTCACCGGACGCATCGGGGAGGAGAATCTGGACCTGCACTCGGGGATGCAGTTCTCGAGCCAGGCAATCGGTCCCAAGATCCTCTGGTTGCAGCAGAACGAGCCGGAGGTGTGGAGAAACACCCGGCATCTCACCACCGCTTCGTCGTACGTGGTGTTCCGTCTCACCGGCGAGCACGTCATCGACCGCCACACGGCGGGGCATTTCATGCCGTTCATGGACATCTCCTCCCTCACCTGGTCGGAGCGATACGGCACCGTGCTCGACGGGTTCGACTACCTGCCGCGGTTGGCATCTCCCACCGATCCGGCTGGGGTCGTCACTGCCGAGGCGGCCAGGGCCACCGGCCTGCGGTCGGGGATTCCGGTTGCGGTGGGAACGGTCGACGCCGCCAGCGAGGCACTCGCCGTCGGGGTGCGCGACCCGGGCGACCTGATGATCATGTACGGCAGCACGATGTTCTTCGTGCTGATCGCCGACGCGGCGCGGCGGGTTCCAGGAGCGTGGCTCACCGGCGGCATGGAACCGGGCCAGTACAACCTGGCGGCCGGGATGGCGACCGCAGGGTCGCTCACCGAGTGGGCCCGCCGGTTGGTGCTGCCAACCGAGTCACGCCAGGCCGGGTACACCCGGCTGTTCAGCGAAGCCGAAGAGGTGCCGCCGGGTGCCGGGGGCCTTCTCCTGTTGCCCTATTTCGAGGGGGAACGTACTCCGGTGAACGATCCGGAGGCGACCGGAGTGCTCATCGGGCTGGGCCTGAAGCACACCAGGGCGCATCTGACCCGGGCCGTACTCGAGGGTGTGGCATACGGGGCCCGCGACAATGTCGAGATGATGAGGGAAGGGGGAGCTGCGGTGAGCAGGGTGGTTGCGGTCGGCGGGGGCACCACCTCCGATCTGTGGATGCAGATCGTCAGCGATGTCTCAGGGCTGGAGCAGCTGGTGCCCGAGGTACGCATCGGTGCGTCCCACGGTGATGCGTTCCTCGCCGGGGTCGCCGCCGGCGTGCTCCAGATACCGGACATCGAACAGTGGGTGAGGATCGACCGCCGGATCGTGCCTTCCGGTGGGGCTGCTTCCGTGTACGACTCCGGGTACGCCCGCTACAAGGACCTGTACGCCAGTACCCGACATCTCCAGCATCTCCAGTCCCGAGACCGTGCCGGGGCGACATCGGCTAGCTTGCCGGCAGAGGTGGAGGAAGAGTGAGCACGATCCGCGAAGTCGCCACTCGTGCTGGCGTTTCGCCGGCGACGGTGTCCCGGGTTCTCAACGGACATACCGTCGACCCGTCGATGGTGGCACGGGTCGAAGCCGCCGTCGAGGAGCTCGACTACCGGCCGAGCCGGATCGCCCGGTCGCTCCGTACTCAGACCACGTTGGTATGGGCGCTGATCATCTCGGACATTCGGAACCCGTTCTTCACCGATATGGCGCGGGGTGTAGAGGACGCCGCCGCCGAGAGTGGGTACTCGGTCGTTCTGTGCAACGCGGACGAGGACCCCGTGAAGGAGAGCGCCTATGTCGAACTCGCCCACGACGAGAGGATGGCAGGCTGCATCATCACCCCTGCCGACGCGAGGAAGTCGGACGTCGCCCTCCTCACCAGATCGGGCACACCGGTGGTTGCTGTCGACCGTACCATCGACGACTGTGACCTCGACCTCGTCCGGCTCGACAACTGCGAGGCGTCCGCTCACGCCACCAGGCACCTGCTCGAGGAGGGGTTCACCCGAGTGGGCTGCATCACCGGCCCGCCATCGATCTCGACCGGCCGGGAGCGGGCCGCGGGTTATCTGGAGGCGGTCGGGGGTGGCGAGGAGCTGCTCCGCTGGAGCGACTTCAGAATCGACGGCGGTTATGCCGCGGCGCAGTCGCTGCTGCGTCTCCCGGAGCCGCCGGACGCGCTGCTGGTCGGCAACAACCTGATGATGATCGGCACCCTGCGGGCGATCATCGATGCCGGCAGGTCGCCTCACGACCTCGGTCTCATCGGCTTTGACGAGCTTCTCTGGGCCGATCTGTGCGACCCCCCGCTGAGCACCATCGGTCAGCCCACGTACGAGATCGGGCGAACCGCCGCCGAGTTGCTGCTGAAGCGGATCGAGGGCGATACCTCCCCGACCAGGCGGGTGACGCTCGAGTCCCGGCTTCACGTGCGCGCCTCCAGCCGGTCGAAGCGATAGGCCGGAGGCGCAGATGGCCAGCTCGAGCCGGGCAGATCCACTTCATCAATTCGGCCCCGATGCCGTTGCCGTTGCGTTCCCGCTTGGCGGGATCGGCACCGGCAACGTCTCGTTGGGAGCGCGCGGCGACCTGCGGGACTGGGAACTCGAGGCGGAGTCTGCCAAGGGGAATGTACTCCCGAACGCCGCGTTCGGGCTCTGGGTCGGTGGCGGCGAGAAACCGGCCATTCGCATTCTGGAGGGACCGTTGCCGGCCTCGCCCCGCGGCTCCCACGGTCGCCACCCCAGCACCCAGGCGGGAATTCCGCGCTTCAGCAACAGCCGCTTCACGGGCACCTACCCGGTGGCGAAGGTGGAGCTTTGGGACGACGAGCTGCCGCTGGCCGCCACGATCGAGGCATGGACGCCGCTGGTTCCCCTCGATCCCGAGGAGAGCGGGATCCCGGTTGCCGTCTTCGAAATCTCGCTCGCCAACCACGGGGCTGAGGACATCGCCGCCGCGGTGTGCGCGTCGCTGACCAACCCGGTCGGCCGGATCGTGCGCGATCCGTTCGGCACCCCGATCGCGGCTCGCTTTGGGCGGACGATCAACCGTACCTACCGCTCGATCGACCTGACCGGGGTTGTCTTCGCCAACGCAGATCTCACCGCGGCGGATCTTCCCTTCGGTGAAGTTGCGGTCCTCACCGATGCGCCGGGAGCGACCGTCAAGCCCGTCTGGCGTCGCGGCGGCTGGTGGGACGATTTGAGGAGCTTCTGGCAAGAGTTCGGCGCCGGGGGGACATTGGCCGACGGCGGGTACCGGGGTCCGTCCGAAGGCAAACCCGATGCCGGTTCGGTTGCCGCCCCCTTTTCCATCCCGGCCGGGGGTGTCGTCACCCACCGCTTCTACCTCGCTTGGTACTTCCCCAATCGCCGGCAGGGCTGGTGCAGCCCCCAGAACATCCCGGAACGATGGAACGGAGAGCCGGTCCCACTCGTCAAGAAGCACTACGCCAACCGGTTCGACTCGGCGGCATCCGCCGCCGAGCACGCCCACGCTCATCGCCGGCATCTCGACGGAGCCACCTTCCGTTTCCGCGACGCCATCTTCAGCTCGACGCTTCCTCCCTCGATGGTGCGAGCCGTCACCGCCAACATCGTCCCGTTGCGCTCACAGACGTGCTTCTGGTTGGAGGACGGCGGCTTCTACGGCTGGGAGGGATGTTTCGACGATGCCGGTTGCTGCGCCGGCTCATGCACCCACGTCTGGTCCTACGCCTACACGGGCGCCTACCTGTTCCCTTCGCTCGAGCGCAGGATGCGGACCGTCGAATTCGGGACCGAGACCGACGGCAACGGGTTGATGAGCTTCCGGGCCCATCGGGTGCTCGGCGAGGACTTCATCTGGCAATGGGAGGGAGGCCCGCGGCCCGCCATCGACGGTCAGATGGGGTCGATCGTGCGGCTGTGGCGCGAGTTCGCCCTCTCGGGGGACCGATCGTGGCTGGAGCAGTTGTGGCCGGGGCTGGAACGTGCCACCTCCTTCGCGATCCGCTGTTGGGACCCGGAACGGACCGGGTTGGTGGGTGGCTCCCAGCACAACACATACGACATCGAGTTCTGGGGACCGAACCCGCTGGGGGAATTCACTTACCTGGCAGGGCTCCACGCCGCGTCCCGCATCGCCGCCACGCTGGGCCATCGGGAGCTGGCCGAGACCTGGCGGGCCATCGCCGACGCGGGTCGGGTTGCGGCAGACGAAGCTCTCTGGTCGGGGGAGTTCTACGCCCAGCCCGGCGAGCAGGCCTCCGCCCATCCGTACCAGCACGGGCCCGGTTGCCTGTCCGACCAGCTCCTTGGGCACGTTCACGCCGTCGCCAACGACCTGCCCCCGGTCATCGATGATGGACGAGCGCCGGCGGCGTATGGCGCCATCCACCGGCACAACTTCCGGCGGGAGATGAAGCATCACGTCAACTTCCAGCGGACCTACGCCGCCGGTGCCGAGGGTGGCCTCGTCCTGTGCACCTGGCCCGGCGGGGGAGAACCGGAGTTCCCGTTCCCCTACTCCGATGAGGTCTGGTCGGGAGTCGAGTACCACGTCGCTGCTGGGATGATTCACTGCGGCCTCATCGGCGAGGCGATCGAGATTGTCGACACGGTTGCCCGGCGTCACGACGGCTCCAACGGCAACCCGTGGGACGAGGTGGAGTGCGGCCACCACTACGCCAGGGCGATGGCGAGCTGGCTCCTGTTGCTGATCGCCTCGGGGCAGAGGACCACACCCGATCATGAGTTGAGCTTCGCTCCATCCCCGATCCTGGCCGGCGACGAAGGTTCGCGCTGCTTCTACTCCGACGGGCGTTCGTGGGGTGTGCTCGAGGTGGATGGTGACGTCGGCCGTCTGCGGGTGATGGGAGGCACTGTGCCTCGATCGGTCGAGGTGGAAGGGACCGCTCGGGTGACGCTGGTGGACGAGCGGCAGGACTGATCGGGACGTCCAGGTCGCCTGCAACCGGAGCATGTGGTCGCGGTCTATGACCGAGCGATGCCCCCTATTTGATACTGGCCACCACTGAGGAGTGCTGCACGGTGACCCCTTCCGTGTCGCCCCGATGGCGCGTATGGTTGGAGTTGTCACCGAGGAAGGGTGATGCCCGGCAGTTTCGCCTCCAGGGATCATCACGGGCGGCAGACATCGATGCGGTCACCGCGACGCCTCGCGCCCCACCTGCTCGCCGACCTGCCTGGTTCTGTCGACCCACCGCCTCCAACGTCGCTGTTCTGGACGATGTGGCGCGCCTCGACGGCAACGGCGCAGGCGGCTCTGCAGACAGGTTTCATCCAGGGCTTCGGGGCCGGCACCCTCGCCCCTGTCACCTATGGCGGGTTCAACGTCAACGACGCCTACTACTGCTTCAACGGCGCAGACGACTACCAAGGCGCTGCTGCCCGCGCCACCGACCCCGGACTGCAGGCGTTCCTCACCGCCAAGTACCAGTCCTACCAGCAGTACAACGAGACGTTCCCGACCCTGTGGCGGGTCCGGGACGCCTCCGGGCTCGCCCCCTACACGGCCTGCATCCTCTACTCGCTCTACGAGGGGATCATCGCCGCGGCCGCGCCAGCCATCTACGCCCTCATCGTCATGATCCCTTGCGAGTACCTGTGGGCATGGATCGCCTCTCAGCTTCCCTCGCCCCCGCCGTCGAACCTGTACGGACCGTGGATCACCGAGAACAACGATCCCTCCGGGGCATACAAGATGGGCAATTACCTCGATACGTACATGGCCGCCAACCCCGGCATGGTCGACCAGGCCGACGCCCTCACCATCTACCAGGCAGCCATGAGCTACGAACTCCAGAACTTCCAGGCCGCCACCGACCCGACCGATCCTGCCCTCGAGATGGCAGCCCTCGACGACGACACGCTGCGCCGCCGATGGGAGGACACCCTGCCTGCCGCCGGCGCCGCTCCATCCGGAGTGGTTCCACCGCTGCACGCCGACGCCGAGGTGCGGCGCAACCGCGCCGCCCACGCCGAACTCATCAAGCGTGGGCTCGTCGATGTTCCCTCCGACTGGCGCCGGCCACCCACCTGACCGGGGGTGGACCTGGTACCAGACCGGCCCCGGCCCTCAGACCACCTCGGCCCGGTCCCACCACCGCACCGTGAGCCACGCCGCCGCCAGGGTCGTCACCGGCACCAGCAGCAGCTGGATGGCGTTCACCTCGGCCACCCCGTCGGTCCCCGCCACCGCGTACAGGCCGGGGGCGGCGTAGGGGAACCAGCCGCCCGTCCCGAACATCACCGCGACCTGGGTGATCATCGTCAGCAGGATGAGGGCGCCGATGGGGGGCAGGTAGCCGCGCCCGACGCTGGCCACCAGGCCGACGGTGAGCGAGATCATCGACGTGAGCGATCCCGCCAGGGCGAGCCGCCCTAGGCGCGGCACCAGGTCCACCTCGCCGAGGGGCCCGACGTTGGCGACCAGGCCCACCAGCACCGACGCCAGCAGCATCAGCACCGTGACCACCAGCCCCCAGCAGGCCAGCACCAGGAACTTGGCGGCGGCGATCGATCCCCGCGACACCGGGAGGGCGAACAGGGACGGGAAGGTCCGGTCGGCGTGCTCCCGCCCGAACGCCCACGCCACCACCATGCCGGGCCCGATGAACATGGTGATCGACACCATCTGGCCGAGCAACCCGAGGTAGGCGTCCCATCCCTCCCCCTGGACCATCGCCTGGGCCTTGAGCGCCACCGCCCCGGCGCCTCCGGCCTCGGCGACCTTGACGAACCCGAGGCTGAGCAGGGGGACGAGGAGCACGACGAGGGCGGTGGTGATCCGCACCATCATCGAGCGGCGGACCTTGAGGACCTCGACGGTGACGGCCCGGATCATGCGACGCCTCGTTCCAGGTCGTCCTGGTAGACCTGCTCGAAGAATCGGCGTTCCAGGTCGATGCCGTCGGGGTCGAGCGCCCCGACGATCTGGCCGCGGTGCAGCACGGTGATGCGGTGCGCCACCCGGGCGAGCTGGTCGAGGTGGTGGCTCGACACCAGCACCGCCGTCCCTGCCGCGGCGGAGGAGCGCAGTAGGTCCCGGATGAAGACGACCCCGGCCGGGTCGAGGGCGTTGGCGGGCTCGTCGAGCACCAGGATGGTGGGCCGGTGGATGAGCGACGACGCCAATCCGAGGCGTTGCCGGTTCCCGAGCGACAGCACCCGGGCGCGCCGCCGTTGCCAGTGGCCGAGGCCGAACTCGTCGATGACCCTGCCGACCTCGGTGTCGATGCGGTCCCGGTCGATGCCGTGGAGCAGTGCCGCCGCCCGCAGGTTCTCCCGCACCGTGAGCTCGGGGTAGGCGAAGGGCGTCTCGATGAGGCATCCCACCTGCCTCCACACCTCGGGTCCGGCCGCCTGCACGTCGACGCCGGCGATGAGGGCGGTCCCGGAGGTGGGGCGCACCATGCCGAGCTGCATCCGCATCAGGGTGGTCTTGCCGGCTCCGTTGAGGCCGACGATGGCGTGGATCTCGCCGGGGCGAACCTGGAGGTCGATCCCGTCGACGGCCCGCTCGTCGTCGTAGACCCTCACCAGCGACCGGGCCTCCAAGGGGACGGGTTCAGTCATCGCTGCCGCCTTCTGCCGGTGCGAGGTGCTCGAGCGCCAGCCGGACCCGATCGCCGAGCGGGCCGGAGTCCTCGTGCTCGCCCCAGTCGATGAGGGCGGCCATCATCGCCCCCATGACGGCGCCGGTGGCGATGCGGGCTCCGAGCAGGGGTACCCCGGTGGCGGTGAGGGCGTCGACGATCACCTGCTCCGTCTTCCGGTTGTTGGACCAGGCGTGGGCGACGAGGTCTTCGTGCTGGACGAGGATCCGGAACCGGGCCCGGGTGATCTCGTCGTCGGGTTCCTCGACGTGGGCCCAGGCGGCGAGCAGGCTTTGACGAATGCGCTGCATCGGGGGCAGCGCCGGGTCGGTGCGGGCGACCATGTCGCCGATGACCGGGTCGTAGGGGTCGTCGAGCAGCACCGAGACCTTGGTGGGGAAGTGCCGGAAGTAGGTCATGTGGGAGACACCGGCGGCCCGGGCGACTTCCTCGACGGTGACGTGGTCGTAGCCGCGGGCGGCGAAGAGCCTCACTGCTTCCTCCTGGAGCCTGCGGCGGGTGCGTTCTGCCCGGGACATTCCCGAAACGTTAGTGACTAACGTTTCGGTTGGCAAGGTGGGGTGGCGGAGCGGTCGGTCGGTTCGAGCCGTTCGGCGTGACCGGGAAGCGGCAGTCTCGTAGCATGGTGACCCTGATGCGCCGGTTGTTGGCTGTGCTGCGTGATCCGGTCGCTTGGATCCTGGTGATCGCCGGGGTCGTCGAGCTGATCTCGGGGGGGACCGCGGCGCGCGGCGCCATCCTGTTCGCCGGGGCGGCGCTCATCATGGCGGACCGGATCCGGGGCGCCCTGGTCCGCGTCCGGGTCAACCACGGTGGCCCTTCCGCCGGCGGCGCCGTCGCCGTGATGACGGCCCCTCCGTTGTCGCCGGAGCCGCTCAAGGCGGCGGTGGAGAGCCGGCGTTGGGTGGTGGGGGGGATCGCCGCCGTGCTGGTGGCGGCGCTCTTCGGCGTCCACACCCTGCCGTTGACGGCGGTGACCGGCATCGTGGGTGTGGTGGCGGTGGGGTGGGCGTGGCTGACCCATCCGCATGTCGATGCGGTGGAGCGCCCGCCGCTGCGGGGACTGTGGATCTGGGGTGGTGCGCTGCTGGTGCTCGGGTTGTGGGAGCTGGGCGCCCTGCTGCTGCAGCCGAACATGGCCGAGGGCTCCTACGACCATCCCACCATCAGCTACCTGCTCGATCCGGTCCTCGCCACCTACGGGGGACGGGTGGCCGGTCTCGGCCTGTGGGCCTTCGCCGGCCGGACCCTGGTGAGGCGGGCATGAGCAGCCGCCTCATCACCCTCCTCGGCTACGGGGTCCTCGCCTGCGGCGGTGTGACCCTCGGGGTGGCTGCCCACCGCGGCACGTCCACCATTCCCACCTTCGACACCCTGGTGCGGTGGGCGCTGCGTACCCGCTCGGGCCGCATCGGCGTGTTCGCCGCCTGGGCCTGGATGGGCCTGCACTTCCTGGGGTAGTCGCCGGCGGGGCGAGCCGTGTTCTCGGCGAGCACCCGGAGTGAGGAGGAGTCGGCGCTGTTGTCTCTCCTCGCCCCTGTTTCCCAGGCGGGGGCCGCACCGGCGCCATCATCGCGGGGCCGCCTCTGTCTTCGAGCGGATCGACCGAAGCGCGGTGGGGGTCGCGGCCACGGTCCTCAGCGCACTCCCGAGCCCGTTCTTCGTCGAGGAGCTGCTCTCGATCGTGGGGATCCCGCCCGTGCATCGAGCGGCCCGCTGGCCGGTGGCGGTTCCTTCAGAGGCCGGATCCTCCGCGGGCGCCGGCCGCTGCCTATCCAGCGTGTGTGCAGGCCCACGGTACTTGGGACTTTGGGCACTGGTCGAAACTCGGGACGGGACCATAGTGCCGAGAGGTTCAACAAGGAGATGCTGTTGTGCGGGCTACTTCCATGTCCGATCGGCTCGGGTTCAGGGTCACGTTGGCTGCACTCTTCACCGTGGCGCTCGTCGCTGGCGCGGTAGGCCTCGCAGCCGCCCAACTTCCTTCCGGCGGGACGTTCACTGACGACGACGGGAACATCCACGAGGGGAACATCGAGGCGATTGCCGCTGAGGGCATCACGAGGGGCTGCAATCCTCCCGTCAACGATCTCTACTGTCCCGACTCGGCGGTGACGCGGGGGCAGATGGCGGCCTTCTTGGTGCGGGCGATGGGGTACTCCGATGACGGTGGCGGGAACAAGTTCACCGATGACGACGACTCGGTGTTCGAAGCCGACATCGACAAGCTGGCCACGGCCGGTGTCACGCTGGGCTGCAATCCTCCCGTCAACGATCTCTACTGTCCCGACTCGGCGGTGACGCGGGGGCAGATGGCGGCCTTCTTGGTGCGGGCGATGGGGTACTCCGATGACGGTGGCGGGAACAAGTTCACCGATGACGACGACTCGGTGTTCGAAGCCGACATCGACAAGTTGGCGACGGCCGGTGTCACGCTGGGCTGCAACCCGCCCGCCAATACGGAGTTCTGTCCCGACGCGGCCGTCACGCGTGATCAGATGGCATCGTTCCTGGCGAGGGCACTCGGCTTGGAGCCGGTGACGCCTCCGCCCCCGACGACGACAACCACGACCAGCACCACGGTCCCGGGCACGGATCATCCACAGTCGGGCGACAGCTGGGGCTTCTCTGACTGTGAGAACGACACAGGAACCTGTGCGTATTCGGCTTCCGGTGGTGAAGGGTACGCCAGGCTCACGGTCCATAAGCCGTTGGCGCCAACGGACATGGTGTTGAACCCTTCAACCCTCAGGTACGAAGAAGTGACAATGTGGAAGTTCAAGTGGTTCGATCCGGCTGGAACCCAGATTGCCGGGGGATGGTCCCAGTTGACCTTCTACAGTCTCGACACCGGGATGATCGATGGAGTGCGTGTCAGCATGCCTGTCACCGGCAGGGCTCCGGGGGACTATCGAGTGGAGATGTGCCGCAAGGCGTCTCGGTACTCGTCAGTGTGCGTCGAGGGCGAGCCTCTGCTCGAGGTCTACTTCGAGGTCACTCCGTAAGGTCACAACCGGCAAGCTGCAAACGAGTCTGCCGCACCGCGGTGTCGCAGCAGGCCGGCCTTCGCCGGCCGGGCCCTGGTGCGCCGCGCATGAGAGCCGGGCGATCACCCTCCTTGGTTACGGGGTCCTCGCCTGTGGGGGTGTGACCCTCGGGGTGGCTGCCCGGCGCGGCAGGGCCGCGGTTCCCACCTTCGGCACGATGGTGGGGTGGGCGTTGTGTACCCGGTCGGGCCGGCTCGGGCTCTTCGCCGCCTGGGCCTGGACGGGGCTGCACTTTCTGGGGTGAAGGGTCGTCCTCTCACCGTTCGTCCTCGCCGAACTCGACTACCTGGTATCCCGGAAGCTCGGCCAGGACGCCGAGCTGGCGATGCTCGACGATGTCACCGCTGGCGCCTACCACCTCGCTCCCTTCGACTCCGGCGACATCGCCGCGGCTCGCCGCGTCGCAGATCGGTACCGGGATCTCGTGATCGGAGCCGCCGGCGCCTCGGTCGTCGTGCTGGCGGAGCGCCACCGCACCGTTGACATCCTCACCCTGGATTTGCGCCATTTCCGGGCCATTCGCAACAGCAAAGGACGGCCCTTCCGGCTCCTCCCTGCCGACGGCTAACCCTGTGGGTTCCAGGCGAGGGTGACAGTGATGGTTCCCTCAGTCCGGCCGGCGAGGAACGCGAGAGGGAGCCAGATACACGCGAGGCAACAGGCCTGTCCGCCTCTGAGCTGTCCGGGGGTGATCGTCTCGGACACCACCGTCCAGCCGAGCGCCGACGCGTTGGCCAGCACGGTGTTCTTGGTTGCCTGACCGGCGGTGGAGTTGGGGAACTCGAACGTCTCGTACCGGGGTGCGGCGGGGCGAGTGCTCAGCCGAGCCTTGGCTTCGTCGGCGATGTGCTGAAGACGGTTCCGTTGAAGTGACTGGCTGCTGACCAGGACCAGGATGACGAGTCCAATGATGGCGACCCAGGCGAGGGCTACGCCCGCATCACTTGCGAGGAGAATCCTCATGACCACCCTCCCCGGGCGAGGACACCCAACGCGGTGACGCCCACCACGAACCCGGCGGCGAGGCCGGTGGCGAAACGCAGCGAGTTGGTGCTGGTGCGCAGGCCTGCCATCTGGGTGACGCCGTCGATCACCAGGACCGCCACGGCGGCGACTACCCACGACAGGTCGAGCGACAGGACCGGCACGAGGGGAATCGCAAGCGCACCCCCGGCCGACAGGCCGGTGCACCTCGCACACAGGTGAAACTGGCGCCCCCGCGAATGGAAGCTCCGCTCCGGCAGCCGGTGGCAGTGCACCCAATGCGGCCACGTCGAATCGATGTAGAGCCTCGCGATTACCCGATGAGCCCGGTCGCCAAGCCACTTCGACCGAACCCCGGTTGCTCGGGTCTGCCCCGCCTGGCGTTCGGCAACAACGGAACCGGCCATGTGTCCCCCTCTCGGTCGCGCCATGTCAACCGCGGCCATCTCGGCTTACCTATGACACCAGCGCGGAACTGGACCCGCGCCATGCCGTCATCGCAATCAGCCCGATGATGAACAGACCGTTGTGCACCTTCCCGGCTCCCGTCGCTGGCTGGGCAACCCTACCTCCGTACTCCAGGTCATCCCAGGCAATCGTGCCGGGACGACGGTTCGTGACGCCGGCGGCATGTCACACCTCCTCGGTACGGTTCGCATGTCTCTCACATGGGCACATGTGGATCACATGCAGTAGCCTGAGAGGGTGAGCAAGATGATCCAGATCCGAAACGTCCCCGACGACGTGCATCAGGAATTGAAGGTTCGGGCCGCTCGGGCCGGGATGAGCCTCTCGGATTTCCTCAATGCCGAACTGGCCCGCGTCGCAGCCCACCGCCCTCTCGGGGAGCTGGTAGCCGAACTGGCAGACGACCCGGTGCTGCGTCAGGGTGAGGCGGCCGCTGCGGTCCGGGCAGGACGCAGCGGCACGTGATCGTCGTCGACGCCTCGGCGTTCCTCGACGCCGTCGACGGACAACGAGGCGTGCTCGACCGGCTCGCCGGCGAGGATCTCCACGCCCCGCATCTGCTCGATGTCGAGGTCGCCAGCGCCCTGCGCCGCCTCGTCGCCACTGGCCGGGTCGACGCGCCAAGGGCTCTTGGCGCGTTGCGGGTGTTGCAGCAGGCCGACATCCGGCGCCACCCCCACCAGCCGTTGCTCCCCATCGTCTGGTCGCTGCGAGACCGGGTCTCCGCCTACGACGCCACCTACGTCGCCCTCGCCGTCGTCCTCGAGGCCACTCTGGTGACGACCGACCGCCCGCTGGCGTCGGTCGCCGGACTGCCGTGCGCCGTCGAGGTGCCGTAGGGGGCGCGAGGCTCTGGTGCGGTGGGGGACTTCCCGGTGACCCTCCCCGGCTCAGCTCGCCTTCGGCGGCTTCGAGGTGCGGGACTGCACCGTGACCCTCCCCGGCTCAGCTCGCCTTCGGCGGCTTCGCCGACCCTCCCTGCACAGCAGGGAGGGTGACAGGAGGCGCAGCAGGGAGGGTGACAGAAGGGCACAGCAGGGAGGGTGATAGGAGGGCACAGCAGGGAGGGTGAGAGGAGGCGCGGCAGGGGCGCCGGCTCAGTCGAACAGTGGCGCCAGGGTCTCGCCGAGCAGGGTGACCCTTCCGGGGATGTGCCCGTTGGCGGGCATATTGACGGTGAAGCCGTCGACGCCGCGCTCCAGGTCACGGGCGAAGGCCTCGCCGACCGTGTCGGGGTCGCCGAAGTGGAACCTGCCGAGAATCGCGGCACGTTGCTCATTGTCGAGCGAGGTGACGTCGATGCCGCGCTCCGTCAGGTAGGCAGTCAGCTCCGCTTCCGCCTCCTCCATCGTCGGAGCGATGCATGCGCTGCGTTGCCACGTCACGGTGATCTCACTGCGGTCCCGGCCGAGCCGATCGCAGTGGCCGGCCAGGGCCTCCAGCTTGCGCGGGACGTCTGCCGGGGCGCAGATCAGATTCGACTCGTCCGCGTACTGGGCCACCATCCGCAGCGTCTTCTTCTCCCCGGCCCCGCCGATCATGACCGGGATCCGGCTGATCGGGGGCGGCTGATTGATGGCCTCGGTCACCTGGTAGTGCTTGCCGTGGAACGTGGGACACTCGCCGCGCAGCATGGGGATAATGATCTGGAGCGCCTCCTCCAGCTTCTCGAAGCGGTCGGTGAAGGTGCCGAACTCGATGCCGAACGCATCGTGCTCCAACTCGAACCACCCCGAGCCGATGCCGAGCTGGGCCCTGCCGCCCGAGACGATGTCGAGTGCGGTGACGGTCTTCGCCAGCACCGGCGGATACCGGTAGGTGTTGCCGGTGACGAGGGTGCCGAGCCGGACCACGGAGGTCTCCCGCGCCAGGCCGGCCAGCAGGGTGTAGGACTCGACCATGTAGCGGTCAGGTTCACCCAGGCCGGGGAGCTGGAAGAAGTGGTCCATCACCAGCACCGTGTCGAAGCCCGAAGCCTCCGCCTCCTGCGCCTGGTGGGCGACGGTCTCGAAGAGCCGCTCGGGGCCGACGTCCGGATAGGTGAAGTTGGGTATCTGGTATCCGAGCGTGGTCATCGCACGTTGCTCCGTTTTCGTGATCGCCTGGCCATGCCCTCGTTCGGCTGCGTCCGGGCACGCCCGCTGGTGTGGAACCCGAACCCTACTGAGGGCGGTGTGGTTGCCTGACGAAGCGATTCCCGTCACGTCCCGGATCGACGTGTCCGAGTGGCGGTCTGCGCCGGCCGCCGTTGCAAGGCGGGGTCGGCAAGGAGGATGTCGCGCAGAACCTGGGCATGGGTTCTGTCGCCCGAGTCGTGTCCTCCGTGCCAGATATCACTCGACCCGGCGGCGGTTCGGCACGGTACAGTCGGCGGCGTGGCAGCGGGCGACCTCGGGAGCCTTCGCTCGATGTCGAGTGACGTCTATCCGCTGGTGGGTTCGGCGCGAGACCGCCGGCGGTAGTGGCTGATGGCGCGGCGTTCGGCGAGCTCGCTCCCAGACCAGACCCGCGGGCGGTTCCTTCCATCTCCTATCCTTGTTCTTGCGACGCCTTGCCCACGCAAGGGGCCGCCACGGTCCCAGGCACGGGAGCTGTTGGAGTCGAGTAGCACCCCGGTTGCACGTCCCAGAGGAGGGTGAGACATGACTGATCCTGAACGCACCCACGAGGTCCGCCGGCGCCGTCGCACGGTTGACCGGCGAGTCATCAGCCCGGCGCAGGTGGTTGCCGGGATCATCGGCCTGGTCCTCGTGGTCATCGGTGGTGTGGCGCTGGCCCGGGTCGGGCTCTCGTCCTGGACCGACGAGACCACGACCGTGCTCGCCTTCGACCACACCGCGCTGATGGGTCTGATCGATATCGTCGCCGGGTTGCTCTTCCTCGCGGCGGCCGCTTCCTCCGGTGTCCGTGGCGCTCTGATCGGGCTCAGCCTGATCGCGGTTGCCTTCGGAGCGATCGTCGCCATCGAGCCGGACGCCTTCGACTCGGCCCTGGGAGGAGGCCGTGAGCTCGGCGTCCTCTACATCGTCATCGGTGTCGTAGGCTTGCTCGCCGCCTTGGCCTTCCCGACCACGGTGGTCGACCGGATCGCCACCGAGGAGGACGGCACCACCACCACCGACTGACGGACGCGGTCAACAGAAGGCGACGGCACCCACCGGGGCCCGGCGCCGCTGAAGCTGCCGCGCGTCCCCGGACAGCGAGGACGGCTTCCCCGAGGGTGAGTGCGGGCGGACGGAGTCGGTCCTAGAGGATGAAGCTTCCGAAGCCCAGTGCCAGGCCGATGGCGGTCAGGTTCAGGTCACCGATCTCGACATCGAACGCGACCAATACGAAGGCCACTACTGCTGCCGCGAGCAGGAGCTTGGATGCTCCCCACTTCCGAGCCATGCTGTTTCCTCCTTTGTCTCCGGAGGACGGTAGTACGGGCCACCCGACGGGCGCTTGGCTCCCAGCCGCCGCGGTCGAACTCACCGGCTCGAGAACCAGGCGGCATGCCGGTTGCGCTCTGGGTTGATGCAGCTACCGCCAGACGGGTGGGCCGTCACCTGTCAGCCGGCCAGGCGGCCGGCATCCTGCGGGGTGTGCGACCTACCGAGCGGTCACTCAGCCTCAACGCCGCCGGCGGTAGCCGAACCCGCCACCGAGGACGATGACCAGGACGACGATGAGGACGATCCAGGCAGTGGTGCTCACGATTCCTCCAGTGCGCTTGTCCGAGAGTCGGAGGCCACCTTACCGAAGATCCCTCCGGGGGCGTCGGCTCACAGGGGCCGGCTCGGTGAATTGCGTATGATGCGTTGTGGGTAGCCCGTCGCGAGGAGTGAGCGAGTATGGCCGATTCCAATGGAAGGCGCCTCCGCCCATCGATGGCAAATGAGCAGGGAGAGAGCACACCATGAACCATCCCAGAATGACCGACGTCGACGGGGGAGACCAGGGCGGCTCGTCGACGCGCGACGCGAAGACAGAGCCTGAGACGAAGACCGAGCCTGAGACGAAGACCGAGCCTGAGACGAAGACCGAGCCTGAGACGAAGGAGCGCGTGTTTGTGGGCACCGGGCTCTTCTGGGGGCTCATCGTCGGTATCGTGCTGGCAGCCGGGATCGTCATCCTGGCCGCTCAGAACACCGCCAGTACCACCATCAAGTTCCTCGGCTGGGACTTCTCGACGCCGCTGATCGTGGTGATCCTTGGCGCATTGCTGGTCGGCGTCGTGCTCGACGAGCTGGTCGGGCTGATCTACCGGTCCCGTAGGCGCCGGACGCTGGCAGACCGTGACCAGCTCGAGCGACTGCAACGATCCCAGAGCGAGTGATAGCAGTATCGGCCCCCTTCTTCTCGTCCCCCCTTGGCAAAAGGGGGGACCGGCGAGGCAGCTCCGGAGGAGCCGAGCGAGCCGAGGGGGGTGTGGGCTGAGGGACTGGGCGTGACCCTCCCCGGATCAACTCGCCTTCGGCTCCCTCTGCGACGCCTCCGCCTACGGCGGAGGAAACCTCCCTGCACAGCAGGGAGGGTGAGAAGACGGTGAGGGGGGACCGGCGAGGCGCGTTCTTCCTTCATTCGGCCCCCTCCCGCGTTGCGGCCCTCTCTGAACGGGAGCGTGAGAGGACGTCGAGAGACTGCGAGGCCACGGCGCCCTGCCGGCCGCGGTAGGTTGGGCTGCGGCGCCTCGACAGGAGATTCGACGTGAGCATCGACCAGCAGATCAGGGATGTCCGCACCGCCTCGGTGACGCTGACGGTCACCGAGGACGGGTCGCCGGTGGCGAACCGGGAGGTGGAGGTGGCCCAGCGCCGCCACCGCTTCCTGTGGGGGAGTCAGGGGTTCGACCTGATCCCGCTCGCCAACGGCGAGGTCGCCGGTGAGCAGCGGGCCGCCGACGAGGTCTACCGGGACCGGTTCGCCGACCTCTACAACTTCGTGACGCTGCCGTTCTACTGGGCCGGCTTCGAGCCGGAGCGGGGCCATCCCGACACGCAGCGGATCCTGACGGCGGCCCGCTGGTTCGGCGACCTCGGCTGTTCGGTCAAGGGCCACCCGCTGTGCTGGCACACCCTCACGGCCGATTGGCTGCTCGACCTCAGCAACACCGAGATCGTCGACGCCCAGACCGAGCGCATCCGCCGCGACGTGACCGACTTCGCCGGCGCCATCGACATGTGGGACGTCCTCAACGAGGTCGTGATCATGCCGATCTTCGACCGCTACGACAACGGCATCACCCGCATCGCCAAGGAACTGGGGCGGGTCGGCATCGTCCGCACCATGTTCGAGGCGGCCCGGGCCGCCAACCCCGATGCCACTCTGCTGCTCAACGACTTCGACATGTCGGCCGACTTCGAGCATCTTATCGAAGGCTGCCTCGAGGCCGGGATCGAGATCGACGCCATCGGTCTCCAGTCCCACATGCACCAGGGCTACTGGGGCCTGGAGAAGCTCCATGACGTGCTGCAGCGCTTCTCCCGCTTCGGGTTGCCGCTGCACTTCACCGAGCTGTCGCTCGTCTCCGGCCACCTGATGCCGGCCGAGATCGTCGACCTCAACGACTACCAGGTCGACGAGTGGCCGTCGACGCCGGAGGGGGAGGAGCGGCAGGCGGCCGAGGCGGTCGAGATGTATTCGGCCCTGTTCGCCCATCCCCAGGTGGGGGCGATCACCAACTGGGGACTGCGGGACGGGGCCTGGCTCAACGCCCCTTCCGGGTACCTCCGCCAGGACCTGTCGCCCAAACCCGCCTACGAGGCGCTGCTGGGGCTGGTGAAGGGGGAGTGGTGGTTCACCCCCACCACGATGCGCACCGACGACGAAGGCAAGGTGACGTTCCGGGGGTTCCTCGGCGACTACGAGGTGACGGCAGAGGAGCGCCGGGCCGGATTCACGGTGGCGACGGCGGGCGCCGGCAGCGTCGACGTGACCCTGTAGTCCTTGCTGTTACCTGGTCGCCGCTGTCGTCTCCCCTGGGTCTTCTTTCGTCCCCCCTGGGATCAGGGGGGACCGGGGGGGGCGCCAGCGAAGCTGGCGTTCGACCCGAGGGGGGTCGCGGTGGGGGACTGTGGGGTGACCCTCCCCGAATCACTTCGCCTTCGGCTCGTTCTTCGACCCTCCCTGCACAGCAGGGAGGGTGACAAAGGCGCACAGCAGGGTAAGTGACGATTGGCATCAGGCGCCTACTGGGGGAGCTGAGCATCGGCCTTGCCCGGCTCCCCCGGCTGCACGGACGGCGTGGACGTTGCCCGGCACCCGGACTGGCCGGCTCGTCGGGCCGGGTCGACGGTGCGGTGCGTATCGTTTGGCCCGAGCGCCGAGCACAGTCGATGGAATCGCGGATCTCGAGGAGGAGGTGAGGATGTCGTGAATGACGCACTGCAACCCGGGGAGGCTTCGGCGGCCGAGTCACGCCCGGGTGGATCCGTCGCCGGTTCCGGAGCGGTGGGACGCAGCGGTCGCGCCCGTCTCGTTGCCGAGGTGCTCGAGCGTGATCTGCTGGGCGTCGCCGAGTTCGAGGACCCCAACTACGAGTACCGGCGGCTGTTCGGTGAGCTGTGGGGTACGTTCCTGCTCGTCCTGGTCGCAGCCGGCGGAGGCGTCGTCGGGGCGCTGGAGATCGGGGGAGACATCACGCTCGGGATGAAGGTGATGGCCCCCGGTTTCATGGTGATGGGAATCATCTACTTCATGGGCACCGTGTCGGGAGCCCACCTGAACCCGGTCGTGACGTGGGCGTTCGCCCTCCGCGGCGACTTCCCCTGGAATCGTGTTGCCGGCTATGTCGTTGCCCAGTTGACCGGTGCGTTCCTCGCCGCATCCGTGCTGCAGTGGCTCTTTGGCGGGATCGTCAACGGCGCCACCGTGGTCGGGGAGGGGATCGAGCCGTGGGTGGCCATGCTCACCGAGGCGCTGCTGACGTTGGGGCTGGTCAGCGTCATCTTGGGGACGGCTTTCGGTCCTCGGAATGTGGGCGCCAACTCTGCGATCGCGGTCGGCTTCTACATCGGGCTCGCTGGCCTGTGGGCTGGGGTGGTGAGCGGCGCATCGATGAACCCGGCCCGGTCATTGGCGCCGGCGGCGATCGCCGGGGACCTCACCGACTTCTGGATCTACGTCGTCGGGCCGTTCCTCGGCGCCACCGTGGCGGCGGGTTTCGAGTACATCCTGCGTGGCAAGGCATCGGAGTCAGGTCGGCTGGCGGCGAGTGGCGTTCTCTCGGCCGGCAATCCCAGCGGCCTCTGACCGTGAGCCCGCGTCGTTGCGGGGGGTGCGAGGTCGCAGGATCCCCGCACCGTCCTATCGTTGCGGTGGACCCGGCGCTGCGCCGGGTGGGGCGGGGCGATGGGACGGCCGGCCGGCCAACCGGCCTTCGGAAGGAGGGCTGAGATGCGGACTCTGATCGTGGGCACCGGCGTGATCGGCGTCATCTACGGGTGGGCGCTGTCGGAGGCCGGTGAGGAAGTCACCCACTTCGTACGGCCCGGCAGGACGGGCATGTGCGCCGGCGGTGTCGAGCTGGACCTGCTCGACGAGCGGGAAGGGCATCCCGACGACCTCGTCACCACCTACCGGCTCAGCTGCATCGAGGACGTGTCGCCGGACGACGCCATCGAGCTGGTGATCGTGCCCACCAACTCGTATCAGGCCGAGGCGGCGCTCCGCCAACTCGCCCCCCGCTGCGGCGACGCCACCTTCCTCGTGTTCGCCGCCAACTGGGAAGGTACCGGCTTCATCGATCGACATCTGCCGCATGACCGCTACCTTCTGGGGTACCCGGACGGCGGCGGCACCCAACGCGACGAGCTGTACTGGACGAACCTCGGGCCCGAGGTCCACCTCGGCAAGGTCGAGGGCGGATCCGATGAACGACTCGCCGCCGTCTCCGCCCTCTTCGCCGGCGCCGACATGGAACCCGACGTCCAGGATCAGATCCTGCACTGGCTCTGGGTTCACAACGCCCTGGCGGTGGGACTGTGGGCCGGCTTCCCGAAGCATGACGACATGGAGGCGATGCTGCGGGACCGTGCCCTGCTGCGGGAGGGCTTCCTCTCCACCCGGGAGCTACTCGAGCTGTGCCGCCGCCGGGGCGCGGACATCAAGAAGTACCCGGACGCCCGCTACATGTCGTGGCCGCTGTGGCTCCTCATCCCCATCTTCCGTCGCCTCTACCGCAAGAACGAGAGCATGCAGCGCTACACCGCCCACGCCGCCGAAAGCCTCGCCGAGGCCAAGTACAACCACGACCAGATGCGGGCGACGGCCCGGGCGCTCGGATTCGACATGCCACACACCGACGCTTTCGCCGTCTACCTCGACGACGTCCTGATTCCCGATTGACGATCGGCGGAGGCAGCCATGAGCAAGATCGACGACTACCGAGCGCAGCTCTCCCGCCTGCCCGCCGCCGACTGGGACGCCTTCCTCGCCGAACACTCCGGGCTTCCCGGGCCCCGCGGCAACCTGGAGTTGATCCAGGCCGTGGCAGACGAGGGTGATGCGGGGCGGTTCCACCGCTACGCCGCAAGCGAGGACGAGTACTTGGCGTCGTGTGGCGCGGTCGGCCTCGGCAGAGTCCTCGCCGACGGTGACCGATCGGTCGAACCCACCCTGCACCGGCTCGCCGGCGACGAGCGATGGCGGGTCCGGGAAGCCGTTGCCATGGCGCTGCAGCGCCTCGGCGCCGTCGACGTCGACGCCATGCTCACCATCGCCGGCCGCTGGGCCGAGGACCCGTCGTGGCTGGTGCGCCGGGCCGCCGTGGCCGGCCCGTGCGAGCCGCGCCTGCTCGGCGGTCCCGAGGTGGTACGGCGGGTTCTCGATCTGCTCGATGTCGTTACCGGCGCGGTCGCCGCAGCACCGGCGGAGCAGCGGCGCCTCCCCGAGTTGCGGGCGCTGCGAAAGGGTCTCGGGTACTGCTGGAGCGTCGCCATCGCCGCCGATCCCGCCGCCGGCCTGGCCCGCTTCGCCCGCTGGCAGGAGAGCGACGACCGCGACGTGCAGTGGATCGTGCGGGAGAACCTGAAGAAGAACCGGCTCCGCAGGATCCTCGGCGCCGGGTGACGAGTCGGCTCCTCTCTTCTCGTCCCCCCTGGTCTCAGGGGGGACCGGCGAAGCGCCACCAAAGGTGTCGGCGCCACCACAGGTGGCGTTGAGCCGAGGGGGGTGTGGGTTGGGGAATGCACGGTGACCCTTCCCGGCTCAGCTCGCCTTCGGCGGCTTCGGCGACGCCTCCGCCTACGGCGGAGGAAACCTCCCTGCACAGCAGGGAGGGTGAGAGAAGAAGGGGGGTGTAGGGTCGCACTTCTCGTCCCCTCTGGTCTCAGGGGGGACCGGCGAAAGTGCCATCGAAGGAGGCGGCGCCACCACAGGTGGCGTTGAGCCGAGGGGGGTGCCGTGTCGCGGTGTTGCAGGGTGGCCCTCCCCGGCTCGTCCGGTCAGCAGGGAGGGTGTGGGGAAGGAAGGGATGCCCCGCCTCTGGGTAGGCTCCCCCGAATGAGAGGACTCGGCCCGGTCTTCGGCCTGCTCCCTGTGGTCTCCACCCTGATCGGGGGCATGGTCGGCATCCGCCTGCGGAACCGGCTCAACAGCCTCATGGCGCTCACCGGCGGGGTCGTGCTCGGTGTGGCGCTGTTCGAGGTGGCCCCTGAAGCGGTGACCCGGCTCGGCCCCTCCGCCACCGCCCCCCGCACCGTCGGGGTGGCGATGGGGGCGGGGTTCCTCTTCTTCCTGGTGCTCAGCCGACTCCTCGTGCTGCACCATCGCGACGACCCTGAAACGGCCGCCTCGCACGAACCGGTCGGGGCCCTCGGGGCAGCTGCCCTCTCGATCCACTCCCTCATCGACGGCTTCGGGATCGGGGCCGCGTTCGCCCTCTCCACCCGGCTCGGTGTGTTCATCCTGGTGGCGGTGGTCGCCCACGACTTCGCCGACGGCATGAACACCGTCACCTTCGTGCTCGCCCAGGAGGGCGACGTCCGCCATGCCCGCCGCTGGCTGGTGCTCGATGCCGTCGCGCCGGAGATCGGCGCCCTCATCGGGTCGGCGGTGGTGCTGTCCAACCACGTCTTCGGGTTGGCGCTCGGCGTCTACGCCGGCATCTTCCTCATGATCGGCGTCGGTGAGCTGCTGGCCGAAGCGCATCGGGAACCGTCCGGGATTCGGCTCGTCCTCACCGTGGTGGGGACGGCGTTCATGCTCGTCGTGTCGCTGATCGTCGGCGGCTGAACCGGTCGCGGTTCCTGCCGAGGCGCGGGACTGCGCCGTGACCCTCCCCGACTCGTTCGCCAGCTGCGCTAGCGCCTCGACGACGCCTCCGCCTTCGGCGGAGGAAACCTCCCTGCACAGCAGGGAGGGTGAGAGAGGGCACAGCAGGGAGGGTGACAGAATCGCGGAGGGGGGATCGCGTCCTTCTGTCGTCCCCCCTGGGATCAGGGGGGACCAGCGAGCGGAGTGAGCTGAGGGGGGTCGCGGCGAGGGACTGCACAGTGACCTCCCA